>NZ_CAIWTY010000106.1 GCF_903915725.1 uncultured Rhodopila sp.
CGGAGGCGCACCATCCACGCCTTGCGGTGCGGGTTTAGGCAACGGCGTGGATGCCGACCTGCGTCGGCATGACGGGGGGAAGCAGCAACCGCCGGCCGCTATTTTAACGCCTATGGGGCGCAGGCCCGCCATCCACGCCTTTGGTTGCGCAAGCAGAAGGCGTGGATGCCAACCTTCGTCGGCATGCCGGAGCGGCGCTGCCCATGAGGCGGACGCGACCCTGCTGCGAGC
Organism: uncultured Rhodopila sp.; assembly: GCF_903915725.1. GTDB lineage: Bacteria > Pseudomonadota > Alphaproteobacteria > Acetobacterales > Acetobacteraceae > Rhodopila. The sequence continues at coordinate 232 of NZ_CAIWTY010000106.1, forward strand.
GAGCGGTGCCCTACTCCAGCATCTTCCGCAGCTCCCGGACCTCCGTCAGTAGCTCCCGCAGCAGTCCCCGCAGCCGCTCGTTTTCGATCTCCAGCTTCGACCGCTGACCGGTGCGCGCAAGCTGCACCACGACCGCGGGAGGCGGAACCAGTTCGAGGCCAGGGATCAGCAGCGGCGCCTGCGCCGCCAGCCCGGCCTTCTCGGCCTCGGCCGCGGCGCGTTCGTCCGCCGTCGGGGGTGGAATGTCGTCCGACAGTTGGCCGCCGCCCTCACGCAACAGGCGCTGCACACCCTTGATCGTATAGCCTTGAGTATACAGCAAATCGGCGATTCGCCGCAGCAGCACGATATCGTCGGGACGGTAATACCGCCGGCCGCCGCCGCGCTTCAGCGGCTGCACCTGCGGGAACTTCGTCTCCCAGAAGCGCAGCACATGCTGCGGGATGTGAAGGTCGTCCGCTACTTCGCTGATCGTGCGAAAAGCGTTCGGGGCTTTCTTAGGACGCGGCCTTGCCCCGGGGTCGAGAGTTTCTGCCTGCGATTCATGGCTCACGTGAGCGCCCGGGCGTCACGAGCCGCGGCAACGCCTATGCGAGGCAGCTCATTCATCATCTTCCGTACCGGGCGTCTGGCCGTTGACCTGAGCCTTCAGCACGTGGCTGGGGCGGAACACCAGCACCCGCCGCGGCAGTATCGGCACTTCCTCGCCGGTCTTCGGGTTGCGACCAACCCGGCGGCCTTTTTGCCTTACAGAAAAGGTTCCGAACCCGCTGATTTTAACGGATTCACCACCCTCCAGGCGGGTCGCAATCCGATCCAGCACAGACTCCAGCAAATCGGCGGACTCATTCCGGGACAGCCCGACCTGAGTGTAGATCATTTCAGCAATGTGAGCGCGGGTAATCGTCAGCATGCAATCACGCTAAGGCAAGTCATGCCGGCACGTCAAGGTTGCGCTGAATAAATCGCACCAGATCAGGGGTTTGCAGGCGACGGCGAGCGTCAGGTCACAGGCGGACGAGAGCCGAACCCCAGGTCAGGCCGCCGCCCAACGCTTCCAGCAACACCAGGTCGCCGTTGCGGATGCGGCCGTCGGCGCGGGCTTCGGCCAGGGCCAGCGGCACCGAGGCGGCGGAGGTGTTGGCATGGCGGTCGACCGTGACCACAACCCGCTCCGGCGCCAAGTGCAGCTTCTTGCCCATCGCGTTGATAATCCGGCTATTGGCCTGGTGCGGCACCAGCCAGTCAACGTCGGCGTGGGTCAGGCCGTTGGCCGCCAGGGCTTCCTCGACCGCTTCGGCCAGGCGGGTGACGGCGTGGCGGAACACCTCGCGGCCGTTCATCACCAGATGGCCGGGCTTGTGCGGCTGGCCGACGGCGCCATCGACATAGAGGATGTCACCCAGCGTGCCCTGAGCATGGATATGGGTGGACAGGACGCCGCGCGTATCCGGATCGCTGACCCGGGCGGCGCGCAGGAACACCGCTCCGGCGCCGTCGCCGAACAGCACGCAGGTGCCGCGGTCCTTCCAGTTCAGGATGCGCGAGTAGACCTCACTGCCGATGACCAGGACGCCGGTGGCCTGGCCGTTGCGGATCATGCCGTCGGCGATCGACAGCGCATAGATGAAGCCGGCGCAGGCGGCTGACAGGTCAAAGCCGAAGCCGCGGGTGACGCCCAGCGCCGCCTGCACCCTCAGCGCCGTGGCGGGGAATGCCTGATCCGGTGTGCTGGTCGCCAGGATGATCGCATCGACGTCGGCGGCCGTCGCGCCGGCATCCGCCAACGCGGTCCGGGCGGCGGCGGTGCCCATGAAGGCCGAGGTTTCGTGCGAAGCGGCGAAATGCCGCTGGCGGATGCCGGTGCGTTCCTGAATCCACTGGTCGGTGGTATCAACGGTGCGGGACAGCTCGTCGTTGGAGACGACCCTGTCGGGCAGATAGCCGCCGCAGCCGGCAAGCACGGAACGAATCGGCATGGTAAATCCTGCTCAGGCGGTGGCGAGGTGCGTATCGTCGCTCAATCCCGATTGCGACGTTCCGCCGGAAACGGCGGCCCCTGCCGGTTCGCCAGTTGAAATTGCTTCTGCCACCGCGACGTCTTGCCCCGGGGCTGTCGCCCCATTGGCTTTTGCCCCGGCAGCTTTGCGATCCCGCCCGTTCTTCTCCGCCGGGCTGCGTTTGTCCAGTCCGATCCGTGCCAGATCCTCACGGATGCGATCGTTGAAGCGGTGCGTCACCATGTCCATGGCGACATCGACCGCATGGGCAAAACCCTGGGCGTCGGTGCCGCCATGCGACTTCACCACCACGCCGTTGAGGCCGACCATGACCGCGCCGTTGTAGCGGCGGGGGTCGAGCCACTCGCGCAGGCGATCCATGCCGGGGCGGACCAGCAGATAGGCGAACTTGGCGATCAGCCCGCTGGTGAAGACCTGCTTCATGAACTGGCCAATCAGCTTCAGCGCGCCCTCGCCCGTCTTCAGCGCGACATTGCCGGTGAAGCCGTCGGTGACGACGACGTCGGTGGTGCCGGCGGCGATGTCGTGACCCTCGACGAAGCCATGGAATTGCGGGCCGATATGGCTGTTGCGCAGGATTTCCGCCGCGTCGCGAACGGTGTCGTCGCCCTTCAGATCCTCCGACCCGACATTCAGCAGGCCGATGGTGGGTGCCGTCAGGCCAAGCACGGTGCGGGCGAAGACGTCGCCCATCACGGCGAATTCCACCAGGTTGCGGACGTCGCAGTGCACGTTGGCGCCGAGGTCGAGCATCACCACGTCGCCGCGTGCCGACGGTCCGATCGCGGCCATCGCCGGCCGCTCGATGCCTGGCAGAGTCTTGATGATGATCTTGCCCAACGCCAGCAACGCGCCGGTGTTGCCGGCGGAGACCAGCCCGGCGGCCTCGCCTTTCGCCACCGCGTCCACCGCGAGTCGCATCGACGATTTGCGGCTGCGCAGCGCGGCCGTGGGCTTCATCTCCGAGGTGATGACCTCGGCCGCATGCCGCACTGTGCAAGCCGCGCGGGCGCGTTTATGCTTAGCCAGCAATGCGTTGAGCTGGGTCTCGTCGCCGATGAGGAGAAATCGCGCGGACGGATGGCGTTCCGCGGCGAAGTCAAGTCCGTGGACGACCATGTCGGGCGCTTTGTCGCCGCCCATGGCATCCACGGCGAGGGTATAGGGACCGGTCACTTGCAGACCCGTTCGCGGCCTATGCCGTGCCCTAGGCCCTCACTGCGCCTTTCAGTTCCTTGCCGGCCGCGACCACTTCGCGCCCGTCGTAGTGGCCGCAATGGCTGCATATATGGTGCGGGCGCTTCAGCTCGCCACAGTTCGGACACTCGTTGTGCGCCTCGTGCGGCAGCGCATGATGGCTGCGGCGCATCCCCCGGCGGGAGGGGGAGGTTTTTCTCTTTGGAACGGCCATGGGCCAACGCCCCTTCTAAAACAAAAGAAACCCCGCGGGTCGCGCGAGGCACGTCAGGTATCCAACATTGGATCAGATCGCGAGGGGCGCCGTCTAGCAGAGCGCCCGCTTCGTCGCAATGGCTGATGCGTATCGGGTGGGATCGCGATTGGATCGGGCGCGGATGGGCACGCCCGCCGACGCCCCCCGTCATGGTCCGCGAAGGCGGACCATCCACGCCTTGCGGTGCTTGTCTCGGCAAAGGCGTGGATGGCGGGCCTCCGCCCGCCATGACGGGGAGGCGTCGGGGCGCCTGCCCCCGCCTTCCCGGTCCGCCCCGTGCGATATCATCGGCCATCACCGGTGCAGCCCCGCCAGCACTTGCGCGTTGGCGCGGATCACCAGCACGCGGCGGATCTTCTGCGATGGAGTAAGAAGGCCGTTTTCGATCGTGAACGGCGGCACCACCGCGTGCCGGCGGACCCGCTCGGTCGCCGACAGGCGCTTGTTGGCGCGGTCCACCGCCACCGCCACGGCGGCATCGTCGTAACCCTCGGCCGGGACAACCAGCGCGCTCAGGCCGCTGCGCCCGTCGCCGGACACCACCGCCTGGCCGATTTCGGTTTCCGCCATCAACAGGCCCTCGACCTTGGCCGGCGAGACATTTTCACCCCCGGACAGGACGATCATGTCCTTCTTGCGGTCCGTTATCCGCAGGTAGCCGTGGTCGAGTTCGCCGATATCCCCGGTATGCAGCCATCCATTGCGAATCGCTTCGGCAGTGCAATCCGGTCGGTTCCAGTAGCCATCCATCACCAGTTCGCCGCGCACCAGGATCTCGCCGTCTTCGGCCAGGCGGCAATCGACCCCCGGCAGAATGGCGCCGACGGTGTCGATGCGAATGTCCTCCGGCGGATTGACGCTGATCACCGGCCCCGCCTCGGTCTGCCCGTAGCCCTGCATTATCGGCAAACCCAGCGCCAGGAAGAATTTTCCCACCTCCGGGTCCAGTCGCGCCCCGCCCGACAGGGCGATCTTCAGCCGCCCGCCGAATCGGGCGCGCACCTTGGCCCGCACCAGCCGCTCCAGCAGCGGATCGAGCAGGTATTCGAGCACGCTCAGGCGCTTGTGGTCCACGCGCTTCAGCCCGGCGGTCAGCGCAGCCTGGAACAGCTTCTGCCGCCACGGCTTCTCCCGCCCTACCCCTGCCAAAATCCGCGCACGGATAACCTCCAGCACGCGCGGCACCACCGCCAGCAGCGTCGGCCGGATGGTCAGCAAGTCGGCTGCGAGGTTCTCGACGCCACGGGCATAGACGATTTCCGAGCCGAGGCTGGGCAGGAAGAACTGGCCGACGGTGTGCTCGAAGGCATGCGCCGTGGGCAGGTAGGACAGGTAGATTTCGTCCTTCAGGTTCAGCCCGCGGACGACATCGAACGCGCCGGCGCAGTTGGCCAGCATGCAGCGATGCGGCAGCATCACGCCGCGCGGCGAGCCGCCGGTGCCGGAGGTGTAGATGAGGCAGGCCAGCGCAGTGGCCGGGATCAACGCCGCTTCCGCGGCGATATCGTCCGGCGGCAACTGGTCCTGCACGAGATCGGCCCAGTCCACCACGCGGGTGGCGCCGGTATCCACGCTCGGCTTGCCGTCAATCGTCACCAGCAGCTCCAGCCCCCCCGCCTTCACCAGCCGATCGGCCAGCGGCCGGGTGGAGACGATGGCGGCGCGGGCGCCGGAGTCCTGGAGCAGGTGGGCGTGATCATCGACCGTGTTGGTGGTGTAGGCGGGCACCGGAATCGCCCGGATCGCCAGCAGCGCGGTCTCGGCAATCAGGAACTCGGGACGGTTCTCCATGCAGATCAGCACGCGATCACCGGCCGATACGCCCGCGGCGCGGATGCGGCGGGCGCAGGATGCCGCCATGCGGCCGAAGCTTTCGCGGGTGATCGAGTGCCAGGCGCCCTTGCGCCAATAGCGCAGGAACGAGCGGCTCGGCCGGGACCGTGCCACGGCGAACATCATAACGGCCAGGTTCGGCCAGTTCGGGTAGGTACGCACGTCTCCTCCGGCGGCACAGCGGCTCAGTCAGGCCGCCCTTTGATCTACGCGCTTCCTAGCCTACATGAAAGTTCGATGCAGCAGGGCAAGGGCACGATTTTTACATGAATGACGTAAACGCCGAACCGGACATCACGTTACCCGCCTGGGACCTGTCGGATCTTTACCCGTCTCCGGATAGTCCGTTGCTGTCGGAGGATCTCGACCGGGCCGAGACGATGGCCAAATCCTTCGCCCGGGCGCACGCCGGAACGCTGGCCAGCCTGACCGGCTCCGCCCTGGCCGCGGTCATCGGCGAGTATGAACGCATTCATGACCTGCTCGGCCGCGCCGGGTCCTATGCGCAGCTGCTGTTTGCCGCCGACTCCAGCGATCCGGCCGTCGGCCAGTTCTACCAGACGATCAACGAACGGATCACCGCGATCAGCAGCGACCTGATCTTCTTTACGTTGGAGATCAATCGCGTCGACGACGCGGTGCTGGAGGCGAAGCTGGCCGACGCGGCGCTGGCGCGCTACCGGCCGTGGCTGCGCGACCTGCGGGTGTTCCGCCCGCACCAGTTGGACGACCAGTTGGAAAAGCTGAACCATGAACGCGACCTGACCGCCAACGGCGCCTGGAAGCGGCTGTTCGATGAGACCGTGGCAGCGATGCGGGTCAACCTGAACAACGAGGCGCTGACCGTCAGCGACGCGCTGAACAAGCTGTCCGACCGCAACCGCGGCGTGCGCGAGGCTGCCGGCAAGGCCATCGGCGAATCCTTCGGCGCGCGCATCCGGCTGTTCTCGCTGATCACCAACACCCTGGCGAAGGACAAGGAGATCGAGGACACCTGGCGCCGCTACGAGCGTCCCACCAGCTACCGCAACCGTTCGAATATGGTGGAGGACGAGGTCGTCGCCGCCCTGGTGACGGCAGTGCGCGGCTCATATCCGCGACTGTCGCACCGCTATTATAAAATGAAGGCGAAGTGGCTGGAGCTGCCGAAGCTGCAGCACTGGGACCGCAACGCCCCGCTGCCGAACGACGATGATCGTCAGATCGCCTGGCCGGATGCCGAAAAGCAGGTTCTCACCGCCTATGGCGCGTTCAGCCCCGAGCTGGCGTCGATCGGGAAACAGTTCTTCGACAAGCCGTGGATCGATGCCGGGCTGCGGCCGGGCAAGGCGGGCGGCGCGTTCGCGCATTCGACCGTGCCGAGTGTGCATCCTTACCTGCTGCTTAATTATCACGGCAAGACGCGGGACGTGATGACCCTGGCGCATGAACTCGGGCACGGTGTGCATCAGGTGCTGGCCGGGCCGCAGGGTACGCTGATGTCGCACACCCCGCTGACGCTGGCGGAGACCGCCAGCGTGTTCGGCGAGATGCTGACCTTCCGCTCCCTGCTTGACACCGCGCCTCCGGCGCAGCGGCGGACCATGCTCGCCTCCAAGGTCGAAGACATGCTGAACACGGTGGTGCGCCAGATCGCGTTCTACCAGTTCGAGACGCTGCTGCATGACGAGCGCCGCAAAGGGGAGTTGCTGCCGGAGCGTATCGGCGAACTCTGGATGAAGGTGCAGACCGAGAGCCTGGGTCCGGCGTTCGAGTTCTCGCCGGAATATTCGGTGTTCTGGTCGTATGTGCCGCATTTCGTGCACTCGCCGTTCTACGTGTATGCGTACGCGTTCGGGGATTGCCTGGTGAACGCGCTGTATGCGGAGTTCCAGTCGGGGCATCCCGGGTTCCAGGCGAAGTATCTGGAGATGCTTAAGGCGGGCGGGACGAAGCGGCACAAAGAACTGCTGGCGCCGTTCGGTCTGGATGCGTCTGATCCGGCATTCTGGGACCGCGGGCTGGATGTGATTTCCGGGTTCATCGATGAGCTGGAGGCTGGGGGTTAGCACGAGCATTCGCGGCCCGGGCATCTTTCCCGGGCCGTGCGCGGAAACCTCACCCGTGCCCGTTTCGTAGCGGTCCGTGTTCGTCGCAGCAGCAGGCAAGATGTAACACGGATTTCCACCGATTAAGGGCACGGATTACACCGACGCCCTCCAATCGCATGAAGCGCCAAGGCCGACCATACTGCCACGTCTTGCGGTTATTCAGTCTAATATGTGCAAAGCAGCGCTATTACCAGTCCGTGTTGCGTTTGACACGCCGGCACGGCTGCCACCATCGCTATGGCAGGTCATCCACGCCTCTGTTTACGCCGGGAAAAAGCCTGGATACCGGCCTTCGCCGGCATGAGGAGGTGTGCCGCTTTTTCGTGTCTCACTGGTGGGGGTCAGTCCAACCACTGCTTCGGTGCAATCTGTGCCCTTAATCGGTGGAAATCCGTGTTACAACTTGCTTTGTATCCGACCCGGAGTTGCCGAAAATCGCATCCCGGCTGGCGCGATGCGGAAGCGTTCCGGACGCATGGAGCAACGCCGCTCGGTCTTCGTCCGCTGACATTGCGTCCCCATTCAGATTTATGTATCGTCGCATGCTCGATCTAAATGAAGCCTGCCGAGGTGGTCGATTGTGAAATGCTCTTTCTCCAGCGTGATTGCGCGCGATGCCACAACCGATCCGAACCTTCCTACCGGGAGCGGCTATCCTCGCCGCGCTCGCGATACGGATTGCAATGGGACAAGAGCCGGCGGCCCATCCCCTGCCCGCATTGGCTGAAAGCAGCTGGCGATTGGTGGCCATCCAGTCCATGGACGACGCGCAAGGTGCCTCGGCGCCACCCTCCGGCCAGACCTATCGCGTCACCTTCGGCGCCGATGGCCGTGCGGCCTTCACGCTGAACTGCAACCGCGCCGTCGCCGGATGGTCGGCCGAACTGACGGCGGACGGCCGTTCGGGCAGCCTCGCCTTTACCGCCATTGCGATGACCCGTGCGTTCTGCCCGCCGCCCTCGCTCGACACCCGGATCGCGCGGGATATGGGATTTGTGCGCTCCTATCTACAGGACGACACCACCCTGTCGATGAGCCTGTCGGCCGACGGCGGCATCTACCAATGGACGCGCGACGAAGCTCCGTGACGGGGCGCCGGCAATCGCCGATCCGGACCGCGATTTCGGCGCTTCGCCCCGGGGCGTTCATACTTTCTTAACCCAATTATGCTCTTTTCCCGCCGAACCCCTCGGTCCCCGCCCGGGTGCCGATGACACCAACTGTTTGGCAGGTGCCCGATGCGCGTGAACGAGCCGATCACCAATGAGGAAGCCGAGTTTCCCGACGGCAAGCCGCTGGTGTCCCAAACCGACCCGCAGGGCAAGATCACCTTCGTCAACCACGTCTTCACCGAAGTCAGCGGCTTTTCGGAACAGGAACTGCTCGGCGCGCCGCACAACATCGTCCGGCATCCGCACATGCCGAAAGAGGCTTTCGCCAACCTCTGGGCCACCATCAAGGCTGGCCGCCCCTGGGACGGGCTGGTGAAAAACCGCGCCAGGAACGGTGCCTTCTACTGGGTGCGTGCGAACGTGACCCCGGTGATCGAGAACGACCGCGTCACCGGCTACATCTCGATCCGCTCCAAGCCAACGGCCGCCGCCGTCGCCGCCGCAGAGGCTGCCTATGCCGCATTGCGCGGCGGCGCGGCGCATGGAATCACCCTGCGCGACGGGGAGGTGGTAACGCACGGCCTACGCAGCCGGTTGCTGGATGCGTGGCGGTCGGTCGCCGGGCGCCTGGCGTTCGCCGTCGCCGCCGCCTTCCTGCTCGTCGCCGCCGTCGGCTGGCTGGGCTTCTCCGGGATGGCGGCCTCCAATGGCGCGCTACGTCAGGTCTATGAGAACGACATGGTCTCCGTCGACCAGTTGCGCGGCATGCTCGACCGGATGCGCGACAGCCGCAACACCATCGCCCAGTTGACCATTGCCCTCGGCCGCGGAGTCAAGCCCGAGCAGGCGTTGGCGGAGCGCGAAGCCGTGGTGCGTGCCAAGCTGCAGGAGATCGACCACCTCTGGCAGGGATACACGTCGCAGAAGCGTCTGCCCGACCAGCTTATTCTGATCCGTGACTTCAACGAACGCTTCGGACGGCTGCAGCATGACAGCATCGAGCCGGCGCTCGATCTGGCGCGCCAGGGTCGGACCACCGATTTGGACGTGCTGTTCCAGCAGCACTCGCCACCCCTCTTCCAGGCTGCCTTCGAGGCCGACAGCGCGCTCGTTGCCCGGCAGATCCAGGTTGGCCAGGCCGCCTACCAGGCAGCGGTTGCCGATTTGCGGTATCGCCTGACCCTGGGGATCGGCCTGGCCTGCGGCGGACTGATGGCGGTGCTGTGGCTCGGTTTCAGCCTGTACCGCAACGTCAGCCGGCCGGTGACAGCGCTGGAGGGGCATCTGGAGATGATCGCCAACGGCCGGCTCGACATGGAGATCGCCACCCCGCCGGTCAGGGAATTCCGCGGGGCAGCCGCAATGCTGCGGGCCATGCGGGCGCATCTGGTCTTCGCCGATTGGCGGCGCGCCGAATCCGAGCGCAAGTCCGAGGCGGTCCGCCGCGAAACCGTTGAGATGATGGCGCAACGCATCGAAATCGAGGCCGGCGGCGCGGTCGAGCGCGTCGGGGAACGGGCGCATGCGATGTTGAACGAAGTCAACGCCATGAACCGTTCGGCGAACAGGGTAAACGCGGATGCCGGGCGGACGGCGGCGGCGGTGGATCAGGCACTGACGAACGTGCAGATTGTCGCTGCGGCCAGCGAAGAACTGGCTGCCTCGATCCGGGTTGTTTCGTCGCAGGTAGAACACGCCAGCGCGGTGTCACGCGATGCCGCGGTCAGCGGCACCGCCGCGCGCGACACCATCCGCTCGCTGGCCACCGCCACCGAACAGATCAGCACGGTGGTGCGGCTGATCGCCGACATTGCCAGCCAGACCAACCTGCTGGCGCTGAACGCCACGATCGAGGCCGCCCGTGCCGGCGAGGCCGGCAAGGGCTTTGCCGTTGTGGCGGCCGAGGTAAAGGCGCTGGCCACCCAGACCGCGCGGGCGACAAGCGAGATCACCCGGCAAATCGACTCGCTGCGCGAGGCGACCGCCGCCGCCGTCACCCGGGTCGAGGAGGTCGGCTCGTCTCTGGACGCCGTGGCGCAGGTATCGGTTGCGGTCGCCGCCGCGGTCGAGCAGCAGACCGCCGCCACGCAGGAAATCGCCCGCAATGTCGCCGAAAGCGGCGAAGCGGTGCAGCAGATCACCGAACTGATGGCCGGGGTGTCCCGGGAAGCCGGCCACAGCGGCGAACAGGCGAAGTTGCTGCGCGAGCATGCCGGCGCGGTGGCAGATGACGTCGCGGCGCTGCGCACGGCCATGGTGCAAACCGTCCGCACCGCCAGCACCGAAGCCGATCGGCGGATACAGCCGCGGGTGGAGGTGGATGTTGCGTGCTCGGTCAGCCTCGATGGAGGGTTGACGCCGCTGGCGGTCCGGCTGCTGGACATCTCGCTGGTGGGCGCGGCGATCGATGCCGGCCGCGACCATGGCGTGTCGGAGGGCCGTCTGGGCAGCCTGACGCTGACGGGCGCCGGCAACGGGCGGGCGAAGTTCGAAGTCCGGGCGGTGGACGCGTCGGGTCGCCTGGGACTCCGGTTCCTGGACGGCGGGATCGAACCGGCGTTCGAGGCGGCGGTGCGGCGGATGCTGGATGTGACGGCGAAGCAGGCGGCATAGGGGGTGGGTGCCGGCCCTCAGAGCGGCGCTCACGACAGTTGAGGCATGGAAAACGATCACGGGGCAGTTGGACAGCCTCGGCGTTCTGCGTTGTAGGCAGCCAACTCCGCGTCGATCTCCGCGTCGGTCAAGCCAGCGGCCTTTACCTCAGCCTTTCCTCAGCGATGGCCAACGCGAGCGGGGAGGGGTTGGACCGTAGGACCAGTACGCGGCTGATCAGCCGGCCAACAGCCTCCCGGTTGCGGGTATCGGCCAGCGTTGCGGCGGCCTCGGGTTGGACGGGAATGGTCACATCAACAGTGTTGCTCATATGGTGTTCCGGGGACCCATATTAGGCGACGCCCAGGAGTAAGCGAATCGGGCGCCTGACTTTAGTCCGTCATGGCCCGGCTTGTCCGGGCCACCCGTCGCGGCAGGGTGCTGGCATAGGTGGCCCGGACAAGCCTGGCCATGACGGGGAGGGAAGGACGCCCAACTGAAGCGGCAATTCCCGGGCGTCGGTCTCGCCGATGGTGAGACCGGTTTCCGACACGGTTCGCTCAATCTCCGGAGCATCAAGCCCACAACGTCGGCAGGTCGCCGTCCAAGCCTGCCACCGGATCGGCCGCCGGCATACCGACTGCCCCAATGGCGCGGACAACCTCGTCATGCTCCTCCGCCACGCCGCGCCGTAAATCCGGACCCGGCCCGTTGTCCGGATAGGCCCCCACAATCAGCAGATCGTCCGACTGCCCCCGGTTGCAGTGCCCCACCCCGGCTGGCACCACCACCACGTCGCCCGCCTTGACCGTCAGCACCGCGCCGCCCGGACCGCCGAACAGCACCGAGACCTCGCCCCGCGCCACACCCAGAACCTCATGCGCCGTGCTATGGAAATGATGGAACGGATACACCCCGTTCCGCCACGCCGGAGGCCACCTGTTGGCGGCGAACAGAGACTCTATCGCCGCCGCATCCGCCGGCACCGCGTCGCGATACACCAGCAGCGGCAAGCGCGAGTTCGGGATCGCCCCATCATCCTTAAAGGTAAACGCCAACGGTTCAGCCATCCGACAGCACCTCCGTCTCGTCCTCGTCGCCATACCCCAACAGCCGCAGCGCCCGCCCGCGGATGCCGCGCTGCGCCGCCGCGTGGATCAGCGCCTCCTCGCGCCCGTGCGTCACCCACACCTCCGGCGCGCCGACATCGTCCAAGGTCGCGTTCAGCTCGTTCCAGTCGGCGTGGTCGGAGATCACCAGCGGCAGCTCCACCCCGCGCGACTTCGCCCGCTGCCGCACCCGCATCCAGCCCGAGGCGAGCGCCACCACCGGGTCCTCCAGCCGCCGCGCCCAGCGATCCGCGATCGCCCCGGGGGGAGCCAGCACGATGGCGCCAACCAGCGACGCCTTCGCCGCAACGGTGGCGGGGCGCAAATCGCCGAGGTCGATGCCGCGCTGCCGGTACACCTCGCACATCGAGACCAGCGCGCCATGCAGCCAAATCGGGCCGTCCCAGCCGGCCTGCCGCAGCAGCGCGATCACCCGCTGGCATTTCCCCAGCGCGTAGCAGCCGACGACATGCGTACGCTCCGGAAACAGCGCCACGCTGTCCAGCAGTTTCGCAACTTCATGCGCCGGCGGCGGGTGCACGAACACCGGCAGCGCGAAGGTCGCCTCCGTCACGAACACGTCGCACGCCACCGGCTCGAACCCCGCGCAGGTCGGGTCCTCCGTCCGCTTGTAATCGCCGCTGACCACGGCGCGGGAACCCTGATATTCCATCGCGACCTGGGCGCTGCCCAGCACATGCCCGGCCGGGCTGAGCCAGACTTTCACGCCGCCCAAGGTCAAAGGCTCATGCCAGCGCAGCGCCTGCTGCGAAAAACCGGCATTGCCCTCGCCCAGCCGCGCCCGCATCACCGCCAGGGTATCCGCGGTCGCCAGCACGGCGCGGTGGCCGGGGCGGGCGTGGTCGGAGTGGGCGTGTGTGATCACCGCCCGGTCCACCGGCCGCAGCGGGTCGATGAAGAAGCCGCCCGGCTCGCAGAACAGGCCGGCGGGCAGCACTTTCAGCCAGGTCTCGGGATGCGGCATGACGGAGTATCTTGGCGCGGCGCCCGGGTTTGACCAGTCTAACCGATGCCGCCGGAGACCACGCCATGGACAGCGACATTCCGACCCTGCACATCCGCTGCGGCTCCGACATCCGGGAGAACCTGCGCGCGGCCGGCTTCACCGGCGACTTCCTGGAGTATGCCGATCCCATCTGCCAGGGTCCGGTGCCGGATGCGCCCGATCTGCTGGAACAGCGTGCGCAATTCCTGGCCGATGCATTCGGCGGCCGATGGGCTTTACCGCCGCACAGTCTCTGACCCGCCTGCGGGACGAGGAGCTGCGGCTGCACGCCGCCCACCGCCACCACCGCGTGGTGCTGTGGTTCGAGCATGACAGCCACGACCAGCTTATCCTCGCCCGCTGCCTGGCCTGCTTCGCCAGTGGTCCGCGCCCCGCGCGTCTCGAGTTGATCTGCGCCGATCGGCATCCCTCGATCGAACGCTTCATCGGGCTGGGCCAGTTGGGACCGCAGGCATTGGCCTCGCTCTGGCCGACGCGCGCAGCGGTAACGGAGGCGCAATTGGATCTCGGCCAGGCGGTATGGACGGCGCTGCGCCGGCCCGATGCGGACGATCTTCAGGCGATTGCGGCGTCCGGGACGCCGGCTTTGCCGCTGGCGGCTCCGGCGCTGCGGCGGCATCTTCAGGAATTGCCGGATGCCGTGGACGGGCTGTCCCTGACCCAGCGGCTGATCCTTGGCATCCTCGCCGATGCACCGACGACCGTTGGCCGCCTGTTCGCACCGCTACAGCGGCTTGATCCGCTGCCGTTCCTGGGTGACCTCGGGTTTCTGCATGTCGTCGAACAGATGGCGTTGACCCCGGTGCTGAGAATCGCCGAGGGCGGCGAACCGTTCCCGCGCATGGTATCGATCACAGGGATCGGCCGGAACGTGCTTGCGGGGAAGATCAACTTCCTCTCGCTCCGGCCGCCCGTGCGCTGGGTCGGCGGCATTTTGGTCCAGTAATTCCGGCCCCCGGTCCAAACGGCCGCGTCCGTTGTCGCAGCAGCGCAGTCCGGGCAGATGCGCGCAACGGCATAGCGCCCGGGCACGACCGTCCCTTGGGCGAAAATTGATGCAAGGCAGTTACCGAGAGATTTTCGAACCGATGTTCGGCACAAACCTTTTCTTTAGGGCGAACAATGCGGTAATGCCTAATGAGATGGACCGCACTCGGGGTGAATAGTCCTCCTATGCCAGAGCCCGGTGACCAGGCCTTTCGGCTTCGGATGAATACAAGGCCACGCACCCGCGTCGGGGCCGTGATCGCGTGTGCCATGCTGGTTCCAGTCGCGATCTGGGCGTGGGTAGCCTTGGACACGCGGACTCAAGCCATCTGGACGGCCGAGACCGATCAACGGCGAGTCGCCGAGGCACTTGGTCAGCAGACCCGGGGGATTTTCGAAACGCAGGCGCTCATCCTAGACCTCGTGGATCGCGAGGCAGGTGAGCGCGACTGCCAGGCTTTGCGCTCCGATTCCACCCTTCGGACCCTGTTCGACGTCACCATGCGCCGATCGGCTCTGGCAGAGGCCGTTTGGGTCATCGACGCGGACGGATTTATCTGCGACTCCAGCAATCCCGAATTTGTGGACGGGAAGAGCCGCGCCTTTCGGGACTACTTCAACGGTGCGCGGGACGCCGGCCGGAATCATTACTACGTTGGCCGTGCTGTCACCGGGATAATCGGTCACGAACCTGTTTTCACCATGGCAAAATCCCGGTTCAAGAACGGAGCCTTCAACGGCATCGTCCTGGTGTCTGTTAACATCCAAAAGCTGACGCAGACCTGGAGCGAATCGCTCCGCCCTATCCCGACGCAA
This sequence comes from uncultured Rhodopila sp., assembly GCF_903915725.1. Taxonomy (GTDB): domain Bacteria; phylum Pseudomonadota; class Alphaproteobacteria; order Acetobacterales; family Acetobacteraceae; genus Rhodopila. Next base: position 15,272 of record NZ_CAIWTY010000106.1, read on the forward strand.
CGCATGTCGATTTACCGTAAGGATGGCGCCGTCGTTGCGCGGTCCTGGCAGCCGATGGCGCCCGAACCCGACGACGCCGCGGAGCACCGCGTCGCAGCCATGTGGCGGACGGCGATGGACGGCGCGACGACCGGCGTGTCGCCGATAGATCAACAGCGCCGCGTGGCCGGCTGGCACGGCATGCCGGATTGGGGGGTGGCGATAACCAGCCGCGCCGATGAAGCCGAGATCTTACGGCCATGGCGGCGGACAACGCTCATTTACGGCGTGCTGGCGACATTGGTCTCCGCGTTACTGGGGAGAATCGCTTGGTCGCTCCTGCGGGAGCAGGAGCTCCTGACGCGAGCCGTCAGCGAGCGGACGAGCGCATTGCTCACGATGACCGACGCCATGCCGCAGATGGTCTGGTCGACCCGGCCGGATGGCTATCACGACTACTTTAACCAGCGCTGGTATCAACGCACCGGGACAACGCCGGCGCAGATGATGGGCGACGGAAGGAAACCGCTGTTCCATCCCGATGACCGTGAACGAGCCTGGTCAGGCTGGCAGCATGCGCTGGCCACTGGCGAGCCGTTCGAAATGGAGTACAGGCTCCGCATGGCGGATGGCAGCTACCGCTGGACGCTCGGCCGAGCGTTGCCGGTCCGCGATCCGGCGACCGGCGGGATCACGCGCTGGTTCGGCACATGCACGGACATCGAGGACTCCGTCCTCGCTCGAGACGCTCTGGCGCGGTCGCGCGACGACCTGGAGCGCCTGGTTGCCGCGCGGACTCACGACCTGGAGACGACGCAGGCCAAACTCGCGCATGCGCAACGTATGGAAGCCCTGGGTCAGCTCGCAGGGGGCATCGCGCATGATTTCAATAACGTGCTGCAGGCCGTGCAGGGCGGCTGTGCGCTCATCGAGCGCCGCCCGGGCAACCCGGAGGGGGTTAAACGTTTCGCACGCATGATTCTGGAAGCCGCTGAGCGCGGAGCCACTGTCACGCACCGCTTGCTCGCCTTCTCCCGGCGCGGCGAGCTTCAAGCCGAGCCGTTGGACGTCGGATCCCTGCTCGCCAATACGCGCGAAATCCTGGCCCATACTCTGGGCACCGGAATCGAGATACGACTGGAGGTGACGGACGGACTGCCGCCGCTGTTTGCTGACAAGGGGCAATTGGAGACGGTGCTGGTCAACCTGGCCACGAACGCCCGCGACGCTATGGCGGGTACCGGTACACTCACGCTTGGCGCTGTCGCGGAAACGCTGACTCACGACGACGAACTCCGCTTCCCGGTCAACCTGAAGGCTGGCTCGTACCTGCGGATATCCGTGTCCGATACGGGAGCAGGCATGGATGCCGTGACGCTGAAGAAAGCGGTGGAACCCTTCTTCACGACCAAGCCGACGGGCCAGGGGACCGGCCTTGGGCTGGCCATGGCGAGCGGTTTCGCCCAACAGAGCGGCGGCGGGCTGCACATCGAGAGCATCCCGAACCGCGGAACAACGGTCAGGCTCTGGCTGCCGGTGGCGCGGAACGGGCCGGCCGCAACGGTACCCGCAGAGCAGGCTGCCGCTGACGCCCGGGACTGTGTCGCCGCCCGTATCATGGTGGTTGACGATGATGCGATTGTCCGCGCGCTCCTGAGCGAGCAGTTGGAAGCCTCCGGCTACGTGGTCCTGTCCGCGGAGTCGGCTGCCTCCGCACTGGCGCTGCTCGACACTGGCGTCGCCGCCGATGTGATCATATCGGATTTTTCGATGCCCGGCATGGACGGTATGGCGCTGATCAAGGAGGTGCAACGGCGCCGCAGTGGGTTGCCTGCCATCCTTCTCACCGGCTTCGTAACCGCCGGTGTCGCGGAAACCGCTGACGGCGGCACGACCGGTGCAACCTTCTCATTGGTGCGCAAGCCGGTTGACGGCAAACGCCTTGCGGAGCATGTGGCGGCTCTCCTCGCAGGCGCGACCATGCACACATACCAGGACTAACCGGAGCGTTTCGGCGGTTGACCCCTGGCGCCTCCGAACCTAACGTGACCGTGATGGTTCCCCGCCAGGGGATCAAAAGGGAACGCGGTTCAACGCCGCGGCTGCCCCCGCAACTGTAAGCGGCGAGTTCGCCGCCACTCCGCCACTGGGACTCCCCGGGAAGGCGGCGGCGGACAGAGACCCGCAAGCCAGGAGACCTGCCATCATTGGCGTCAGTGCTGCCGCGCCGGGCGGGGTGTTCCGGCGGGTTCTTCTCTCGCTTTGCGGGACGTACCGGGGTAGCAGTGACATCGGACGCCGCTTGCGGGAAGCCTTCATGTTGAACCTGTTGACCCGAGCCTTCGATGACCGCGCCGCCAATCTACGCGGCCGGCTTGCCGCGATCTATGTGCTGCTGGCCGCCGTCAACTTAGGCGCGTGGGGCTGGGCGCTTTATACCTTCCGCCACCACCCGGTGATGCTCGGCACCGCGCTGCTCGCCTACAGCTTTGGCCTGCGCCACGCCGTCGATGCGGATCATATCGCGGCCATCGACAACGTGACGCGCAAGCTGATGCAGGAGGGCAAGCGCCCGGTCAGCGTCGGCTTCTGGTTCTCGGCCGGTCATTCCACGGTCGTCGTGCTTGCCGCGCTCGCGGTCGCCATGCTGACGACGGAACTGGCCTCCGGCCTGTCGGGATGGAAGGATCTCGGCGGCGTTGTCAGCACGTCGGTTTCCACGCTGTTCCTGTTCGCGGTGGCGGCCATGAACATCGTCATCCTGCTGGGGGTTTGGAAGACGTTCCGGCATGTGCGGGCGGGAGGCGCTTTTGCCGACGATGACTTCGACCTGCTGCTCAACAGCCGCGGGCTGCTGGCGCGGCTGTTCCGGCCGCTGTTCCGGCTGGTGACGCAAAGCTGGCACATGATGCCGCTGGGATTTCTGTTCGGTCTCGGTTTCGATACGGCGACCGAGGTGGCGCTGCTCGGCCTGTCCGCCACCCAGGCCGGGGAGGGGCTGTCGATCTGGTCGATTCTGGTATTCCCGGCACTGTTCGCGGCGGGGATGTCGCTGATCGATACGACCGACGGCGTGCTGATGCTCGGGGCTTATAACTGGGCGTTCGTCAGGCCGATGCGAAAGCTGTATTATAATCTGGTGATAACCGCGGTCTCCGTGGTCGTCGCGCTGCTTATCGGCGGGATCGAGGGGCTTGGCCTTATCGGCGGCAAGCTGGGCCTGGAGGGCTGGTTCTGGGACGGCATCGGCGCGCTGAATGCCAATTTCAACGGCATCGGGTTCGTCATCGTCGGGGTCTTCATTTTTGCCTGGGTGGCGTCCCTGGTGGTGTATCGCTACGCGCGGCTGGACGAGTTGGAGGTGAACCCGACGAAGGGGTGAAACGGGTAGCGCGCGGGCATGATCCGATTATAGGTGACGGACCTCGCGGTTGTGCCGCCGCCGTTCGAAGATGCCCAAACAGGGACGGGATCGAACGCCTCACTCGCCTCACTCGTACGTTGAAAAGCTCCAACAAATCTCACCGTCTCTGCAGAGCTGTTGTGATATGATTACAATTGCGGGCTTGCGTTTGACGGCGTCATCCCATTAAATCGGGCGCAGTTCGTCTGGTATGGGGATACGGGTCATGACACGTCACAAATCTCGCATACCCCGGCTTGTGGCCGTGAGGTAGCGGGCCGTGCTGCTTATTCCTCCTTTTGCACTGCTTGACAGGTGGCTTGCCAGGTCGGCCGCCGACTCTGCAGTTTTGTTAAATTTTCATTATGATGATGTTTTGGAAGTGCTGAGCAGGCTCCTGCTGGGCGTGGCGGTTGATGAAACCTGGTATCGGGCCGAATACCCGGCGGTACTCGAATTTGTAGCTCTTTCACCGGACGAAACCGTATCATCTCATTTCCGCAGGCACGGCTATTTTGAAGGCCGCAAGCCGTTTGCCGATAGGTGGCTCGGCCGCCGCGCACCGCCGCCATTTGCAGCCCTAAAGGTTAAGATGCGATTGAGCATCAAACGCGGCCATCTGGATGTGCGGATCGAGCGGGACGCCTTTATGGAATTTGTCGGCCAAATTCTGGGAGCAATGAGTGTCGACGAAGCCTGGTATCGCTCGACGTACACCGATTCCGCGCAATCGATCGATTCAGGAAACTTTGCCTCGGCCGCCGAACATTTCGCCAACAGAGGCTATTTCGATGGACTCTTGCCGTTCGACATCGACGTCGATGAGGATTGGTATGCCACACGATATAGTGACGTGCGGGACGCAATGGCGGCAGGTTTGGCAACTTCCGCGAAGGATCATTTCATACGCATAGGATATCGTCAGGGATGTCGCCCGATTCCACCCCCGTGAAGATCGATGCATTGATGCACCGGGACGCCGATGCAGCGACTGACATTCCGTCTGACGCGGAGGCTCCCCTCCGCGGTGGCACGCTGCTGATATTGGACTTCGGCTTGCACGGCAACAGTGCGTCGTGCCGGACGTTCGGCTGGAGCGGGCAGGAGGAGTCCTATATCTGGTCGATCCATGGTAGCAGTGGTTTGCGCTTGCCGCCTGCCATGGCGACAACGTCACTCCACGTTGTTATTGATTTTGCAATCTGTACATTCGCATCGCTCGTGACAACGGCAGTGGTGCGGGTGTTCGCCAACGGCAATCTTATCGGATCAGCCTGTGCGCACGGGCGCACGCGTATGCACTGCACGATTCCCGAAGGTCTGCTCCAGGGAGGTGAACCGATCGATTTGCGGTTCGAGCATCCGTGCTTTGTCAGACCTGACTTTATCGAAGGATCCCGAGACGATCGTCCGCTCGGTCTGTGTGTGTATTCCGTGTCCGTCTATCCGCCATCGTTCGGCCGAGTGGCGGAAATTCTCTTGCCGCATCCGGAAGATTGCCGCGTCATCCATGCGATCCCGCCGTTGCCCGGGCGTTCAGTGGCTGCCGAGGAAAATGCCACCTATCGATTCGGCGCTTCAGGGGATAGCCTTTCGGTTCTGGACGAAAACTGGTTGCTCGATGAAGATGGCTACACTTATTCCTCGGAACGCGTCAGCTCCGTTCGGATCAAAGCTCCTCCTGCGGGTGGTCGTTATTTAGCCAGAATTTCCCTGTGTGCTTTATATATGAGAAATCGACTTCCGGTTCAACGTGTTTCGATTATCTTCAATGGCGCCGTAATCGGGCATTACTTCATCGCGAGTGACACCATCCTGACGATTCCATTGCCGCCGGAGCTCGTGGATGATGCGGAAATCCTGAATTTCGCTTTTTTCAGTCCGGACGGCTTTCCGAACAGAGGCTTTGCGGGCTGCGCGGCAATCTCATTCGTGAGTTTCAGCATTGATTTCCTCACCATAGAGTGTTTGCCGACTTGCCTACCGGAAGGCTTTCACCTTCGCGGCGATGACGCCGAGAACGCGATTGCAGTCGCGGTATCGAACAGGTTCCAGGACGAACCTGACGCCTCGCTACCCGATGCAATCGCAAGTGCGGTGGGTGCATCATTGCCTGAATTCCTGAAACGTTTTGAAAGCGTCGGTGACAATTGCTTTTTCGGTGGAGCGCAACGAAGCGCCGGGGCTGACGTTCTCGGCTTGCTGCGCTTCGCAAATGCCCCGATCAGAAGCCTGCTGGACGCGCTCTCCAATGATCTCGAGGCGCTACGTGATCCGGCCAACTTGACGATGCGCCTTTGGGCATACGAACCCGAAGAATATTTCATTCATCTCGATCGATACGGAATCCGTTGGCACACCGGTGCATTCAAAAACGCGGAGGAACAACCGGATCTGGAAAGCGTTTTCCGCTTGCATGCGACGCGGTTGACCTATCTAAGACGAAAATTCGACGAAACACTCCGTTCCGGACGCAAAATTTTTATACTTGTTCGTGCGGATCTGCGCGAATGGCCCAGCCCTTTTCCCGAGAATGATGACTTTGCGTTCTTCCGGGAGCCGCGCGAGCCGCTGCGGCTGGCTGAGGTCCTGTCGGTGTTTCTTGAACTCAATCGACACGCCAGGAATACGATTTTGTATATAACTGAGACGGCAGAAGGCCGACTTCCTGGTACTGTCGAGTTGATTGCTCCCGGTATCATGAGAGGCTATGTGAGCAATCTAAAGGTGTCTCCCGAATTGTCCGATATAGAATATGCCGCCTGGCTTCGGGTCGCGGCCAACGCATGGCTGCTGGACAAAGGTCCAAACGCCGCATTCCGGAACAAACCCGCATCATGAGCACCCCCGCCACCGTCTCCGCGCTTCTCGCTAACGGCGCCGCCGAAGCCCCCGCCATCGGCGCGCCCGGCCAGCAGCCGCTCTCCTTCCACGCCTTGCGCGCCCTGGCCGAACGCACCGGCGCCGCGCTGAACGCCGCCGGCATCGGTCGCGGCGACCGCGTCGCCATCGTGCTGGCCAACGGACCCGAGGCCGCGTCGTCGTTCCTAGCCATCGCCTGCCATGCCGTCACCGCGCCGCTCAACCCGACCTACAAGGCCGAGGAATTCGCCTTCTACCTCGCCGATCTCCGGGCGAAGGCGCTGATCGTCTTGCAGGGCGCGGAAACGCCTGCCCGCGCCGTCGCGGCGGAGCAGGGAATCCCGGTCATCGAGCTGATCCCCGACCCCAGCGCGGCCGGCGCGTTCACGCTCTCGCCGCCGCCCGGCCTGTCCGGCACGCCGGCATCCGGCGGACCCGCCGGAGCAGACGACATCGCCCTCGTGCTGCACACCTCCGGCACCACGGCGCGGCCGAAGATCGTGCCGCTCAGCCATGCCAACCTCGCCGCCTCGGCCCGCCATATCGCCCGGACGCTCAGCCTGACGCCGGACGATGTCTGCCTTAACATCATGCCGCTGTTCCACATCCACGGCCTGATCGCCGCCGTGCTCTCCTCCGTCGCCGCCGGCGGATCGGTTTGCTGCACGCCCGGCCTCAGCGGATTTCGTTTCTTCACCTGGCTGCGGGAGGTGCGGCCGACATGGTATTCGGCGGTGCCGACGATGCACCAGGCGCTGCTCGACCTCGCGCCCCGCTTCAACGACGTCATCAGGTCCGGTCGGCTTCGTTTCATCCGCAGCTCGTCCGCATCGCTGCCGCCCCCGGTGATGGCGGCGATGGAAACGGCATTCGGCGTGCCGGTGATCGAATCCTACGGGATGACCGAAGCCACCCACCAGATGGCCAGCAACCCGCTGCCGCCGGCGGCTCGTTACGCCGGCAGCGTCGGCCTCGCCGCCGGGCCGGACGTGGCGATCATGGACGCGCACGGCACGCTGCTGCCGGCGGGTGCCACCGGCGAAGTGGTGATCCGCGGCCCCAACGTCACCGCCGGCTACGAGAACAACCCGGCCGCCAACGCCTCCGCGTTTCATGACGGCTGGTTCCGCACCGGGGATGAGGGCGTGCTGGACGCAGCGGGCTATTTGCGCCTGACCGGACGCCTGAAAGAAATCATCAATCGCGGCGGCGAAAAGATCGCGCCGATAGAGGTGGACAACATCCTGATGGAACACGAGTCCGTCCAGCAGGTGGTGACCTTCGCGATGCCGAGCCGCACCTTCGGCGAGGACGTGGCCGCCGCCGTGGTCCTGGCGGACGGCGCCCCGGGGGACGCCGAAGCGCTGCGCGCGTTCGTCGCCGGGCGGCTGGCGCCGTTCAAGGTGCCGCGGACAATCGTCTTCCTGAAGGAAATCCCCAAGGGCGCCACCGGCAAGCTGCAGCGCATCGGCCTGGCCGAGCGCCTGGGCGTCAGCGACTGATCGTCTTTGCCTCAAGCAGGGTCAATAGATCGCCCATCGTGTGCATTGTATCGACCTCTTCCTCGTTCAGAGTGACGTCCAACGCGCTCTCGATCGCCAGGATGAACTGGATCGCCAGCACCGAATCGAAACCGGGAATGTCGCGGAACGCCCGTTCGGCACTGAACGGAATCGACGGCTGGCGAAAAACCTCCTGCGCCGTCGCGCTGATGACGGCGGCAAAATCGTGCTGGCTCATAAAATTCCTCGAATCACCCGGCCGGACCGGGGCGGACATTGCCACAGTGGTATGGTAGTTTCCTAGACCGTTTTCGCCGAGCCTTGTGCCCGGCCGCGACCCCGGCGAGGCGGCCGCCGTCATTCCGCTTGTTGCACCAGGACGATTCGGATCATGACCGCTTGCTACTGGCGAAATCCCATAGCATGAAGCAACGGTAACCAAAGTTGAGACCGTCATGCGCTATCGCTTTGCCGCCCTGATTTTGCTGACCGCCCTGGCAGGATGCGCCAATCCGTTCGGCGAACACACCCGGAAATACAGCATCTTCTTCCAGCCCTATTCGTCCGACCTGGACGACAATGCCCGGGCCGCGATCACCGACGCGGCGGCGTTCGCGCATGACCATCCACTGCAGCCCGTGTCATTGGCCGGCTATTCCGCGCCACCCGATCCCTCGAAGGACGTCGATGGGCTATCCGCCCAGCGAGCCGAAGCGGTGAAGAAAGCCCTGGTTGCCGATGGCATCGGCGCCGCCCGCATTTCAGTCGAGGCAAACGGGATAACCGATCCCGAAGGCAAGCCGAACCTGGCCGTCCGGCGGGTGGATATCAATATCGGCCGCTAGCCGGGCGGCTTCGTTCAATGATCCTCGTCGGTGACGACGTGATCCATTCGCACATCGTATGGCTGCGGATGGACGGTCGGCAGCCGGGCACAGGCGAATCCGACGCCGATGCTGCGTGGCCTTACCGCCACGGCGGCGATGGTGCGGTCATAGAAGCCGCCACCATAGCCGAGGCGGTAATTCCCGGCATCGAAGCCGACCAGCGGCACCAAAAGTGTGTCCGGCTGGACGGGATCGCCGGCGGCGGGAACCGGGATGTCCCAAACGCCGCGGGCCATCGGCGCGCCGGGCCACCACGGCCGAAACACCAGCGGCTGCGCCTTGCCGATGACGACGGGCAGAGCCAGCGCCGCGCCCGCCGCGTGGAGTTCCCGCACCAGCGGACGCGGGTCATACTCGCCTCTGAACGGCCAGTAGAAACCCATCAGCCGGGCCGGTGCGGCGGCCAGCAGCGCTTTCAGGCGCATGGTGATCCGATCGCCGGCGGCGGTGCGTTCCGCCGCGGTCAACGCCAGCCGCCGGGCGATCAGCTCCGGCCGCTTCGCTTTCCGCCAAACTGCGACATCCGGATTTTCCGGTGCGGCTACAGGAGTCATGCCACCCAGCATAAAGCTTGCCCGGGCGGCGGAAAAGGCATGATACATCCAACATGAATCGCCGATGCCCGGGACACGCCCGGGCATCGGCCGCATGCGGAAGGTTGGATGCGTTCAGGCCGGGCGGCGGCGCTCGCGTTCTTCAACCACGACCGTCTGGACCAGTGTATCCGGCTCATACAGCCAGCGTGCAAAGGCGCCGGCGAGCATCGCCCCGGCTATCGGCGCGATCCAGAACAGCCAGAGCTGAGCGATATACTCGCCGCCGGCGAACAGCGCGGGGCCGGTGCTGCGCGCGGGATTGACGGAGGTGTTGGTGACCGGGATCGACACCAGATGGATCAGGGTCAGCGCGAGGCCGATCGGGATGCCGGCGAAGCCCGAAGCGGCGCCCTTCGACGTGGTACCGATAATGATATAGAGGAAGAAGAAGGTCAGTACCAGCTCGGTGACAAAGCACGACACCAATCCATACTTGCCGGGGCTGAGATCGCCGTAGCCGTTGGAGGCGAAACCGCCCGGGACCCAGCCGGCTTTGCCGGACGCGATGAACCACAGTACTGCCGCGGCGGCGATTGCGCCAACGACCTGGGCGACGATATAGGGAACGACGTGTTTGGTCGCGCAGCGGCCGGCGGACCAAAGACCCAGGGTAACCGCCGGATTGAAATGCCCGCCGGAGATATGGCCCACGGCGTACGCCATGGTCAGTACTGTCAGGCCGAAGGCGAAGGCCACCCCGAGGAAACCGATGCCCAGGGTCGGATAGGCGGCGGCCAGCACGGCCGCGCCGCAACCGCCGAAGGTTAGCCAGAATGTGCCGAAGAACTCGGCCGTGACGCGCCGGGACAGGTCGTCTCGCATAAGATCCCCCAATTAACGCAAGTGGTTCTGGAACTGTTCCGTGAAGACGAAAAACTCGCAAGTGGACGAGTCTAGAGATCCGTCATACCCCGGATACGGTTCGCTTCTGATGGGTTTCAGAACCTTTAGCAACGTAACTTTTGGTTGAGGCGGCAATCGGGGATGCTTAAATCACAATTCCGCGGCAACTGAAGGCTTCATCGCTGACCTCATGAGTCCGGAGAGTTGGAAACCACGCGCGCGAACGTCAGGGTTCCGGTGGATCAGCTTGTGGCGACTGTCTTCCCACCGCGCGCATTGAAAGCGATTCTCCGGAGTCCGGTGGCCGCCATGACGTCCATCGTCAAGGATCATGGAGCTACAGATAGACAAAATAATTTCTGGGCCTGTCTCAGCACCCTGGCTTTTACGCAAAGCCGGCAGTCGCTTTGAAGTCCCGCCGGGTCGCGTAAGGCGGGCTATCGGGTGAAGCTCAGACCCGTCTCTACGCGGCCATGGACATAGGCATTGACAGAACCAGGCGTCCCCGGCGGGGCGGCATCCGAAGCACATCCCGCCAGGGCAACCAATGCCACTGCGGCCACCATCACCCCAAATCCCGCCCGATACATCCACCCGCCTCCGTTCAGCAGCGCCAGATTGCTCACATCGTGCAGCCGCGTCCAGCGTCTTAACCAACATCGTCATGCAGAAACCGGTCCACCATCGCATCGGCGACCGCTCGCTCCGCGCGCAACTGATTGGCCTGCCGATTGCGAGCGCCGGAGGTCAGGTAAAACCGCTCATACTGCTCGTTGCGGCTTGCCAGCGCCGTGCCGGCGAAGTCCCAGCCCAGCCGGAAAATCCGCGCACGCTGTTCCGCTGTCACGTCCCCTGCCCCGCGCAAATATTTGTCGATCAGCGGGCGCAGTTGCGCATCGGCGAACTGCGCTGCCGCGGGCGTGCACAGCACGTTATGCGATCCGATCAGGCGAATGATTTCGTTAACGCGGGGGAACCAGTACGGCAGGGTAGCGCGCAGCGCGTTCATCGGCCGCTGATCCAGGAACCAGCAGCCGTTGCCGTATTCATATGCCCCCTGCTCGCCCGCCATAACCGCCGAACGGGTCAGTTCGGCATAGCTCCAGATCTCCCCGAGCATTTGCTGCGTCACCGGATCGTTGGCGTTGATCGCCTCGGCCATCCGTGTTGCGAGGCCCCAGGCGAACTCCAGCTTGGTCAAGGCGCGGATCATGGTCTGATGCATCGCGTTGCCGCGCCAGCTTGCCGACATCACGCTGTTGTAGACGGGCAGGTTGCCGTCGATGAACACCCTGTTGCGGGGGACTTCGACATTGTCGAAAATGACGAAGGCGTCCTGCTCGTCGAAACGGCTGGAGAACGGATGGTCGAACCGGCTGCCCGGCAGCGACACGCTGTCGCGGCAAATAAATTTCAGGCCGGGCGTATCCATACGGATACAGAATGACAGCGCATGGCGAACGGAGGAATCGGGCATCGGCTGGCTCGGATAGACCGCGAGCTCGTCGGCAAACGGCGCCAGCGTCGCCAGCACCCGCGCGCCACGCACCAGAATGCCGCCGCCCGTATCTTCGACCTTATGAAGCTGCGTCTCGTCAAAGCCGGTGGGCACATGGCCCTTTGCCTTATCGACGGTGGCGTGGATCAGCGTGTGCGTCAGACTCAGGTCGTCGCGCGCCAGCCTCTGCTGATAGGCAACGAGATTTTCTGCGCCCTCCTCGTTCCCATTCGCGCCCCACTCATCCGATCGGCCGGCGAAGCCCGCGAAGGTGACGTTCATATAGTCCGGCGTGCGCCCCATCAGCCCGGCAGAGAACTCCGCCACCCGCCGCAGCGCCCGGTGCCGCCGCAGCAGGTCATCCCGGGAACGTGGAATCATATGACTGACCGCGATCGTTTCCGCAGTTTCCGGATCGGCCATCAGGCAGTCTTCGGGATGCTCATGATGCAGGTCGAACACCTCGGCTATCGCTTCCGCGGCGCCCCGCAAAGCCGGGTGGTCCAGCGGGTCCGCCACCCTGTCGGCACCAAGCCACACGGCGCGTGAGTCCCGCAGTCCACGCAGGAATTGCGCGCCCGTCCGTGCTGGCATGGCTCAATCCCCTCCGGTTATTCCGCTCCGCGGGTTACGATTGATGGCGAGATGCATCCGCCGGAAAGCCAGCCTATGCCAAGTTCGCGGCGTTATGCGAGCGGCGGCCGTGCACAACGCCGCATATCCGCTCGGGCCGCAACACCTCCGTGCGTCCGTGGTTCGTTCGCACCGGAGAGAAGTTGGCGGGTGGTATCGGTCTCGGCCGAACCGGCCACGCTGACCTGGTTGCCGCCATCCTGCTTCGCTTTCGCCAGCGCCGCGGTTGCCTGGCCGATCAAAGCAGCCTCGCTGCTGCCCGATCCCGGCAGTGCCACCGCCCCTCCGACACTGACCGTCAGGTACTTACCCGACCGGTCGCGGCGTTGGATGTGCAGCGCTACGACGGCTGAACGAATTTTCTCAGCAACCGTTAGTAGTCCGTCCAATTCCGTTTCCGGCAACAATCCCGCAAAGTCGTCATCGCCATACCGCGCGACGGCGTCGCCCGGACGCGCGAGCGAATGCCGGACGCATTTGGCGATACGGCACAGCGCCCGGTCGCCTTCAGCTCTGCCGTGCGTCTGGTTGAACGTCTTGAACAAATCGATATCCAGTAGCAGCACCGCGATTGACGTCTCCGAGCGGATGGCGCGTTGCCACTCATTCGAAAGCCTGGCTTCGAAGGTTCGCCGCAAATCCAGCCTGGTCAGAATGTCGGTATCGGTGAACACCGAGATTCGCCCGGCCGCCTCCATGAAAGCGGTTTCGGAAGCCGTGCGACGCCGAATTTCCCGCTCGAACAGCAGGCACAGGCTGATCGTTGCACCGCACAGAGCGATTAATAGCGCGCCGACACCGGCGGTCTTCGGCCACCACGTCGCGTTGATGTCGTCCACGGCGAGGCCGATGGTCAGGATCAGCGGCAGGTTGTCGATATGCCGGAAGGTAATCAGGCGTTCGACCCCGTCAAGGCTTCCGGCACCGACGAAATGTCCCGATTGTGCTTTGGCGAATGCTTCGAACGCCGGCCGATTGTCCAGGATGCGATCGAAATCGCCGTCCCGGGAGGGCCGCCGCATGATCAGGCGGCCGTCGGTGCGAAACAGCGCAACCGATCCCTTGCGGCCAAGGTCGAGGGCGGCGAATCGGTCCTGGAAATAGGACAGCCGCAGGGTCCCGACGACAACGCCCTGGAACTGTCCACCGGACGTATTGATCCGCCGGCTGATCGCGATGCTGGCATCGCCTTCCCGCATCCGGCTATGGAACGGGCGGCTGACGAACAAACCCGCGTCGGGCCGATCCCGGTGAACCAGGAAGTAATCCCTGTCGGCAAAATTCATCGTGTGGGGTACAATCGAAGTGGAATCGGCGATGATCGTGGCGCCCGCGTCCAGCACCAGCAGGGAGCCAAGATATTCGGCACTGATCGCCCGGTCGAAAATCGCCATCTGGCGGATCTCCGGGCTGACACGATCGATGCCGGGCAGCCGGAGCGCATCGGCGGCGCCCTGAAGCGACAGATCATAACTCGAGATGTTACGGGCAATGTCGCGCTCCAACGCCAGCGCAAGGTTGGCCGAGGACAGTTGGGCCTGCCGCCAGGCATCATCTCGCGCCTGAAGCAGGATCATGACACCGACAGCCAACATACCGAAGACGACCGCCATGCCGACTGCGCTCAGCCACCTGACGGACTGTTTCGGCTCGCTGGCCGGGTGCCTCAACTGACTGGCGTTCGCACTCATTTCATTGCGCCCTCCAGATCGGCAGCGTGACGCTAAGACGAACTGGTTTTTAGCACGTTGTTGTTGTGTATTCAATGGCTCGCCGCCATTACAAAAACCATTGAAAAAAGCCGAGACAGCGCCAACTTACGCGCATCGCCACGTTACATGATCAATATATCGCCGTTAGGTTTTTTTTGATACAAAGCACCCCGCCGCAGCGGCAGTGATTTTCCCACAGGGCACCTCGTCATGCCGACCGAGGCCGCACTCCATGCCTTTCGCCGCGTCACGCACCGCCAGGCGTGAATCGTCTACCCTCGCGGACCATGACGGTGAGCGGCTAACGAGCCTGTTCAGCTCGCGCCGTAGCCGCCGCCGCCCGGCGTTTCAATGACGAACGCGTCGCCCGCGGCCAGTTCCGCCTGATCCGTCCCGGTCAGCGTCTCGCGCCCGCCATCCACCCGTTCCACCCATTGCCGCCCGGACGAGCCATCCGCTCCGCCGTCCAGGCCGAACGGCGCGACGGTGCGGCGGGAGGAGACAATCACCGCGGTCATCGGCTCCAGGAACCGTATCCGGCGCTCCGCGCCGTCGCCGCCGTGCCACTTGCCCGCCCCGCCGGAACCGCGGCGGATGGCGAACCGTTCCAGCCGCACCGGGTAGCGCAACTCAAGCACTTCGGGATCGGTCATCCGCGTGTTGGTCATATGCGAATGGATCGCCGAGGTCCCGCCGAACCCCGGTCCCGCGCCGGTGCCGCCACAGATCGTTTCATAGTATTGGCGCGTGGCATCGCCGAACAGGAAGTTGTTCATCGTCGCCTGCGAGCAGGCGATCACCCCGAGCGCCCCGAAAAGCGCGTTGCAGGTCGCCTGTGAGACCTCCGTATTGCCGGCCACCACCGCCGCGCCCGGCTGCGGCGAGAGGAACGTTCCAGGGGGGATGATCAGCTTCAGCGGCTTCATGCAGCCGTCGTTCAGCGGGATGTCGTCGCCGACGAGGCAACGGAACACATACAGCACCGCCGCACGGGTCACCGCGGGCGGCGAGTTGAAATTGCCCTCGTTCTGCGCACCGGTCCCGGTGAAGTCGATGGTGGCGCTGCGCGATGCCGGGTCGATGCTGACGGAAACCACAAGCCGCCGCCCATTGTCCATCTGATAGTCGAAACGACCGGAGCCGAGGCGGTCGATCACGCGCCGAACCGATTCCTCGGCGTTGTCCATGACGTGGCGCATATACGCGCTGACCACCGGCCAGCCGTATTGCGACACCACGCGCCGCAGTTCCTGCACGCCCTTCTCGTTGGCTGCAACCTGCGCCTTGATGTCGGCCACGTTGACGTCCGGGCTGCGCGCCGGATAGCGGGCGGAGGCGAGCAGCGCCCGAAATTCGGTCTCGCGGAAATCGCCGCCATCGACCAGCAGGAAATCGTCGATGACGACGCCTTCCTCCTCCAACGTGCGCGACTCCGGCGGCGTCGACCCCGGGGTAATCCCGCCGATATCGGCGTGGTGCCCGCGGTTGCCGACGAAGAAGAGAATTTTCGCTCCGGCCTCGTCGAACACCGGGGTGATCACGGTGACATCCGGCAGATGCGTGCCGCCGTTGAACGGATTGTTCAGCGCCACGACATCGCCCGGCTTCAGCGTGCTGCTTCGGTGAGCCAGCACGGTGCGCACGCTTTCGCCCATTGCGCCCAGGTGCACCGGCACGTGCGGCGCGTTCGCCACCAGGCCGCCATCCGCATCGAAGATGGCGCAGGAGAAATCCAGACGTTCCTTGATGTTTACGCTCATCGACGTGTTCTGCAGCACCGCGCCGGTCTGTTCCGCCACGTTCATGAACAGGTTGTTGAACAGCTCCAGCAGCACCGGATCGGGGCGGCCGCTGCCGGCAGGCACCCGCGTCGCCAGAATTTCAGTACGGCGCAGGATCATATGGTTCAGATGGGTAACTTCGGCCGTCCAACCCGGCTCGATCACCGTCGTCGCATTGGCCTCGCGAATCAACGCGGGCCCGGCGATGCGGTCGCCGGCCAGCAGCGACGTCCGTTCCAGCACCGGCGCCTCGACCGCCTCGCCGCCGGTGAAGATCTCAACGCGGTCGATAATCTCGGGCTCGCCGCTGTCGCGCGCCGGCAGTTCCGCCTCGGCGGCGACCGTCCCCGGCAGAGTCGCCTCGGCGGCGACGGTCTCCGCCACCACGGGACGTTCCGGGGTGGCGAAGCCGAAGCGGGCGCGGTGGGCCGCGGTGAAATCAGCCAGGATTTCTTCCAATGCCCCCAGCTTCACGATCAGCGCGGCTTCGGTGCCGGCGTAGCGCAGATGCAGCGACCGCGCGGTCTGCACGTCGCCGGGGTGCGCGCCCTGAGC
This sequence comes from uncultured Rhodopila sp., assembly GCF_903915725.1. Lineage (GTDB taxonomy): Bacteria > Pseudomonadota > Alphaproteobacteria > Acetobacterales > Acetobacteraceae > Rhodopila. The sequence goes on from NZ_CAIWTY010000106.1 coordinate 31,523, forward strand.
CTCCAGCGCCGCGACCGCGTCGGTGGCCAACTTGTCGGCCAGGTCCTCAAGCTGAGGCAACGTCTCCGCCGAAAGCGGCACTTCCACCGCCTGCTCCTTCATCGCCGTCTGGTCCGCCAGGCCCATGCCGTAGGCCGACAGCACGCCGGCATACGGATGGATGAACACCGTCTCCATCCCCAGCGCATCGGCCACCAGGCAGGCGTGTTGCCCCCCTGCCCCGCCGAAGCACTGCAGAGCGAAGCGGCTGACATCGTGCCCCTTCTGCACCGAGACCTGCTTGATCGCGTTCGCCATGTTGGCGACGGCAATCTGCAGAAAGCCCTCCGCCACCTGAAGCGGCGTCCTGTCCCCGCCGATGCCGCGCGCCAGTTCCGCGAACTTCGCCGTCACCGCGTCGGGGTCGAGCGGCTGGTCGCCGCGCGGACCGAATATCGGCGGGAAATGCGCCGCCTGGATCTTGCCGACACAGACATTCGCATCCGTCACCGTCAGCGGCCCGCCCCGCCGGTAGCACGCCGGCCCGGGATCCGCGCCCGCACTGTCCGGCCCCACCCGCATGCGCGCGCCGTCGAAGTGAAGGATCGAGCCGCCGCCCGCTGCCACCGTGTTGATCGCCATCATCGGCGCCCGCATCCGCACGCCGGCGACCGCCGTCTCGAACGCCCGCTCAAACCCGCCGGCATACAGGGCCACGTCGGTGGAGGTGCCCCCCATGTCGAAGCCGATGATGCGGTCGATGCCCGCCATACCCGCGGTGCGGGCGGCGCCGACGATGCCGCCGGCCGGGCCGGAGAGGATGGCGTCCTTGCCCTGGAAGCTGCCCGCCTCGGTCAGGCCGCCATTCGACTGCATGAAATACAGCCGCGTGCCGCTGAGCTCTGACGCCACCTGCCCGACATAGCGGCGCAGTATCGGCGACAGATACGCGTCCACCACGGTGGTGTCGCCGCGCGGCACCAGCCGCAGCAGCGGGCTGACGGCGTGGCTGGCGGAAACCTGTGTGAACCCGGCTTCGGCCGCCAGTTCGGCCAGGCGCCGTTCGTGCGCCGGATATTTCCAGGCGTGCATCAGGGTGATCGCGCAGGCCTTGATGCCGGCGGCGCGGGCATCGGCCAGAACGGCGCGGGCCGCGTCCTCGTCCAGCGGTTCGACCTCGGCGCCATCCACGCCGACACGGCCACCGATCTCGGCGACATGCTCGTAGAGCATGGTGGGGAGGCTGATTGAGAGGTCGAACAGCCGCGGTCGCGCCTGGTTGCCGATGCGCAGCGCATCCGCAAAACCGCGGTTGACCAGCAGCAACACCCGGTCGCCCTTGCGTTCGAGCAGGGCGTTGGTGGCGACGGTGGTGCCCATCTTCACCGCGTCAATCAGACCGGACGGGATCGGCGCGCCAGCCTCAATGCCCAGGATCGAACGGATGCCGGCGATGGCTGCGTCCTGGTAGCGTTCCGGGTTCTCCGACAGCAGCTTATGGGTGGAGAGTTTGCCGTCCGGATTACGTGCGACGATATCCGTGAAAGTGCCGCCGCGGTCGATCCAGAATTGCCACATGAGGGAGCCCCTGCCGTTTGTGCGCATACTCTATCAGGGCAGACCCCGGGGGGCGTGGGCAAGCCCCCGTAGGCTTTGTGCCGGCGCCGCGAAAGGCGCGCTTTCCCTCGTCATGCCGACAGAGCATGCCGCGGCGAACGCCGGGGGGCGGAATCCTCGCCTTCGCCTCAACCGGCACGGCAAGGCGTGGATGGCGCGCCTGCGCGCACCATGACGATTGGGCGGCAGGCCGGTTCGCCAACCAGCCGCTCATTCCGAAACGATGAACCGCTTCGCCTGCGCGTCGTACTCCGCCCAGCCCAATGCCGCACGCAGCTCCGCCGGTGGCAACGCGCTGGCAGCCTCCGCCTCTCCCGCGGCCAGGGCCGCCAGTCCGGCTTTCATTCCGGCCGCGGCGGGCGACAGCATGCCGGTGGGATAGGTGCCGATCTTGAAACCGAGTGCAGCGGCCTGGCTTTGCGACGGGGTCGCTCGCGGCGAGCCGGGAGACAGCACGGCAAAGGACGGACGGCCGCCGGCAGCGGCGACGGCGCGGCGGATTTCCTCGTCGTCGGCGGGAGAATCCAGGAACAGGATGTCGGCGCCTTCTTCAACGTACATTTCGATCCGCGCTACCGCCTCATCGATGCCTCGCGTAGGCCGGCAATCGGTGCGCGCCAGCACCAGGATGCCGGATTCCGTCGCGGCTTCCACCGCCGCGCGGATCTTCATCCGGGCTTCTTCACGCGGCAGGCAGGCTTTTCCTGCGGCGGTCAGTGCGCGCGGTGTGATCTTGTCCTCGATCAGGATCGCCGCCGCGCCCGCCCGTCCGTAGGCGCGGACCGTGCGTTGCACGTTCATGGCGTTGCCGTAACCGTGGTCGCCGTCGGCCAGGATCAAGATTTCCGGCGCCGCGCCGCGGACCATGTTGAACGAATCGAACATTTCAGCGAACGAGATCAGGTCGAGGTCGGGACCGCCCAGCCGGCTTGCTGCGACGCAGGAGCCGGACAGGAACGCGGTTTTGAAGCCGGCGGACGCGGCAAGCCTTGCGGACAGGCCGTCCCACACGGCCGGCATCACGATAAGGCCCGGTTCGGCCAATAAGGCGCGCAGGCGATCGGGTGGGTTCATGTCGTTTCCTCCATTACCAAGCTGGGGTATCGCCCTACCGCAGTGCCGCCCACAGCTTCCCGGGCGTCAGCGGCATCTGGATTGTCTGCGCGGCCTCCAACCGCCCCGCCCGGGCCAGCGCATCCGCCACCGCGTTCACCACCGCCGGAGTTGCGCCAATCGTGCCCAGCTCCCCGACGCCCTTAACCCCTAGCGGGTTGTTGCGGCACGGGATGGACTGGTCCAGCACATGCGTAAAGCCGCGGATGATGTCCGCCCGCGGCATGAAGTAGTCCATCATGCTGGCGGTCAGCGCCTGGCCCGATTCCGGATCGTACAGCATCTGCTCGCCCAAAGCCTGGCCGATACCCTGCACCGCGCCGCCGTCCAGCTGGCCGCGCACGATCATCGGGTTCACCACCCGGCCGACATCGTTGGCGGAAACATAGGAGACGATCTCCACCGCCCCGGTCTCCGGATCGACCTCCACCTCGGCGACATGGCAGCCGTTCGGCCAGCTCGGCCCGGCCACCTTGCTGGTGGAATCGACGTAGATCCGCCGCTCCGGCTGACGCTCCGCCAGTTCGAACAGGCCGATGCTGCGATCGGTGCCGGCGATGCGGAACACGCCCGCCTCGTACTCGATGTCGCCAGCCGCCGCCTCCAACGCCTCCGCCGCCAGGTCGCGGCCGTTCGCCACCGCTGTCTCGGACGCGTGGTTGATCGCCGAACCGGCGGTGAACAAAGAGCGCGACCCGGCGCTGCCGAAGCCCTGACCGCGGTCGGTGTCGCCCATCACGATGCGGATGCGCTCGATCTCCACCCCGAACACATCCACCACAAGCTGCGCATAGGAGGTGGCGATCCCCTGCCCCATCGGCATCGTGGACGCGTAGACCTCGATGTCGCCGTCGCCGGAGACCGCGACGGTCACCCGCTCCTCAAACGCGTTGCCGCCGGTCCATTCCAGGAACGACGCCATGCCGCGCCCGCGCAGCTTGCCGCGCGCCTTCGAGTCCGCCTCACGCGCCGGAAAGGCGTCCCAGTCCGCCAGTTCCAGCCCCTGCTGCATGATCGAGCCGAATTTGCCGGAATCATACACCTGGCCCATGGCGTTAGTGTACGGCATCTGCTCCGGCGCGATCAGGTTGCGGCGGCGGATCTCCGCCGGGTCCAGGCCGAGTTTCCTGGCGGCGACGTCGAACAGGCGCTCGATCAGATAGATCGCCTCCGGCCGCCCGGCGCCGCGATACGCCCCTGTCGGCGCGGTGTTCGTCAGCACCGCCTGCATCTCGAAATCGATCGTCCCGATATCGTAGATGCTGGTGGAGACCCAGGGGCCGATCATGAGCTGGATGATGATTGCGGAGGTGCCGGGATAGGCGCCGACATTGGCTTTGGTGCGGATGCGGTAGGCCAGCACCCTGCCGTCCGCGTCCAGCGCCAGTTCGGCGCGGCTTTCGATGTCGCGGCCGTGCGTGGCCGACAGGAACTCGTCCAGCCGCTCCGGCTGCCACTTCACCGGGCGGCCGGTTTGGCGGGCGGCGTAGACCGTGACGGCATCCTCGGCGTAGAGGCCGGTCTTCATGCCGAACCCGCCGCCGACATCGCCGACGACGACGCGGATCTTCTCGGTGGGCAGCCCGAGCACGGTGCACAGCGTGTCCCGCGCGCCGGAGGGCATCTGGCTGGACAGGCGCAGTGTCACGCGATCCGTCGCGGCATCGTAGGCGGCGAGCGCGCTGCGCGGCTCCATCGACGCCGGCACGAGGCGCTGGTTCAGGATGTCGAGCGCCACCACATGCGCGGCGGAGGTGAAGGCAGCATCAGCCTTCTCGGCATCGCCGTGCTTCATCTGCGCCGCGACGTTGCCGTCCTTGGGGCCGTTGGCGGCGGTCCAGACCAGCGGAGCGTTCGCGGCCGTCGCCTGAGCGATATTGGTCACGACGGGCAATTCGTCATACTCGACGTTGACGGCTTCAGCGGCGTCCTTCGCCTGCTCCGCCGTTTCGGCAATGACCGCTACAACGGCTTCGCCGACGAAGCGGACCACCTCATGCGCCAGCGGGGGACGCAGCGGCATCGCGCCCGGGGAGCCGTCGGGGCGCTGGAATATCGGCGCCACCGGCAGCGGTTTTACGCCGGCCGCGGCCAGCTCCGCTCCGGTCAGGATAGCGACGACACCGGGCAAAGCCAGTGCTGCCGAGGTGTCGATCGAGACGATGCGGGCATGCGCGACGGGGGACCGGAGGAAGACCAGATGGGTCTGCGATGGCAGCGAGATGTCATCGGTGAAACGGCCGGCGCCGGCCAGCAACCCGGCATCCTCGATCCGCCGCACGTCGCGGCCGCTGCCGAAGCGGCCGATTGTGGTGGTTCCGTCTGGCATGGGCTTCCTCTCGCGCTGGTCGTTTGCCACCATGTTGCGGCGTTGCGGCGATGCTGCAAGGTTGGTCGCGTTGATGACTTGTTGCGACTTCGGACATGCGGGTGGGGAGCCGGCGGGTCACCGGCACCACAGGCACTTGCTGCGCGTACGCTTATTGCGCAGAGATTCGGAGATTTCGAGATCGTAGAGAAATTTCCCTCCGCCTTCGGCGCAGCCCGCGTTGCCCCACGCCTTGGCTCGCGTCATCACCGCAAGGCGTGGATGGTGGCCCTTCGGCCACCATGACGTCTGCAGCAATGCCGACACCATTTTCCGTCATCGCGGTGCCGGCGGCCGCCGCTGGTCGGCTCTGCGCATAAAGCGGAAGCCGATACACACACCGCCGCGGAGACGGACGCACTATCCGGCTCGCTTCGCAGCCCGTACGCGAAGCGGCCGTCCGCGCGCTAGACCCGCTGGCCGCCGTCGATATGCACTTCCGAACCGCTGAGGTACAGCGCCTGGTTCGAACACAGGAAGTATAGCAAGTCCGCCACCTCCCCCGGCTTGCCCAAACGGCGCATCGGGATCTCCCGCTGCACGATCTCCTCTGTCCCCGGCGACAGGATCGCCGTGTCGATCTCCCCCGGCGAGACCGCATTCACCCGCACGCCGTAGCGGCCGAGATCGTTCGCCATCTCCCGCGTCAGCGCCGCCAGCGCCGCCTTGGACGTGGCGTATGCCGCGCTGGCGAACGGATGCACCCGCGACCCGACGATCGAGGTCATGTTGACAATGCTGCCCTTTGACTCGATCAGCAGCTCGCTCAGGCCCTGCGCCAGCAGCACGGCGGAGAAGAAGTTGACGTTGAAGATATGCAGCCAGTCCTGATACGCCATCTGCAGGGAGGTGATCTTGCTGCCGTCCGCGTGCTTGGGCGACACCGCAGCATTGTTGATCAGCGCGTCGAGTCGGCCGTTGGTAATCTCCTTGATTCTCGGCAGCGCCTCGCGCACCTCGTCGACATTCGCGAGGTCGAGCTGGATGTGGTTGGCCTCGCCACCCGGCCAGGGGCAGCGCGGATCGAACGCCTGGCGGGAGATCGACAGCACGCGCCAACCGGCGCCGCCGAAGCGCTTGACGGCGGCATGGCCAATGCCGCGGCTGGCGCCGGTCAGCAGGAGAACGGGTTGAACGTCGGACATGATCCGGATCCTTCGCGCTGCGTTGATAAGCGTGAAATGGAGCATACAACCGATCCGGATGTGAACTCCATCCGCATTCTTGTTGCCGCCGCCGGGCTTCCTGTCGGACGATGGGTGCATACGGCGCTGCCGGCGGCGCCCCTCTGAACGGAACCCTGCATGCCTCACGTCTTCCCCGTCCCCGTGCTCGATCACGCCGTCGTTAACGTCCGCGACCGGATCGACGAGGCCGCCGCGACCTACAAGCGGCTCGGCTTCACCCTGACGCCGCGTGGCTACCATACGCTGGGGTCGATGAACCACCTGGCGATGTTCGGCACCGACTACCTGGAACTGATCGCCGCTCCGGCAGGCGATGCCGGCCGCCCGGAGATCATGGAGGCGCCGCTCGGCCTGAACGGCCTGGTGTTCGCCACGCTGGACGCGGCGGCAACGTATGAGGCGCTGCGGCGGCAGGATGTCGATATCGAGCCGCCGCAGCAGTTCTCCCGCCCGGTGGAGATCGATGGCGGTCAGCGCGACGCGGTGTTCCGCACCACCCGGTTGCCGCGCGCCGGGGTCGCCGCCGGGCGGCTGTATTTTTGCGAGCACCTGACCCGAGACCTCGTGTGGCGGGATGAGTGGCGGCACCACGCCAACGGCACCATTGCCATCGCCCGGGCGGTGATCGCGGCGGAGAATCCGGAGGAGCTCGGGCGGCTGTTCGGCCGGATGTTCGGTGCACGGACGGTGCGGGCCACGGATGACGGCTGCTCATTGCTCCTGGGGCTGGCCCGGTTCGATGTGGTGACTCCGGCGGCGTTGTGGGAACTGTTCGGTAACGCCGCGCCGGACAGCCGCGGGCGGCGGGACTACATGGCGGCGCTGACGTTCCGGACGGTGTCGCTGGATGCGGCGGAGACGGCGTTGGAGGCCGGCGGCATCCGCGGCGTGGACCGGATTGGCACCAGCGTGCTGGTGCCAGCGACGGAGGCGTTCGGGGTGACGCTGGAGTTCAGCGTGTAGATCGCGGCGTCCCCTTGCGTCATGGCCTGGCGTCAGTCCGGGCCACCTGGTGCCGCACGCGTTGGCGGTAGACCCGTCGCCCTGTCACCCCACCAGCGACCTGTAGTCGAGCGTCGCCATTACCTGCGCCCGTCGCATATATCGCGGTTCCTCCAGTGTATAGTCGGCAATCGCGTTATGAACCGTTCCAATGTTATCCCACATCAGCACATCGCCAACGGTCCAGCGATGGGCATACAGAAAATCCGCGCGCTCCTGATGCCGGAACAGATAATCCAGGATCGTATCGCTGTCGTTGCGGTCCATGCCGTCGATCCACATGGTGTAGCCGGGATTGGCATACAGCACGTTCCGCCCGGTCAGCGGATGGACCCGCACCAAAGGCTGCGACACCGGCGGCTTGCGGCGCTTCTGCTCGTCGGTCAGCTTCGCGCGCCTGGAACCCGGGCGCTGGCGCATCACCTCCCAGAATTTCTCGAAGTCGTGCGTTGCCGTGCGGCCTTCCAGTGTGTGCTTCAACGACTCGGGCAATTCGTCATAGGCGGCGTGCATGTTGCGGAACTGCGTTTCGCCGACGGATGTGCCGTTGCGCACCGGCACCGCCAGGGCATGCAGCACGTTCGCCAGGGCGATCTCGCGGCTATAGGACATGTCGGTGTGCCAGCCCTGCCCTGCATCGTTCAGGCCGACGGGCTTGCCGTCCGGCGTCACCTGGTTCGACAGGATCATGATCTCGGGAAAGTCCGGCTCATGAAACTGGTTGGCGACGTTCACCTCCAGCTCGCCGAACCGCCGCGCGAACGCCGCGAACGCCGGGGTTTCAAAGCTCTGGCCCGGAAAGCACAGCACGCCGTATTGGCCGAGCGCGCGCAGCACGGTCCGGAAATCGCTGTCGGAGAGCAGATCCGCCAGATCGATGCCGCCGATGGTTGCGCCGAGGCTCCGACCGGTGGGGACGATGTTCATGATCGCTGCTCCGCGGCCAGACGTTGCACAGCCGCGACGAGCTCGCCGGGGTTCTCGCGCGACAGGAAATGGCCGGCGCGCGGAATCAGCCGCCGCTCGAACCGGCCGGTGAACAGACGGTCGCGCGGGATGAAGCCGGCGGGCGCGGTGACGCCGTCGGCCTCGCCATGCAGCACGATGGAGGGCACCGCGATCTCCGGCTGCGCTGCCAGGCGTGCTTCCAGATCGTCGTAGGCGGGGTCTCCGGGGGCGTTGCCGTAACGGTGGCGGTAAGACTGGATCGTCACGCTAACGAAATCGGCATGGTCGAAACTCGCGGCGGTCCGAGCAAACGTTGCATCGTCGAAGGCCCAGTTCGGCGACCACAGCCGCCACATCAGGCGCACAAGCTCCGCGCGGTTCGCGGTCAGCCCGGCGCGGCCCCGTTCGGTGTGGAAATACCACTGATACCAATACCGAAAATCCTGCTCGGCCGAACCGGGGTTCGCCGCCGCCGCCGCGATGTCCTGGATGGCGTAGCCGGTGATCGAAACAAGCCCAACCACACGTTCCGGCCACAGCGCGGCAACGACACAGGCGGCGCGGCCACCCCAGTCGTAGCCGGCCAGGATCGCACGAGGAATCGACAGCGCGTCCATGAAGTCGCGCACATCGGCGCCGAGCGCCGCCTGCTGCCCGCTGCGCGGCGTCGCGGCATCGAGGAACCGCGTCGGCCCGAAGCCGCGCAGCCACGGCACCAGCACCCGGAAGCCGGCGGCGGCCAGAGGTGGTGCCACCTCGTCGTAATCGTGCACATCTGACGGCCAGCCGTGCAGCAGAATCACCGGGGTGCCGTCCGGGGGGCTGGAGTCCAGATAGGCGATCTCGAGCACCGGGGTGCGGACGGTGCTGTGGGAAACGGGTTCCAGAGGCATGGCCGGTGCTTCCATGTCACGCAAGAAACGTCATGGCCCGGCTTGTCCGGACCACCGGGACCAGCCGGTGCCGCGAAACGTGGCCCGGACAAGCCGGGCCATAACGAGGGTTGAACGACAATCCGGCCAAACCCGTGGATGGTCGGACCAAATCAGACCATGACGTGGTAGAAAAGGTTCCCGCCCTGCCCATCGCGATCCTCAATACGCCAGGAACCCGCCATCCACCGGCAGCGTCACCCCGGTGATATAGCGTGCCAAATCCGAAGCCAAAAACACCGCCGGCCCGGCGATATCTCCCGGCTCACCCACTCGCCCCAGTGGAATCCGCTGCGAAAAGTTCGCCATATACTCAGGATTCTGCCGCGCCGTCGCGTTCAGCGGCGTGGCGATCAACCCGGGGCCGATGGCGTTCACCCGCACGCCCTGCGGCGACAACTCGATCGCCAGCGCCTTGGTCAGCGCCCGCACCCCGCCCTTCGATGCGGTGTAGGCGGCGGAATTCGGCAAAGCAACGAACGACTGGACCGAGCCGATATTGATCACGCAGCCCGCCGTCTCCTTCAACTGTTCCAGGAAGGCAGTGACCATGTTGTACGGCCCGTCCAGATTGACCGCCAGGGTCGCATCCCAGTCCGCCCGGGCGTTTTCCGCCTCCACCTTCCCCCGCCGAATGATCCCAGCGTTGTTCACCAGCACGGATATCGGCCCCACCGTCCGCGCCAGCGCGTCGCAGGCGAAACGGTCGGTCACATCGAGTTCGAAATGCGCGGCATCGCCACCGATGGCGGCGGCGACCCGTTCCGCCGCCGCCTCGTTCACGTCGGCGACGATCACCCGGGCGCCGTGTTCGGCCATGGCGCGCGCGATGCCCTCGCCGATGCCGGAGCCGCCGCCGGTGACCAGCACCAGCTTGCCGTCGAGCAGCCCGGCCATCTCAGCGCACCACGGTGTTGGTGACGGCACCGCCCGTGGCGATCCGCCCGCCGTCGCAGACGTAATGCCCACCCGTGATGTTGGAGGCGAGGTCGGACGACAGGAAGATCACCAGATTCGCGACTTCCTCCGCGGTGCCGTAACGTCCGATCGGGATGTTGGACTGATACCGGGTGCCAACCGATGCCGGATCGTCCGGGTTCAGCATCGCCTCCAAGGAATGTATCATGCGCGTATCGATCGGCCCCGGGCAGACCACGTTGACCCGCACGCCGGCCCGCGCCACCTCGCCGGCCGCGGTCTTGGTCAAGCCGATGACAGCGTGCTTGGACGCGACATAGGCCGGCATCCCGGGCGTCGCGACCAACCCGGCGACCGAGGACGTGTTGACCACGGCACCATGACCCTGTGCGATCATCACCGGCAGGACATGGCGCAGACCGAGGAAGACGCCCTTGACGTTGACCGCCATCACCCGGTCGAACATTTCCTCGTCGTATTGATATGTCGGCGCGACGCTGCCCTCAATGCCGGCGTTGTTGTAGAAGCAGTCGATCTTGCCGTAACGGTCCAGCGCCAGCTTCACATAGTTCCGCACATCGGCCGATTGGGTCACGTCCGCCGCGACGAACAGCGCGTCGCCGCCCTGCTGGCGCACGATACCGGTGGTGGCCTCGCCCGCGGCCTCATCGCGATCCACCACGACGACCTTGGCGCCGCGGGTGGCGAAGCCGATGGCGGCGGCGCGCCCGATGCCGTTGCCGCCCCCGGTGATCAGGGCGACTTTGCCGTGGAAATTCATGGTTTCCTCTCCTTTTTGCTGTTGGATAAGAGGCTAGACCATTTGCGCGGCGCCCGGGAATACCGGCGGCGCCCGGGACCGCCTTGCCCGGGCCGTGGCGTGAGGCTAGCATCTGCGTAATGATATCGTCAGCACTCCCCCGGCCGGACGCGGCGGCCGTTCCTTCGCAGCCTCCATGCCGGTGATGCGGCGGCGCAAGCGCGATGCGGTCCGGTCGCTGATCCGAACCGAGCTGCACCATCTCACCACCGTCAGATCCAGCGATCGGCGGTGGCAAATGCCGTTCTGCGCGGCCCTTGCCTCGGGCCTGCCGCTGCTGATCGGGGCTTATTTCGACCACCTGGACTTCGGGTTCGTCTCCTCGCTCGGCGGGATGGTGTTCCTGTACGCGCCCAACACGCCGCTGTCGCACCGGATGGTGGCGCTGATGGCCTGCGCCTTCAGCATGAGCGCCTGCTACACGGCGGGGGTGATCTGCCACTTCATTCCGGCGCTGCTGGTGCCGATGCTGACCTTCCTGACCATCCTGGTATCGATGGTGTGCCGTTTCTACCGTGTCGGCCCGCCCGGCAGCCTGTTTTTCATCATGGCGGCGTCGATCGCCGTCTACTCGCCCGTCGGCGTGTTGCAGGTGCCGCTGAATGTCGGGCTGCTCACGATGGGCTGCCTGCTGGCCTGCGTCATCGCATTTTTCTTCAGCGTCTACCTGCTTCGGCTGGAGGAACCGCAACCGGCGACCCCGTTGCCGCCGGCGACGTTCGAGTTCACCGTGTTCGATCCGATCGTCATCGGGGTGTTCGTCGGGATTTCACTGTCCATAGCGCAGGCTTTCGACCTGCAGCGCGCCTATTGGGTGCCGGTAAGCTGTCTGGCGGTGATCCAGGAAGCGTCCTTGCGAGGGGTGTGGAACCGGCAATTCCAACGCATCGCCGGCACCGGCGTCGGCCTGATCCTGGCGTGGTGCCTGCTGCTGCTGCCGCTGGACAAATGGACCGTCTCGCTGATGATGATCGTCCTGACGTTCCTGATCGAGACCCTGGTGGTCCGGCATTACGGCCTCGCCGTGGTTTTCATCACGCCGTTGACGATCTTCCTGGCCGAGGGCACCCGGCTTGGCCATGGGTCGGCCAACGTCATGCTGCAAGCCCGCTTGCTGGATACCGTCATCGGCTCGCTGCTGGGGCTTATCGGCGGATATTGCCTGCACAACCAGCGGTTCCGCGATGTAGTGGGCAAGCAGATCAAGCGCCTGCTTCCGCCGCGCCCGCTGCTGTAATAGTAAGGTCGCCTCAGCCGCCAAATGCCTTCCAGGGAGACGTCACAATGTCCGCCAGCCTACCCGTCCGGACGAAAAGCTCCGGCATCGTCACCGTGCTACGCGTCGTCAGCGGCAACTTTCTGGAGATGTTCGACTTCTTCCTGTTCGGATTTTACGCCACCTACATCTCCAGGGCGTTCTTCCCGACGGGCAGCGAGTTCGCCAGCCTGATGCTGACCTTCATGACCTTCGGCGCCGGCTTCCTGATGCGGCCGCTCGGCGCCATCATCCTCGGCGCCTATATCGACCAGATCGGCCGCCGCAAGGGCCTGATCCTGACGCTGACGATCATGGCCAGCGGCACCATTCTGATCGCCTTCGTCCCCGGCTACGAAACCATCGGCCTGGCGGCGCCGATCCTGGTGCTGATCGGACGGCTGTTGCAGGGGTTCTCGGCGGGAGTCGAACTCGGCGGCGTGTCGGTCTACCTGTCGGAAATGGCCACGCCCGGCAACAAGGGCTTCTACGTCGCCTGGCAGTCGGCCAGCCAGCAGGTGGCGATCATGGTCGCCGCGGTCATCGGCTATCTCCTCAGCACCGCTTTGTCCCCGCCGCAAATCGGCGAGTGGGGCTGGCGCATCCCGTTCTTCATCGGCTGCGCGATCGTGCCGTTCCTGTTCTACATCCGCCGCTCGCTGGAGGAGACGGAGGTGTTCCTGGCCCGCAAGCACCGGCCGTCCACATCCGAAATCTTCGCATCGATGGGCAAGAACTGGCGGATCGTCCTGCTCGGCATGATGCTGGTGGTGATGACCACCGTGTCGTTTTACGCGATCACCGTCTACACGCCGACATTCGGCAAATCGGTGCTGAAGCTGACGACGACCGATAGCCTGATCGTCACGTTCTGCGTGGGCCTGTCCAACTTCTTCTGGCTGCCGGTGATGGGCGCGCTGTCCGACCGGATCGGGCGCAAGCCGATCCTTTTGGTGTTCTCCGCGCTGACGCTGTTGACGGCCTATCCGGCGCTGGCCTGGCTGGTGGGCTCGCCGACATTCCCGAACATGCTGATGGTGCTGCTGTGGCTGTCTTTCCTGTATGGCAGCTACAACGGCGCGATGGTGGTGGCGCTGACCGAGATCGTGCCGGCGGATGTCCGCACCGCCGGGTTCTCGCTCGCCTATGCGCTGGCGACCGCCCTGTTCGGCGGATTCACCCCGATGGTTTCCACCTGGCTGATCGAGGTCACGGGCAACCGCGCCGCGCCCGGGATGTGGATGGCATTTGCCGGTGCCTGCGGACTTGTCGCGACGGTCCTGGCCTACAGCGGCAGCGCGGTCCGGCTTCGGGCGGCGCGCGAGGGGCAGTTGGCGTAGCACTGACCAGGTCCAGCAAGGACCGTGTTTGCCTAAGCCAGGGCGATGCGGTCCCCCGGTAAGCCGTCGCCACGACTACCGCCGCCGTCGTGGTGCGCGAGGCCGTACCGCGCCTTTTGAGGCAGGAAAAAGGCGCGGATGCCGGGCTCCGTCGGCATGGCGAGGTGGCGCGGCCGGCGCGTCTCCGTAACCGCCGATTGGGATGAAGTCGCCCTTCTGATGCCGTCTGCCGGCCACAATCCATGGCTACAGGCGTGTCATGGTCGCGGTTCGGGGTAAATCGGCACAGCCGGCTAAAACCCCTGCGGCGGCGGGCTGTTCTCGTTGAACCAACTGACACGGGATTTCCTGACATGCGCCATGGTTTCTTGATGGCGGCTCTGCTCGTGCCGTTGGCCGGCTGCTACGTGCAGCCGCAACCGGCACCGGCTTATGGGTATGCCGCGCCCGGCTACCCGGCGCCCGGATATCAGCAACCCGGATACGCGCCCGATCCGTATGCGGTTCAGGCTCAGCCGGGATACGGCTACGACGGCGGCGCACCCGTGATCGTTGAAGGCGGAGCAGCGGTTCCGCTCGTCCTGTTCGGTAGCGAGTGGGGATATTACGACCATGAGCGGCACTGGCATCGCGCCCCGGATCAGTATCAGCATCAGGGCTGGGGCGGCCATCCGGGTGCTCCCCCGCCGCATTACGACGGCCGCCCGCCGCAAGCGTACGAGGGACATCCGCCGCCGCCCGGTGCCGGCCGGTATGGCGGCCCTCCGCCCGGCCGGCCACCCGAGGCGGTGCGGCCCGCCGCCGCCCCCAATCAGCCGCTCCGACCCGCCCCGCAGCAGCGGGAGGAACATGAGCAGCACAATAGCAACCGCGGATGTCAGCCAAATCAGCACTGCTGAGCGCTATTTGGCCGGCATCGGCTCCATGCCGCTGTCGGCCACCGCTCGCGCGGCCTCGGGCGAGGCGAAGAAGCGCAGCAGCGCCGCAGCTTCCTTCTGATGGTCGGAGCCGCTGACGACGCCACCCGAGAAAACGGTGTAGATCTGCACTTCCGGCGGCAGCGGCCCGACGAGGTCGATCCCCTTGATCGGCTTCAGCTCACTGATCTGCTGAAAGCCGACCTCCGCCTCGCCGCGGGCGACGACGGCGCCGACAGGTTCGGCGGGGATCATTCGCGATTTTCCGGAAACCTGATCGGCGATTCCCAGTTTTCTGAACATCTCGTTCTGGATGTAGACGCCGCTGGCGCTGTCCGAATAGGCGATCGATTTCGCCGCCAGCAGCGCCTGCTTCAGTGCCTCCACCGAGCTGATATCGGGGTGCGGCGCGCCTGCGCGGACAACGACGCCGATGCCGGAGCGGGCGAGATCGACGCGGCTGCCGGGGATCACTTTCCCCTGTTTAGTCAGATCGTCCAGCGCATAGCCGACCATGATGACGGCGTCGAGCGGCTCGCCGCGGGCGAGGCGCGCGGGGATGGCCTGCGGAGTGTCGCCCATGCTCGGCCCCCAGGCGATGATCGATGCCTCGCCGGTCTTCTGTTCGTAAAGCGGCGCCAACGCCTTGTAGGCCGCGGCAAAGCCGCCTGAGCTGGCCACATGCAGTTGGTCGGCCGGGGCGCCGGCGGTCAGCAGCAGGAAGCTGCACAGGATCGCGGCGCGGCGTTTCAGGGCTTTCATCGGACGAACCTCGCGATGCACAGATCTGCGTAGTCTCGGACGACACTGGTGCTCTCGGCAATACCGCCTGCGGGGGTCGTGAGAGGCTAGCCAGCAGACAATAAAGCCGGCTTTGATGCCCGGGCCTCGGCCCTGCCAAATGCGGGGCAATAAAGCTACGGGCTACAGAAGAGTCCTGGCCACGCGGAAGCCGGTGACGGAGTTCCGAATCCCGGTAACGTTCCAGTTGCGGTAGCCGGCCCGGACGAAACTCGGATTGTCTTCCCAGGACCCGCCGCGCACCACACGCCGGCTGCGATCTCCGGCTGTTTCGACGCTCCCGTTACCGTTCCAGCAAACCGCCGTCCATTCCCAGACATTGCCGAGCATGTCGTAAAGACCGAAAGGATTCGGCCGGGCCGAGCCCGCGGGGGCGAGCATTCGTCGTCACGGCCCGTTCAGTGTGGAAGTCTTTCAGCTTCTCCGTGGATTGACGTCGCCGGTATCGACGTAGAGGAACGGGAAGATCAGGTCGCACCGCCCGAGTTGCTTTTCACGCTCGCGGAACTGAAGGACTTCCCTGCAGCACCACTCGCTTTGCAGGAAGCCGGGCGTGACGATCGGGATCATGGCTTTCTTGCATACGCCACCACCCCGAGACCACGGCGGAAAGCGCTCGCAATCATGGGCCGATCATCCACAGGCCTCGCTTCAACCCGCCGCGTCCCGCCGTCGAGGCATCCAACCACTCACCAATTCACCAAAACGTTCTCCGGCCGCGCCGGGATTTCGCCGCGCTCCACCCGCAACACCTGCCGCGTCAGCATCTCATGCGCCGGCGCCTTCACGCCGACCCGGGCGCCCTCGACCGCGATGAAGCCGTTCATGAATTCGATCTCGGTGCGGCGCCCCTTTTCCATATCCTGCGCCATCGACGGCCGCTGATCGTCGCTGCGCTCGGCCTGACCCGCACCGCCCTCCGTCATCAGCCGCTCGATCTCAGCGTAACAGCCCTGATGGCCTTCCATCGCGCGGGCGAGCGTCTCGAACGGCAGCGCGCCGATAGTGCTCAGCCGGTAGCCGAGCTTCTGGCCGACACGCACGGCCTCGCCACCCAATTGGATGCAGACCCGGCGAACCGCATCGTGGCGGTCGCGCGCATTGCCACCCAGGCCCGTGGCGGCCGAGACCCCGTTGCGCATGCCGTTGACGCACAGTTTGGTCCAGCGCTCGCCCCACAGATTGTCGGTCGGTTTCGCGGTGTCCACACTTCCCAGGATGTCGGCGATTTCCAACGCCCGGCGGGTGATCCGGCCGCTCGGCTCACCGACGTAGAACGACGTGATGTCCGGCCGCCTGGCATAGCCGCGGCGGATATGCCCCGGCTGATACAGATCGACGCCGATACCGCCGGTGACGATGCATCCCAGTGTACGGCCCCAGCCGGCAACCGCCGCCACCCGCTCCTCGTTGATGCAGTTCTGCATAGACACCACGCAGCCCGAGGCGGACAGATACTGCCGGATCAGCGTCGCCGCCCACACCGTGTCGTAGGACTTCACCGCGATGAAGGCGATATCGATGGGGCGCTGCTTCGCCAGCGACTGGACCTCGGTGATGTGCAGGGCGTTGACCCGCACGCTCAGCCGCTCCGCCGAGGTCATGCCGGAGATCTCCAGGCCGTGCGCCTTCATGTGCTCGACATGCTGCGGCCACGCATCGATCAGGATGACGTCGTGGCCCGCGGCTGCCATATGAGCACCGGCAAAGCCGCCGACGGCTCCGGCCCCGATGATCGCGATGCGCCTGGACATTCCGCCGAACCCCCCGAAACCGGCGGTCAGCATGAGAAACGCTCCGGATGAAAGTCAACCCGCTGGCGCACGACGCCATCATCGTCATCTTCGGCGCGGCGGTGCGGCCGGACGGCACGCCCAGCCCGACCTTGCGCCACCGCGTCGCGGCGGCAGCGCGGTTCGGCGCGCGCTTCGCCCGGCCGCTGTTCATTCCAACCGGCGCCAAGGGGCTGCACGGCGATGCCGAATCGGCAGTGATGGCCCGCCAACTGATCGAAGCCGGGTTTCCGGAAACGGCGATCAAAACGGAGGAAACCGGCACCGACACGCTGTCATCGGTGCGCGCGGTCACCCGCATGGTCCGGACGCTCGACCCGGTAGCCCGGGTTTATGCCTGCACCAGCGCCTATCATCTGCCGCGCTGCCTGCTGCTGCTGCGCCTCGCCGGCATTCGCGCGCACGCCTGCCCGCCGCCGCCGGTCCCGGCGGCGACGCGGCGATCACTGCGCTGGTTCTGGCGGCTGCGCGAAACCCCGGCGCTGCCCTACGACGCGCTGCTGATGCTCTGGCTGCGGGCGACGGGGCGGTTTTAGGACGAGAGCGTCGCCCTGTTCGTCATGGTCCGGTTTGTCGACCGAGCCATGACGAAGCTTCGCCTACCGCTCGTGCTCGTCCGTGTCGCTCTCGACCTCGATGTCGCCGCCAATCGCGTCGGCATCATCCTCAAGGTCGTCCGTGGACTCCAGGACGTCTTCCTCCTCGACGTCCTCCACGCCCTCGACCTCCACATCCACGTCCTCCGGTGCGGGCGTCACCTTCTTCGGACGCTTGTCCTCCACCACGTTGCCGCCGGTGCGCCGCGGACGCGGCTGCTCTATCGGCTGTTCCGTGCCGCATTTCGGGCAGACCGCAGGCGACTTGGTCAGATCGTAGAATCGCGTGCCGCAGGCGACGCAGACCCGCTTGGTGCCGAGTTCAGGCTTAGCCATGAGTATGATGGGCCCTTCGTATGAGTCATGCGTTTGTAAGTCATGGGGCTGCGAACAAGAGCGGGCGCCCATGCCATTCCGGCCGCCCCCTGTCAAATGCCTTGTTACTGTGGCACCACCGCCCTGCGGCACAAACGGTATCGGCCGCCGCCGAAAGCCGATATCAAGCGCCCACGCCACGCCTTGGAGCGGACCCGAGTCATGCACGAACACACCGCCCAACCGTTGATCTCCGGCCGCCCGGCCGCCCCGCTTCACGGCCGCATCGCCGTCCCCGGGGACAAGTCGATCAGCCACCGCGCGCTGATGTTCGGCGCCCTCGCTATCGGCGAAACCCGCATCGAGGGCCTGCTGACGGGTGAGGACGTGCTGCGCACCGCCGCCGCCATGCGCGCCCTCGGTGCCGAGGTGACCGCCCGCAGCGACGGCACCTGGCTGGTCGCCGGCCGCGGTATCGGCGGCCTGACCGAGCCGGCGGACGTGCTCGATATGGGCAATTCCGGCACCGCCGCACGGCTGCTGTGCGGCATTCTCGCCACCCATCCGCTGTTTGCGATGATGACCGGCGACGCCAGCCTGCGCAAGCGCCCGATGCGCCGGGTGATCGATCCGCTGAGCGCCACCGGCGCCCGATTCGCATCGCGTGACGGCGGCCGCCTGCCGCTGGCGATCGAGGGCGCCCGCGACGCCCTGCCGCTGGACTACCGGGTGCCGGTCCCCTCCGCCCAGGTGAAATCCGCCGTGCTGCTGGCCGGGCTGAACGCGCCCGGGATCACCCGCGTGGAAGAACCCGAGGCCACCCGCGACCACAGCGAGAACATGCTGCGGCATTTCGGCGCCACGGTGCGGGTCGAGATCGCCGGGGCGGGGCGCATCATCGAACTGCAGGGCCAGCCCGAACTGCTGGCCGCGGACGTGGTGGTGCCGGGCGATCCGTCCTCCGCCGCATTCCCGCTGGTCGCTGCGCTGCTGGTTCCCGGCAGCCAGGTGACTATCGAAGGCGTCGGCCTGAATCCGCTGCGCACCGGCCTGTTCACCTGCCTGGAGGAGATGGGCGCCTCCATCGTCATCCGGAACCGCCGCATCGAAGGCGGCGAACCCGTCGGCGATCTGGAGGTCACCGGCGGCCCCTTGCGCGCGGTCGATGTCCCGGGTGAGCGCGCGCCCAGTATGATCGACGAATATCCGATCCTCGCCGTGGCCGCCGCCTGCGCCAGCGGGACGACGCGGCTGCGCGGCCTGAAGGAATTGCGCGTGAAAGAATCCGACCGCCTGTCCGCCACCGCCGCGCTGCTGTCGGTCAACGGCGCGAAGGTGGAAATCGAGGGCGATGACCTGATCATCCACGGCACCGGCGCGCCGCCCCCGGGCGGCGGCACGGTGGAAACGCATATGGACCACCGCATCGCCATGTCCGCGGTCGTCTTGGGGATGGCAACCGCCGCCCCGGTGACCGCCGACGATGCGGGGTTCATCGACACCAGCTTCCCCGGCTTCGTCGCGCTGATGAACGGCGCCGGCGCGGCCATCCATGCGAAGGCGAGTTGACCATGAAAACGATCATCGCGATCGACGGGCCGGCCGCGGCAGGAAAGGGCACGCTCGCCCGCCGCATCGCCGGCGTCCTCGGCCTGCCCTATCTTGATACCGGCCTGCTCTACCGCGCCGTCGGGCGCCGCGTGCTGGATGCCGGCGGCGATCCGGCAAATGCCGAGACGGCGGAAGCGGCGGCGCGCGCACTGCGCCCGCAGGATCTGGACCGCGGCGATCTGCGCGGCCCGCAAGCCGATGCCGCGGCCTCCGCGGTGGCGGCGGTTGCCGGGGTGCGCGACGCTTTGCTGGCGTTCCAGCGCGACTTCGCCACCCGCAACGGCGCGGTGCTCGACGGGCGGGACATCGGCACCGTCATCTTCCCGGAGGCACAGGCGAAACTGTTCGTCACCGCCCGGCTGGCGGAACGTACCCACCGGCGTTGGCTGGAGCTTCAGGCCAAAGGCGAGGACGTCGACATCGCCGCGGTCGAGGACGACATGCGGCGCCGTGATGAGAAGGACTCGGCGCGGGACGCGGCCCCGTTGCGGGCGGCGGAGGACGCCTTCATCCTCGATACCAGCACCCTTGACGCCGACGCAACATTCCGCGTGGCGATCGGCTTTGTCCGCGCCCGCACCGGCCTGAGCTGAGTTTTTCCGCCGTTTCGATCACCGCGGAGCCGGGCGTACCGTCGCCCACGAGATAGTGATCATCGTGACGGAGGCCGACTGAAACCGGAAAATGCAAGAGTGTCATTGGCAGCGCTGTGCGCTGCCCGGCTCCGGACGGCGATCCCCGGCGGATCTGCAGGCTTGCACAAGTCTGCATTGTGACAAAACGTTCTCCAACGGACGTTCGATCCCCGGGTCCAGCCATGAAAGAGAGCCAGGATGACCAAGTCGTTTCGTCGCAGACTTTGCACCGCCGCTGTCGCGTGGTGCGGCGCGGCCCTGACGGTCCCGGCGTTCGCGGCGGACCTGCATGCGGCGGATTTTCTCGGCGCATTGGCGCCATCGCTGGAGTCCTATATCGCGAAGGGCATTGCGACCTATGACTCGCCCGGGCTGGCCATCGGCATCGTCGCCGACGACAAGCTGGTCTACGGCAAGGGCTTCGGCGTGCGCAGCAAATCCGGCGGCGCCGCGGTCGATACGCGCACCGTCTTTCAAATCGGCTCCACAACGAAGGCGTTTCTCGCCGCCACCATCGCGGTCATGGTGGACCGCGGCAAGCTGCATTGGGACGACCGGGTCGTCGACCTGGCGCCGGAGTTTCAGCTCCAGGACCCTTGGGTCACGCGGGAGTTCCGCGTCTTCGACCTTTTGGCGCAACGCTCCGGCCTGCCGGCGGAGGTGAATGACGGACTGGCCATGCTCGGCTATCCCGAGACGGAACTGATCCGCTCGCTGCGCTATGTGGCGCCCGTATCGAGCTTCCGGTCGACCTTCTCCTACACCAACATTACCCATTTGCAGGCCGGACGGATCGTCGCGCGAGCCGCCGGGGCGCGGGACTGGAATGCGGTGCTGCGCAAGGAATTTCTCGAACCGCTGGCGATGACGGAAACATCCTATACCGCCTCGGCGATCGAGGCGGAGGGCGATCACGCCACGGGCTATCGCTGGACTCCGCAGGGCACCGTCGAGGTGCCGTTCACCCAGATTTTTCCTTACGATTACTTCGGCGCCGGCGACATCAACTCCACCATTGCAGACATGGCGCGCTGGGTCCGCCTGCAACTCGGCAAAGGCAGCTTCGAGGGTCATCGCCTGGTGTCGGAAGCCAACCTCGAAGTCACCCGGCTGCCCAGGATCGCCATGTCAAACACAGCATCCTATGCGTCCGGATGGGTCATTCAGCAGACCCCGAACGGCGAGATCGTTTGGCATAACGGCGGAACTCCCAACTTCGGCGCCTATGTGGGTCTGTTGCCGGAAAAGAACGTCGGCGTCATCGTGCTGACCAACGAAGAAAATCAGGGACTCCCGGATGCGGTCGGGCGCTGGACGCTGGATCGCATACTGGGAAATCCCGAAATCGACGACGTGGCGATCCGCCACAAGGCGGCGGTCGATAGTTATGCGGCCAGTAGAAAGGTCTTCGCGAAACCCGCCGAACCGCAACCTTCCCCTGCCGCGGACACTTTGAACGGGATTTTCTTCCATCCGGCCTTCGGCAAGGTCGTCGTCAGCCGGGACAACGAGGGTTCGATCATGACGTTCGAAGCCACCGGCGCGGCCCTGAAGCTGGACGCCTGGAATGGCAACGTCTTCACCGCGACTTTGGTCCGCGCCGGCCGTTTCGCCGCAGTGGCCGATTCGCTCGGGCCGCTGCCGTTGGCGTTCGTGCAGCTTCAGATGGACAAGGCGGCACAGGAGAATCTGCTTCGGCTCGCCTTCCCGGACGGTCAAAGTTACGAGTTTACAAGAAAGACCGAATAAGCCGCCGGGTTTTGAAGCGGACGGCGCACGCGGACGAACCGGTGACCCGCCGCGCCAGGTGCTACGGCGTCGCCCGGGTTTGTCCCGCGCCGGCAGCCATTGCAGCGGCGGGCCCTCATGCGGACGGTATGTCAACCCATTGCTGAAGCGGTCGATCGGCGCGGCAGCCGGGTTTGCGCCACGCTTGCCGCCTCAGCCGGATATACCCTCCGGGCCGCCTTGAGCCAGATGGAGGCTGGGCTTCAGGCCCGGTGCCGTGCCGATATAGATAATCTGCGAAGGTTCGATATCATCTCGAATGACTTCGCCTCTGCTATTATTGACTTTAACACGATAACGCCTACTTATATTCCAAATGAGTTGTGTTTCCTTCCAATAGGTCGCTTGCCAAGGATTGATGCTGCCCGGTCCCGGCAGCGATATCGCCATAGCTCCGTCGCCGTTTATATAGAACCAGAACTGTACCGGGTCTGCGGTCTGATTGACCAGAACTATAATCTGATCGTGCAAACTGTTGTTCGGGTTCAGCTGCGGGCAAGGCAGCCCATAGAGAACCCGCGCCCCTACCGCATCATCGATGGCAAGTTCATTGAAAAGCAGCCTGCCAAAGTCAATTGTCGAGTGGGTGTCCTGCATGACGGCCTGGTCCGCATCGCTATGAGCGAGTCCGATCGCATGACCCAGTTCATGCATTGCCACAGATAAGAAGTCGGCGTAGTTTGGATCGAGCTTCGATGCCGTCCAGGCCCTATCCGTGTTGAATGTGATGGTAACCGGCGACCCGGAGATAGTTGTTTCTCCGGCCCACTCTTGTTTGGCGAGCTTGGCCCATTTCACGACCAGGTCCGGATTTGCCTCCACCTTTGTAAAATTCAGGCCGCAATGCGGAGACCACGTGCTGCACGCGCTGGCGAAGCGAGTCTCTATATCCGATTGGTGCAAGCCAGGGCCGAAGTCGCGCGTGTCAACAAATTGGTAACCGATATCGTTCTTGAAAAATTGCCGTTTCATGAACGCAGCCATGATACCCTCCTTTGTTAAAACATTAGCTGGATACTCGGAGTCTGGAGGCCGAGATCGACGCTGAACTGCGCCTGCAGGTCGCCTTGCCGCTGTCCAGTTGCCTCGGCTCAGTCCGCCGGAATCGACAATTTCCCGGTTGGCCAAGCCGTCAGACGGAAGGCGGATACGATGATTTTCTCGAAATGGTATGCCGGCGGGCAAATATCGTGACACCGACCCGATCTCCCTAAACCGCAACGGTTTCGAGCACGATTCAGGTCACACGCGTAGAGGTGTCTGGTAATCACGACGCTTCAAATCGCCTTCCGCTTTTCGAATTTCCCCATTTGCTTGAGCGCCATTTGATGTACTGGCGTACGCTTGCATGCCACTGGATTTGTAGCAACCGCTATCCGCCGATTTTCCACAATATAGTTATTTTCTTTCGTCATATCACAGACCGTTGAAAAATTCCCGACGACTGCTGCATGAACGGCAAAAGGCGACAGCGGATATGGAACGCTCGCTGCAAACGCCGGGTGTCAGGCCCATGCACCGTCCGGACTCGCCACGGTCCCGCGCGGGACGAAAATCATCGCGGGCTGGGGAGAGCAGGCTTTCGGCAAGCCGGAATAGCACAATGCGAATCGACAGCGGGCGGCTATCCGGCCTGGCCCGGCAAGAACGGGCGGCTAGCCCTCCTCGATCCGGATCAGCGCCGGCTCCTCCATCACCGTCGGCAATCCGCCGATGCGATCCAGCGCCTCCCGCATCGCGCTTTCGCGGGTTTCGTGGGTCACCAGCACCACCGGCACCGCCTCACCGGGGCTGCGGCCGCGTTGCAGCATCGATTCCAGCGAAACGCCGATATCCCGCAGGATCGCGGTCACATCAGCGATGACTCCGGGACGGTCAACCACCATCAGGCGCAAATAATACGCCCCGACATGGCTGCTCATCGGCACTGACGGCGCCTGGGACAGCGACGCCGCCGCCGCACCCCAGACCGGCGTGAACCGGCCCCTGGCGATATCGATCAGGTCCGCCGCCACCGCGGAGGCCGTCGGCCCCGCCCCTGCCCCGCGGCCCTCCAGCATCACCCGGCCGACGAAATCGCCCTCCGCCACCACCGCATTGAACACCCCGTCCACCCGCGCGATCGGCGCCGTCTGAGGCACCATGCACGGATGCACCCGCGTCTCGATCCCCGCCTCGGTCTGCCGGGCGATGCCCAGCAGCTTGATGCGATAGCCGAGCTCCGTCGCGAAAGCGATGTCCAGGGCGGAAATCCGCCTTATGCCCTCGACATGCACGTCTTCGAACGACACCGGGCGGCCGAACGCCAGGGCCGCCAGGATCGCCAGCTTATGCGCGGCATCCACGCCGTCGATGTCGAAGCTCGGGTCCGCCTCGGCATAGCCAAGCTTCTGCGCGTCGGCCAGCACATCGGCGAATTCCCGGCCGCGCTCGCGCATCTGGGTCAGGATGTAGTTGCAGGTGCCGTTCAAAATGCCGGCGACGTTGCTGATCCGGTTGCCGGCCAGGCCCTCACGCAGCGCCTTGATCGCCGGGATGCCGCCGGCCACCGCGGCCTCGAACTTCAGGGTCACGCCGCGTTCCTCGGCGGAGCGAGCCAGTTCCGCGCCATGCACCGCCAGCAGCGCCTTGTTCGCAGTCACCAGCGGCTTGCCGGCGGCGATGGTGGCGTCCGCCAGGGCCCGCGCCGGGCCCTCGGAGCCGCCAATCAACTCCACCACGACGTCCACGCCGGGATCGCCCGCGAGCGCGACGGGATCGTCGTACCAGCGCAGCCCGGTCACCGCGATGCCGCGATCCTTCGAGCGGTCCCGCGCCGAGACCGCCGTCACCGCTATCGGCCGCCCGGCCCGCGCGGTCACGATCTCCGCGTTGTCGCGCAGCAACTTCAGCACGCCGCCGCCGACGGTCCCCAGACCGGCAATGCCGACCGATAGCGGCCGGGTCATGGAACGGCCGTTTCAGGCAGAGCCGGTTCGGCGACGTTCGACCCGGTCTGCAGGAAGCCGCGGATGTTGCGGATCGCCTGGCGCAGGCGGTGGGTGTTTTCCACCAGCGCGATACGAACGAATCCTTCGCCGTATTCGCCGAAGCCGAGACCGGGCGCGACCGCGACCTTCGCCCGATCCAGCAGCAGTTTGGAAAATTCGACGCTGCCCAGGTGGGCGTATTGCGGCGGAATCGGCGCCCAGGCGAACATCGAGCCTTCCGGACTCGGCATGTCCCAGCCGGCCGAAACCAGCCCCTTGATCAGCACGTCGCGGCGTTCTTTGTACAGCGCACGAACCTGATCGACGCAATCCTGCGGCCCGGTCAGCGCCGTCGCCGCCGCCACCTGTATCGGCGTGAAGGCGCCGTAATCCAGGTACGACTTCATCCGGGTCAGCGAGTTGATCAGCCGCTGGTTGCCGGCCGCGAAGCCCATCCGCCAGCCGGGCATTGAGTAGGTCTTGGACAGGCTGGTGAACTCCACCGCGATGTCCTTGGCGCCGGGCACCTGCAGGATCGACGGTGGAATCTTGTCGCCGAAATAAATTTCTGCGTACGCGAGATCGGACATGATCCAGATCTCATGCTTGCGGGCGAAGGCGACGATCTCCTTGTAGAAATCCAGGTCCGCCAGATAGGCCGTCGGATTGGAGGGAAAGTTGACGATCAGCGCCGTCGGCTTCGGCACGGAATGCCGCACCGCGCGATCCAGCGCCCGCAGCATGTCCTCGCCGGGGAAAGCCGGGATGCTGCGCACCGCGGCACCCGCAATGATGAAGCCGAACTGGTGGATCGGATAGGACGGGTTCGGCACCAGGATGGTGTCGCCCGGGCTGGTGATCGCCGAGGCCAGGTTCGCCAGCCCCTCTTTCGAGCCGAGCGTGGCGACCACCTCGGTTTCCGGGTCCAGCCCGACATCGAAGCGCCGCTGGTAGTAGGCGGCCAGCGCCCGGCGCAACCCGGGTATGCCCTTGCTGACCGAATACCGGTGCGAGCGCGGATCCTGCACGGTCTCTATCAGCTTGGCGACAATGTGCGGCGGGGTCGGGCTGTCGGGATTGCCCATGCCCAGGTCGATAATGTCCTCCCCGGCGCCGCGCGCCTTCGCCTTGGCCTTGTTCACCTCGGCGAAGACGTAGGGCGGCAGACGGCGGATGCGATGAAATTCGCCGGAGGAATCGCTACTCATGACAGGCCTTTCGGGAGGTAACAAAAACTTATTGTAGCAAGCGGAGCGAGGCGCCGCGACCGGAAGCTTCGGCGTTAACGCGGACTGCATCGGCCGGGACGCCGTCAGCTTTCAGGGCATCGGCGATGGCATTGGCGCGAGCGAGTCCGGTGCCCAGCGCCGCCGACTGCGCCGACGGATCGCTGGAGGTCGAGTCGCCATAGCCGGTGACGACGATGACCCCTTTGCCGCGGCTGGCGGCGAAGGATTTCACCTCGTCGGCAGCCGGCGGGGACAGAGCCGCCGAACCCTCGACGAACACGATGGATGCCGAGGAAATGCCGGGGGTTGCCGGCGGCATCGGCGGCGGCACGACCGCCGCCACGGGCGGCGGCGGCGCATCCAGCGCACGTGGGGGCGGTGCGGCGGGCAGTTCCGGCGGCGCCGCGGCGGCTGCTTGCGGAGCCGATGCCGGGGCTTCCAGCGCCGCGCTTTGCACCGGTTTGCGCGGGGCGGGAGCGGGTGCAGATGGCGGCGCAGGCGGGGCAGCGGCGGCTGGCAGCGACGCGCTCGCCACCGGGGGCTCGGCCGGAGCGATCGGTGCCGCCGAGGCCACAGGCGGCGGTGCGGCGGAAGCCGGCGGTGGCGGAGGTGCAGTGCCGACCCCAAACAGCCCCGGCGACGCCCCGGGTGATGACGGATCGGCCAAAGGCGCCGCCTGCGCCGCGTGCTGCGCATTGGCCCTATCGGCGATCAGCGAATCGGTCAGCTTCTTCAGCGCGTCGGCGTCTGGCGGCGCCGGCCTGGCCGGCACCGTCCCGACATTCGGATACGGCGCGTCGGCACCCGGCGGCGGCGGACGCTCCTCGGCAATCTTGCCGCCTTCCGAACGGTGCCACCAGTTCACCGGGTTCATCGAGCTGGTCGAGGAACATCCGGCCAACAGGCAGACGGCGCCGACCGCCATTGCGGTTTGCAGTCCGTAAAGATACCCGGCTTGAACCGGTTTTGTCGCGCCTTTAGGTTGCACGCGCTCTACACTCAACGCCATATGTGGGGTCCGCTCTCGCTACGCGCGGACTGTGTAGCTGCTGATGTCGCCGACGCAAAGGATGTCTAAATGGCTGCCAACGATAAGACGAAGGAAACGCCCCTCGCCGTGAAGACGCCCACCGGGGTTGCCGCCCCGGACATGCCCGCCTTCAAGATCCCCGACCCCGCGTTCGTCGGCCGCTCGATGGCCGATATCGCCGAACGGTCACAGCGGCTGGTGGCGGAATGGCTCAAGCGCCAGCCGACGGAGGAGCATACCGCGGACCCGCTGAACATCGGCCGCGCGTTCATGGAGATGACGGCGCGGCTGATCGCGAACCCCGGGCGGCTGATGCAGGCGCAGCTCGGCTTCTGGCAGGATTACGTGACGCTCTGGCAGAACACCACGCGGCGGATCATGGGCATCGAGTCGGAGCCGGTGATCGACGCCTCCGGCGACCGCCGCTTCAAGGACGATGCCTGGAAGGAAAACGAGGTCTTCGATTTCATCAAGCAGTCCTACCTGCTGTCGGCGCGCTACGTGCATGACGTGGTGACGCATGTTGACGGGCTGGACAGCCACACGGCGCAGAAGGTGGATTTCTACTCGCGCCAGTTCATGGATGCGATGAGCCCGACCAACTTCCTGATGACCAACCCGGAGGTGCTGCGCAAGACGGCCGAGACCGGCGGGGAGAATCTGCTGAAGGGGCTGAACAACCTGCTCGGCGACCTGGAGCGCGGCAAGGGCCAGTTGCGCATCAAGATGACCGATACGGATGCGTTCAAACTGGGCGGCAATATCGGGGTGACGCCGGGCAAGGTGGTGTTCCAGAACGACCTGATGCAGTTGCTGCAGTACACGCCGACGACCGAGAAGGTGCTGAAGCGGCCGCTGCTGATCGTGCCGCCCTGGATCAACAAGTTCTACATTCTCGATCTGCGGCCGAAAAACAGTTTCATTCGTTGGGCGGTGTCGCAGGGGCATACGGTGTTCGTGATCTCCTGGGTCAACCCGGATGAGACGATGGCCGAGCGCGGGTTTGAGGATTACCTGAAAGAGGGTTTCCTCGCCGCGCTGGACGCGATCGAGCAGGCGACCGGGGAGCGGGAGGTGAACGCCATCGGCTATTGCCTGGGCGGCACCCTGACGGCGTGCAGCCTGGCGTATATGGCGGAGAAGAACGACAACCGGGTGAAGACGGCGACGTTCTTCGTGACGATGCTGGACTTCCAGGAGGCCGGCGAACTGGGCGTGTTCATCGAT
Source organism: uncultured Rhodopila sp. (assembly GCF_903915725.1). GTDB lineage: Bacteria > Pseudomonadota > Alphaproteobacteria > Acetobacterales > Acetobacteraceae > Rhodopila. Next base: position 59,913 of record NZ_CAIWTY010000106.1, read on the forward strand.
GAGGAGCAGTTGCGGGCGCTGGAGGAAAAGATGGCCAGGCGCGGCTATCTCGAGGGCAGCGAGATGGCGACGACGTTCAACATGCTGCGGGCCAATGATTTGATCTGGTCGTTTGTGGTGAATAACTATCTGATGGGGAATGATCCGTTCCCGTTTGATTTGCTGTACTGGAACGCGGATTCGACGCGGATGCCGGCGAAGATGCACAGCTTCTATTTGCGCAAGATGTACCAGGAGAATTTGCTGAAGGAGCCGGGAGCGATCGAGCTGGACGGGGTGGGGATCGATCTGGGCAAGATTGTGACCCCGGCGTATTTTCTCTCGACCCGGGAGGATCATATCGCGCCATGGAAATCGACGTACCGGGGGACTCAGTTGCTGGGCGGGCCGAAGCGATTCGTGCTGGCGGCGTCGGGGCATATCGCGGGCGTGGTCAATCCGCCGGAGGGCGGGAAATACGGGCATTGGATCAGCAAGGAACTGCCGGCCGATGCGGATGCCTGGCTGGCGGGCGCGACCGAGATGGCGGGATCGTGGTGGCCGGATTGGCAGCGTTGGATTCTGTCGTACGGCAAGGCGCAGGTGGCGGCCCGGGTGCCGGGGGACGGGAAGCTGGCGGTGCTCGAGGATGCGCCGGGGAGCTATGTGCAGGTGCGGCTGACGTAGGGCATCAGGTTTAGCCGCGCCGCGTGGTTTTCGGTGCCGGTGGCCCGTTATCGAGGTTGCGGAAGCGAGGAGGCGAGAATGTCGCGCGTGGAGGTGGTGGCCGATCCGGAGGTGATGAGCGGTGATCCGTGCATCGCGGGCACGCGGGTCCTGGCGGAAACCATTGTCGTCAATCTGCGGGCCGGCTATCCGATCGACAGTATTTTCCAGGCTTATCCGACCCTCCCGGAGGGAGCGATCGAGGCGGCTATCCGTTGGGCTGAAGCCGCAGGGATTGATTGGCGGCATTGATGGACGGGAACGCGAGGTTCCTGATCGATGAGTGCCTCTCACCGTCGTTGACGGATATCGCCAAGGGCGAGTTCGGGATGTATGCCACTTACGTGCCGTGGTTGGGCACACCTCCCCGTGGCGAGCCATCCTGGAAGGACCCTGATATCGTTGACCGGATCGCAGAAGCGGACTTCGTGTTCGTGACCAACAATCGGCGTGATTTCGTTGGAAAGTATTACCCACGCCGTCTGGAAATCCATAACGGGCTCATCATCATTTTGCAGCGGGCGAACCTTGATCAGGAGAAGGCGATGTTTCGCGCGGCTATGAATTTCATTGCGAGTATGACGGATACCGTCAATAAACTGGTCGAAGTAAACTCGAACCTGGATGTCTCAGTCGCAGACTGGCCAAATTCCGGGAACCCGAACCCATGGAGCGACCCGTTCAAACCCGGATGAGGCGCGGCGGCGGATGAAGGAGATGCCGGCATGACCGAATTAAACCCTCATTGGGGCACCACCCTGGATGAATTCCTTGCCGAGGGTGGCATCCTTGAAGACGTTACTGCCGAGGCAGTGGCACGCGTGCTCGCCTGCCAACTGAGCCAGACGAAGGAGCCGCACGGCATCGCTAGAGTAAATTTGCCAGACAGGAACGATGCTAAATAGCAAGTACCGCTGCCCCGATTACGGCGAGATGAACGACCCCACCAGTTGGAGCACGGCCGCCCGCACTGCATCCCGTTGGTTCCAAAAATCCATACTCAATGAATAATCCACCTCCAGGTGCAAACCGGACATCATGATAAACTCGCACCCCGGACTTGGATCGTTCGGGTGGCACTGCACAAACTCGATTGCCTCTCCACGGGCGTCCGTCTTCACGTAGAGTCTGGAAACCTCCTGCGGCTTCCATTTCAATTTAGTTTGCTCGTAGGATTCGTTGTAGTCCGGGGGCGTCTCCAGTCGGGTATAAGCCACCAACGGGTCAGCGATCGTTTCCCTGGCGATGCCGTCATGGAGCTCGCGGACCAACGAAACAACCGGAGTATTGCTGACTAGCTTTACGCTCAACAACATATATCCGTCGCACCATCCCCAGCAAGTGCGCGCGCGAGGCGGGAAGGCTCGCATCTCGGGATAGCGGACCGACAAATTAATGCCCCATACCTCGCTTGGCGCGCTGCTCGTGTGTGCAAAGAAGCCGTCCGGGATATACATCACAACAGGCGCCAGTGGAGCTCGCTGTTTATTGATGCTGCCTGCGTAGTCGCGCAAAACAACAATTTGCCGTCCCGTCATTTGGGGTATCGAGAGACCCGGCGTTGGCTCGGGCGCAAACCGTTCAGGTTCTATAGGGAAGTTGCGGAGTATCGGATCCGGGGAGCCTGGAATCTGGGCAAAAGCACCACTGGTTGCGAGCGCGCTCATTAGGCCCACAACCAGCGCTTCGCTGATTGTTGGGACGCGCTCCATTCTATGCTGTAGCCTGTCCTGATCGCGCGCCATTGGAAGTTCTCATTACGGTACTTGGGTTCATCTCTCATCCCTGACCAACGAGCGATCCAGTTGCCCGGGAACTCAGCCCGCCCTACCCCAGCACCAGATCATCCCGGTGCACCATCTCGTCCCGTCCCCGCCACCCGAGAATCGCCTCGATCTGATCCGACCGGTGCCCGGCGATCCGTTCCGCATCAACGCTGGCATAAGCCGACAGACCCCGGCCCACCACCGCCCCGTCCGGCCCCGCAATCGTCACCGCGTCACCGCGCTCGAACACCCCCTCCACGCCGCGCACCCCCGCCGGCAGCAGCGACCGCCCCGCCGCCAGCGCCCGCGCCGCCCCGGCATCCACCGTCAGCACGCCCTGCGGCGACAGGCTGCCGGCGATCCAGCGTTTCCGCGCCGTGCGCCCCTCCGGCGCCGGCAGGAACCAGGTGCAGCGGGCGCCGCGTTCCAGCGACTGCAACGGCCGCTCCACCCCCCCGATGGCGATCGCCATGGCGCAGCCGGCCTGAGTGGCAATCCGCGCCGCCACCAGCTTGGTGCGCATCCCGCCCGAGGAATACCCGGGCGGCGGCTCCCCGCCTATCGCCTCGATCTCCGGCGACAGCGTCTCCACCACCGGAATATGCGCCGCCTCCGGGTCCCGTCGCGGATCCGCCGTATACAGCCCGTCGATATCCGACAGCAGGACCAACTGGTCCGCCTTCACCATCTCCGCCACCCGGGCGGCGAGACGATCATTGTCGCCGAAGCGGATTTCCGCGGTGGCGACGGTGTCGTTCTCGTTGATCACCGGCACGCAGCCCAGATGCAGCAGCGTATCCAGAGTCTCGCGCGCGTTCAGGTAGCGGCGGCGGTCTTCGGTGTCTTCCAAGGTAAGAAGCAACTGAGCGGCGGTCAGGCCGCGGGCGGACAGCGCCTCGCTCCAGGCCTGCGCCAGCCGGATCTGGCCGACGGCGGCGGCGGCCTGCTTTTCCTCCAGCCGCAACCGCTTCTGAGTCAGGCCCAAGGTGCGGCGGGCCAGTGCGATGGCGCCTGACGACACCACGATGACGTCCGTGCCCCGCGCCCGCATCGCCTCGATATCGGCAGCGACGCTATCCATCCATGCGGCGCGCGGCGCGCCTTCCTTCTGGTCCACGACCAGGGCACTGCCGATCTTGACAACGATGCGGTGGGCGGAGGTGAGAGAGGGGATCACGCGGCATGCTCCTGCTCCGCCTGGCGGGCCGCGTGGATGGTATTCTGCAACACGCGCAGCAACTCCGGCACGCCCTGGCCGGTGGCTCCGGAGAGTAGATACACCGGGGCGCCTGAGGCTTTGCGCAGAGCGGCCAGCCGGGCGGAGGTCTCGCGCGCTGTCATGGCGTCGGACTTGTTCAGGCCAATGATCTCGGGCTTGTCGGCCAGGCCGCCGCCATAGGCGGACATCTCGCCGCGCACCGTGCGCCAGGCTTTCACGACATCACCAGCGGCGCCGTCCACCAGATGCAGCAGCACGGCGCAGCGCTCGACATGGCCGAGGAAGCGGTCGCCGAGGCCGGCCCCTTCATGCGCGCCCTCGATCAGCCCCGGGATATCGGCCAGCACGAATTCTTCGGACGCCGACAGGCGGATCACGCCAAGCTGCGGATGCAGCGTGGTGAACGGGTAGTCGGCAATCTTCGGCCGGGCGGCGGAGACGACCGACAGGAAGGTGGATTTTCCGGCGTTCGGCAGCCCCACCAGCCCGGCATCGGCGATCAGCTTCAGGCGCAGCCAGACCCACAGCTCCTCGCCCGGCCACCCCGGCGTGTGCTGCCGCGGTGCCCGATTCGTGGAGGTCTTGAAGTGCGCATTGCCGAAGCCGCCATCGCCGCCGCGCAGCAGCGTCACCCGCTTCCCGGCCGTATCCATATCGGCCAGCATCGTCTCCTGGTCATCCGCAAAAATCTGCGTGCCGAGGGGGACCTTGATGACGACGTCCGAAGCCCCCGCGCCGGTGCGGTCGGACCCGGAGCCGTTGCCGCCCTTGGGCGCCCGGAAATGCTGGGTATACCGGAAATCGATCAGCGTATTGAGGTTGTGCTCGGCGACGAAGATGATGTCGCCGCCCTTGCCGCCGTTGCCGCCGTCGGGTCCGCCGAACTCGATGAACTTCTCCCGCCGGAACGCGACCACCCCGTCGCCGCCGTCGCCGGAGCGGAGGTAGACTTTGGCCTGGTCGAGGAATTTCATAACGGGTTTCCAAAACAGAAACGGGGGCCGGATGTAAACCGACCCCCGTCCGGACGCTGAAGCGGGTGCGGTGGTTATTCGGCGGCGATCGGCAGCGGTTCCACGGAGATATGCACCTTGCCCTCGGACTTGCGCGCGAACTTCACGTGCCCGTCCACCAGGGCGAAGATGGTGTGGTCGCGGCCGAGGCCGACATTGGTGCCCGGATACCACTTGGTGCCGCGCTGGCGCACCAGGATGTTGCCGGCGACGACCTTCTCGCCACCGAACTTCTTGATACCGAGGCGGCGGCCTTCGGTATCGCGGCCGTTGCGGGACGAGCCGCCTGCTTTTTTATGGGCCATAGCGGACTACTCCTGCGGTTCGGCGGCGGTTTCGGCGGCCGCGGCGGGTTCCGGCGCGGTATAGGTCTGGCCGTTGGCGTTGATGCCGGCGACGCGCAGCACGGTGACGTGCTGGCGGTGACCGTTGCGGCGGCGGCTGTTCTGCCGGCGGCGCTTCTTGAAGATGATGACCTTGTCGAGACGATCCTGCGCGATCACCGTGGCGGTGACGGAGGCGTCGGCCACGGTGGGGGAGCCGATGGTCAGGCTGCCTTCTCCGCCGACGGCGAGGACGTCGGTGAACGTGACGGTGCCGCCGGCTTCGGCGTCAAGCTTCTCGACCTTCAGGACCGCGTTGGGCGTGACGCGGTACTGCTTTCCGCCGGTGCGGATGACAGCAAACATGGGGGACAACTTTCAAGACACTACAAATGGGCCGCCCGGAGCGATGACGCTCCCGGCGACCGGAAGCGGCGGGTTATAGCCATGGGCGGCGCGGTGTCAACCGCTAATGTCGGCTGAAATGGTAGGCGGGTCAGCAACTTGCTTATGTCACGACCCCCGGCTGGCCCGGGTCAGTTTTCGAACAGGTCGGCATGCGTGCCGGCTCGGACGAATATGACGTCCTCAGAAGCACCGGAGCCGTTGAGCCGATAAATCAGCAGAAAGTCTCCACCAATGTGACACTCGCGATGATCAACCCAGTCGCCCGTCAGCGCGTGATCCAGCCACTCGGCTGCCAGAGGTCCATCGTTCGCGATCAGCAGCAGCATGGCTTCCTTGAGTTGCCGCATGTTGTAGCGACCTGAGCGAGTTAACCGCTCCCAGTCTTTCAGGAACTGCTTCGTGCGATCCGACCGTCGCGGCGGATTGGCGCGTTTCGGGTTATCTGCCCTCGGCCGCGAGGTCATCAAACAACGCTTCAGGAGCGGCGAATCGGGCACGGTTCATCGCCCGGGCTTCTTCCATCGCTGCGCGTGTCGGCGCGTTCGGCACCTTCAGCGCAAAGGGAATCGCCTGCTCGACCGCGACCCGGTAGAGGAACATGCGCACAGCCTCAGACACCGACAAGCCCATCTCTCCGAGGGCAGCGGACGCTTGCTTTTTGATCTCATCGTCCACACGAACGTGCAGCATTGCTGTTGGCACGGCCCTCTCCTTGAAACGAGTGTTGATCAGTTCTTTGCTCCGTTGTATCTCATCCGAGATACAAATGCAACCATGGTCTTGCAACCCACCTCTCCTGGCCATCAAAGTCCGCCCTGAAAGCCTCATGGTCCGGTGCGGTTCACCGGCCGGCGTGATAACCGCCTGGATGCCGAGCTTGATCGGCAGGTGGGCTCGGGCTGTCCTCCGGCATCATGGCGTTCCGCGGAAAGCCGCCGGTCACCGCCTCATCGCGCGCCGTGATCGCATCCATAGGCACTGGCGTCATGGAAGATCGCTATTTGGCGGGCGTTCCCAAGCTGTCCCAGTCGAACGGCTTGTCGGGTTGCGGTTGAGGGGTCATTACGTCGTTCCAGGAAAGCGGCTTATCCGGAGCGCCCTTGGGAACGATCCGATCGTCGGGGCCGCCGGGTGGAATTGCTGCCTTATCGTCCGGCATCATGTCGTCGAATGAAAGAGGCGCCACCGGCGCAGCACCGCGTGGACCGCGCGCCATAAGCCGCTCCAGCCAGACAGAGGTTATCAGCGAAAGCCGCTCGCAATCTTGTGGCGTCAGGAAAGTCGCGTCGCGGAGAAGCTCAACCTCGGTGTCGAGTTCATGCTGAGCCCGCCAGAGGGACGACAGAAAGGCCAACCAAATACAACCCACTCCACGGGACGCTTCATAACGGACACCGTTTGCGGCTCTGCCGGTTCCCGGACAAGCAGGAACGGCCCTTTTACCGACAGACGCGCTACGAGCCGTTCGCGGATTTCGTTGCTCGCCCCGGCTCCACGAAACTTCGCTATTTCGGCGTTCCTGGCAGCCGTATGGGCTGCCTCGCGTGCGTTCTGCTCCTTGATGTCGGCGCCAACTATCCAAACAAGCCATCCTGCCACTGCCGCAGCCGTAGCCAAGATAAGAACCGCACAAATCGGGCGCATTTTGCTCACCCCGCACGGAAATGGTGCGGTATCGATATAACGACGGCTCCAATCCGTCTACAAGCCTCCCGCCTTTGGCTGCACCGCTGCCGCCGGCGGCACGGGGGGCGGCCGGTGCTGTTGCTCCGGGAGCATCCGCATGACGATCTCGCCGAATCCCGGTTCACGCCAGCGTGAATATCAACACCACGAAAAGACGCGCAAACCTGATGAGAAATCGCGGCTTCGGCCATCCATCTGCACGACCAGCGGCCGATGACGCGCCGCGGCTTGGCACAAGGTCCAAAAACCGAGTTCAGAACTCACGATAACACAGGAGGCGATACGATGTTGGTTGTCCTGGCAGTCATCTGCGTGGTCTTTTTCGCGTACGCACTGACCTTCAATAGAATCGGCGACGCGGTGCCGAAAAAGGTCGCCGATGCGGTGTCCAGCGAGTTCTCGCAGACCACGCCGCACGACCGCGATCGAGCGTAACCCGGCAAACGGAGCGTTTCCGGCACCACCGGAAACGCTCCAGTCCCCTAGAACGTCAGCGGCGTCGCCTGAACCACCAGCGGCAGCGCGCGCACCTGGTTCAGGACAACCTCCGGCACGTCCTCATCCAGCGACACCAGGCAGATCGCATCGCCGCCCTCGGCCGAACGTCCGAGGTGGAACGTCGCAATGTTCAACCCCGCATCCGCCAAAGTGGCGCCGAACCGGCCGATGAAGCCCGGCTTGTCCTTGTTGGTCACGTACAGCATCCGCGGTGCAAAATCGGCCTCGACCTTGATGCCCTTGATCTCGACGATGCGCGGCCGCGAGCCGGCGAACAACGTTCCCGCCACGGACCGGGTCAGCCCATCGGTCTCCACCGTTACCCGCACCAAGGTCAGATACTCGGTCGGGCGGTCATGCACCGTTTCGGCGACATCGATGCCGTGGTCGCGCGCGAACACCGAGGCGTTGACCATGTTGACGCCTTCCATCAGCGGCGACATCAGCCCGGCCAGCATCGCCGCGGTAAGCGGCTTCTGGTTCAGCTTCGCGGCCAGACCCTCATACTCGATGGTCACCTTGCGCAGCGCACCCTCGCGCGCCTGGGTCAACTGCCCGGCGAACGCGCCCAGCGCGCGGGCCAGAGCCAGATACGGCTTCAACCGCGGCGCATCCTCGGCCGAGACCGACGCCATGTTGATGGCATTGGTGACCGCGCCGGTCAGCAGGAAGTCGCTCATCTGCTCGGCCACCTGAAGCGCAACGTTCTCCTGCGCCTCCGCCGTGGCCGCGCCCAGATGCGGCGTGCACACAACGTTTTCCAAAGCGAACAACGGCGAGTCCTTGGCCGGTTCGGTCTCGAACACATCCAGCGCGGCGCCGGCGATGTGGCCGGACTTGATGCCCTCGGCGAGAGCCTCCTCATCAACCAGGCCGCCGCGGGCGCAGTTGATGATCCGCACGCCCTTCTTCGTCTTCGCCAGCGCTTCCCGCGACAGGATGTTGCGGGTCGAGTCGGTCAACGGCGTGTGCAGCGTAATGAAGTCGGCGCGCGCCAGGATCGTCTCCAGGTCCGCCTTCTCGACGCCCAGTTCCAGCGCCCGCTTCTCGGTCAGGTAGGGGTCGTACGCCAGCACCTTCATGTGCAGGCCGACCGCGCGATCCGCGACGATCGAGCCGATATTGCCGCAGCCAATCAAACCAAGCGTCTTGGCGGTCAGCTCGACGCCCATGAAGCGGTTCTTTTCCCACTTCCCGGCCTTGGTCGAAACCGTCGCCTCCGGCAACTGCCGCGCCAGAGCGAACATCATCGCAATGGCGTGTTCCGCGGTCGTAATGGTATTGCCGAGCGGCGTGTTCATCACCACCACGCCGCGGGCGGTGGCGGAACGGATATCGACATTGTCCACGCCGATACCGGCGCGGCCGACAACCTTCAGGTTGGTGGCTTCATCCAGCAGCTCTTTCGTCACCTTGGTGGCGGAGCGGATCGCCAGGCCGTCATACTCGCCGATAATGGCGCGCAACTCGGCCGGCGTAAGGCCGGTCTTGATATCGACGTCGATTCCGCGCGTGCGGAAAATCTCGACAGCCGCCGGCGACAGCTTGTCGCTGATCAGAACTTTGGGCATGTGATACGTCCTTGAAGAGGATCGTTACTGGGCAGGCGCGAAGGTTTCGGCGACGGTAGCAGCGGCCCAATCCAGCCACGGCAGCAGGGCAACGATGTCGGAGGTCTCGACCGTCGCTCCGGCCCAGATCCGCAGGCCCGGAGGTGCGTCGCGATAGGCGCCGATGTCATAGGCCACGCCTTGCTTATCCAGCAACGAAGCCAGTTGCTTCGCCGCCTTCGCCTGGCCGTCTTCCGGGAGCGCGGTGAACCAGGGTGCCACGACCTTCAGGCAGATCGAGGTGGAAGAGCGGATCGCCGGATCTTCGGCCAGGAAGCCGGCCCAATCGGATTTCGCCACCCAGGCGGCAATCGCCGCCAGATTGGCTTCCGAGCGCCCGATCAACGCCGGCAGTCCACCGATGCCTTCGGCCCAGCGCAGGCCGTCAACCGCGTCTTCGACGCACAGCATGGACGGCGTGTTGATCGTCTCGCCCTTGAAGATGCCCTCGGCAATCTTGCCCTTTGAGGTCAGGCGGAACAGTTTCGGCAGCGGCCAGGCCGGGGTATAGGTCTCCAGCCGCTCGACCGCGCGCGGCGACAGCGCCAGCATGCCGTGTGCCGCTTCGCCGCCGAGCACCTTCTGCCAGGACCACGTCACGACATCCAGCTTGTCCCAGGCCAGATCCTGGGCGAACGCCGCGGAAGTCGCGTCGCAGATCGCCAGACCCTGACGGTCCGCCGGAATCCAGTCGGCATTCGGAACGCGGACGCCGGAGGTGGTTCCGTTCCAGGTGAAGACGATGTCGTTCGCCGGATTGACTGCCGCCAGATCGGGCAGTTGCCCGTAACCAGCGGACAGAACCCGGGCATCCTTCAGCTTCAGGTGCTTGAGGATGTCGGTCGCCCAGCCCTCGCCGAAGCTCTCGAACGTCAGGACATCGACGCCGCGGGCGCCGAGCAGCGACCACAGGGCGATTTCCACGGCGCCGGTGTCGGACGCCGGAACGATGCCCAGGCGCCAGTCGGCCGGGATGCCCAGGATCTTTCGCGACAGGGTGATGACCTCGGCGATGCGCGCCTTCGGTTCGGCGGCGCGATGGCTGCGGCCGAGGAAAGCGCCCGCCAGACCGTCCAGCGAGAAGCCGGGACGCTTGGCGCAAGGGCCGGATGAAAAATTGGGATTGTTCGGACGCAGGTCCGGTTTGGCAATGTTCGACATGTGCAGCTCCCCCTTTCAGAAGAGAAGCGTCCCGGTGGGGGGACGTGACCCGGCGCGGGTGTTAATGAGCCTCGGCCGATGCGTCAACAAGTTTTTGGTAGCTTCGCAACAAAAGCCGGTTCGGCCCGTCGGCGGCTCACGATCCTGTTAGTAGGCCGAAATTGGGGTCCGGTCCAGTTTGCGTTGTGCTACGCAGCATCGGTTTGAACGATGACCAGGGGAGAATGCGATGTCCGAGAATGATGACATCTCCGCGCGCCTGACCGCGCTTGAAACGGTCGTCAGCCAGCTTATCACCCACCTCGCCGTCCGCTCCGATGATCCTTCCGGCTGGGTCGAGACTCGCAAAGTGCTCGCGCTCAGCGCGATCAGCGGGCGGGAGCCGGCTACGGCGCGGGTGCGCGACGCGATCGAGGGTTTCTTCGACCAGGCGGAGCTGGTTGTCGGCGACTACCAGTTCAGCGCGCGGCGCGGAACGGTGCGTCCCTTCGTGCGTTAGTCCGGCAACGGCGCGTTCAGCGCCGGAAACCGGACGGAAGCGCGCCATGCCTCGAGTTTCGTTGCTGCTTGTACTGACCGTCGCCGCCGCCCCGGCGCTGGCGCAAAATCCGCAGCCCACTTCGCCGACCAATCCGACCGTGCCGATCGCGCCACCGAGCGCGCCGTCGCCGCCGCCGGAGCGGATTGCTCCGGGCCCGGGCAGCGGCACCATGAGCGATCGTCTGTCGCAGCAGAAGGGCACCATCGCGCCGCCGGATGTCGATCCGGGGATGGCGGTCAAGCCGTCGGGACGCGGGGCTGCGACCACGCCGGTCATTCCGCCGCCGGGGTCGCCGGGCGGGAACCAGTCGGTGGTGCCGAAGTAGTTGGCACAGCGTTTGCTGGCATCCGATGCTCATCTGCAACCGACGGGCCGGAGACTGCCGTGACGCGCGCCGAACTGACCGAAAAGATCCTGGATATCAAGCGTGAAAACGATTGGAGTTGGCGGCACATCTGCTCCGAGATCGGCGGCGTGTCCGAAATCCTGGTCGTCGGTGCGCTGCTCGGGCAGATGAAGCTGGTCAAGCCGCTGGCGCGAAAAGCGGCGGCATTGTTCGGGTTGAGCGCAGTGGAAGAGCGGATGCTGAACGAAGTACCGAGTCGCGGAACCTCCATGCCGCCCACCGACCCGCTGCTGTATCGGTTCTACGAGCTGGTCATGGTGAACGGACCAGCCTGGAAGGCGCTAATCGAGGAAGAGTTCGGCGACGGCATCATGTCGGCGATCGACTTCGACATGACGATCGACCGGGAGGCAAATCCGAAAGGCGACCGGGTCAAGATCAGCATGTCAGGCAAATTCCTGCCGTATAAGTATTACGGCAATGAACAGGGAATTCCGGAAGTGGGATACAAGGAAAACTAAGCAGGTATTGATCTCGGCTGAAGGTTTGTAGCCGGCATTGCCGATGGCACGCCGCGCCGCGCACCAACGCTTATTCCATTGCCGCATGCGCCTCGGCCGGTGCCGCCGAGGCCAGACGCGGGCGGCGCATCAGCAACAGCAGCAGCAGCGACGGCAGCGTGGTGAAGATCATCATCCGGTAGTCGTCGATATACGCAATGATCTGCGCCTGCTGGTTGACGATGCCGTCCAGCGCCGCCGCGCCATGCGCCTGCAACGGGTTCCAGGACCGCGCGATGATCCCGCCATCCTGCAGGGCGCGGTTGAACGGCGTGACCGAGGCGCCGATCTGCTCATGCAGCACCTGCGTATTGTGCGACAGCAAGGCGGAGGTGACGGAAACGCCGACGGCCGCGCCGATATTGCGGAAAAGGGCGAACAGTGACGCGCCGTCGGTGCGGTACTTCGGAGGCAAGGTGGCGAACGCCGTCACCTGAAGCGGCAGAAAGATGAAGCCGATTCCGGCGCCCTGCACAATGATGACGGCGATTATCCGCCATTGGGCGATGTCCGGAGTCCAGAACGTCATCTGCCACAGCGACCAGGACAGTGCCAAAATCCCGCCTGCCATCAGGATGCGCGGGTCCATTTTGTTCGCCAGCCGGCCGCCGGTCAGCATCGCCACCATCGTGCCGATGCCGCGCGGCGCCATGATCAGCCCGGCCGTCTCCACTGGATAGTTCGCCAGATTCTGCAACCATGGCGCCATCAGCGAGGAACTCGACACCAGGATCGTGCCCGTGGCGAACATCAGCATCAGGCCGGCCGCAAAGTTCCGGTCCTTGAACAGCACCGGCGGGATGAAAGGCTTCTTCGCCGTGATCATGTGCACGACGAACAGATAGACGCCCAGGCCGCCGAGCACCGCTTCTGCGATGACCTCCCGCGAGGTGAACCAATCCTGGTCCTGTCCGCGGTCCAGCATCAACTGCAGCCCGCCGATGCCCAGCGACAGCACGCCAAAGCCGATCCAGTCGAAGCGCAGGTTGAAGTTGCCGAAGGAGCGCGGCATGCAGAAAAGCAGCCCGAGCGTCGCCAGGATGCCGAACGGCAGGTTGATGTAGAAGACGTAGCGCCAATTGTACATCTCGGTCAGATACCCGCCGAGAGTCGGCCCCAGGATCGGCCCCACCATCACGCCGACACCCCAGATGGCCATGGCCATGCCGCGCTGCTCGGGCGGGTAAATGTCCATCATGGTGGCCTGGGACAGAGGCACCAGCGCCGCGCCGAACACGCCTTGCAGCAGCCGGAACGCCACCATCTGCGGCAGCGACTGCGCCGCGCCGCACATCATGGAGGTGACGGTGAAGCCGACAAGGCAGGCGATGAACAGGTATTTGCGGCCGAAGCGGGAGGACAGCCACCCGACCGGCGCGGTCATGATCGCCGCGGCGGTGATGTAGGAGGTTAGGACCCAGGTGATCTCGTCATAGGTCGCCGACAGGCTGCCCTGCATATAGGGCAGCGCCACATTCGCGATGGTCTGGTCGAGCGCCTGCATCAGCGTGGCGCCCACGGTGCAGAGCGTGATAATCAGTCGGTGCGGTACGCGTTCCTGGGGGGGTGGCACGGTCGGCGCTACCCGTCATAGTCAGCGAAGGCGGACCATCCACGCCTCGCGGTGCGCGTTGCGGCAAAGGCGTGGATGGTCCGCCTTCGCTGACCATGACGGAGAGAGGACGGTGTGTCCCCGGGCACGATCAAACCGCCGATCAAAACAAATCGCGCCAGGTCCGCCGGTGTCCGGTGTCGATGTCGGCGACGACGCTCATGCCCGCACGCAGGTCCGGGTCGCCATCCTTGTGCTCGACCTTGATGCGGACGGGGATGCGCTGCACCACCTTCACCCAGTTGCCGGAGGTGTTCTGCGCCGGCAGCACGGAGAACTCCGAACCGCTGTTTGGCGCGATCGATTCAACTTCGGCCTTCCATGTCACGCCGGGATAGGTATCCACCGTCAGGTCCACGGGGTCGCCGGGCTTGACGTGGGTCAGTTCGGTTTCCTTCGGATTGGCCTCGACCCAGACCCGTTCTTTCGAAACCAGGCCGAACGCCGCCGTCGCCGCGCCGAGATACATGCCCGGCTGGACCGACTCGACCTGCGTCACGATCCCGCTGAACGGCGCATGGATCACCGCGTGATCCAGTTGCCGCTGCGCTTCGTCCACCTTGGCCTGGGCCTGAAGGTAATCCGACATGGTGTGCACATCGATCTCGGGGTTGCCGCTGAGCCGCGCCAATTGCACCGCGGCGGTGACCTTGAGGGCCTCCACCGCCTGGGTGTCAGCCATCAGCAGGAAGCGCGCATTGTCGTAGTCCGCCCGGGTGACGCCGCCGCTTTTGACCAGGCCGGCATATCGCTGGAAGCTGGCCTGGTCGGAGGCTAGCTGCGCCTCCTTGACCTCGACGTCGCGCAGCATCCGCTTGTAGTCGAGTTTCATCGCGCTCAGCGTTGAGACCATGCCGTCGCGGGCGGCGGTCGCGCCGGCCAGGGCAATCTCGAACGGCCGCGTGTCCAGGCGGAGCAGGACATCGCCCTTCTGCACGAGCTGACCCTCATGCACCGGCACCGCGGCGACGATGCCGGAGACGTCGGTGGCGATGACCTCCTTCGCCGCGCGGACATAGGCGTCGTCGATCGACACGACGCGTCCGCCGCTGATCCAATAGCCCGCCGTCGCCGCGATCACGGCGACAATGCCGCCGAGCATCAGGATTGGCCGCAGTGCGCCCCGGCCGATCCCGGGGCGGACGGGGGTATCGGCGATGCGGTTGGCGATGCGCGGGCCGGGCGAGGTTGCGGCTTGCGACATCACACAGACTCCCGCGTTTCGGTTTCGGCGCCGCGGCGCGAGGCATGGGATTCGCGGGTCAGGGTGGCTTTCATCCGCAGCAGCGCGTCGGTCACCGTCTCGATGGATTCCTCGCTCAGGCCGGCGGTGACCATGCGGGTCATGTCGGCGCGTTGTTCGTCGATTTCGTTGAGCACGCCGCGACCGGGCTCCAGCAAATGCAGCCGCCAGATGCGGCGGTCGCGCGGGTCGGGGCGGCGTTCGACCATGCCGCGGGCCTGAAGCCGGTCGATCAGCCGCGCCACGGTTATCGGCTCGACTTCGAGAATTTCCGACAGCTCCTTCTGCGAGATGCCGGGCTGGCGTTCGAGCCAGATCAGGATGGCCCATTGTGCCCGGGTCATGCCGTTCACCCGCGCGCGCTTATCCGCATCGACTCGCAGCAGGCGCGCGACGTCATGCAACAGGAACAGCAAGTCGCGATGAAATTCGTCCAACGGGCGTATCCTCTGGGCTGGGCTGATGATAAGCGGCGTTATCATATGGATGCCAGCCCGGTTGCCATGCGCGACGTGCAACGCCGCTACCCGCCAGTAGGATCATCGGACCGGAGGGCCGATTTGCGGTTTCGCGGCGCTTCCGCAAGCCGCACGCATCCCGCCGCCGCCGCGCGGCGGCGGCTGCCCGGGCGAATGGACGCCGTCCTGGCCCGGTTGCGCCGGGCCTTGACGGTTGCGCGTGAAAAAAACCCGGTTTGTCTTATGTGCCCCAGCCGGCGATGTCGGTGCCGACGGCACTGAAGAAGGTGCCGAGCGCGGTTCCGAATTTCGTTACACCCACGATGACCGCGACGGCGATGAAGGAAACCAGCAAAGCATACTCGAGTGCTCCCGCAGCCCGCCGATCGGCGTGCAGAACGCGCAGGAAACGATCGAAGATGGAGCCAATCAGGTAAGGCATGGCGATTCTCCTTTGAATGATAACGAGACGGGTTGGATGGTCTTTCGATCCGTTCAGTACAATCCTGCCGGTCTGCTTACATGCGCGTGTCTTGGCCTCGTCTCAGCCGATCGGCGTTTCTCTGTAGCCAAAACAAGAACGATACAGAAGCGGATTTTCCGTGATATTGGTGCCGGGAGCCTGCTGGAAAGAAGCCGGAAGGGGCTGTGCCGTGGCGAGGTCCGCTGAACTATAGTATTGATTCGATTTCTTTTCTTACCGCCCGAGAAACCGAAAAGTGGAGCGAGCTCACCGCCAGATTGCAGATCCGGCGATCAGAAAATCGGAAACATGTGATAATTGCATTTTTGTCATGGTGTGCCATGGTATTCCAACCGCCCGGGAACACCCCCAACAACCACTGTTCCCGCTCCCCCGGGGCGGGATCGTGTGCTACGGTCCGGCCGGACGACAGCATCGGGCGACCCGCCCGTTCCGGATCGCCGGCCTGAGCCAAGGCATCGAGAGGACTGCATGGACCTGATTATCCGCAACGCGCGCCTGCTCGGCGCCCCGGAGCACGCGCCGGTCGATATCGGCATCAGGTCCGGCCAGATCATAGCGATTGAAACCAACCTGATGGCGAATGCCCCGGTGTTCGATGCCGAGGGCCATCTCGCCTGTGCCGGGCTGGTCGAAACCCATCTCCACCTGGACAAGAGCCGCATTATCGACCGCTGCCCGCAGCCGGACGACCGCGACGCGGATGCGATGGCGAGGGTCGCCGCCGTCAAGCCAAAATTCACCGAGGCCGATGTTTATCGGCGCGCCAGCCGGACAGTGGAGGCGTGTATCCAACACGGCACCACCCGAATGCGCACGCATGTCGAACTCGATGCCGGGGTGGAGCTGCGCAGCTTCGACGCGCTGGAGACACTGCGGACGGACTATGCCTCGGTCATCGAGATCGAGCTGTGCGTGTTCCCGCAGGAGGGTCTGACCAACAATCCCCGCTCCGATGAACTGCTGGTAGAGGCGCTGAAGCGCGGCGCCAGGGTCATCGGCGGTGCGCCGGACCACGATCCGGACAAGGCGGGGCATATTCGCCGGATTTTCGAGCTGGCGCGTGAGTATGACGTCGATATCGACATGCATTTGGATGCCGGCGATAGCTCCGGGGACATGGATATCCATCTGGTGTGCGAACTGACCCGGCAATACCGGCTGGGCGGACGTGTCACGGTCGGGCATGGCTGTCGGTATTCCACCCTGCCCCCGCCCGCGTTCCAGGCGCTCGCGGGGGAGATTGCGGACGCCGGCGTGGCGGTGACGGTGCTGCCGGCAACCGATCTGTTCATGACGGGACGCGTGGCGGACGCGAATGCTCTGGTGCAGAACAGGGTGAACTGCTCGATCGCCAGCGGTCATGTCCTGGACCCGTATACGCCCTATGGGGACGGCAACCTGATCCGCCTGGTCAACCTTCAGGCTAATGTCTGCCGCATCGAAGGGGCCGAGGGGTTGCGGCAATGTTTCTACATGGTGACGGAACGCGCGGCGATGGTGATGAATTTGCGGGATTACGGCATTGCCATCGGCAATCCTGCGGATGTGGTCATCATGGATGCGACGACCCCGGAACAGGCGGTGGCTGAGTTGCGGGGACCTTTGACGGTGTTCAGACGCGGCGAACGGACGGTGATTCGGCCGCGGGCGGAATTGCACCGGCCGTGATGCCATACGGCGCAATGACTAAAGCACCACACCATTCGTCGCGATCACTCTCTGATACCACGCGAAGCTGTCCTTACGCACGCGGCGCGGCTCGCGCTCCTCGGTTTCGTCACGGTCGATGTAAACCAACCCGTATCGCTTCTGATAGCCGTTCAGCCAGCTCAGAACATCCGTGAACGACCATGCGCAATAGCCGATAAGATCCACCCCCTCCTCGATCGCAAGCCGGCACTGCTCAAGGTGCGACCGCAGATACGCGACGCGATCGGCGTCATGCACATGCCCCTCCGACGTCAGCGTATCGAATGCGCCGAGTCCATTTTCCGTAATCATGATCGGGATGCGATAGCGGTTCGCCAGCCGGCGCAGCACGATCCGTACTCCGATCGGATCGATCGCCCAATCCCAGTTGGTGGTCTCGACGAACGGGTTCGGCGCGGTCCTGTAAAGACCGGGAACGCCGGAAGTCTCCGTTGACCCCTTGGCTCCGGTGCTGTTGATCCCCGCGAGGCCGACACCATCACCCGCATTGGCAGCATAACAGACCGAGAAATAGTAGTTGACCCCGAGGAAATCCGGACGCCCGGCAGCCAGAAGCTCCACGTCGCCATCCTGAATACTCGGCGCCAGTCCCCGCGCTTTCAGCCATGTCAACGCCGCATCGGGGTAATGCCCGCGGAGGTACGGAACGAGCCACCAGTGCTGCAGGAACTCCTCCGCGTTCTCGAACGCCAGGACGTCCTCGGGCCGCGGCGACGCGGGGTAAGCCGGCATGTAAGGAAAGACCGGGCCGATCTTGCCGTCCGGCACGAGCTTGCGGAAAGATTGGATGGCCGTTGCGTTGGCCAGAAGGGCGATATGGACGGCCTGGTAGAACCGCTTGGGATCTCGCATGCCGGGCGGGTGCAGTCCCAGCAGGTAGGCCCGCTGGAAGTCGTGGTTCATTTCGTTCAGCGTGCACCAGTATTTGACGCGGCCGCCGAAGCGCTTGAACAAAATCGTGCAATAGCGGTCGAAGTCCTGGATGATTTCGCGGGATTCCCAGCCGCCATAGGCATCGGCCAGCGCTTGCGGCAGATCCCAGTGATACAGCGTCAGCACCGGTTCGATGCCCGCGGCCCGCAGCCCGTCGATCAGCCTGTCGTAGAATGCCAGCCCGGCTTCGTTGATCTCGCCGCGTCCTGCCGGGAAAACCCGGGACCACGCGACCGAAAACCGATAGGCCTTCAAACCGAGCTCGGCCATCAACGCAACGTCCTCGGCGTAGCGGTGGTAGTGATCCGCCGCTACGTCGCCGTTGCTGCCTTTATACGTGTTGCCGGGAATCTTCGAAAAAACATCCCAGATCGACGGCCCTTTCCCGTCGGCATCGAACGCGCCTTCCACCTGATAGGCGGCGGATGCGGCGCCCCACAGGAATCCGTCGGGAAAGGCTCGGGCGGCGAGATCAGGCATGGCATCCTCCGCATCCGGCCAAGCGCGCCCCGTCCCTCAAGGGTGACGCGCGCCGGCCACCGCCGTCTTCAGCTCCGCCAACTCGACCGCCCCCGGAACCAGATTGTCCCCGATGATCAGCGCCGGCGTCCCCTGAATCCCCAGCCCATGCGCCAGCTTCACATTGGCATCGAGTCGCGCCTGGATCGCCGGATCCTCCATGTCACGTGCCATCCGGGGCCAGTCCAGGCCCAGTGACTTAGCCGCCGTCTCAAGCTGCGCCAGCGTCGTATCCGGCGGCAGCTTCATCACCGCCTCGCGCATTTTCACATACGCATCCTGCCGCTGCGCCGCCAGCAGCGCCTTCGACCCCAGCAGACTGGCCGGCCCGAGTATCGGCAGATCCTTGTAGACCAGCCGCACTTTCCTGTCCTGGCCGAGGAAACTGTCCATCGTCGGCTCCATCTTCCGGCAGTACGGACAGCGCGTGTCGAAGAACTCGACGATCGTCACGTCGCCCTGCGGATTGCCGGCCACCGGGTCCGCCGGCGTCACCAGCTCGTTGCGCGCCCCGGCGATGGCGGCGCGCGCCGCGTCCTGGTTATGCGCGGCTTCGTCCGTCTGGTAGGCGACCACCGCGTCCCGCAGGATCGACGGGTCCGTCTTCAGCGCCTCGCGCACGATGGCGACGATTTCGTCGCGCTGCGCGGGGGTGAACGAGGCAGCGTCAGCCGTCCGGACAAGCAGCATGGCAGGAAGCAGCAGGGCCGCGGCCCGGAGCAGTCGGTTCATCAATGGTCCCTCATTTGGTCACGCCGCCCACACTAGCGGCAATCCACGCGCCGGCCCAGGGCACCGCGTCAAGCTTGGTTGCCGCTGATGCCGAAGCCGTTTATGGCACGCTTCCTCAACGGCAGGACGTGTTCGCTTGATTCGGCGCGCCCTTCGGATTGGCGAGACCGACAGGATGAACTCAATGCGTTGCGTCCACCAGACCCGTCTTCGGCAGGCAACCGCGCGGCGCGGGCTGCGTTTGCGCGCCGCCTTAGCCGTGCTGGCTTTCCTGCCGAGCTGTTCGACCGTCACCAAGGTGACCGACTCGGTGCTGGGCAGCGGCGGCCCGGCTGCCGGCCAGCCGGGCTATGTCGCCGGCTTCCTCGGCGGGGTGACGGCGGATGAGCCACGCGCCGTGCTGGCGGGGCGCGAGGTCCTGTCCTCCGGCGGCAGCGCGGCCGACGCGGCGGTTGCCGTCGGGCTGACTTTGGCGGTGACCCTGCCCTCCCGCGCCGGCCTGGGCGGCGGCGGCGCCTGTTTGGCGCTCTCGACCAACGTAAAGGGCCCGGCTGGCGGCGTGCCCGAAGCGATCATGTTCACCCCGCTCGCCCCGGCTCAGCGCGGCAGCAACGCCGATCGGCCTGCCGCGGTGCCGATGCTGGCGCGCGGGCTGTACTTGCTGCACGCCCGCTACGGGGTGCAGCCGTTCGAGTCGCTGGTATCCTCGGCCGAGCAGATGGCGCGATTCGGCACCCCGGTATCGCGGGCTTTGGTGAAGGACCTGGCTCTGGTCGCCGGGCCGCTGCTGGCCGATCCCGGTTCGCGGGCGGTGTTCAGCGAGAATGGCGTGCCGCTGCAGGAGGGTCAGATCCTGCGCCAGCCGGACCTTGGCGCGACCCTGGCGCAGATCCGCGTCGCCGGTGTCGGCGACCTGTATCAGGGCGGCCTGGCGCGCCGGATCGAGACCGCCTCGGCTTTGGCCGGCGGCCCGATCGCGCAGTCGGATCTGCGCGGCGCGCTGCCCAAGCTGGCGGCGCCGCTGGTCGCATCCTATCGCGTCGACAAGGTCGCCTTCCTGCCGCCGCCGGCCGATGGCGGACTGGCGGCCGATGCCGCGTTCGCCGTGCTGGCGGCCAATCCGAACGACCTCGGCGCGGCGCTGGCGCGCTCCCTGGCGGTGGCGGAACGCTACCGCGCCGGCGGGATCACGCCGGAGGCGGTGCTGGCGGCACGCGACCTGCCGCCGCCGGATTCGACGGTGTTCCCGGCCTCGACCAGCTTCGCGACGCTCGACCGCAACGGCAATGCCGTGGTGTGCGCACTGACCATGGATAACCTGTTCGGCACCGGCCGCATCCTGCCGGGCCTGGGCTTCCTGGCCGCGGCCTCGCCGGATTCCGTGCCGCCGCCGTTGCTGGCGGCTGGGCTGGTGTGGAACGCCAACATCGTGGCGTTCCGGGCTGAGGCGGGCGGCTCCGGCCAGTCCGGTGCGGCGCTGGCGGTCGCGGCGGGGCTGATCAACGCGCTGCGCTCCAACCAGCCGATGCCGGTTCCGGTGCCTGAACCCGGGCGGGCGAACGTGATCGCATGCTCGCGCTACCTCCCGGGCGAAACCACCGAGTGCAACTGGGCCAACGATCCGCGTGAATACGGGCTGGCTTTGGGGGCCAACTAGACCCATCTCAGGCGGACCGGAAAAAGACGCTAGGGGTGTTTCATGAAGCTGTCGGCCGTATGGCTGGCGTCGATACTGGTGGCGTCGGGCTCGGTGGCGTCGGCGCAGCGTGCCGCCCCGGCCTCGGTTGGTCCGGGACGGATTGTCTGCAACGCGTCGTTCTGCGAACTGGGCGTTGGCCCGCGTCCGGTTCAGCGTATCCGGGTGATCGCCTCGGTCCTACCGGAGGACGACACGAGGCGCTTGCGCAAATGCACCGGGGTCGCGCCGCCGTGCATGGTGACGGTGGACGGGCTGGAGCAAGGGGACAAGACCAGGATCATGGCCACGCGCATCGTCTGGCAGGAGTGACCCGATGGCGCTGAAAATCGGCAAGGGCGCGCTGGCGCCGCCGTTCATGGTGATGGACGTCATCGCCGCGGCGAACGCCCGTCAGGCCGCCCTCCCCCCCGGCTCCCCCCACATCATCCGCATGGAGGTCGGCCAGCCCGGCACCGGCGCCCCGGCCGGCGCGGTGGAAGCGGCTCAGGCGGCGCTTCGGTCGGGGCATCCGCTGGGGTATACCGAGGCGTTCGGATTGCGGTCCTTGCGTGAGCGCATCGCCGCGCATGCCCGGGCCTGGTACGGACTGGACCTGGCCATCGGCCGGATCGCCGTGACGGTGGGGGCGTCGGGGGCGTTTCCGCTGGCATTCCTGGCGGCGTTCGACCGCGGCGACCGCATCGCCATGGCGGCGCCGTTCTACCCGCCTTACGTGAACATCCTGACCGCTCTGGGCATGGTGCCGGTGATCCTGGAGGCAGGGCCGGAGACCCGGTTCCAGCCGAGTGTGGCGATGCTGGAGGCGCTGGACCCGCCGCCGGACGGGGTGATCGTCGCCAGCCCGTGCAATCCGGCCGGCACGATGCTGCACCGCGACGAACTCGCCGCTATCGCCCAGTGGTGCGACCGCAACGGTGTGCGGCTGATCAGCGACGAGATCTATCACGGGCTGAACTACGACAGTCCGATCGCCTCCGCCGCGGAGTTCAGCGGCAGCGCCGTGGTGGTCAACAGCTTCTCGAAGTATTTCTCCATGACAGGGTGGCGCATCGGCTGGCTGGTGTTGCCGGGCGACCTGGTGCGGCCGGTGGAGTGCCTGGCGCAGAACCTGTTCATCAGCGCGCCGTATATCTCGCAGGTGGCGGCCGAGGCGGCGTTCGACTGCGAGACGGAGTTGCAAGCGAACATCGCCCGCTACCGGCGCTCGCGGGACCATCTGCTCGCGGCGCTGCCGGAGGCCGGATTCGCGCGGCTATCCCCTGCCGAGGGCGCGTTCTACCTGTTCGCGGATATCAGCGACCGGTCGAACGACAGCGCCGGGTTCTGCGCGCGGATGCTGCTGGAAGCGGGAGTTGCGGCTAGTCCGGGAGTGGATTTTGACCACGCGCGTGGCAACCGGTTCATGCGGTTCAGTTACTGCGGACCGGAGGCGGACATGCGGGAAGCGGCGGAGCGGCTGAAAATTTGGCGATAATATAACAGCGTGGATCCCGGACGGGCGATTTATTTCGGGCTGTTGCGCGGAACGCTGATGTTGGGCGGTGCTGTTGAGACTGAGTTCGGTCGCCAATGTGCATGGGTTGCACCAGTCCCATAAGATTGACTGTGGCGCTTAACTTAGCTAGAAATATGGCTAAGGAGCACGGCCTATGGAACACGTTGTCAATATGCACGACGCGAAAAGCCAACTATCGAAATTGGTCGCGTTGGCCCAACAGGGTGATTCAGTGACGATTGCCATTCACGGCAAGCCAGTGGCCAAACTTTTGCCGATTAAACCGCAACCGGTTTTTGGGTTGGGCAAGGATCAATGTCCTCCGGTCCCGTGGAGTGCCTTCGCGCCGATGTCGGATGAGGAAGCGGCAGAATGGGGACTATGAGGCTATTGCTCGATACCCATGCACTCTATTGGTGGCACCGTGGCGACCCGGCCTTGTCGGCGTCAGCGCAGGCTGCCATCGCCGACAGCCAGAACGAAAAATACGTCAGCGCAATCACCGCATGGGAATTCATCACCAAGTTTCGTTCTGGCAAGCAACCGGAGTTTGCCGGGATTGCTGCCGACGTAGCGGCGGTGGTTGCTTCGCACGGGTTCATCCAGCTACCAATAACCATGCATCATGCGCAGGCTGCCTCTTATCTGCCATCTCATCACAGGGACCCAATGGATCGGTTTCTCATCGGACAGGCAATTGTGGAGGACATGACCATCGTCACGGTTGACGGTGCTTTCGCCAGCTATTCTGCTAAATTGCTTTGGTAGATAGGTTAGATTAGCCAGTGTGAACCATGAGTCGCGGCCCTTGACCGGGATTCCGGTTAAGCAAAGCGGATGCTCGTGAACAGCTTCTCGAAGTATTTCTCGACGACCGGCTCGCGTATCGGCTGGCTGGTGCTGCCGGACGACCTGGTGCGGCCGGTGGAGTGCCTGGCGCAGAACCTGTTCATCAGCGCGCCGTATATCAGCCAGGTGGCGGCCGAGGCGGCGTTCGACTGCGAGGCGGAGCTGCAGGCGAATATCGCCCGCTACCTGCGCTCGCGGGACCATCTGCTGGCGGCGCTGCCGGTGGCCGGGTTCGCGCGGCTGTCGCCGGCCGAGGGGGCGTTCTACCTGTTCGCGGAAATTAGCGACCGGTCGAACGACAGCGCCGGGTTCTGCGCCCGGATGCTGCTGGAGGCCGGGGTGGCGGCGAGTCCGGGGGTGGATTTCGACCGCACCCGCGGCACAAGGTTCGTGCGCTTCAGCTATTGCGGGCCGGAGGCGGATATGCGGCAAGCGACGCAGCGGCTGCGGGGATGGCGGCAGCGCGGCCGGGAGACGGCCTCGGCAGGCGCCGAGTATAATTACCCTCCTACTCCGCCGGGCGGCGGCGCCTTCATCACCCGATGCGTCAGCGCCGCCTTCACATCGACCGAAGACCGCTCGCCCACCTTGTCCAGATGCGCGGCAACCCACGCGTCCGCCGCCTTGTAGCCAGCCTCCCGCAGCGCCGACAGAAAGCTCCATGACGTGCTGCTTTTGGAAACGAATCCCAGCCCCGCCAAAAATGCCGGATCCGAAATGGCATGCATCCTGATCGGCTTATATCGACCACGATAAGAAACGTCCGATGCCGCCAGTTCCGCCAGCAGGCTGTTGACCGCCTCGATCGCGTTCACCTCCAGAACAATCGACGCGTTGAAGGTGATCTCGTTCAGACGATCAAGAATGCCGGGCGCGGTGACCGGGGGCATGTTATCGCGGTGGAACGGGTTGACCAGCACCAGTAGCAGATCCTGCGCAAAATCCAGCAGCGGAGACAGCGACGGATTCCCGAGATAGCCGCCGTCCCAGTATGGCACCCCACCGATGGTCACCGCCTTGAAATCCGTCGGCAGGCAAGCCGACGCGCGCAGCGAATCGACGGAAATATCCGGCTGCGAAAAAATCATCCGGCCGTTGCTGGTGACGTCGGTCGCCGTAATGAACAGCCGGGGCTCCGCCGCCGCATTCAGCCGCTCGAGTTCGCCCGGTGGAAATGCAGCCGCAACAATCGGGGCCAGCGCGTCGGTGTAGAACGGGTTGGTATAGGGTGAAACGACAAGGCCAATCGCTTCAAGGGCGATCGCGGCGGGTGAGAAATCCAGATTGAAACCGAATGCTCCGGGTTCGCCGAAGAACAGGCCGTTGCCGCCCAGAAACCCCCCTCTCGAAACCGCCCGCCAAAAATCCTCCAGTTTCCGGCTCGCAAGTTCCGCCCCGCCCATCACCAATCCGCTGACGGTCAGGGCCGCATTGAATGCACCCGCGCTGGTGCCACTGACCGCCGCGAATTTCAGCCGGTTGGCTGCGACCTCCCGCAGCAGACGATCGAGCACGCCCCAGGTGAAGGCGCCATGGGAACCGCCGCCCTGCAAAGCAAGCGAAACGGTCGGGGCATGATCGGGCATCTTGTGGCTCCGGCAAAACGGAAGGGCGGCAGGCAGCGGGCGCCTGCGTGGCACATTCCAGGAAGCAGCGATGTCACAATTTGCTGAAAGGCTGCGATCGGCCGTCTGATTTCGAAGCCGGCCTGAAATTCCAGGCCGTCCAACCCGGTAGCCTGGAGGCGCGAGAAGCGGATATCCACGACATGCTGAGCGAGGTACGGCAACTCTTCAAACCAGCCCGTACGTTGCCGGATGCAAATCCGGCGCGGGGCGCGCAGGCCGAACCAGGTGCCGTGTCGTCATCGGCCTGCTCCGCGCCACAGGCGGCGCGGAGCAGCGACTTGCCTTAGAGCGTGTAGGGCTTAGAGGCCCGCGCGTTGTCCGGAGCGGCCATCGGCGGCCAGCCGTGCTCATGCTCCTGATGCGACGGCGGAACCACCAGCGCATCGGCCCAGATGACGGTGGCATAGCCCAGGGCAAGACACCCTTCTTCGACAATCCGGCGCGCCTCCGCAGCGGTGGCAACAACCTGATATTGCGGCAAGTCGTTCAGGTCCGATCCCGGGCCACAGGCGATAAATGTCGTGTAGAACAGTCCCCGCTCTATTTCGCACAGTGTCGCACGAACCGTTGCTCCGTGCCTGGTCGCGGCCGCCATGAACGTTCCCTTTCTTGTGTTACGTTTGCGCTTACCCGACAGTATTTCGGACGGCCGGCGGGGTCCTCCAGCACGCCCGAGGGTCACACCTTCGACCTCAGTGGCGTGATCCCACCCTGCGTAGCCAACCCCATCGTCTTTAACGCAAAACTACCGATCTCGACGGCATCCTCCACGGTGTCCTGATAGAGATCCATTCGTAGCTCTGCAATATCCCTGATGTTGCGCCACGGCGGGAGGTCGAAGTGCCGGCACCTCCCGCCGAACCGCCCTGCATGGCGAATCATACCAAGATAGAGAAGTTTTAACCGATTTAAAGCACGCCTCTTCGCTTTCACCGCGCTGCTTCGTTCTGCCACGCCTGCCATGACAATCCTTCCCCCAATTGAGATGGGGTGCCGCTGGAGCGGCTTCCCCCGGCCGGACTACTTGCGCGCCTCTCATTCCGCTTTGCCGCGGATATCCGTCAGTAAGCCACAGGATATCGGCACCGCCGCACCGCGTCATTATACTGGATCAGTTTTTGCTTGGATGACACAGATATAATCAAAACCTCCGGATTCTTTCGAGCAATCTTCGGATGCCCCGAATTTGTCCAAAATATTGGGAAATAGAACGCGAATTTAGCTGCCCTGTCTCTCGCGCAGAAACTGCCGCTGCCGATCAAAATAACCGGAGATGATTTCGGGCGCTCCGCCGAGATGCAGGTAGTCTTGCCCGATCTCGGCGATCTGCTGAAGACGTTGCAAATCGTGCAGCGTCAGCGTGCGCTGCTCCAGAGTCAGCAAGCCGTTGCGCCGGAACTCCTGCAGCACCCGGTTGACATGCACCGGGGTCAGGCCGAGCGCATCGGCCAGATCGATTTGCGTCAGCGGCAGGGTCACCAGATGGTCCTCGGCCAAGCCGACAAGCTTGTGCCGCCAAAACAACTCGCACAAAAGGTATGCGACACGCCCGCGCGCATCCCGCCGCCCGAGTGCCACGATCCGCTCGCGCAGAATGGCTTCCTCCTGCAAGCCGCTCCACCACAACGCGGTGGCGATGCGGGGGCGGTGCAGGGTCAGATCGACCACGTCCTGCCAGGCAATGTCGGCGAGGCGAACCGGGGTGATGGCGGCGATCGAATGGTCCATCCTGCGCAGCAGGAAGACGTAAAGGTCGCAGATATCGCCGGGGATCAGGAAGCTGGTGATCTGCCGGCGCCCGTCGCGCAGGATGCGGTAGCGGCACGCCAGACCCGCCTGAAGCACGAACACGGCATGCGGAACGGCGCCCTCGCGCACAATATCCTGCCTGGCATCGAACTGTTCCTCGCGGCTGCCGGCGGCGTCCAGGGCACGCAGATCTTCTTCTGAAAGCGGAGCGAAGTTCGCCAGCTTTCGCGTCAGAGGGCTGCGGGCAAGATTGGGTTCGACCGCCGTGGCAAGGTGACCTGGCAAAGACGATTCATTTCGGTCAAGCCGATTGTCGGGAGGATCCCGGCCGCCAAAGCGATACCACCCTATGAAGCGGAACGGCTAAGCTTTCTCCGACAGGAAATGCTGCACGTGCCAAGTGAACTGAGCCGGGTCCTGAAGGAATGAGAAATGGCTTGTCCAGGGCAGAATCAGCAGCCCGCCCCCCGGAATCCTCGCCGCGATCATTTCGGTATGCGGGCGCTTGATCGCCTCATCATGGTCGCCGTCCGCCACCAGGATCGGCGTTTTGATCGCGGAGAGTTGAGCATCGGTCCAGTTCGGCTGTGTCGCCCACATCTTGCTGATAGCATCTACGAAGCCAGCGTAATCTCCCGGCGTTGCTGACAGTTTGCTATACTCGTGTCCGGCGCGGGCAATAAAGGCGGCGAAGGTCGGGTTCTTCTCCACCCCACCCACCACGCCGGACGGATCGGTGTTGGCGGCAAAGGCAAACACCTTCGTCACGCGTCCCGGATGGCGAATCGCCAGGTCGAGGCCGAGGATGCCGCCGTCGCTCCAACCGACAATCGCCGCCTTCGGGATCTTGAGGAAATCAAGCAAGGCCACGACGTCATCGGCCATCAGGTCGTAGCCATAAGGGCGATTGTCGCGGGTGCTGCGGCCGTGACCTCGGCTGTCGAGCACAATGACCTGCCGATCCCGGGCCACCACGGGCACCTGGAGGCCCCAATAGTCGGCGTTGGCCAACCCGCCGTGCAGGAACACCACGGGCTCGCCCTGGCCGAAGACGGCGTACCAGAGCTTGATGCCGTTCACCGGCGCATGCCCGCTTCGCTCGGCCCTCGGCAGCCCCGGTGTCGGCGGCAGTTGCAGCCAAAGCGGCTGAGCCGCACGGGCGCCAGGCGTGAGAACCAGGGCCGCGGCGATTAATCCCTGGCGGCGAGAAATCATGTCAGGTCCGTCTGTTCCGGATCGGTTAACGCTATCCGGCACAAACCACGCGTGCAAGAGCGCCCCCGTCCGGCCAAACCGCGGCGACCGGCATCCCCGTCGCGCTAGAACACCGCCACCGGCTCGGTTGATCCTGCTGCATTCGTGCGGTTCAACTTTGCCCGTTCCTCGGCCAGCAGTTCTTCCAGCAATTGCTGCTCGGCGGGATCGGACGCTTTACGGAGCATTTGCTCAAAACGCGTGATATTACATTCCGCAACGAAACGTTCCATGCGTCACCTGTCAAATTCAGAGAGACGAATACGCATACGCGGGGCTGAATGAGAAACGACCGGATGCGCCCGGTTCCAAGCCGGTACAGCACCGCTGCGGCGACTCATACTCGCGCTGGCGTGATATTTCCACAGGAAACTAGCCAGGCCGCACAAGGATCGCGCCCGGATCGCCGGGCCTCGACGGCGGGGTGCCCCATCCGTTCCCTGGCATCGAGGCCGTCGCCCTCGGTGCCGATTGACATGGCCAAATCGGCGCAGCCGGTGTATCGGGATTTCCTTTGTCATGGCCCGAGGTGCTTAGAGTGCGTCCTATGTCGGCATTGTCCGGCCAGTCGGTTTGACCCCCGCCGCGCGGATCGCCGCCGCGATCGATCTGCTGGAGGTGGTGGAGGGTGCCCCTAAACGCCCCGCCGATGCCGTCGCCAACGATTTTTTCCGCTCCCGCCGCTATATCGGTTCCGGCGACCGCCGTGCCGTGTCCGAACGTGTCTGGAGCGTGCTGCGCACCCGCCGCCGCCTGGGCTGGTGGCTCGGCGACGCCCCGGCGACGCCGCGCCTGCTGGTGGCGGTCTCCCTGCTGCTGGAGGGATGGACCAAGGCCGGGGTCGTGCAGACCTTCTCCGGCGGCCAGTTCGCCGCCCCCCCGCTCGACCGTGGTGAATTGGCCGTCACCGCGAGGATCGAGGGTCACACGCTGGATCATCCGGACATGCCCCCGGCGGTGCAGCTCGAAATCCCCGACTGGCTGTTGCCCCGGATGCAATCCCGTTTCGGCCCCGGCCTGTTCTCCGAAATGGCCGCGCTGTCGGAACCCGCCACGCTCGATCTGCGGGTGAACCTGCTCAAAGGCGACCGGGACCGGGCGCGCGCCGCATTGGCCGTCGAGGGCTGGGAGGCGAAGCCGACACCGTTCTCGCCCCGGGGCCTGCGCATCGAGGGCCGTCGGCCGGTGACCGACGGGCCGGCGTTCCAGTCCGGCCTGGTGGAAATCCAGGATGAGGGTAGCCAGCTCGTCGCCTTGATGGTCGGCGCAGCGCCGGGGATGCGCGTCGCCGACTGGTGCGCCGGTGCCGGCGGCAAGACGCTGGCTTTGGCGGCGGAGATGGACAATCGCGGCCAGATCGTCGCCTGCGACGTCTCCGCCCCGCGCCTGGAGGGCGCGGTGCGACGCCTGCGCCGCGCCGGGGTGCACAATGTCGAGCGGCATCTGGTCGAGTCCGGCGACAAGTGGCTGAAGCGGCGCGCCGGGACTTTCGATCGCGTGCTGGTCGATGCACCTTGCACCGGAACCGGCACCTGGCGGCGCAACCCCGACGCCCGTCACCGGTTAAAAGAAACGGATCTACTGGAGCTGGTTCCCAAACAGGCGATGATCCTCGATACCGCTCAGAGTCTGGTTCGCAAAGGCGGACGCTTGGTGTACGCTACCTGTTCCTTGCTGGAAGAGGAAAACGAGGCGCAGGTGACGGATTTCCTTCGACGCCATCCCGAGTTTGCTTTGATCCCGCTGCCCCGTGCCTGGCCGCTGCCACAGCCGGTACCAAACAGCGGGGAGTTTCTGAGCCTAACGCCGGCGCGCCATCACACCGACGGGTTCTTCACCGCGGTGCTGGAGCGAATCCCGTGATCTCGTTGCGCAAGGCGCGTGTCGCTGACGCCATCGCCATCGGCGCTGTGCATGTCGCGGCGTGGCGCAGCAGCTATCCCGGCATCCTGCCCGACACCTATCTGGCGAGGATGTCGGTGTCGCGCCAGGCGGCGCATTACGACGCGGCGATCCGCGGCGGCACCGGCGTCATGGTGGCCACCGCATCCGGCGTGGACGTGCCCATCGGCAGCGGCCCCCGCATTATCGGCTTCAGTACGGCGGGCCGGGCGCGCCACGCTGAAATCGCCGGCAAGCGGCTGGCGGAGGGGGAGGTTGAGACTCTGTACGTCCTGGACGACTGGCGCGAGCGCGGCGTCGGGCGCCGGCTGATGCGGGCCTCCGCGTCCCACCTGATCGATATCGGCTGCAAGTCGGCGTTCGTGTGGGTGCTGCGCGAGAATCCCAGCCGCTGGTTCTACCAGCGCCTGGGCGGCAAGCCGGTCGCCGAGGCGACGACCCAGATTGCCGGCCAGAAAATTGCACAGACCGCCTTCGTGTGGGACCCGATCCAACAATTGTTGGCGGCATCGCC
The DNA here is from genome assembly GCF_903915725.1 of uncultured Rhodopila sp. Taxonomy (GTDB): domain Bacteria; phylum Pseudomonadota; class Alphaproteobacteria; order Acetobacterales; family Acetobacteraceae; genus Rhodopila. The sequence goes on from NZ_CAIWTY010000106.1 coordinate 90,533, forward strand.
GCAGGCTTCCTGAGCTCCGGCAAGGATCCGCGACCTGGAGGTGGCAGTCGGCAGCGCCAGTGCTCGGCCTGACCCGCTCCCGGCTTGTCCGGGGGATCTCCGGGCACCTATGCAGTGACATGCCGGGACAGGTGGCCCGGCCAACAGGCCGGGACATGACGGTCCGGGGCACCCTGCCACCTGCGGCGGCTATTCCCAATCGGGCGGTAACGCCAACCGGCCGGGAGGTCGCTTAATCTCGCTGAATCAGCTCGATCTTATACCCGTCCGGGTCCTCGACGAATGCGATGATCGTGGTGCCGAACTTGACCGGCCCGGGCTCGCGCGTGACCTTGGCGCCGAAGCCGCGCAGCTTTTCGGTCGTGGCCGCGACATCCGGCACGCCGATGGCGAGGTGCCCGAAGGCGCTTCCGAGGTCGTACTTCTCGGTACCGTAGTTGTAGGTCAGTTCGATCACGGTGTTACTCTCTTCATCGCCGTAGCCGACGAACGCCAGCGTATATTGGCCGTCCGGCACATCGCGGCGGCGCAACTCCGTCATGCCGAAACCTTTGGTGTAGAAATCGACGCTGCGCTGCAGGTCACCGACGCGCAGCATGGTGTGCAGGAACCGGCTCATTGAATGCCCCCTTCAGGATAAGTCGGCGGGATCGAGGCCCACCAGAAAAAGCCCTGCCGCGTCCGCCGCGGCGAGACAGGCTTCCCGGTCTGCGAGAATGGTGGCCCGGGCTTCGAACGCAAGTCCCCGAAGCCCGGCGGCGGCGGCGTTGCGAACCGTCTCCGGCCCGATCGTCGGCATGTCGGCGCGGCGGTCCTGCCCGGGCTTCATCAGCTTCACCAGCACCCCGCCGAAACCGTCGCGGCGCAGGGAAGCGGCGCGCGCCAGCATGGAGTCGGTGCCCTCGATCGCCTCCACCGCCAGGACCAGCCCCTGCTGCACCACGCAGCCCTGCCCGACATCCGCCGCCCCGAGGACACGCGCCACCTCCACGCCGCGGCGGATATCGGCCATGGCCTGCGCGTCCGGCGTTGCACGGGTCAGCACGCCGCCCGGCGCCAAAACCTCACCCATCACTTCATGCGCGCCGATAACCGTGAAGCCTTCTTCAGCGAATACTTTAATAACAGCTGCCAACAGTCCGTCATCGCCCGCAAATATTGCCCGGCCGACGCGGGCCAGGATGCGCGTGCCGTCGGCGTCCGGGCGCAGGTCGAGCAGCGACGGGCGGCGCACCGGGCCGATCATCACGACGTCCTGGCAGCCATGCTCGCGCAGCGCGGCAAGGATGCGTCCGGCGCGGCCGATACGCTGGAACTCGTGCGGCCATGGCGCCAGAACAACGGGTTCCGCGAAGCCTTCGAGACCCAGGATGAACACGCTCCGGCCTGCGGCGCGCGCGGCGGCTGCAACTTTGCCGGGCAGGTCGCCGCCACCGGCGATGATGCCCAGACCGCGTGGCATTTCTGCCTGATTTTTCATTGCGAGTTCCGCTAAGCCTACTCTGTTGTTGCAACCGGGACGGGTTTTTCAGCATACATGAAGGGCCGCTGCATCACGCCTTCGCGAGTGTCTTATGACAGAAATTTCTCCGCCGATGATAGACGACGAATTGCCCGATGCGGCCCGCCACGCCACCGCAGCCGGGGTTCTTCAATGCCTGACGATGCTGGCGGAGGAGACTGTGAACCTCAATCTGCCGCGAACCGTGCTGGCGCTGCGCAAAGCGATCCGGGCTTGCCAGGCCGAGCAGGCCCGTCCGGTTCCGAATCTGCGCCCCCGCCGCCACGTAGTGCTGCATTAGGCCCGTTTCGGCGTGGATTTTGTCGGCCGATGGGCTTTGCTGCGACTGCGAAGGTTGCGTCCGGAGGCATAGCGCCATAATCCTACGCGCAGCCGCCGTCCCGGCAGGGCGATAGTCGTCTGCCGGTGCGTCGGGAAGCCTTCGTACTAGCACAAGGACATCGCATGAGCGCCGCGGCAAAACGGTCTGTCACGATCACCCTGGACGGCACCAACAAGTCGACCAGCCTGCCCTTGCTGTCGGGCACCATCGGTCCGGACGTCTTTGATATCCGAAAACTCTATTCCGACCTGGGGGTTTTCACCTACGACCCCGGCTATGGCCAGACGGCGTCATGCGACAGCAAGATCACCTACATCGATGGCGATGAGGGCGTGCTGCTGTATCGCGGCTACCCGATCGAGCAGCTCGCGGAAAAGTCCCGCTTCCTGGAAGTGTGCTACCTGCTGCTGAACGGCGACCTGCCGACGAAGGAGGAATTCGGCAAGTTCGAGAAGGGCGTGATGCGGCACAACATGCTGCACGAGCAACTCCGCTCCTTCTACAACGGCTTCCGCCGTGATGCGCACCCGATGGCGGTGATGTGCAGCGTCGTCGGCGCGCTGTCGGCCTTCTATCATGACAACCTGGACGTGCGGGATGAGAACGCCCGCCGGATCGCCGCCTTCCGGCTTATCGCCAAGATGCCGACGATCGCCGCCTGGGCGTACAAGTATTCGGTCGGGCAGCCGTTCGTGTATCCGCGCAACGAGCTGACCTATTCGGCGAACTTCCTGTACATGTTCCATGCCGTGCCGACGGAGGAATACAAGTTCAATCCGGTGCTGGCCAAGGCGATGGACCTGATCCTGATCCTGCATGCGGATCATGAGCAGAACGCCTCCACCAGCACGGTGCGTCTGGCCGGTTCGACCGGGGCCAATCCGTTCGCCTGTATCGCCGCCGGCATCGCCAGCCTGTGGGGCCCCGCACATGGCGGCGCCAACGAGGCCGTGCTGAAGATGCTGGCCGAAATCGGCACCACCGCGAACATCAAGCCGTTTCTGGACGACGTGAAGGCGAAGGACAACTCGACCAAGCTGATGGGCTTCGGCCACCGGGTCTACAAGAACTACGACCCGCGGGCGAAGCTGATCCAGAAGGCCTGCCACGACGTTCTGAACGACCTCGGGATCAAGGACGACCCGCTGCTCGACCTGGCGATGGAACTGGAACAGATCGCGCTGAGCGACCCGTATTTCATCGAGCGCAAGCTGTATCCGAACGTGGATTTCTATTCCGGCATCATCCTCAAGGCGATGGGCTTCCCGACCAACATGTTCACCGCGCTGTTTGCGGTGGCGCGCACGGTGGGCTGGGTGAGCCAGTGGAAGGAGCTGATGGAGGATCCGCAGCAGCGCATCGGGCGTCCGCGGCAGCTCTACACGGGCGCGCAGCGCCGGGACTACGTGCCGATGTCCGAACGCGCCTGACCGCTCGAAGCTGAAATTTCGGTTGAGGTCGGACCGGTGGTCGCAGGACCGCCGGTCTTATTTTTTAGATGTTCTTTTCGCCATTGGCCGGAGATAATTTCGCCCAGTGAAATTCGAATTCTGTATTTAAAAAGATTTTTTTGTTTTGCATCGTCTTAACAGAGTGCCTTAGCCTTCTCTCTCAACCAATTGACGCGATTTTTCTCCAAACGGCACCGTGCTGGATAGTCTAGAAATTGATCATCGGCCCACGCCTGTGTGTGACGGCTTTCCGGTGTTCTAAATCCCGATATCATTATCGTGATTGAGAAGAATGCGATTACCCACTGCTTTTTGTGGACGGTCCATCAGGAGAAAATCCCCGATTCGCATACCCGTGTAGGTTGAGTTCCGTCATAAATTGCTCGGGAAGGCTCGCATGCGGGGACGTGTTTCGCTCGACCTTATGGTCAAGAATCGGCTGAAGCGGTGGGGACAGCGGCCGCCCGGCGTGAAGCCGCGGCGCGGCAAGGAGTCCTGGCTGCGCGGCCGACCGTCCGAGGATGAGACCAGGATCAGCAGCCCATACCTGAAGATCCCCGGCAGCACGCGCCTGCGCACCTTGCCCGACGGGCTTTGGCTCAATTTCGGCGGCAGCTTCGCCGAACCGTTCGTCGACATCCTGGCGATCGAGGCGTGCAGCACGATCCAAAACCTGCTCGACAAGCGGTCCCGCTTTGCCCCGAGCACCCACTCGCTGATGTGCGTCTGCCCCGCCGAATGGCTGCTGGCGCCGATAACCCCGACGGATCCGACGCCGCGATGGCGGACAACGGGCGTGATCCACCAGGAGCCGTTCCTGGACGTGGTGATCCCGGTGCGGGAGATGCGGGTGCTGTATGGTTTGAAGAAGAACCATTACAAAGGCTTTGCGCGGCATCAGCTGCCGCACGCGCACGAGTTCTTCGTGCCGATGGAGACACTGACCGAGGAGAACAGCGAGGCGAACCCCGCCCTGCGGGACCTCATCGCGCGGGCATCCGTGTCGGCGAATTTCTTCAGCCCATAATGATCAGCCAGGACGCCGATCGGCCATGCCAGGCTTAGAACAACAGGCCCTTCTTCAGCATCGCGTGGATGCCCTTCTCGCCGTTCACCGTCTGGGTGACGCGGAAATCCACCGCCAGCGAGCAGAACTGATAGGCTTCCTGCCGCGACAGGTTGGTCCGGCCGGTGATGAAGGCGATCATCTGCCGCAGCGCGGTTTTCATCGCCGTGTCCAGATCCTCATGCATGCCCATGGCGATGAAGTGGCTGGCCGTTTCCGCCCGGGGATAGCGCAGCAGCGGATCGCGGATGCCGCCGCCCTTGTGCAAGGTCAGCGTGAAGGTCCCGGTCAGGCAGATTTCCAGCGCGTTGATGCAGACCTCGCCGTCGCCCTGCACGCCATGCCCGTCCCCGGCCGAGAACAGCGCGCCCGGCGCCCACACCGGAAGGAACAGCGTCGATCCCTCGCCGAGTTCCTTGTTGTCCAGGTTGCCGCCGTGCTCGCGCGGCTGCACGGTCGAGATCCGGCCATAGTTCGGCGGCGGCGCCACGCCCATGACGCCGAAGAACGGCGACAGGTTCAGCTCGGAGCCCCAAGGCAGCCGGCACGTCCGGCGGGCACGGTCCACCGGGATATGCGACAGGAATGTTTCCGGGAAATCCTCCGGGATGGTCCCTGCCAGCGGCCGGAAGCCGCAATAGCCCCAGTCGCAGCCGAGCTCGACCCGGTCGATCCGCACCTCCAGCATGTCGCCCGGTTCGGCACCCTGCACGCCAATGGGGCCGGTGATCAGGTGCCCGGGGGCGCGCGGAATGTTGGCGCCGTGGATCGCCACCAGCGCGGGCGGGATGGTCAGACCGGAGCCCGGGGGCGGCATGACTTCGGGTCCACCGGAGACGCATTCCAGCACCACGGTATCGCCCGAGGCAACGGTGATCAGCGGCGGAAAGCTGGCGTCGAACACCCCCCAACGCACTGTTTCCGGCGTCGATTCAAGCCGATGTGTCGCCATGCAAAGCCGCCCTTTATCGATTGTCGATGGGGCGATGCCATCACATCGTCCGGTGCCACACAACCGCGCACAAACTCTATTCCCCTGGCATCATCCCGGACAGTCGCCCTCCCCCGGCTTCACCCCCGACAGCCGCAGCGCATCGACGATCGCCCCAGCCCCCAATACCGGCGTCATCGTCCCGCCGCGCACCTGCTGTTCGGCGTTCTCCGCAATCGTCCGGATCGCCTCCGTCTGCCGCAACGCTTCCCGGATTTTCGCATCGACCAGGGTCCACATCCAGGCCGTCGCCTGCTCGGCCCGCTTCGCCGCCAGCGCGCCGGAGCGTCCGGCGCCCCGCATCCGCTCGGTGATCAGGGTCCAGATCCGGTCCAGCCCGGTGCCCTCCACCGCGCTGCACGTCACCACCTCCGGCAACTCGGCCGCTTCATGCAGCAAGTTCATCGCGAACCGGTATTGCGAGGCCGCGATCGACGCCGCCGTCACGTTCCTGCCGTCCGCCTTGGTGACGACGATCATGTCGGCGCGTTCAAGCAGGCCGCGCTTGATGCCCTGCAACTCGTCCCCTGCCCCGGCCAGCATCAGTACCAGCAGCATGTCGGTCATAGAGGCGACCGCCACCTCCGACTGGCCGACGCCAACGGTCTCGATCAGCACGATATCGTAGCCGGCCGCCTCGCACAGCAGCATGGTTTCCCGGGTCTTGCGCGCGATCCCGCCCAGCACGGACCCGCTCGGCGAGGGCCGGATGAACGCATTGGGATCGGCGCTGAGTTTCATCATCCGCGCCTTGTCGCCGAGGATGCTGCCGCCGGTGCGCACGCTGGACGGATCGATCGACAGCACGGCGACCCGATGCCCGGCCGTCGTCAACAACGTGCCAAACGCCTCGATGAAGGCGCTTTTCCCCACCCCCGGCACGCCGGTAATGCCGATGCGCGTCGCCCCGCCGGTGCGCGGCAGCAGGCGTGTAATCAGCGCCTGGCCGAGGACCTCATGATCCGGACGGTTGGACTCGACCAGCGTGATCGCGCGCGCCAGCATCGACCGGTTGCCGCCTACAAGCCCCTCGGCCAGGGCATCGACCGACAGCTTCATGCTAGGCGTCGCCGTCTCCGGCCAGCAGGTCGAGCACTTTCGATGCCGAGTCCGAAATCACCGAGCCCGGCCCGAACACCGCTGCCGCCCCGGCCGCATACAGCTCATCGTAATCCTGCGGCGGGATCACGCCGCCGACGACGATCAGGATGTCCTCGCGACCGCGTTCGTCCAAAGCCTTGCGCAAGGCCGGGATCAGTTGCAGATGCCCGGCCGCCAGCGAACTGGCGCCGACGACATGCACGTCGTTGTCCACCGCCGCCTGGGCGGCTTCCTCCGGCGTCTGGAACAGCGGACCGACATCGACGTCGAAGCCCAAATCGGCGAAGGCCGAGGCCACCACCTGCTGGCCGCGGTCGTGCCCGTCCTGGCCGAGCTTGGCGATCAGGATGCGCGGCTGGCGCCCCTCTTCCTCGGCAAACGCCGCCACTTTCGCACGCACATCCATGATACCGCTCCTGGATTCGCCGAAATCGCGCGCATACACGCCGGTGGCGAGGCTTGGCGTGGCCTGGTAGCGGCCGAACACCACCTCCAGCGCATCGCTGATTTCGCCGACGGACGCCTTCAGCCGCGCCGCCTTGATCGACAGGTCGAGCAGGTTGCCCTCCCCGGTTTCCGCCGCCTTGGTCAGCGTTGCCAGCGCGGCCTTCACCGCATCCGTGTCGCGTGACGCGCGCAACTGCTGCAAGCGCCTGATCTGCGACGCCCGCACCTCGGTATTGTCGATCTTCAGCACGCGTATCGGCTGTTCCGTGCGCGGCCGGTACTTGTTCAGGCCGACAATCGTTTCTTGCCCCGAGTCGATGCGCGCCTGCATCCGCGCCGCCGCCTCGGCGATGCGCATCTTCGGCAGCCCGGCCTCGATCGCCTTGGTCATGCCGCCATGCTCTTCGCATTCGACGATATGCGCCCAGGCGGCCTGCGCCAGTTGGTGAGTCAGCCGCTCGACGTAATAGCTGCCGCCCCAGGGATCGATGACGTTGTCGGTGTCGGTTTCTTCCTGCAGGAACAACTGCGTGTTGCGGGCGATTTCGGCGGAGAAATCCGTCGGCAGCGCCAGCGCCTCGTCAAAGGCGTTGGTGTGCAGGCTCTGGGTTTCGCCCTGCGTCGCCGCCATCGCCTCCAGGCAGGTGCGCGTGACGTTGTTGTAGACGTCCTGCGCGGTCAGGCTCCAGCCGCTGGTCTGGCTGTGGGTGCGGAGAGAATAACTTTTCGGGTTCTTCGCGTCGAAGCCCTTGATGATCTTCGCCCACAACATGCGGGCGGCGCGCATTTTCGCGACTTCCATCAGCACGTTCTTGCCGATGGACCAGAAGAACGACAACCGGGGGGCGAAATCGTCCACCGCCATGCCGGTCTTCAGCCCGGTGCGCAGATATTCCAGCCCGTCCGCCAGGGTGTAGCCAAGTTCGAGGTCCGCCGTCGCCCCCGCCTCCTGCATATGATAGCCGGAGATGCTGATGCTGTTGAACTGCGGCATATGCCTGGTGGTGTACTGGAAGATATCGCCGACGATCCGCATACTCGGTGTCGGCGGATAGATGTAGGTATTGCGGGTCATGAACTCCTTCAGAATGTCATTCTGAATGGTGCCCGTCAGTTGCTCCTGCGCAACACCCTGTTCCTCTGCCGCAACCACATATAGCGCCAGGATCGGCAGCACCGCGCCGTTCATCGTCATCGACACGCTGATCTGGCCGAGCGGGATGCCATCGAACAGGATGCGCATATCCAGGATGCTGTCGATCGCCACACCCGCCATGCCGACATCGCCGAACACCCGCGGATTGTCGGAATCGTAGCCGCGATGCGTCGGCAAATCGAAGGCGATGCTGAGGCCCTTCTGCCCGCCGGCGATGTTGCGCTTGTAGAACGCGTTGGATTCTTCAGCGGTGGAGAACCCGGCATATTGCCGCACCGTCCAGGGGCGGCTGACATACATCGAGGCATACGGCCCGCGCACGAACGGCGCGAAGCCCGGGTAGCTGTCGAGATGTTCCAGGCCCGCCAAATCGGCCGCGGTATAAAGCGGCTTGACCGGGATGCCCTCGGACGTCGTCCAGTTCAGCGCCTCTAGCGGCTTCAGCACGCTGTGCTCGGCGGTTTCCAGCCACTGGCTTGGTGTCGCGGTTGGTGCGAACGGCTTCAGCGGGACGGATTTGAAGTTCGGGATCGTGGCCATTACAGAGCTCCCTCCTGCCGCAACAGCGTCGTCAGCGTCTCCAGAACGTTACTTCTGACAAAGATAAACGTATCGACCCCGGCGGCGCGGTAGTTAGCTTCCTCCGCGCCCGGATGGCCCGCCAGCACCACCGTGCGGGCCCCGGCCGCCTTCAGCTTCGGCGCCAGGTCCGCCACGCCGGTGGCGTAGAGCTTGTCGGTCGAGCAGATCACCGCGATTTTTGCGCCGCTGGCGGCGAACTCCGCCGCTGCCTGATCGACGGTGAAATTGCCTTCGTGCGCCAGCACTTCGAAGCCGCCGGCCTGGAAGAAGCTATTGGCAAAAGTCTTGCGGCCGATTTGCTGCGCGATGGAGCCGAAGCCGGTGAGGAAGACGCGCGGACGGTGACCGTGCTTTTCCTCGAAATCATCGGCGGCGTCGCGCAGATGCTCGTAGGCCTCGTCGAACGGATGCACGGCCAGCGGCGTGACGTGCGCAGCCTCCGATCCCGCCGGAATCAGCGCGGCGGCCAGCTCGCCGATGGTCGCACCGGCCTCGGCCGCCGTGATCGCCTGAGCCGTCACGCCCCGGGACGTCGTCGCGGCATCCGCCAGTCTCGCCAGCGCCGCCTTCGCCTCATGCGTCGCCCGCCAACCAGCCAGCCGATCGGCTGCGGCGGCGCGGAGGGTGGCGGGGTCTGTGGCGGGGGTGTGGTGGACGTGGCCTTCGGAGACGTTGGCATGCTCGCTGATACCGGTGATGGCCAGCTTGCGGGTGGCGATGTCGCGTTCCCGCTTCGCCTCCACCGCCTCGATCTTGTGCACCACCCAGCCGCTGTCGACGGCGGCGATCATGCCGCCCTCGGCCTCGATCTCCTGGAACAGCGCCCAGGCCTGTTCGGCCAGATGGGTCGTGTACCACTCGATGTACCAGGAGCCGCCAGCCGGATCGATGACGTGGTTCAGGTGGCATTCCTCGGCGAGGATCAACTGCGTGTTGCGCGCATTGCGCCGGCTTTGATCCGCGCTGAGCACATCAGGCGCATCGACCGGCACGGTGGTGATGGCGTCGGCCCCGCCGATAGCGCCGGCATAGGCGGTGGCGGTGTTTCGCAGGATGGTCAGCATCGGGTTGCGCGTGGTCAGCACCCGCCGCCCGGTCGTGGTGTGCACATGCGCGCGGCGGGCGGTTTCGCTGCCGCCGCTGGCCGCGACCACCTGGTCCCACAGCAGCCGGGCGGCGCGGATTTTCGCCGTCGCCTGGTAGAAGCGGCAGCCCAGCTCGATGCTGAAGGTGATCTGCCGCGCGGCGGTATCGACATCCAGCCCGGATGCGGTCAGCGCCCGCAGATACTCGACGCCGGTCGCCAGCAGGAAGGCCAGATCCTGGGCCGAGGTCGCACCCGCATCGTGATAGGCTTTCGTCGACACCAGCACCGACGTCATGCGCGGCGCGTTTGCCGCCGTCCAGGCCGCGAGGTCCGCTGTCTGCTTCAGCGCCGTGTCGAGCGGCACCGGCAACCTGCCCTCATGCACCAGCGTGCCCAGAGGATCGGCTGCGAACGAACCCAGCAGCTTATCGGCGGCCACGCCCGCCTGCTTCGCCGCCGCGACATACAGCGCGGCGGCCGGAATGGCGGCGCTGCCGGCTTCCAGCCAGGCCCCGGCGACCTCAAGCAGAACCCCATCCAGCACCCGGCCCATATCGCCGGCGGTGTGGATCAACGCGCCGCCCTTGCCCGACAGCGAAGCGGCGCGCGGATCGTCTGCGTCAAGGCCGGAGGCGGCCGCGGCATCGAACTGCAGCACAACGGACGTCACGCCATTCGTCAGATCGTCCAGGACCTGCGCATTCAGCGCCGCCGGGTCCGGTTCGGCGTGTTCCTGGCGGATGTCCCAGCCGGCGACGGTAGCGCCGAGCGGGCTCGAGCCGCGCACGTAAGGCGGGAAACCGGGAACACCGGATGGATCGCCGCCGGTCGGGAACAGGTCCTCGGTATACAGCGGCTGCAGCGCGAAGCCTTCATAGGTCTGCGAGACCATGCGCTTTTCGAACGGCGCCTTGACCTCCTTCTCGACGGCCGCGCGCCAGGTGTCGAAGTCGATGCGAGGGAATGCGTTTCCCAGCGTGAAGGTCTTGTCGATCATCTTTGAGCTTCCCCCTGTTATGCAGCGGTTCCTGTATCAGCGGCTGGAAGAACCCGAATCCGTATCAAGCGCATCGGCCGTGCCTCCTGCCTGGTGACTCGGCCCGAAGGCCGGGGGAACGCCGGTAGCAGCCGATGCGATTGACGCCGGCCGTAGCTATTCTGGTCTAATGATGGACTTGCGCAAAGACAATTTTGCAATCATCCGCGGGCGGAACGGGAACGCTCAACCGTCATGGCGGGCGAAGGCCTGCCATCCACGCCTTTGCTTGAACCATTGGAAGGCGTGGATGCCGACCTTCGTCGGCATGACGATTGAGCCGCGAACGGTTCAGAACCCGATCGACAGCAGCGATATCAAGCCCAGCAGCGTCCCATACCCCGCCAGACCGTAAAAAATCGGCTTTTCCTTCGGGCTGTGGATGGCGAAGTCATGCAGGCTGTGCAGCAGGCGGTGCATGCTGTGGAACAGAAACAGCAGGATCACCACGAACAGAAACAGCTTCCCAATCGGGTTCTGCGCGAAGGCCAGCGCGTGGGCGTAGCTGAGTGTGCTTTTCGGCAAGATGAAGCCGAACGGCACCGCGATGCCGGTGATGAAGATCAGCACCGGACCGAGCAGCGCCGACAGCATACCGCCGGCACCGAACATCGACCAGAAGATGGGATCGTTGGCGCGTTTCATCTCGTGACTCCAAACAGCACGGCGACAATAACCACCGACAGGCCGGCGGTGAACAACACGCCGGTCTTGACGATCGTCTGCGGCGCAACGTCGATCTGCGGCGTGGTCTTCGGCATGACCTTGAACCAGGTGTAGGTATGGTAGGCCAACAGCCCCAACAGCACCAGGTGGAACACCAGCGACGTCTTGGTGGTAAGCAGCGCCTGCCACGCCTCATACGTGCTCTGCCCCAACGCAAGCGAGATCACTCCCGACAGCAGCACCAGCGCATAGATGAAGACGAACAAAGCGGTCGCCTCACGCGCCATGTAGACGAGGAAGAACGGGTTTTCTTTCCACCACGTCCCGGTTACGGGACGGGTGTAGGTTTTGACAGCCGGCTTGAAACGTCCGCTCATTTGCCGAACCCCACGGTGGACAGCAGCTTCAGCACGCCGAAGTAATCCAGGGTGCTGTTGACCTTGTTCTGGTTGATCGCATGCGCCGGATCGACGTTCTTCGGGCACACTTCCGAGCAATAGCCGACAAGCGTGCAGCGCCAGACGCCATCTTCGGAATTCAGCACATCACTGCGTGCCGACCAGCCGACGTCGCGGGAATCGGCGTTGTAACGATGCAGCAGCGCCAACGCAGCGGGGCCGGTGAAGGTCGGGGTCAGGCCATACTGAGGACAGGCCGCATAGCACAGCAGGCAGTTGATGCACTGCGAGTAGTTATAATACTGCTCCATCTGCTTCGGCGTTTGCAGGTAGGCGCCTTCCGACAGCGGCTTGTCCTGCTTCGGGATCAGGTACGGCTTCACCGAATCCAGCTTGTTCAGGAAGTCGGTCTGGTCGATCGCCAGATCCTTGATGATCGGGAAATGTTCCAGCGGATCGATGCGCAGCTTCTTCGGCCAGTAGTCGCGCAGGAAGGTATGGCACGACAACTGCGGAATGCCGTTGATCATGGTGCCGCAACTGCCGCAGATCGCCATGCGGCAGGACCAGCGGAAGGTCAGCGTGCCGTCCAGGTGGTCCTTGATATACTGCAAGCCCACCAGCACCGAGGTGTCGTGCTGGAACGGCACCTTGTAGGTCTGGTAGCGCGGCGGCGCCCCGCTGTCCGGATCATAGCGGAGGACGTCGATCTCAATCGTTCGGGTTTCGGTCTCGGCGGTCATGTCTGTCCCCGATCAGGTCATTACGGCTTGCTTGCCGGCGCCGCCGTAACTGCGGGTCCTCGGCTGCGACTTGGTGATGGTCACCGGCTGGTAGCTGATCGCCGGAGGTCCCTCGCCGGTGTAGGTCGCCAGCGAATGCTGCAGGAATTTGTCGTCGTCGCGCGTCGAGTATTCGTCGAGCCGCACATGCGCGCCGCGCGATTCCTTGCGGTTATACGCCGAATGGGCCATCGCCTCGGCGACCTCCAGCATGAAGCCGAGTTCGATCGTCGTCAGCCATTCGGTATTGAACGAGCGGCTGTGGTCGTCCAGCGCGATGCCCGCGCGATAGCGCGCCCGCAATTCGGCGATCTTGTCGCAGGCCGTCTTCATGCCGCTGGCGCTGCGGTAGATGCCGACACCGGTTTCCATCGCGTCGCCCATCTCGTCGCGCAATGTCGCGACGCGCTCGCCCTTGTCGTTCTTCAGCAGCGCGAGCAGCCGAGATGCCGATTCTTCCGCCTGCTGGCGAACCCCGGCAGACGATCCGTCCGGAACGGTGCGGGCGTACGCGGCGGCACGCTCCCCGGCGACCTTGCCGAAGACGATGATTTCCACCAGCGAGTTCGAGCCGAGCCGGTTGGCCCCGTGGATGCCGACGCTGGAACATTCGCCCGCCGCAAACAGCCCGGGGACCTCGGTCTCCGTCATGTTGGCGTAGACGCCGCCCATCGTGTAGTGCACCGCCGGCCGCACCGGGATCGGATCGGTTACCGGATCGACGCCGGCGAACACGCGCGCCGCCTCGGTAATCAGCGGCAGCCGCTCCAGGATCTTCTTTTCGCCCAGGTGCCGCAGGTCGAGATTGACCGCTGTGCCGAGCGGAGTCTTGAAGGTGTTGCCCTTCTGGTCCTCGTGCCAGAACGCCTGCGACAGGCGGTCGCGCGGCCCGAGTTCCATCGCTTTCGGGCGCGGCCAGGGATCCAGCGGCCCGAGCGCGTAATCCTGCAGATAGCGGTAGCCGTCCTTGTTGGTCAGGATGCCGCCCTCACCGCGGCAGCCCTCGGTCATCAGGATGCCGGAGCCGGGCAGGCAGGTCGGGTGATACTGCACGAATTCCATGTCGCGCAGCCTGGCGCCGTGGCGATACGCCAGGCCCATGCCGTCGCCGGTGACGATGCCGGCGTTGGTGTTCTGGCGATAGACGCGCCCGGCGCCGCCGGTGCCGAGGATCACCGCCTTGGCCTCGAACAGGACGATCTCACCGGTGGCGACCTCGATCGCCAGCACGCCGCGGACGCGGCCGTCCTCCAGGATCAGGTCCGCAACGAAATATTCATCGTAGCGCTGGATGCCGGGGTATTTGATCGAGGTCTGGAACAGCGTGTGCAGGATGTGGAAGCCGGACTTGTCGGCGGCGAACCAGGTGCGCTGCACGGTCATACCGCCGAAGAAGCGGACATTGATGTTGCCGTCGTCCTTGCGGCTCCAGGGGCAGCCCCAATGCTCGAGCTGGACCAGTTCCTCGACGCAATGCTCAACGAAATACTGCACCGCGTCCTGGTCGCACAGCCAGTCGCCGCCGGAGACGGTGTCATTGAAATGATTGTCGAGCGAATCGTCGCCGCGAATGACACCTGCCGCGCCGCCCTCGGCGGCAACCGTATGGCTGCGCATCGGCACAACCTTCGAAACCAGCGCGATCGTCAGTTTGGGATCGGATTCAGCGATGGCGATTGCCGCCCGCAGTCCTGTTCCGCCGCCGCCGACGACGACGACATCGCACGTGATGACTTGCATCGATGCTCCTGAAGTTTGCGTTGCCAAAGATGCATCCGAGATGCCGGTCCGGAGTCCCTGCCCGCTGCCTACACCCTTGCAGGTGCTTATGAAATTAGCAGCGGTAGTGTGCCTTGAGTGGTGGAATTAGTCCATAGCGCAAACGTGAAATTCGGTGGGCGATTGGGTTGCGTGGGCTAGGATTTTCGTTTCGATACACGTCTGTACTGGCCGGTCGCCGGGCACCGCCGCCCCACCGTCATGGTCCGCGGAGGCGGACCATCCACGCCTTGCGGTGCTGACCGCCGAAAAGGCGTGGATGGCGGGCCTGCGCCCGCCATGACGGGAGGGACGTGCCCGCCATGACGGTCGGAGGCAGGCCCTCCCCCCGCCGTGTCCCGCTATCTCTCGTGCGCGAGTTCCCAACGATCCGGCGACCGCCACAACCGCGACCGCAGCAGTTCCCGCTCGAAGATGAATTCTTTCGGCAGGCGATCGAAGAACCGGTCGAACAGTTCCTCATGCGAATGAGCTTCCACAGCCCCCGCTTCACGCCCGACGGCCATCAGCTCGTAGAACGTTTCGGACTTGTAGTCGAGGCCGCGCCAGTCGATATCCTCCAGCCGCGGCATCCAGCCGATGGGGCTTTCCACCGCGTAGCCGCGGCCGCGCACCCGGTCGACGATCCATTTCAGCACGCGCATGTTGTCGCCGAAACCCGGCCACAGGAAGTGGTTGTCGGCGTCCTTGCGGAACCAGTTCACCCGGAAAATCCGCGGCGGGTTGGCGACAACGCGGCCGATATTCAGCCAGTGGCAGAAATAATCCGCCATGTTGTAACCGCAGAACGGCAGCATCGCCATCGGATCGCGCCGGGTCTGCGTCACGCCGATAGCCGCGGCGGTCGCCTCCGACCCCATTGTCGCGGCGAGGTAGACGCCGTGGCTCCAGTTGAACGCCTGGAAAACCAGCGGCATGTTCTTGCTCGCCCGCCCGCCGAAGATCATCGCGCTGATCGGCACGCCGGCCGGGTTCTCCCAGTCCGGATCGATCGACGGGCACTGGCCCGCCGGCGCCGTGAAACGCGCGTTGGGGTGAGAGGCCGGACGGCCGCAGCCCGGCTCCCAATCCTTGCCGGTCCAGTCGATCAGATGCGCCGGCGGCTTGTCGGTCATGCCCTCCCACCAGACGTCGCCATCGTCGGTCAACGCCGTGTTGGTGAAGATCGAGTTGCTCGCGCAGCTCGCCATGGCGTTCGGGTTGGTCTGCGCGTTGGTGCCCGGGGCAACGCCGAAGAAGCCGGCTTCGGGGTTGATCGCCCGCAGCTCCCCGTTCGGGCCTTGCTTGATCCAGGCGATGTCGTCGCCGACGGTGGTGACCTTCCAGCCCTCCAGCGCCGCCGGGGGCACCAGCATGGCCAGGTTGGTCTTGCCGCAGGCGCTGGGGAAGGCGGCGCCGAGATAGGTCTTTTCGCCGTTCGGGTTGTGGATGCCCATTATCAGCATGTGCTCGGCCAGCCAGCCCTCATCGCGGGCCATCACCGAGGCGATGCGGAGCGCCAGGCATTTCTTGCCGAGCAGCGCGTTGCCGCCATAGCCGGAGCCATACGACCAGATCTCGTACGTGTCCGGAAAATGTACGATATATTTCTTCTGGATGTCCGGCTCGCACGGCCACGGCACATCGGCCTGCCCCGGCGCCAGGGGCGCGCCGATGGAGTGCATGCACGGAATGAATGGCCCGTCGCCGAGCACATCCAGCACCTGCCGCCCCATGCGGGTCATGATCCGGGTGTTGACCACGACATAGGGGCTGTCGGTGATCTGCACGCCGATCTTGGCGATGGGAGAGCCGAGCGGACCCATGCTGAAGGGTATGACGTACATGGTTCGGCCGCGCATGCAGCCGTCGAACGCCTGATTCAACGTCGCCCGCATCTGCGCCGGGGGCGCCCAGTTGTTTGTCGGACCGGCATCTTGCTCGTTGACGGAGCAGATAAAGGTCCGGTCCTCGACCCGGCCCACGTCGGACGGATGCGACCGCGCGAGGAAGGAATTCGGCCGCTTTTGCTGGTTGAGGCGGATGAAAGTCCCGGCCTCGACCATCTGTTCGCACAGGTCGTCGTACTCCTCCCGGGAGCCGTCGACCCAATGCACGGTGTCCGGCTTGCAGAGCCGGGTCATGTCGGCGACCCAATCGGCGAGATGCCGATTCTTGATGCCGTCAGTTACGATATCTGCAGCATCCATGCTGAGTTCTCCTATTGGAGCGAAGTGATCCCGTCGGTCTGGACGAGGCGATGAAAGGCAAGAGTGACGAACCGCATCGAACAGGTATATGAAATTTCTGTAGGCATTGGCCGCGCTGGAACTCATTCATAGGCGGGACTATTCTATCCGATGTTGCCGCGGATTTCATAGCCAAAATCGCCATGCGGTTGTCGCCCCTCGTCATAGCCCGGCGTGTCCGGGCCATCTGTCGCGGCAGGTGCGGGTATAAATGGCCCGGACACGCCGGACCATGACAATTGGGCTAAGGCAAAGCCGCTGTCATCCAACCGTCATAAAACTGCAATATGGCAGTCACGACGCCCGCCTAGGTTCCGTCGGCGCCTGGCGCACCGACTCCTGAGGAGAAGTATTATGAAGATTGCCCTTACGGCCCTGGCCCTTGGCCTGGCCGGTTTTGCCGCAGCCACAGGCGCGGCGGAAGCCCAGCAGATCACCGGCGCGGGCGCCACATTCCCGGCCCCGGTGTACACCAAATGGGGCGAACAGGCGAAAGCGGCGATCGGCGTCGAGCTGAACTATCAGGCCATCGGGTCGGGTGGCGGCCAGAACCAGATCCTCCAGCGCACCGTCGATTTCGGCGCCTCCGACGCGCCGATGGCGGCCGAGAAGCTGGAATCCGGCAAACTGCTGCAATTCCCCACGGTGATGGGTTCGGTCGTGGTGATCGTGAACATCCCCGGCGTGGAATCGAACCAGCTCAAGCTGCCGGCCGAACTTCTGGCCGACATCTATGAGGGCAAGATCACCAAGTGGAACGACCCCAAGCTGGTCGAGGCCAATCACGGCGTCGCCCTGGCGAACGTCGCGATCGCGCCGGTTTACCGGGCTGACGGATCGGGCACCAGCTTCGTCTATACCTCTTACCTGTCCGCGGTCAGCCCGTCCTGGAAGGACAAGGTTGGCGCCAGCACCAGCGTCAAGTGGCCGGCCGGTTCGGGCGCCAAGGGCAATGACGGCGTCGCCGCCACCGTGCGCAACACCCGCGGCGGCATCGGCTATGTCGAGTACGCCTATGCCAGCCAGAACCACCTGGTCACCGTGCAGCTTCGCAACAAGGCCGGCCACTTCGTCTCCCCGACCATGGAATCATTCCAGTCCGCCGCGGCGAACGGCGACTGGGCGAATGCCAAGAACTTCGCGGTCAACCTGATCGATCAGCCGGGCGACAAGAGCTGGCCGATCGTCTCGACCACGTTCATCGAGCTGCCGAAGGACCCGGCCGATCCGGCCCGCTCCGCCACGGTAATCAAGTTCTTTGATTGGGCTTACAAGAGCGGCGACGCTTCTGCGACGTCGCTGGAATACGTGCCGCTGCCGGAGGCCGTGAAGGCCGCCGTACGGACCGCGTGGCACGCCAACATCGTTGGCCCGGGCGGCAAGCCGATATATTGAGAGTGGTGGCCCTAACCGTCATGGCCGGGCGTGACCCGGCCATGACGGTGGGTGGAGACCGGCCCGCGGCCTCCGGCCACTGCGAACAAGCACATCTACATGACTAACCAGGAACCCATTGTGCCTCAGGCCGCCACCATCATCAGTCATCCGACCAGGCCGAAGACCAGCCCCGGCGACGCCATCTTCGCCGCCATCGCGAAGTCATCCGGCGTCTTCGTGCTGCTGCTGCTCGGCGCCATCATCGTCGTGCTGTTCCTGGGCGGCCTGCAGGCTTTTCATGCGTTCGGCCCGGGCTTCCTGATCGACGACGACTGGGACCCGGTGCAGGACGTCTACGGCGCGGCCGTGCCGATCTTCGGCACTGTCGTCACCGCCGTGCTGGCGCTGCTGCTCGCGGTGCCGCTGGCGTTCGGCATCGCCTTCTACCTGACCGAAATCGCGCCGGTCTGGTTCCGCCGCCCGGTCAGCACCGCGATCGAGCTGCTCGCCGCCGTGCCGTCCATCATCTACGGCATGTGGGGCTTCTTCGTGGTCGTCCCGCTCATGGCGCAGTACATCCAGCCGCCGATAATCGACAGCCTGGGCGACCTTCCGTACATCGGCAGCCTGTTCGCCGGACCGCCGTTCGGCACCGGCATCCTGACCGCCTCCCTGATCCTGGCCGTCATGGTCATCCCGTTCATCGCCGCCACCATGCGCGACGTGTTCGAAACCGTGCCGCCGGTGTTCAAGGAATCCGCCTACGGCCTGGGCTGCACGACGTGGGAGGTGATGCGCTCGATCGTCATCCCCTACACCAGAGTCTCCGTCGTCGGCGGCATCATGCTGGGCCTCGGCCGCGCTTTGGGTGAAACGATGGCGGTGACCTTCGTCATCGGCAACACCAACCGGATCACCTCCTCCCTGTTCGGCCCCGGCAACACCATCGCCTCCCTGGTGGCGCTGGAGTTCCCGGAAAGCCAGGCCGGCACGCTGAAGCTGTCGTCGCTGCTGGCGCTGGGCTTCATCCTGTTCGTCATCTCCTTCATCGTGCTGGCGATCTCGCGCCTGCTGCTGCGGCCGAGGCTGAAGACATGAGCGCGACCATGACCTCCGGGACCGTCCCCGGCCCGGCCAAGGACGAACGCGTTTCCCGCTCGCTCGGCCGCAGGCGGAACCTGTCGAATATCGTCATCAAGACGCTTTGCATCATTGCTACGGTCATCGGCCTGGCGCTGCTGGCGTCGATCCTGTTCACCCTGCTGTATCGCGGCCTGGGCGGGCTGTCGCTGACGGTGTTCACCACCTCCACGCTGCCGCCGGGATCGAACGGCGGACTGCTCAACGCGATCATCGGCAGCCTCATCCAGACCGTCCTCGGCGCAGCCATCGGCACCCCGATCGGGCTGATGGTCGGCACCTACCTGGCGGAATACGCCACCGGCTCCGTCATCGGCAACGCCGTGCGCTTCGTCTCCGACGTTCTGCTGTCTGCGCCGTCCATCCTGATCGGGTTGTTCATCTACCAGCTCGCCGTCTCACCGTTCGGCGGCTTCAGCGGCTTCGCCGGCTGCCTGGCGCTGGCGGTGATCGTCATCCCGATCGTCGTGCGCACGACGGAGGACATGCTGCGGCTGATCCCCTCCACCCTGCGGGAGGCTGTCATCGGCCTGGGCGCGCCGAAGTGGAAGATGATCGTGCTGGTCTGCTACCGCGCCGCCCGGCAAGGCATCGCGACCGGCATCCTGCTGGCGGTCGCCCGCATCGCGGGAGAAACCGCACCGCTGCTGTTCACCAGCCTGGGCAATCTGAACTGGTCGCTCAGCCTCGGCAAACCCATGGCGAGCCTGCCGGTTACGATCTACCAATATGCCGGATCGGCCTTTTCTGATTGGGTGCAGCTCGCCTGGGTGGGCGCGCTGCTGATCACCTTCGGCGTGCTGGCCATCAACATCGCGGCCCGTCTGCTGCTGCGCGGAGCAAAATGAGGTGTCCATGAGTGCAACAACCGCATCCCAGGGGACGGGACCGAACTTCAGCAGTGTTCAGGGGCATGGCGCCGCCACGATGAACCCGTCACGCCTTGCAATCCGCAACCTCGATTTCTTCTACGGCGACCACCGCGCCCTGAAAGCCATCAACCTCGACCTGCCGGAACGCCAGGTTACCGGCATGATAGGTCCTTCAGGTTGCGGCAAGTCCACCCTGCTGCGGGTGCTGAACCGGATGTACGACCTTTATCCCGGGCAGCGCGCCACCGGCCAGGTGATGATGGACGAAACCAACATCATCGACGCCAAGGTCGACGTGAATTCGCTGCGTGCCCGCATCGGCATGGTGTTTCAGAAGCCGACGCCATTTCCCATGACCGTTAGCGAAAATATTGCATTCGGCGTCAAATTGCATGAAAAGCTGTCAAAGTCCGCGATGGAAGAGCGAATCGAATGGTCGCTGACCCGCGCGGCACTTTGGGGTGAGGTGAAGGACCGTCTGCACAGCTCCGCCATGGGCTTGTCGGGCGGGCAGCAGCAGCGCCTGTGCATCGCCCGGACCATCGCCGTACGACCGGAGGTGATCCTGCTGGATGAGCCGACAAGCGCGCTGGACCCCATCAGCACGCTGAAGATCGAGGAGCTGATCGACGAACTGAAGCACGACTTCACTATCGCCATCGTCACCCACAACATGCAGCAGGCTGCCCGCTGCGCCGATCAGGTGGCGTTTTTTTACTTGGGGGAAATGGTGGAGTGCGCGCCGGCGGTGCAGATCTTCACCGCGCCGAAGCAGAAACGGACTCAGGAATACGTCACCGGCCGATTCGGCTGAACAGGAAGGAACCATCAGGCAGATGTCCGACTCGACCGAGCACCTGGTCAAAAGCTTCGACACCGATCTGAAGCGTCTGCGCGACATGCTGACCGAAATGGGCGGCATCGTCGAAAGCCAGGTTGCGCTGGCGGCCGAAGCGATCATGAACCGCGACACCAACGCCGCGACCCGGGCGGTCGAGGAAGACCCTAAGGTGGACGCGCTGGAGCGCGAGGTCGAGCAGTTCGTCATCCGCATGCTGGCGCTGCGCCAGCCGATGGCAGGCGATCTGCGGCGCATCGTCGCCGGGCTGAAGATCACCGGCGACCTGGAGCGTATCGGCGACTATGCCGCCAACGTGGCCAAGCGCAGCATCGTGCTTGGGCAGTATACCCTGCCCTACCCGCTGACTGGCCTCGCGCATATGGCGGAGATGGTGCAGGAGCAGTTGAAGACAATCATTGACGCCGTCGGGTCCAACGATACGGAAAAGGCGGTCGAGGTCTGGCGCTCCGACCGGGTGGTGGACGACATCTACAACGCCCTGTTCCGCGAACTAATCACCTACATGATGGAAGATCCGCGCAATATCACGCCGTGCACGCATCTTTTGTTCATCGCCAAGAACCTGGAACGTATCGGCGACCATACGACCAATATTGCCGAGACAATCTATTACGCGGTCGAAGGCGAAGTGCTGCCGGATACGCGGCCGAAGGGCGATTCGTCGGCCTATGCCGTCATTCGCGCGAAGGAATAGCTTACAGGAGAGTGTGATGTTTGACAGTGTATCTAGCCTGCCAAAGCCGCTGGTCCTGGTGGTGGAGGATGAAGCGCCGCTGGCGACAATGCTGCGCTACAACCTGGAGAAACAGGGTTTCCGGGTCGATGAGGCCGGGGACGGTCAGGAAGCCCTGACCCGCATCGCCGAGCAGCAGCCCGATCTGGTGCTGCTGGACTGGATGCTGCCGGTGATGTCCGGGATCGAGGTCTGCCGCCAGATCCGCCGCAAAGCCGCGACCCGGGATTTGCCGGTGATCATGGTTTCCGCCCGGACCGAGGACCAGGACGCGGTGCGCGGCCTGAATACCGGCGCGGACGATTACATCACCAAGCCGTTCAACATCGAGGCGCTGCTGGCCCGGATGCGGGCGCTGCTGCGGCGATCCAATTCGGTGCCGGTGAAGGGTCTGCTGTCGTTCCACGATATCGCCATGGACCTCGCCTCCCATCGAGTCACGCGTAACGATCGGCGGTTGCACCTGGGACCGACGGAATTCCGGCTGCTGGAGTTCTTCATGCAGCATCCGCGGCGGGTGTTCTCGCGCGAGGAACTGCTGGACGCTGTCTGGGGACCGGACATCCATGTCGAGCCGCGCACGGTGGACGTGCATATCCGCCGGCTGCGCAAGTCGATCAACGGACCGGAGGAACTGGACGTCGTGCGCACGGTGCGGACGGCGGGATATGCGCTGGATACCGAGGCGCTTTAGGCACCGCTTTTCACCGAGGCCAGAACGGTCCTAAGCTGGTTTCCTTGATTTCTATCCAAGGGGACTCCGATGGACGCCGATGCCAAGAAGACCGCACTCCGCATGATCCCGTACGGGATTTACGTCCTGACCGCGGATGACGGGAAGGGTAATGTTGGTGCGGCGACGGTGAACTGGGTGACGCAGGGGTCATTCGCTCCGCCCTTGGTCGTCGTCGGCGTCAAGGCCGATTCGGGCGCGCACACCGTGGTCAAGGGAACCGGTCGCTTTGCGCTGAACATTCTCGGCAAGGACCACAAAGGTCTGGCCTTCACGTTCTTTAAGCCAGCCAAGCTGGAGGACGGCAAGCTGTCAGGCCAGGATTTCCATGCGGGTGCCAACGGCGCGCCGATTTTGGACGCGGCGATTGCGGCGGTGGAGTTGACGGTGAAGGAAATCGTCGAGTTGGGTGATCACCACATCGTCGTGGCCGAGGTGACCGAGGCGTATGTGAAGACCCCGCCGGTTGGCCGCGCCGACGCGGCAATCCTGGAGATGAAGGATCTCGGCGACACGGTTTATTACGGCGGGTAGAACATTCCCGTCATGGTGCGCGCAGGCGCACCATCCACGCCTTTGCTTCGCTCTCCACCGCGAGGCGTGGATGGTGCATCCCCCCCTTTACGCCGCCCTCGCCTGCTCCGCCATCCGGGCCAGTTTTTCGTGCCGGAACGCTCCCCATAGCGCCGCCCCGAACGCGCCCGCAAAAATCGCATCCGGATGGCTTTCGATCGGCGCCGTGATTTTCGCCCGCTCGGTTGCCTCCTTCATCGCCTCGACAAGCCCGGCATCGAGCGCCAAGCCGCCCGTCATCTGGATCACCCCATCCACCGTCCCAATCGTCTTCAGCAGTTTCGCCAGCCGATCGGCCATGGATTCGTGAATGCCCTTGAGGATGTTGGGCGCGGTGATGCCGCGCGACACCATGTTGATGACGTCGGTTTCCGCCAGCACGGCGCAGATGCCGGAAACCTTTTCGGGGTTGTCGGACTGCCGCGACAAGCTGCCGATTTCATCCTGTGCGATGCCGAGATAGCGGGCGATATTCTCCAGGAACTGCCCGGAACCCGAGGCGCATTGGCTGGTCATCTTGTAGTTCAGCACCTTGCCGCGTTCGTCCAGCCGGATGGCCCGGCCGTGCAGCGCACCGACATCGAGAGCGGCACGAGAATCCGGACGCAAATAGATTGCGCCGCGCGCATGGGTCGTCATTGAATAGAAATGCCCAGTGTGGAAGTCCAGCGACTCGCCTTCACCGGTGGTGGCGCAATACGCAATATCGTTGCGGGCCAGACCCGCCGCCTTGACCACGTCGTTGTAGATCTGAGCAGCCAGCTTCAGCGGATCGCGCTGGCGGACACGCTCGACGCGTTTGGCCAGGCAGGTTTCCGTGTCGCCGTTTACGTCGAACACCGCGACCTTAACGGCACCGGTTCCGACATCGATTCCTGCTGTTATCGGCATGACATTCTCCTGCTTCAGGAAACCACGGCGCGGCGGGCGAATTCGGCGGCGCCGAGCGCACCGGTGTAGATCGAGTCCGGATTGATGTTGATCGTCACGTCGCCGTAGTTTTCCTTGATCAGCTTGCGCAATTCCCGCACCGCGGCTTCATTCTTGGCGACCCCGCCGGTGAAGGTGAATTCGTCGGTCACGCCGCCCGAGCGCGAAATGATCGAGATCGCCCGCAAAATGATCGCGCGATGCAACCCGGCCAGGATGTCTTCGCGCTTTTCGCCCAGCGACAGGCGATCGCGCAGTTCCGCCCCGGCGAACACGGTGCAGGTGGAATTGATGCGCGCCGGCCGGTTGGATTTCATCGCCAGCGGCCCGAGTTCGTGCAAGCCCATGTTCATCTCATCGGCGATATAGCCGAGATACCGCCCGCAACCCGCCGCGCATCGGTCGTTCATCTGGAAATTCGCCACGATGCCGCTGCCGTCAACCTGGATGCCCTTGGTGTCCTGACCGCCGATATCCAGCACTGTGCGGGTCTTCGGATACATCATATGCGCGCCCAGGCCGTGGCAGAGGATCTCCGACCGGATATGCTCCTTGGAGAATGGCAGCGTCACGCGGCCATAGCCGGTGCCGACAAGATAGGTTTCTTCGAGTTCAATCCCAAGGGTGTTCTCGATCCTGGCCGGAACGTCGTTCGCCCCGTCGATCAGGTGCGGATCGATCTCCAGCACGCGCTCCATGGCGCGGTGGAACTTGTCGCTCATGTCGCCCGACGGCGGCCGGTTCTCCACGTCGATGATCGATTTGTCGTAGGCATTCAGCAGGATTTCGTGCGGGACAGCGGATTCTTCGGCAACCGCATCGGCATGGACATGGAAGCGGGAACCGGCAATGTCGCGGAAAAAGTCCGACTTGCGCACCGCACCCGGGGCGTAAAGATCGGCTGCCTCGGCGCGAAGGCGCCTGAACACCTCGTTCAGCGCCTCGCCCATCTTGTCGGCGACTTTGGCAAAGCGTTCGGTCTTCAACTGCCCCAGGCAGGTTTCTTCCAGATCGCCGAGCTGTTCCAGGAACTGCACCAGACGGAAATTCCGTTCCAGCGCACCAAGGAAGGCCTGGACGAGGGCGCCGTTCGCCTCGCCGGATTCCAGCGCGCGGCGAAACAAGGTGAAGCGGCCGTCGATCCGCGCTTCCTCGCTGGCGACGCGCGCGGCGGTGGCGTAGTTGGACCGGGAGTTGGTGATGCCGCGCCCGATGACGTCGCAGTTTTCGTCCAGCACCACGGCTTTGGTCGTGGTCGAGCCGAGGTCGATGCCGATGAATGTGCGCATGGTTTTCCCCTCAGGCAGCGCCGCGCAAACCGGCGCGTTTCTGCTCGATCATCTGGAAGTAGCTTTCGAGGCGGTTCTTGACGTTGGCAGGCGAGAAATAGCGCGGATCGACCAGATCCGTTTCAATAAACGCAGCCGGCTTGCCGGTGCGCTTTTCGACTTCCCGCATCATCAGCAACTGCCCGGCCGAGAAGCTGTTGCAGCTTTTGATCGAGTTGATCAGCAGACCGTCAGCCTGATACTCGTCGATGTAGTTCTCCAGCATGTCCACCCGCATCGGCAGGTTCCGGTTGGTGTAGACATTCAGGCAATATTCCGCGAGCGACTCCAGCGGATTGACCGGGTCGTGCCGGAAGCCGAAATCATAGGTGCCGCCGACTTTGGTGTAGCTGGAGGCGACGACGACCGCACCCTCATCGTAGAACATCTTCCAGAACTGCCGGAAATGCGTGTAGTTCGGCGGTCCTTCGACGACCAGGCGATAGCGCTCCTGCCCCATGTCGCCGTCAGGCGTGACCGGCCCCTTGCCTTCGGCGATGCGTTCTTCCACTTCCTGACGCAGGAAACGATAATAGTCGATCGCGTCATCAGTGCCGCGGAACGCCCCGAAAATCGGACCGATATAATAGATCCCGCCGAAATACGCATCGATGGGCGACGGCTTCGTCTTGGCACTTTGCAAGACCCAGACAAGATCTTCCTCGGCGATAGCGGATTTCCGCAGATGCGCGCGCAGCAGATCGATGTCGAATTTTACTCCGGATACTTTCTCGAGTTTCGGAATGACATCCTGCTTGAGCTGCTTGACCATGTATTTGATCATGTCCTTGGTGATTTTCCCATCCGCCATATACGGCGTATGGAACATGATCGTCTCGCAGTTATATTGCTGCCGCAGCAGCTCGAACCACTTCATGAAGGTGAAACAGCCTGTGTAGGACAGCAGCAGCACGTCCGGGTCCGGCAGCTTGCGGCCGTTCGGGCCGATATTGCCCTTGGACATCATGCCGATATCGGACTTGACGTAGGTACAGACATCCTCGGAATGGCCGCTTTTCTCGGCTTCCATAACATAGCCGCCGCTTTGCTTGCGCAACCCGCTCTGGATCGCGTTGACCTCCGGCAGGTTGTTGGCGAAGCCGAAGCACATCAGCAGTTCGTTCAAGTTGCCCGGAACGAAGGTGGCGGCAACCTTTTCGCCATTGGCGGGCGCATCGGACAGCCGCTCGTAATGCCGCGCCATCATGTCCTTCTGCTTCGACATCGAAGCGTCCTTGATGATGTCCGCTGGCTTCGACGCGGGGCGGGTGATGATGGTCATGCGCCACTCCACAGCTTGATTGAATCGGAGAATGTGCCGGCCTGTTCGCGAATCGGCTGCATCTGGCCTGAGTTTTCGGCGAACTTGAAAGCGATCTGCGGCACGCCGTGCGCTTTCAGGATGTCCTGCAGCATGGGGCGATCGAGCAGGGCCGGATCGCAGAAGCTGGCCATGGCGAAGATGACGCCTTCTGCACGGTGTTTTCGCACGGCCTCGACGAGATACAGACCCTTCTTCGCCTGGTCCGGCTCATATTTCGGCGGGGTCGAATGCGAATCATGCAGGAACGCCCGCGACAGAGCTGCCAGCGGATCGCCATCGGTCGAGACGTCCGACCGCTCCCACCTATTGATCAGCAGGAAGTCGTCATCGACGATGTAGCATCCGGACAGTTCGATCGACTTGATCAGCGTCAGCGGCGGCTGTTCGCAGAACGCGCCGGAAACTACGACCCGAGAATTGTCCTTGATTGGCCGTTGCTGATCCCGCACGGATGCCAGATAGTCGCGGATAAGCTGGCTATGCTCTTCCACCGGCAGAACAAATCCGGCGCGCATCACCAGGTAAAGCTCCGACGCGGGAACGTTCCACGGCTCATCGGTGCGCAGCGTGTACGCCTCCCGAACCAGGCGGCGATTTTCGTTGAACACTTCAATCGAGGCCCGGATCGCATCGTCAGTGATCGGCTGGCCGGTGATCCCGCCCAGCCACTCGCGGATTTCGTTCAACTCGCTGCGGTAGAACTCGCCACCGACA
Organism: uncultured Rhodopila sp.; assembly: GCF_903915725.1. GTDB lineage: Bacteria > Pseudomonadota > Alphaproteobacteria > Acetobacterales > Acetobacteraceae > Rhodopila. Next base: position 117,733 of record NZ_CAIWTY010000106.1, read on the forward strand.
TCGTCCTCGAAATTCTGCGGCAGATCGACATAGCGCGTGGCGGTGTTCGGAAACATCAGCATCCACATACCGGACAGATTGCGGATGACATCGCAGATCGACGGAAACAACATGCCATCGACGAAATCGATGCGGCCGGAGACACCAAGTTCGATCGTCGAGCGCGGGATGCGGCAAATATAGCTCTGGTAATAGGCGTCACCGTGGATCACCTCAAGCTGGTCGCCGCCGCCGAGGATGCCCAGCGGCAGCGCGCCGGCGGCGTGGATGATTTCACGCGGAACATAATATGGCATGAAGCCGATGACCTTGCGCCCGGGCTTCGCCGCCTTCCATGCCCGCGCCGTCGAAAAATGCAGATCCGAAAACAGATCTTCGCAACGGCGGATGATTCCGGCCGTAGCGGATGCAGGTACGTCCAGCATGTCAGACATCCTCCCAGCGCGGCGTTCGTTTTTCCAGGAAAGCGTGCAATCCCTCGACCGCGTCGTGCGTCGGCATCAATTCGCGCAAGTACATCGTCTCGATCGCGGCCAGCTTCGCCGAGACACTTTCGATCAGACCGTGCCGCGCGGCGCGGGTGGCAAAGCGCAGCGAACTCGCGCTCTTCGGCGCCAAATGACGGTCGAAATACGCAAGTGCCGCAGCCTCGGGATCATCAGCGACTTCGTTCAACAGGCCAACCACCAAAGCGTCCTGCGCGCTGATGCTGCGGCCGGACAGCAGCAGATCCTCCGCCGCCGCCAGGCCGATGCGTTCCGGCAATACACACGACGCCGCCGGGGCGAAGACGCCGATCTGAATTTCCGGCTGGCCGAATTTGGCGTCCGGGGCGGCGAACAGCAGGTGGCCGGCACTGGCGAGTTCCAGTCCGCCGCCGAGGCACTGGCCGCGCACCGACGTCAGCACGGGAACCGGCGAGGCAAAAATCCGCAGCACCAGGCGGTGAAAACTTGCCAGCATGGCGGCGCACTGCTTCGGCAGGTGCTCCTCGATCGAGGCGCCGAAACTGAAATGGGGGCCGCTTGCGTCGAACAGGATGCCGCGCAATTCCGCGACGGTTCCGTGCCGTTCGAGCGCGTCCTCGATCGCGCCGACAAGGGCCGCGTCGAGGACGTTGGCTTTCGGGCGATCAAGCCGCAGGCGCAGCAGGCGCCCGTCGCGCTCGAACCAGACCTTCAGCGGACTGGTCATGCCCGCTTCCCAGGGATCAGCTCTTCGATCATCGCCTCGGACCAGGGTTCGCCCTGGGCGAGACGTTGGCGCAGCGCGATGAAATCGATTTCGCGATCGTTCTTGGGGCCTTCGTTGAAGGCGCGGAAACCGGTGCGAGCTTCGGCCAGCATGTTCAGCGCCAGCCAGGCGCGGCTGTCTTCCTTGTTGCGGTTCCAGGTCTCGATCTTCGGCTTGCGCAGTTCCTCGAAGCTTTTCGTCAGGCACTCGGGGAAGGTGGTCATCAGCTTAGTGCACAATGCTTCGACCTTGGCATCCAGCGCCGACAGATCGACGACACCGCGGGCCAGGGTCGCCTTGCCCTCGGCCAAAGCTTCACCGGTCAATGGTTCGCCGTGAATGATGCGGCCGAATTCGTCGAGGTAGCGCTTCGTTTCGACCAGCGGGTTGGCGACGTATGACCCGTCAATCTTCAGCGCCGGCACGATATCCAGAACGATGCCGAGGCGGTATGCTTTGTGCGCGGACCAGTGCTCGCACAGGGTGCCGGATTCCATGGCGCGTTCGGCGCCCACCATCAGCGGCAGGAAATCCGTGGCGCCACCGATGGCGGCGGAGCCGTGCTTGGGGCCGGCCTGACCGAAGCGTGCGAGATCCTGCGAGATGGTGAAATCGCAGGCCATGCCGATTTCCTGGCCGCCGCCGATACGCATGCCGTTGACGCGGGCGATCACCGGCTTGTCGCAGGCCAGGATCGACGACACCATGTCGTTGAACAGCCGCATATACTGGCGGTATTCCTGCGGATTGCCGGCGTAATATTCGGCGTATTCCTTGGTATTGCCGCCGGTGCAGAACGCCTTGTCGCCGACGCCGGTAAACACCACCGCAACGACATCGCGCGCATGCGACGCGGTGCGGAAGCCGCGGATGACGCCCTTCACCATGTCGGTGGTGTAGGAATTGAACTGACCAGGGTTATCCAGCCAGATCCAGGCATTGAACAGGCCCGGAACGACCCGGCCATCGGCGCGATGCGCCGGTCGTTTCTCATAAATGACGCCGGGGGAGGGCTCGAAGGCGACGACGTCGTGGTCGACAAGATGGGACATGGCGAAAGATCCTGTCAGTGTTGCGGAACGAGAACGGCGCGGCGGGTCAGCTTGTGCGCGTGCGCCAGTTCGAAAACCTGGTTGATGCTGTCCAGCGGATGCTGCTCGACGAACGATGCGAGGTCGATCTTGCCATCCAGCACCAGATCGAGCGCGGCGGGATAAAGCTCCGGCGGGCAGCCCCAATTTCCCAGCGCGCGGGCATCGAATGCCATCAGGTTGGACAGGCGCAGTTCGATGCGGTCCATGGTGAAGCCGACGACGCACAGGGTTGCGCCATAGGTCAGCAGTCCGAACGCCGTGCTCTGGCCCGCGCCGGTGCCGGAACATTCGAAAATTGTCCATTCGGTCAGCGGCAGTCCGCCCGCCTTGCAGAAGTCGCTGATCTTCGCTTTCAGGCCCTTCAGGTCATATTCGCGCGCATTCAGCGTCAGCTCAGCGCAAACCCGGCCGATGGCATCCAGCTTGACCGGATCGACATCGATCGCCACCACGGTGGCGCCGAATGCTTTGGCGATCTGCGCGGCATAGCCGCCGACACCGCCGATGCCGACGACGATGGCAACCGATCCCGGCGTGACCCCGGCGCGCAGCACGGCCTGGTACGGGGTCGTTACTGCATCGGCCACGACACTTACATCCGCCAGCGACAGCCGACGCTCCAGGCGGGATTCGTCGACCGGGCAAAGGCCGCGGGCGGGAACCACGATGTGCGAGGCGAAGCCGCCCTGGATGTCGTTCCCGGGCATCGCCTGCTTGCGGCAGATATTCGGGCGGCCGCACCTGCAGGTATCGCATTCGCCGCAGGGCAGCACGGCCGGAATGATGACAGCGCGCCCGAGCCAGGACTCCGCCCCCGCGCCGGTCGCGGCGACCCGTCCGGATATTTCGTGGCCGAGCGTCAGCGGCAGCTTATGGTTGGTGCGCACGCCGTCATACAGATAGCCGAGATCGGTGTGGCAGACGCCGCAGCCGGCAACCGCGACGACGACCTCACCGTCCGCCGGGGTCGCGGTGAAAGCCTCGCGGACCAGCGGTTGGTTGACCCCCGTCATGATCCAGCGATGCGCGTCGGTGCCCGATGTCATTGCGTTTCCCCAGTTTCGCCGGCGGCGAATTTTGACGGTATAATAGTATTGGAATACCGGATTGGCAAGCCCTGTCCAGGCCGATCCGATCCCTCTCCGGCGAAGGCGTGGATGGCGGGCCTGCGCCCGCCATGACGGGGGGGCGTCATGCCTCGCCCCACAGGTCGTCCACCAGCTTGCGGGCCATCGCCTGAATCACCCGCCGCCGGTAGGCCGGACCAACGATCGTCGTGCGCAGGACGCTCGATTTCTTGCGCAGATGCTGAGCCACAACCGCCGCGGCATCGGCATCCCACCTGCGTCCGATCACCTCCGCCGCGTCCACGGCGAGCGGCGCGGAGTTGGTACCGGTGATCGCCATTCGGAAACCGGCGATCACATCCCCGTCCCGCTGCATCGCCGCCGCGACGCCGGCCAGCGGGAAGTCGATGGCGTCGCGGATGCGCACTTTTCGATAGGCCGCGCGCCAGCCGGGCAGCGGCGGCAACACTATCACCGCCAGCACCTCGCCCGCCGCCAAAGTCAGATGCGAGGCGCCGGTCTCGCGATATAAATCGCAGACCTTCACCCGCCGCGCACCGTCAGGCCCGACCAGCAGAGCCTCGGCATCCAGCACCATCAGTACCGGTGCGATGTCGCCGTGATAGGTCGCGTAGCAGCGGTCGCTTTTCGCAACGACCTGGCACTTGTCGCCTTCTTTCTTGAGGCAGAAGCTGTTGGCTTCCCGCCACCATTGGCTCTGGTTGTAGAAGACGCAGCGTGTGTCCTGACACAGATTGCCGCCCAGGGTCGCCGCCGCCCGGTGAGTCGGTCCCGCCACCGCCAGCGCCGCCTCCACCAACGCCGGATACGCCGCCATCACGTCCGGATGCCGCGCAAGGTCCGCCAGCGTGACCCCGGCGCCGATCCACAGCGACTCCCCGTTCCGCCGGATCGACCCCATATCGGCCACGCCGGTCAGGTCGATCAGCGCCGCCGGCTCGCCCAGCCCGCGCCGCAGATTGACCAGCAGATCGGTTCCCCCGGCCAGGAAGCGCGCACCCTCCGACGCGGCCTTCAGCCGCACCGCTTCGTCCAGCGTCGCCGGGCGGTGCACCCGGACATCCGGCAGCAGGTTCATGACCGCCTCCGATCTTTGGCGTCGAGCCATTCAGCGATGCGATCCGGCGTCAGCGGCAAAGCGTCGGGGCGAATGCCGATGGCCTCATGCACCGCGTCCATCACGGCGGGCAGGAAGCCGGCGAGCATGCCTTCGCTCGCCTCCTTCGCCCCATACGGCCCGTTCGGGTCGATGCTTTCGACGATGAAGACCTTGATATCCGGGCTTTCCGCCATCGTCGGCACCCGGTAGTCGAGGATGTTGGCGTGCAGCATGCGGCCCTGGTCGAAGCGGGTTTCCTCCGACATCGCCTGTCCCATGCCCATCCACACCGCGCCCTGGATCTGGCCTTCCACCGCCAGCGGATTGATGGCTCGGCCGACATCGACTGCCACCCAGACCTTCTCCGCGGTCACCTTGCCGGTGATCTCGTCCACCGAGCATTCCACGACCTGCGCGGCGTAGCAGAACCCCATGGTGGCGCCGATGGCGCTGCCGCGGACCTTCTTGTCGCCCATGAATTCCTGCGGGCTGGTGAAGGTGCCCTTCACCGTGATGGGTCCGGTATCGATCAGCGCCGCCTTCACCACGTCGGAGAACGGCAGGCCCGGGTCCTGGCCGGCGACGCGGAAGAACTCGCCCTCGCACTCGATCGCGTCCAGTGGGGCGTCCAGCTTCTTCGCCGCCGCTTCCACCAGGATCCGCTTCAGGTCCTGCGCCGCCGCCACCGCCGCATTGCCGACCATGAAGGTGACGCGGGAGGAGTAGGAGCCGTTGTCTTTCGGGGTCAAGGCGCTGTCGGCGGAGATCACCCTCAGCCGGTGCCAGTCCACGCCCAGCACCTCCGCCACCATCTGCGCCGCCATGGTGTTGGATCCCTGTCCGATATCCGCGGCGCCGGTCAGCACGGTGATGCCGGCGTCGAAATCCACCCGCAGATTGACGGTGGCGTGCGGCTCGCCGGTCCAGTGCTTCGGCGTGGTGGTGCCGGAGACGAAATGCGAGCAGGCCAGCCCCAGGCCCCTGCCCTTCGGCAATTTGCCGCGGCGTTCCGCCCAGCCGGACGCGGCCATGACGGCGTCCAGGCATTCCGGCAGCCCGTAGCTCATGACCCGCTGGGCGTAGGCGGTGATGTGCGGGATCTCGCGCAGCAGGTTGATGCGGCGTACGGCGAAGGCGTCGAGCCCGAGCTCCTCGGCCATCTCGTTCATCAGCGCCTCGAAAGCGGCGCGCGGATCGACGGTGCCATGGCCGCGCTGGGCGCCGCAGGGCGGGGTGTTGGTATAGACGCGCCAGCCGTCATGCTTGATGGCGGGCAGGTCGTAGATGCCGTGCAGCAGCGCGCCGGTATAGAGGATCGTAATGATGCCGTAGCTGGCATAGGCCCCGCCGCGCTGGGTGGCCTTCAGGTGGCAGGCGGTCAGCTTGCCGTCGCGGGTCATTCCCAGCTTGACGGTGATTTCGGTTTCCGGACGGCCGCGATGCGCCAGGAACGTTTCTTCGCGGGTTTGCAGCATCCGCACGGTGCCCGCTGCCTTGCGGGCGAGCATAGCGGCGATGATCTCAAAGTGCAGACATTCCGTGCGGGCGCCGAAGCCGCCGCCGACGAACGGCTTGATGACGCGGATATGGCTTTCTTCCATCTCCAGGCACTTCGCCACGTTCAGTTGGACGTAGTACGGCACCTGGGTGGTGGTGTGCAGCGTCAGGTGGCCGCGTTCGGGGTCGTATTCGGCCAGCGTGGCGTTCGGCTCGATATGGACGTGGTTAACCTCGGCGAACTGGAAGGTCTTTTCGCGCACCAGATCCGCCGCCGCGAACCCGGCTTCGGCGTCACCGAATTCGTTGTGCACCTCACGCAGGATATTGTTCGGCTTCTCCGCGTGGATCGGCTCCGCGCCGGGGGCCATGGCCTTTTTGACTTCGAAATAGGCGGGCAGCGGTTCGTATTCGACGCGGATCAGCTTGATCGCGGCGGCCGCAGTTGCTTCGTCGATCGCCGCAACGGCGGCCACCGGGTCGCCGCGGTAGCGCACCTTCTCGCGCGCCAGCGGAAATTCATTTTCCGATATCGGCAACACGCCGAACGGGGTTTTGCAGTCGGCGCCGGTGCAGACGGCGACAACACCTTCCAACGCCTCCGCCGCAGACGTGTCGATAGAGAGTACCCGGGCGTGCGGCAGCGGCGAGCGCAGTATCCTGCCGCACAACGCCCCCGGCGCGGCCAGATCTGCCGTGTATTTCGCCTTGCCGGTCACCTTCTCGACGCCGTCGATCAGAGGAGTGCGGACGCCAACCGATCCGATACCGCGCCGTTTCAAATCGTGAATGCTCATCCTGCCGCGGCCTCCACTGATTCGATGATTTTGACGTAGCCGGTGCAGCGGCACAGGTTGCCGGCGAGCGCCGCCTTAATCTCCTCGCGGCCCGGGTTCGGATTGCGCCGCAGCAGGGCTTCCGCCGCCATGATCATGCCGGGAGTGCAAAAGCCGCACTGGGTGCCGAGCTTTTCGTGGAACGCCTGCTGCAGCCGGGTGATGCGGCCGCCTTTGGCCAGGCCCTCGACGGTTTCGACGCGGCGGCCCTGCATCTGGACCGCGAGCGTGGAGCAGGCGAGCCGCGGCTGGTCGTCCACGAGGACCGTACAGGCGCCGCACTCGCCGCCGTCGCAGCCTTGTTTAGTGCCGGTCAGACCGAGCTGCTCGCGCAGGTAGTCGAGGAGCAGCATGGTGTCGGGAACGAGGTCTTCCCGGCGGCGGCCGTTCACGGTCAGGGTGAGGATGGATTTCATGGAGTGGTTCCCGCTGCACGGTCTCGTCCTTTGTGTCGTGGCCGGGCTTGGCCCGGCCATCCACGACTTTGCCGCCCCAAACACCGCAAGTCGTGGGTGGCCGGGCCAAGCCCGGCCATGACACTGAAGCAACGACCGTGCCACTGCCCCCTTAGGGCAGCACCGACCACCGGAGCGGGAACGCCATGCTTCATCCTCCTCATCCCGGTGTCACGGCCATGTGCCGCTGGCGCAGCACGAATCGCTGGATCTTCCCCGTCGCGGTCTTCGGCAGATCCGGCACCACCTGCACCCAGCGCGGGAACTTGTATGGCGCCAGCCGCGTCCGGCAGTGCCGCACCAGATCGGCCTCCAACCCCTCCGGCACTTCCTGAACCGGCACTTTCGGCACGATCCAGGCTTCCGGCTTGACCAGCCCGTCGGCATCCTCGCGGCCGATGACCGCGGCTTCCAGGACGTCGGGGTGCTCGATCAGCGCCGCCTCGATCTCGGCCGGCGAGCACCAGATGCCGCCCACCTTCAGCATGTCGCCGCTGCGCCCGCTATAGGCGAACGTCCCGTCCGGGTTGGCGCGATAGGTGTCGCCGGTGTCGAACCAGCCATCCTCCAGCGTCGGTCTTGGATTGTGCCAGTAATATTTGGCGATGGAATCGCCGCTCAGTAGCAGCCGTCCGGGCGTGCCAACCGGCACGTCATGGCCGTCGTCATCGACCACCCTCACGGCGTAGCCGGCCACCACGCGCCCGCTGGCACCCGGCGTCACGTCGCCCGGGCGGTTGGCGATGTACATGTGCCCCGCCTCGGTCGACCCGATGGCATCGAGGATGTCGATCCCCGTCAGCCGCTTCCAACCCTCATACAGATGCGCCGGCAGCGCCTCCCCGGCGGAAACGCAATACCGCACCGAGGACAAATCGGCCTGATGATGCTGCAGTTCGGCGATCTGACGGGCGTACAGTGTCGGAACGCCGAAGAACAGAGTCGGGCGGAAGCGCTCGATCGCAGCGAAGGTGCTTTCCGGGGTCGGGCGGTCGGGCATCAGCACCGCGGTGCCGCCGACCCATAAAGGAAACGACATGGCGTTGCCGAGGCCATAGGAGAAGAACAGTTTGGCCGCGGAAAAGAACACGTCGTCCTCGCGCGCGCCAAGCGTATCCACGGCATAGCGCTGGCTGGTCACCACCATGGTGCGATGGGGGTGCACCGCGCCCTTCGGCCGCCCGGTCGAGCCGGACGAATACAGCCAGTAGCAGTCATCCTCCGCTGACGTCGCCGCCGGCTCCAGCACGGCCGACGCCCGCTCCATCAGCGCCGGCAGGTCCGTCGTGCGCAGCGCAACGTCCGGGCGATGCGGCGCCTGGCCGAGCGCCGGTTCGACCTCCGCCGCCAGTTCCGGCGACCAGACGATGGCGGCGCATCCGGAATCGCCGATCAAATAGGCATAGTCGGCAGCGCGCAGCAGAGTGTTGACCGGCACCGGGACGATGCCCGCCTTGATCGCCCCCCAGAACAGATAGAAGAACGCCGGACCGTCGAGCACCACGATGATCAGCCGCCCGCCCGGCGGAATGCCGAGGCCGAGCAACGCATTGCCGCAGCGCGCAACCCGCTCGGCCAGCGCCGAATAGGTGACGTCTTCAACGGCGGTGCGGATGGCGATTTTGCCGCCGCGGCCTTCGTTCAAATGACGATCGACGAACGCCGACGCGACGTTGAAGCGCGGCGCGAGGGTGATGCGACTGCCGGCGGGACCCGGCTCAATGGCGACGCTATGATCCCGCATCCTGTCCTCCTGTACGCCGATACAGCGTTGGTCTGGGAATCGGTGCAAAACGGTGCTTGAATGCCGGATAGGAATGGCGAATCGGCTGGCCGCGGGAGTTGATCGGGTGCGACGGACGACACAGGCGCCTCGGCCGCGCCGCGATCAGGCCTTGGATATCCGCCCGGCAACGGAGACCGACGTGCAGGGCGTGATCGCCCTGGACCAGGACATCACAGGGTTGTTGAAGCGCGAGTATTGGCACGACATGTTCGAGCGCTACGGCGCGCATCCCGACGCCACGCGGATCTTCCTGGTGGCCGAAAACGCCGGCCGCATCGACGGCTTTATCGTCGGCGAGGTGCGCGCGTGGGAATTCGGCTCCACCCCCAGCGGCTGGGTGTTCGCCGTGCAGGTGCGGCCGGGGCGACGGGTGCAGGGCCTCGGGTCGCGGCTGTTCGAAACGGTGTGCGACCGCTTCCGCGCCGCCGGGGTGGATCGCGTGCGCACCATGGTGGCGCCCGAAAACACCGTCATACACTCGTTTTTCAGGAGCCAGGGGATGATGGCCGGCCCCTTCATCGAACTGGAGATGCGCCTTGACTGATCCGGCACTGACATGAGGTTCCAGAAGGCCACGGCGATCGCGCTGTACGCGGTGCTGGAACTCGCGGCGGACCCGGAGCGGCAATTGACCGCGGTAGAGATCGCCGACAAATACGGGATTTCCGCGCATCATCTGGCCAAGGTGCTGCGCGACCTCGGCCGCGGCGGGTTGGTCGATGCGGTGCGCGGTGTCGGCGGCGGATACCGTTTCTCCGGCAACGCCAAGCGCCTGACCTTGATGGACGTGGTCAGCCTGTTCGAGGACGTCACCGCCGATACCGATGAGCTGCCGCCGCAGGCCGCCGGCCAGGAAATCGCCCTCGGCCTCCGCTTCGTTTTGACAGAACTCGATCGGCAGACCGTGGCGACGCTGCGCTCGATCACCCTGTCGACCATGCTCAAGCTGGTGGCGCGGCGGCCATGGGCTGTCGCCGAAACGAAGCCGCCGCGGCGACGGGCGCGTCAGGTGTAGCGGGTCCCGGATCACTGCGCGGGCTCGGTGACCAGGCCCGCGCGAGAACGCGGGTTACGGCTTCGGACGGGAAGCGGCTCAGGCTTCATTGTGGTTTCCTCCCGCCGGGGTGGGACGCGATGCGTCGTCCCCGGCCTTCTTGTCGACATCGGCGGTTTGCGGCGATCGATTGTAGAATAGTGATACCGCTTTACCGTTTTTCAGGACGTTTTTCAGCGAGGCTACATCCGCACATCGAAGCACCCGGCGCATTGATCTAGATCAATTTATTGCAACGAATCCGCGGCTGATCGATACGATTGACGATGCCAGGGCCGGTCTGAAAAACGGCTGTTGCGGCCTGCTCGCATCGGCGATAACGTTGCGCAGCCGATCGAACCTCGATCGAGATCCATGCGGGGATTTTCGGACATGAGCAGCGCAGCACCCACGCCGGAACGCATCCTCCAGATCGCCTGGTCCTTCGCACCGCCGCTGGTGATCGAGGCCGCCGTGCGCCACAGGGTCTTCGACATCCTGGCCAGGCAACCGCTGACACTGGACGGATTGGCGAAGGCAACCGGCGCCTCCAGCCGCGGCCTCGGCGCCATCGCCAACGTCCTGACGGGAATCGGGCTGTTGTCGCGCGACGAGGCCGGACAATTCAGCCTCACCCCCGAATCCGCCGCCTTCCTGGTCAGCGATCAGCCCGGGTATATCGGTGGAATCTTCCGCCACGCCAGCGAGCAGCTGCTGCCGAACTGGCTGCACCTGACCGAGATCGTCGGCGGCGGCAAGCCGGCTCGATCGCTGGAAGGCGCCGAGACCAGCGCGGCATTCTTTGCGGACTTCGTCGAGGACATCTTTCCGCTCAGCTACCCGGCGGCGCGCGCCCTGGCCGAGGCGCTGGAAATCGCGCAAGCCACCGCGCCGGTAAAGGTGCTCGACCTGGGCGCGGGCGCGGGCGTCTGGGGGATTGCTTTGGCGCAGGCATCGCCGCACGTCTCGGTGCGCGCCATCGATTGGCCCGACGTGCTGCCCGTCACCACCCGGGCCTTCGCCCGCTTCGGCCTGTCGCAGCGGCTGACCGCCGTCGGCGGTGACCTGGCGGACGCGGATTTCGGCACCGGCCATCAGGTGGCGACCATCGGACAGATCCTGCACAGCGAGGGCGTTGAACGCTCCCGCGCGCTGTTGCGGCGGACGCACGCGGCGCTCGCCCCCGGCGGCACCGTCGCCATCGCCGAGTTCCTGGTCAACGCCGATCGGCGGGGGCCGATGAACGGGCTGATCTTCGCGGTGAACATGCTGGTGAACACCGAGGTGGGCGGCACGTATGCGTTCGAGGAGATCGCCGGCTGGCTGACCGAGGCCGGCTTCGTCAACCCGCGGCTGCTGCCCGCCCCGGGGCCGTCGCCGCTGATCCTGGCAACCGCGGCCGGGTGACCCGGGCGGCGGAATCGCCTAGCGTGGCGGACAGCCGGGCGAACGGGTCCGGGAGGGGAGGTCCAATGTCATCGCTATCAGGAAAGACTGCGTTCGTGACCGCCGCCGGCCAGGGCATCGGCCGCGCGACGGCTTTGGCTTTTGCCGCGGCCGACGCCAAGGTGGTGGCGACGGATCTGGATGCGGCGAAACTCGCGGACCTGGCCTCGCAGGGCATCCGCACGGCGGCGCTGAACGTGCTGGACCGCGCGGCGATCGTGCGGGCGGCGCAGGACGCCGGGCCGATCGATATCCTGTTCAACTGCGCCGGCGTCGTTCATCAGGGGACGTTACTGGAGGCAACTGATGCTGACTGGAACCTGGCTTTTGATCTGAACTGCCGCTCGATGTTTCATACGATGGGGGCGTTCCTGCCGGGGCTGCTGGAGCGGGGCGGCGGCGCGATCGTCAACATCGCCTCGGTGGCATCCAGCCTGAAGGGGGTGCCGAACCGGTTCATCTACAGTGCGTCCAAGGCGGCGGTGATCGGCATGACCCGCTCCGTCGCGACGGATTACGTGGCCAGGGGCATTCGCTGCAATTGCATCTGTCCCGGAACGGTTGGCACGCCCAGCCTGGACGAGCGGATCGCCGCCAATGCCGCGGTTGCCGGTTCGGTCGAGGCGGCGCGGGCGGCGTTCGTTGCGCGGCAGCCGATGGGGCGGCTGGGGACGGCGGAGGAAATTGCCGCGCTGGCGGTTTATCTGGCGGGGGATGAGGCGCGGTTCATGACGGGACAGGCGGTGGTCATTGATGGGGGTTTAACGTTATGAAATAGGAACGAGTCCGGCAAGTGAAACCGATCGTCACGGTTGGCCCGACGCGGTTTCAGTTGATATCCAAAGGCAGGCGACGACAGCAAGCGGACCTGTTCGGCGCCCGGTCCGGCAAACCGGAAGCGCCCAGCGATGAAATCGTCGCCATCGTGCGCGCCCGGCTACATGCCGCGCTGGCGCTGGTGAAGTCGGCCAAGGCGATGCCCTGGTCCGACAAGCTTACCAACATCCGCGAGGACAACGCGTTCCGGTTCGGTAAGGACGTTCTGCCCGCGCCGAGGGCGCCGCGGTCCCAGTCGTGGGTGGCCGGCCCAAGGCCTGCCATGACACAAGGGCCGCACCGCGCCTGGTCACACCCGCCCCGTGAGCCCGGCGATCGTGACCGCAATCCGATCGCCGAACCGCCGCGGCAGCGCTACATCCGGCCAACGCCGCAAGTCGCGCCGGGCCAGCACGGCCGGCAGCGCCGCCGCCAGTGCCTCCCGAGGCACCGCCCCGAGCGGTGCGCCCAGCAACGCCTGCCCCTCCCGGACCACCTCCGCCAGCGCTGCCCGGGCAGGCGCAGCCGCGGGGTCATGGATGAACTCCTCCGGGGACAGGCCGTGCCGGGCCAGCAGGTCGTCCGGCAGCAGGCAACGTCCCTGCGCCGCCAGGACCCCGCTCGCCCGCAACAGCCCGGCTACGCCATAGGCGGCACCGAACGGGCGTGCGACCTCCGGATCAGGCGCGCCGAGCGCGGCGGCGGCGGCCACCGCCAGACCGCCCGCCCCGGCCAGTAGCCAGGCGCGCCAATCGGCGAGCGTCGCGAAATCGTCATACGCTTCCACCTCGCGCGCCTCGATCAGCGGCAGCAGCAGGTCGGCGCGCAGCGCTCCGGCGGCGATGCCCTGCGACAACGGCGACGCCACTTCGTGCCGCCGCGGCGCGCCTTCGACCACCTCGCGCCACCATTGCAGGCGGATCAGCGCCAGCGGCGGTTCGCTGGCCACCTCCCGCGCGCGGGCCAGTTCGTGATTGAAGGCATATAGCACCAGCAGCGCATCCCGACGCTCGGGCGGCGCGAATAGCGCCGTCAGGAAGCGGTCGGGGTCGTGGCGGCGAACCAGAGCGGCGATTGCATCGTTCATGCCCGGGGTGGTCGCGCGGATCGCGCCGCCTGGCAATATCGCCTGCGCACCTGCCCTCCGGCGTGTCCTACGGGTTGACGGAAGGGCAGGTCGACCATAGCTACGGAATGTTCCTGGCCGCATAGCGGCGCATGACCCCACTCTCCTGGAGGATTTCAATGGCTTTTGAACTGCCGACCCTGCCTTACTCGAAAGCCGCGCTGGGCGCGAAAAACATGTCGGAGGAAACCCTCGACCTGCATCACGGCAAGCACCATCAGGCTTACGTTACCGCGCTGAACGGGTTCGTCGAGAAGGATTCCGCGCTGCAGGGCAAATCCCTGGAAGACATCGTCAAGTCGACCGCCGCGGCGGGCGGCCCGGTGTTCAACAATGCCGGCCAGCATTGGAACCACATTATCTTCTGGCAGTCGCTCAGCCCGAAGGGCGGCGTCATCCCGCCGAAGCTGGAAGCCAAGATCAATGAGGATCTTGGCAGCGTGGCCGCGTTCAAGGACGCGTTCAAGGCGGCGGGTATCAGCCAGTTCGGCTCCGGCTGGGCGTGGCTGGTGCTGGGTCCGGACGGCAAACTGAAGGTGACAAAGACCCCGAACGGTTCCAACCCGCTTGCCACTGGTGAGGGCAAGGTGCTGCTCGCCGCGGACGTGTGGGAGCACAGCTACTACCTGGACTTCCGCAACCGGCGCCCGGACTACCTGCAGAACTTCCTGGATGTGCTGGCGAACTACGAATACGCCGAAGCGCAACTGTAACAACCCGTTCAGTCCCGGGCGCGGCTGACGCTGCGTCCGGGACGGCTTGGTAGAAGATCGTCGCCGTTGCGGCGTTGCGTCAGTAATCCGCCGCGTTCGGGTCGAAATCGACTGGCGTGTCCTGCGGATGGTACGAAAGATCGCCCTCGAAGATATCACGATCCTTGGTTTCCGGCAGGAACAGCAACCCGACGATCGCGGTTCCGGCGGCAATCACGACCGGATACCATAGCCCGAAATACATGCTGCCGTTTTGCGCGTTCATCGCGAACACCGTTGCCGGCAGCAGGCCGCCGAACCAGCCGTTGCCGACATGATATGGCAGCGACATGGATGTATAGCGGATCCGGGTCGGGAACAGCTCCACCAACGCGGCGGCGATCGGGCCGTACACCATGGTTACAAGCACAACCAGATAGGTCAGGATGACAACCAAAGTCAGCGGCTGCGGCCGGAATATGTCCCATGGATGCGCCAGCTTCACCACCGACGCATTCGTCGCCTCGGGATAGCCGGCGGCGGTCAGCGCGGCGCCGAGTGCGCTGGTAAAGCCGATAGCCGCCGGATCGATCGTCTTGTCACCGATACGGATGGATGCGGGCGTGCCCGGGGGGGCGTCCTCCTGCGCGTATAGCACGGACGCCCGCGCCAGCGCCGCTTTCGCCGTATCGCAGTTCCGGTTGAAGCGGGACAGTCCGGTTGGATTGAACTGAAAGGAGCAGTCCGCCGGGTCCGCCACCACCACGACGCGCACCGTCTGTTGCGCCGTCGCAAGCGCCGGGTTGGCCGTATCGGCCATGTATTGAAATACCGGAAAATACGTCAACGCCGCCAGCATACAGCCGCCCAAAATGATCGGCTTGCGTCCGATTTTGTCCGACAGCCAGCCAAACAACACGAAACCGCCGGTGCCGAGCGCGAGCCCCCAGGCGACCAGAAGGTTACCGGTGAAAGCATCCACTTTCAAAACGGAGGTCAGGAAAAACAGGGCATAGAACTGTCCGCAATACCAGACGACAGCCTGCCCGGCGACCAGTCCGAACAGCGCCAGGATCGCCCATTTCGCATGTGCCCACTGGAAGAACGCCTCATGCAGCGGCGACCTGGAGCGCGCGTTCTCCGCTACCATCCGCAGGAAGGCCGGGCTCTCGCTGAGCCGCATGCGAATCCAAACCGAGATCGCCAGCAACACGATCGAAACCAGAAACGGGACGCGCCATCCCCATGCCCTGAAGTCGCCGGCGCTCATGAGCGATTGTGTTGTAAGAATGACCAGCAACGACAGAAACAAGCCGAGCGTGGCCGTGGTCTGGATCCAACTCGTGTAGAATCCGCGCCTGCCCTGCGGCGCGTGCTCAGCGACATAGGTCGCCGCTCCGCCGTATTCGCCGCCGATGGCCAGACCCTGCAGAATGCGCAGGATGATCAGGATGACGGCGGCGGTAAAACCTATGGTGTCGGATGTGGGCACCAGGCCGACGAGGAAGGTGGCCGAACCCATCAGCAGGATGGTGATCAGGAAGGTGTATTTGCGGCCGACACGGTCGCCCATCCGGCCGAACACCAGGGCGCCGAAGGGGCGCACGATGAAGCCGGCGGCAAAGGCCAGCAGGGCGAAGATGTTGCGCGTGACCTCATCGAACTGGCCGAAGAAATTCCCTGCGATGACGACCGCGAGGGAGCCATAGAGGTAGAAGTCGTACCACTCGAAAACAGTGCCCAGCGAGGAGGCCAGGATAAGCTTCTTCTCCTCCGGGGTCATCGGTTTGGCCGATGGGGTTGCCGCCCCCGCCTGCGTCGCGCTTACGCCCATGCCACTCAGCCTTCCAAGAACGTTCCCTGATCAGGTCATGACCGCCATTCTACGGGCGGATTATGACCTGACGTGCTGCAATGAAAATCAGCGGAAAAACACGCATAGCGTATATTCGAATCCACCGACAGAGCGAAAATACCGGAGGTGACGGACCTCCTCCGCCCCCTACCAATCCTCCAGCAGCGCCCGGGTCTCCCGGACCGCGACGTTCCAGAGTTCCAGCATCTCCGCATCGTCGCGCTGATACCGCCCGCCAGCGCTGCCATCCTCCAGCAGAAGGCGCACCTCGAACGGTGGCAAGGTATGCAGCCGATCGGCGTCGACCTCCGCCTTTTTGCCTTCCTGCGGCGGCCGATCGGCCAGGCGGGTCCAGGGATAGTTGTCCACCCAGGACGCATGGAAGCTGTTCGGATCAATCCGCCGCACCGCCGCCGCGGTCAACGGCGCGCACTGCCAGGCGTGGAAGCGGACCCGCGCATCGGCATGATCCATCATCCACTCGCGGGCGATCGAAGCGGCCGGCTGGTTGCCGCCGTGGCCGCTGACGATCAGTATCCGCCGGAAGCCGCTGCCCTTCAGGCTGTCCAGCACATCGCGGATCAAGGCGGCATAGGTGGCCACGCGCAGACTGACCGTGCCCGGGAACCCGCTGAACGCGGGAGACAGCCCGAATGGAATAACCGGAAAGACCGGGATACTCAGCGGTTCCGCCGCCTCGACGGCGATACGTTCCGCCAGGATGGCGCCGGTGGCAAGCGACAGGCCCGCGTGCTGCTCGGTGCCCCCCAATGGCAGGACGCAACGGTCGTCATGGCGGACCCAGTCTTCCACCATCCGCCAGTCCATATCGGCTATGCGCATCTTCCCTCCGCCCGCAATCCAACATTGCAGCGGAGTGCACCCGGCGAACACAGGCGTCAATGCGCGCCGGTGACGGGCAGATCGCAGCTGCGTCCACCGGCAAGCAGGCAATCCTCTACCGCGGCAGCGCTGCGAAGCTGCTGGACCAGGAACAAACCCACGACAAGGAGCAGCAACGTGACCGCGATGCCGACAAGGCCCGCAGTCTGGCGTGCGGCGACTTTGTCGCGCACGGACTCCTCGATCAGAGGACGATGCACGAACAAGCGACCCTCCTGTTGCAGCGCGGCATAGGTAGCGCATAAAGGGATTGGATGGAAGCGATACAAGTGAAGGTTGCGGAGGCGATGGCCGAGGGGGACGACGTCCCGCGTCGGGCCCGGTCACGCATGCCCGTGGGCGCCGCCGTTCGGCACCTGTGCCGCGATGATCGATTCGCCGCCCTGATCCGCCGGGTCGGTCCGCCGCTGTTGCAGATACAGCGCCAGCGCAGCCCTTACGAGGCGCTGATGCGGGCCATCGCGCACCAGCAACTGCACGGACGCGCGGCGGAGGCGATCCTGGCCCGCTTCTCGGCGTTGTTTCCCGGCGACGCGTTTCCGGATCCCTCCGCCGTCCTGGCGACCGCCGACACGGCGCTACGCGCCTGCGGTTTTTCCGGCGGCAAGATCGCCGCGTTGCGCGACATCTGCGCCAAGGCGCTGGACGGCACGGTGCCGACGCGCCGGGAATCCCATCGCCTGACCGACGAAGCACTGATCGAGCGGCTCACCGGCATCCGCGGTGTCGGCCGCTGGACGGTAGAGATGCTGCTGATCTTCACCCTCGGCCGGCCGGACGTGCTGCCGGTGGACGATTTCGGCGTCCGCGAGGGCTATCGCGTGCTGAACAGCCTCGACACGCAGCCAAAACCGAAAACGTTGGCGGAAATCGGTCTCGCCTGGTCACCATACCGGTCGACCGCGACGTGGTATCTGTATCGCGCCGCCGAAGAAGCCCGCAAGCAAGGCCCTGTCAGCCGGGCCTGAACGCTGAGCCGGGATCTCCGGACGCGCCGCTTCCCTAATCCAACAGCAACGGCAGATACCTGGTCAGGACCCCGTCGTGATCCCGCAACGCCTGCGTGATTGTGAAATGGTTTGCCCCCGCCACGGGTATCAATGCCCCCGGCAGATGCATCGCCCCCCGGCGTGAGTGAAATTCCCGGCTATCGCCAACCAGAGCCGGCAGCTCGGCCGTCCCGTATGCGACTGCCAGAGGCTTGGCCACGCCCGGCAAACGCATCGGCGACAGAGAAACGACCTCCTGCTCCGTCAGCCGCAGCTTTTCGTTCAGATACGTATCTCGCAACGGTCCCAGCTCGAAGATGCCGGAGATCGCCAGCCCCGCCTTGACCAGCGGATGTCCCAGGCACATCGCCGTCAAGTGTCCCCCGGCCGACCACCCCGACAGCACGATCGGCCCGTTGATTCCATGCGCAGGCCCGTGCGCGCCGAGCCAATCCAGAGCAGTATTGATCTCCGCCACGATCTCCGACAGCGACGCGTCCGGCGCCAGCGTATAGCCCGGCAAGGCAGCCGCCCAACCGCGCCCGTGCGGTCCGGCGATGAGGTTACAGAACTGCTCCTTGCTGTTGCGCTGCCAATAACCGCCATGAATAAACACAATACAGGGTGCATCAGGATCGGCTACCGGGAACAAATCCCATGTATTGCGCTGCTTCTTGCCATACCGCAGGTCCAGATGCAACCCGTTTGTGGTGCGGAACACCGACGATGCGACCTCGCGCGCCGCGTTCAGCACCGCGCTGTCGGATACATGCGCGATGTTGTTGTAGGCCGCGTCCCGCTCGGCCTGGCTGAGCAAGCCCCATTTCGCTGTTACGCTCATGCCGTTGCCTTTTGATCCCAATCCATGATCTGCCGCCGCTGTCGGAACAAAACGCCAGAATGTGCGGCGTGGGGGATGATGACCACGGACTGCCCTTCGTGCAAGCACAATGGCGATGAGGGGTTAACCAACCGTTAATAGTCTCCGGTTATACTAAGCGCCCATGACCCGCGGCAAGCAAGCAGCAAACGACAACAAAGTGACCACGAGATCTTTGGTCCCGGCGCCGCTTTTCCTGCCGGCTTTTCCGCAAGCCACCAGGGTGCGAGGCAAGACTATGCTCCCTGGCGGCGGTCTGCGCCAACGGTGGAAAGACCGCTCCGGGGCTATCTACGAATGGGACTACCAACACGGCCGCGTGGAGGTATATAACCGGCGGGGCCGGCACGTGGGGGAGTTCGATCCCTATACCGGCGCCCGGACGAAGCCGCCAAATCCGAACTATCAGGTTGAACCATGAACGCTGTGGTCAAGCTAACGGGTTACGCAAAGACGACCGAGGTGCTGGAAACGGTCGTGACCGTTCCCGCGGCCTTGATTCCGTTCGCCCGCACGGTGGCTGGCGTGCCGGCTTCCGATCCGGACGTACTGGCGATGTATCCGCTGACCGCCCCCCAGGCCGAAGCTATTGCTACGAAAGCCGATTTGGCCCTGGAGCCGGATCGCTTCGACTACTGCCTGGAGGCGATCGCGGAACCTGGACGCTCACGGGCTTCGCAGACGGAATAGTCACTGCTTCTCCGGCAACGCAATCCCCGTCAACGCCGACCACACGCGGATCACGAACGCGTCGTCCTTGTAGCCCTGGCCGTTCGCCGCCGCCGCCAGGAACAACTGGTGCGCCGCCGCGGCCATCGGCAGCGGAAAGGTCAGCCCCCGCGCCTGATCCAGGACGATCCCCAGGTCCTTGACGAAGATGTTCACCGCCGAGGACGGCGTGTCGTCCCCCGCCAGGATATGCGGCACCCGATTCTGCCACATCCATGAACTGCCCGCCGACTCGGAAATCACCTTGAACAATGTCTCCGGGTCAGCCCCCGCGCGGATGCCCAGCGCCAGCGCCTCGGCCGCCGTCGCGATGTGCACCCCGGCGAGCAACTGGTTGACCATCTTCACCGTGCTGCCGATGCCGATCTCATCGCCGAGCCGCCAGATTTTGGTCGAGATCGCCTCCAGCACCGGCGCGGCCTTGGCGAACGCCGCCGGCGACCCCGACCCCATCACCGTCATCGTCCCGGCCTTCGCCCCGACAGTCCCGCCGGAGACAGGCGTGTCCAGCATCAGGAACCCGGCCTCCTCGATCTTCCTGCCCAGCGCCTTCGCCGCCTCGGGGGCGACAGTGGCGCAGCACAGCACCACGCCGCCCTTCGGCAGCCGGGCGAGACAGCCGTGTTCGCCGAACAGCACCTGCTCGGTCTGCGCCGCGTTGATGACGAAGACCACGACAGCTTCGAGATCGGCCGGCAGCGCATCGGGCGTTTCCGCAACAGCCCCGCCAGCCGCGGCGAACGCGTCCCGGCTTTCGGCCCGCACGTCACAGCCGGTGACGCTGTGCCCTTTGTTCAGAAGGTTGACCGCCGCCCCCATGCCCATGTTGCCCAGACCAATGACGCCGACTTTCATGTTCGTTGTCCCCCGTTAATTGGTCACATCCGGCACAAGACCCGCTCCGCGCGGGCAGCCGGAATTCTGCCCCAGCCCAACGCTCAATGCCGGCAGCGGCCGAAGATCCTTCGACAGCACAACCCGGATCTCATCGACCAGCGCCTCGCCGCCGCCGCGCGGCTGGCGGCAATCCACCACGATCGCCGCTGCCAGGGCCTGATCCCGCGCCGCCACCGCCGACAGCAAGTCGGCGATCCGCATGCGCTGCCCGAGCATCCCCTGCTCGCGCATCACCGCCCCGATCGTCGCGTTCGCCTTCCGCGCCAGATCGGCCAGCGTGGCAAAGTAGCTTTCGGGCGGCATCCCCGAGCACGCGCCATGCTTGCGCCACTCATACCGCGCCAGACCGGGGCCGCCCGGCATGTAGCGGCGTAGTTCGGCCTCCGTCGCGTCCGGCAACGGGCCGAACGGAGGCCCATCGCAATCATGCGGCTGTAGGTTCACGCTGACACCGGCGCGGTTCGGCCACAACCCGTGCACCGTCAACGGCGTCCGCTGGAAATCTGCCTCAGTCAGCGACCGGCATTCCTGCTTCGCCTGATTGGCGGGGGAAAGCGCGCAAAAACCCGGCGCGATGCTCAGGCTCAACAGGAAGTAGTCGAAGCCGCCCGGCGCCGGATACCGTTGGCGAGCCTGCGACGGCACTGTCGCCAAAAGCAGCGCGACCGCAACGAACATCCACCGGTGATACAAAGATATCATCATGCCGGCACATTGCCCTGATCTCGTGGTGCTAGCCAGCCGCCGCCGGGCACGTCCCGGGTTTTTGCATTGCTTTTATGCTGCACTGCACCATAATATAGGCAGGCGTTTGGCGGCATATGGCATGAGCCGTCTCAAACGCATGGAAAAGGTTTGCACCATGATACGTCTTCTCGTTGCCGGCGCGATGCTGAGCGCCTTTGGGGTCGCCAACGTCGCCCGGGCGGAGGTCATCCCGGCGGATGCCGGTCTTCAGGCCGTGCTGGGAGCGGTGAATGTTACCGTCTACTACCATCCGGTCAAAGCCGGCTACGAAGTGGTAACCACGGCCAGCACCGACCAGCCGGACAGCACCATCCGCTTTGTCTCGACGCTGGCGCCCGGCCAGGACACCATTATTTCAGTGCCGCGCGGAGTGGGCGAAGCCGCGCTTGAACTGCACCTGCGCCGCGTCGGCGACCGCCTGGAGTTCCAGCGTCCGACCTCCTGACAAACAGGTCTTAGTTGAACGACGAGGCACCGTCCGCGATTAGTTTGAGCGCGGACGGATGCCGGATCGTCACCTCCGACGCATTGCGGATTTCGATGACCGCGGATTTACGCAATGCGGTGAACTCCCGGCTGACGGTTTCGATCGTCAGTCCCAGGTAATCCGCAATATCCGCCCGGGACATGGACAGGGACAGCCCGTCGCTGTCGCGAGTCGCAAGCACCAAGGCAGCCCGGGATCTGAGAAACGAGGCTACGCGCTCACGTGCGGTCTTACGGCCGAGCAGCAGCATCTGCTCCTGCGCGACGACCAGTTCATTGGATGCTTGTTCCAGCAGACGGCGTTCCAGAGCCGGGAAGTCGTCGAGGAAAGCCCGGAGGCGCGGGCGGGAGAAGCGGCAGGCGCGAACCGGCTCCAGCGCCTCCGCCGAGAATGCGTAGGTGCGTCCGGCGGCGAGACCCAGGAAGTCTCCGGCCTGCACGAACCCGGTTATCTGCCGCCGTCCGTCCGGTAGCAGCTTGTAAACCTTGGCCGAACCCTCGGTCAGATTGAAGAAATGCTCCGCCGACTCGCCTTCATGGATAAACCCGATGCCGGCGCCGATCTCGACCACCGTGGCCAGACCCGCCAGCCGCGAAAGGGCCTCGCTGTCGAGCACGCTACAGAAGCTCAATGCCCGCGCGTTGCACGACAGGCATCCCGCCAGCGAGCTTTTGCCCATCGGTAACGTCGCCAGCGAGATCATCACACAACCCTTCCAGTCGGTTACGTAGCATGGGTCATGGAGACCGACCATAGCCTACGCCCGGCAACAGGGAATGTCGAAAAATTCAAATGTGATGCTGCAAACGGACAACGGTTCATGCCGCAACAGTGGTTGGCAGGCACGGAAGCGTCCGATTTCACGGGGACCCATAACCGATCCTGGCCTTTCTGGCTTCGCCGGCTTAAGGCCTCTCGCCTGTGCCGGCACGACGAAGGAACAACCTCAACGATTCGATGTAGTGACAAGCCCGCGTGGTCCGTATCCCGGAGCGGCTGAAACCAGGCTGCGGCGAACAAATGTCGGAAACCTACCGGCCGACGCGGAACCGCTCCACCGCCGCGACCAATGCCCGCCTTATCCCCGGCTCCAACGCCGAGTGCCCTGCGTCCGGCACGATCGTCATGCGGGCATTCCGCCAGGAAGCGGCAAGGTCGAATGCCGTGACCGCCGGACAGATCATGTCATAGCGCCCCTGCACGATCTCCGCCGGGATGTGGCTGATCCGGTCCATGTGCCCGAGCAACCCCTTCGGCGACAGGAACAGACCGTGCGCGAAATAAAACGCCTCGATCCGCGCCAGCCCCAATGCGGTGCGGTCCTGCGAAAAGCCGCTGACCGTTTCGGGGCTCGGCAGCAGGGTGCTGCACGTGCCCTCATACACGGACCAGGCCCGCGCCGCCGGCAGATGGATTGACGGGTCCGGATCAGTGAGCCGCCGCAGATAGGCGCTCAGCAGATCGCCGCGCTCCTGCTCCGGCAGAAAACCGGCGAAGGCGGCATGGGCCTCCGGAAACACCGCCTGCATGCCGTGCAGGAACCACTCGACCTCCTGCGGCCGGCCAAGGAAAACGCCGCGCAGCACCGCACCGGCGACTCGATCCGGGTGCTCCTGCGCATAGGCAAGCGCCAGGGTCGATCCCCAGGAGCCGCCGAACAGCAGAAAGCGCTCGATCGCCAGGTGACGCCGCAGGATTTCGATATCGGCGACCAGATCGGGAGTGGAGTTATTTTCCAGGCCGCCCAACGGGCGCGACCTTCCGGCCCCGCGCTGGTCGAATATCACAATCCGCCAATAGTTTGGATCGAAGAAGCGGCGATGCACCGCCCCCGCCCCTGCCCCCGGGCCACCGTGCAGGAACAGCACCGGGCGGCCATTGGGGTTGCCGGCTTGCTCCCAGTACATCACATGGCCGGCGGACAACGGCAGATAGCCGGTCTCGTATGGGCCGATCTCGGGAAAGAGGTCGCCTCGGGGCATGATAGCACATCGTATAACCAGCGGACGCAACGGGAAACAGGGCTTAAATCGAATGCAACGAATTTGGATTGCGTTGGCGGGGCTGGCGGGCTGCGGAGCGGTCGGGATGGCGGCCTTCGCGGCGCATGGGCTGCACGACCCGAATGCCCTGCGCATCGTCGAAAGCGGCGTCCGCATGCAGGGCTGGCACGCATTGGCCTTGCTTGGGACCGCGCAGTGGACGCCGCGCGGCGGCTGGCTCGCCCATGCCGCCGCGGCGGCGTTTGCGATCGGGATGCTGCTGTTCTGCGGCTCGGTGTATTCGCTGGGTCTGGCCGGGGTTTCGCTCGGCTTGCTGGCACCTATCGGCGGCATCACGTTGATGCTGGGCTGGCTGCTGCTCACGGCGTCCGGGTTGCGTGCCCGATGATCCGAGCCGCCTACCTCGCCGCCGAGGGCTTCGAAGCGGCGCTGGCCGAAGAGCTCTCGCGTCACAAGATCGTGATCACGTTGTGGCACGGCCGCCTCGCGCTGTCCTCTGACCCGCCGATACCGGCCGCCTGGGCGCTGGATATCTGGACCGACCCGCGCGAGCTCGAGGCGCCGTCGGTCAAGTCCGCTGCCGACGCGCTGCGAGCGATCCAGCGCAACTGGTCGGCCTACGCGGTGGAGCACCACCGTCGCATGGCACTGATCGCCGAACGGCTGCCTCCGGTGAAAGCCCGCCCGCTGGTATTTCCGGAACCGGCGCCGTCGTCGCATCTCGGCGCCTGGACACTCCTCGCAGCCGATCGGCTGGTGGTAAGTGCGGCGAAGTCATCGCCGTTCGTCAATGGGGAGTGCCGGTTCGAGGAAGACCATATCGGGCCACCGAGCCGGGCCTATCTGAAATTGTGGGAGGCGCTGACCCGGTTCGGCCGCTGGCCCGCCGCCGGCGAGACCTGCCTGGATCTGGGGGCGTCTCCCGGCGGCTGGACCTGGGTGCTGGCGAAGCTCGAGGCCAGCGTGACGGCGGTCGACAAGGCCCCGCTCGCCGCCGCGGTCGCGGCGATGCCGGGGGTGACCGAGCGGCTGGACAGCGCGTTCGGGATGGCGCCGGAGCCGGTGGACTGGCTGTGCAGCGATGTCATTGCCTATCCCGATCGGCTGCTGGAGCTGGTGCGGCGATGGATCGAAGGCGGGGCGGCGCGGCATATCGTCTGCACGATCAAGTTCCAGGGTCCGACCGACCACGCGGCGGCGGAGGCGTTCGCGGCGATCCCTGGCGGACGGGTGGTTCATCTGTTCCACAACAAGCATGAGTTGACGTTCTTGTGGGCCGCGGCGGATCTCCCGGGCCGCATAACTGTTTGAACCGCGACCCTTTATGGTGTAGAGGCAAAAGCATGGTCGAACCGACTTTGGAAATGCTTCAAGCCCTGATGGTTCGCAGCCTTGAAGGCCAGGCGGACATCAAGCGCGAGATGAAGGACATGCGCCGCGAGATGGGCGACGTTCGCGGCCTGACCCTGGCGCTCAGCGACAAGGTCGAGCGGCTTGACCGGTCCATCAACGAAGTCAAGCGCGACATGCATGACATCAAGGACGACATCTGGATCATGCTGAAGGCCGAGTTGATGGGCCGTCAGGGCAACTTCGAAACTCGCGTCGAAGCGCGCCTCGCCGAACTGGCCGATCGGCTGCCGCCGGAATAGCGCCCGCCACTACGGCGCACACAACAGCGTTCCTGACATACCGGCAGGCCGCTTGCTGACTGTGCGGCGTATCGGCTACATGCCCCCGGATTTCCGAGGGGGCGAGGATGGCGATCAACAAGATATTCCCTGACGCACGGACGGCACTGGCCGATGTGCTGAAGGACGACATGACGATCATGTCCGGCGGGTTCGGCCTGTGCGGCATTCCCGCCGCCCTGATCGACGCGATCCGCGACAGCGGGGTCAAGAACCTGACCATCATCTCCAACAACTGCGGCATCGACGATGTGGGCCTCGGCAAGCTGCTGACGACCCGGCAGGTGCGCAAGATGATCAGCTCCTACGTCGGTGAGAACGCGACCTTCGCCAAGCAATTCCTGGCCGGCGAGCTGGAGATCGAGTTCAATCCGCAGGGCACGCTGGCCGAGCGCATCCGTGCCGGCGGGGCGGGCATCCCGGCCTTCTTCACCGCCACCGGCGCCGGCACCCAGATCGCCGAGGGCAAGCCGCAGCAGGAATTCGACGGGCGGCTTTATGTGCAGGAGCGCGGCTTGTGGGCCGATCTGGCGATCGTGCACGCCTGGAAAGCCGATCCGGAAGGAAATCTGATTTATCGGATGACGGCGCGGAACTTCAACCCGATCATGGCCACCGCGGCGAGCATGGTCGTTGCGGAAGTCGAGGAGCTCGTTCCGCCCGGCGGGATCGATCCGGACCACATCATCACCGCCGGCATCTTTGTCAACCGCATCGTCAAGCTCGATACTGTTGACAAACGGATTGAACAACGCACCGTGCGCAAGCGCGCTTAAGGGAGGCGAAACAATGGCCTGGACCCGTGACCAAATGGCCGCCCGCGCGGCCCAAGAACTTCAGGACGGATTCTACTGCAATCTCGGCATCGGCATTCCGACCCTGGTAGCGAACCATGTCCCGGCGGGGATGTCGGTTCAGTTTCAGTCCGAGAATGGTATGCTCGGGATGGGGGCTTTTCCTTTCGAGGGCGAAGAGGATGCCGATCTGATCAATGCCGGGAAGCAAACGGTAACGACACTGCCAACGACGAGCTTTTTCGATAGTGCCGCCAGTTTTGCAATGATTCGCGGCGGCCATATCGACATCTCGATCCTGGGCGCCTTGCAGGTGGCCGAGAACGGTGACCTGGCGAACTGGATGATCCCCGGCAAGATGGTCAAGGGGATGGGTGGTGCGATGGATCTGGTGGCCGGCGTGCGCCGGGTGGTGGTGCTGATGGAGCATACCGCCGGTGGCAAGCCCAAGCTGCTGAAGCGCTGCAACCTGCCGCTGACCGGCGCGGGGGTGGTGGATCTGGTGATCACCGACCTCGGCGTCTTCAAGGTGGCGGCGAAGGGTCATGACGACGGCCTGACTCTGGTGGATATCGCGCCGGGGGTGACGCTGGGCGAATTGCACCACAAGACCGAAGCGCCGTTCGCGGTGGCGGACGAGTTGGAGATCGCGGCCTGAACGGGGATGCTGGCCGCGCATATGCACGGCCAGCCACGGCGAACCGAGATGAAAATCTAGCGGACCGGGTGGTTTGAAACCGCAGCCTGGTCACCGGCCCGTTCCGCCTTGCGCCACCTGCTGTGGTCATGCATCGTGATCCAGCGGCGTTCTGCGACGCGATAACGCCAACCTTTCTCGTTCTGGAAGAAGATCTGCCGGCCTTGGCCTTCAAGGATGGTCACGATGCTGTGGCCGTTGCTGTCGCCGAAGCCGGCCATCGCGCTCTGACCAATCTCTGAATAGAGCGCATTCAGTTCGAGCAAAGCCTGTTCTGCGCGTCGGGTAGCGTTCCCACGTTCAGATCGATCTTGCAGGCTTTCCGCAGCGTGATGGTATAGCCATGACTGGGGTAACCGGCATTCAACGTGTGGCTGATCATCTCCGCCTTGGCGGTGTCAGCCGGGAGGTAGCTCAGAATCTCGAGACACAATTGCGGCAGGCGGCGAGATGCGACCGGCGCAGGCGCCGCGACGTGTCCCGTCAGGGGCCCGGCTCCGCCCGAACCGGGGTTCCATGAAAGCCAACCGGTTCTATCGAGGCGACTATCCGGATCGGGGCTGCTGCAGACTTGTGTCGGGACGTGCGGAACGATCCCGTCCTTCGTCGTATGACCCCATCTGCATGCCGGGCGCATAACCATTTGCAAACCCCCTGACGACGCGCCAAATCCCCCATATGATCTCCCGCCGATTCGCCCTGCTATCCGCTGCCGCGCTCCTCCCCCTCGTCGCCCGGGCCGAGCCGCCATCCGCCCGCGACCAGGCCGACATCGCGCGCATCGAGACCTACCTGAACGGCCTTAAAACCCTCAAAGCCCATTTCATCCAGGCCACCGGCGACGGCCAGATCTCCGAAGGCACCGCTTGGCTGCAACGCCCCGGAAAAATGCGCTTTCAGTATACCCCGCCCGCCCCGTTCCTGCTGATCGCCGCCCACGGCGTGCTGACGTTCAACGACTCGGCGCTGCAACAGACCAGCAACATCCCGCTCAGCCGCACGCCGCTCGGCATACTGCTGGCGGAAAACGTCACATTGTCAGGAGCGGTGACCGTCACCGCCATCCAGCGCCTGCCGGGCCAGATCCAGCTCTCTCTGGTTCGCACCGAAAGCCCCGGCGATGGTTCCCTGACGCTGATTTTCGCGGATAATCCGCTGGCCCTGAAGCAATGGACCGTCATCGACGCGCAGCGGCGGGAGACTCACGTGACGCTGTATAACGTTCAGCTCGGGGGCACCTTCGATCAGCAACTGTTCGAGCAAATCAGCCCGCCATCGGCGCGAAATCCCGGTTGACCCCCGCTTGGCCCCTTGCAACCGGGCACGCATGACGGTCATGTTGCGGTTGCGGCGAAATGTCTTCTTTTCGCCGCGAAACTGAAGGATGATCCCTTCCGAGATGAGATCGCCACGCGTCGTCAAACCCTTGATTGGCATCAGTTGCTGCACCAAGCAGTTCGGCATCTTCGGTATGCCGAATCATGCAGCCTCCGACACGTATGTGCGCGCGACGGATGAAGTCATCGGCGCCGTTCCGGTCCTGCTGCCCGCCAACGGCCCCGCGGCCGACATTGAGACGCTGCTCGACCGCCTCGACGGCATCATCCTGACCGGCAGCCGATCGAACGTGCAGCCGACACTGTATGACGGTCCGCCGCACGCGGAGGGCACGCCGGAGGACCCGGCGCGGGACCAGTTCACCCTGCCGCTGATCCGTGCGGCGGTGACCCGCGGCGTGCCGCTGCTGGCGATCTGCCGCGGCTTCCAGGAACTGAACGTGGCCTTGGGCGGGTCGCTGCATCAGCGGCTGCAGGATCTGCCTGACCGGATGGACCATTCGACGCCGATGCAGGCGTCCTCGCGTGTGCGCCAGGGCAAGGCGCACGCGGTCCGGATCACCCGCGGCGGCTGGCTGCACCGGCTGGCCGGTTGCAGCGAGATCGCGGTGAACTCCTTGCACAACCAGGGGGTCAACAAGCTGGCCCCCGGCCTTGTCACCGAAGCGGTCGCGCCGGACGGAACGATTGAGGCGGTCCGCGTGATCGCCAGCCAGGCGGGGCACGCTCCCGGCTTTGCCGTCGGCGTGCAATGGCATCCGGAATACGACTGGCGCAGCGACACGGTGTCCCGCGCCATCTTCGAACAGTTCGGCGCCGCGGTGCGGGCCTACGCCGAGTCCGCGCGCCTCGGCGGGGTTTCCGTCGCCGCCGACTGATCAAGCTGAACCAATCCCTCTTGCTATCGGTTCCATTTGGTCCGATGTATCTTTTTCATCCCGGACCGCTGCGGTACGGATTATCCCTCTATGTTAAGGACAGGCATCCGTCATGTTCATCGAGACCGAAGGTACCCCCAACCCCGCGACCCTGAAGTTTCTGCCGGGGCGCGACGTGATGGGGGTCTCGACCGCCGATTTCGCCTCCGCGGACACCGCCGCGCGCAGTCCGCTGGCGACGTCGCTGTTCGGGCTTCCGGGTGTGGCGCGGGTGTTCCTGGGCGGCGACTTCATCACCGTGACCAAGACGGATGAGCTGTCCTGGCAGGCACTGAAGCCGCGGGTGCTGGGCGTGATCATGGACCACTTTGTCTCCGGCCTGCCGGTGATCGAGGGCGCGGGCGACGAACTCGGCGAGGAGGACATCGATCCGGCGGACCGGGAGGTCGTCGCGCAGATCAAGGAGCTGATCGACACCCGGGTGCGTCCGGCGGTGGCCGGCGACGGCGGCGATATCGTGTTCCGCGGCTTCCGCGACGGCGTCGTCCGGCTGCACATGCAGGGTGCGTGCTCCGGCTGCCCGTCGTCCAGTGCGACGCTGAAGCACGGGATCGAGAACATGCTGCGGCACTACGTGCCGGAAGTGGTGGCCGTGGAGCAGGTGGAGTTCTGAGGGGCTTCGCCGCCGCCGCTAATGGCTTCGTATCCACAGGACCATCGCGTCGACGACCGGTTTTTCGATGCCAAGGAAGCCGTGCGGCGACGTGGCCTGGCAGGCGTCGCCGCGCGATAGCCCCCCCGAGACCACGACAAGCTGGCTCACCGGAGCGCCGGTCAGCCGCCTGATTCCTGCTTCCGCACCGGCGAACGGACTCTCCGGGCAGCCGTCATCGCGATTGTGGATGACCAGCACGGGTACCGTGATCGTCTCCAGCCTGACCGCCGCCATGCCCCTCGCCCAGACCGATGAGGTCAAGATCACACCGCCGATACGCCTACCGAGCACGGAGGCTCCGTCCGCCGCGGAGACGGATCCCCGGCTGGTTCCGATCAGCCAAATCGGCGCCGGTGAGCGGGCTTTGACAAAGCTGGCGACCGCTTCGATATCGCGGGCCTGCTCGGGTCCGGCGCGGAACGTCCATGACATGCCGGCAGACTGATCGGAGGGCGCATCGACCGTAATGACCGAGAAGCCGCTGTTGAGCAGGTCCGGGACGATGCGGCGGAGGAAATTCTTCCGGCCGCTGGCGTATAGGCCGTTGCCGCCGGGAAACAGGATCACGCTCGCCCGCGCCCCGGCCGAGAAGGTCGCATATATCGGTTGAATAACTCCGGGCCGGGATGGCAGGTCGAACCGTTCCTCGGCCCGGGCCAGTGACGACAGAAGCACGAAAAGCACAACCAGAGAGAACTGCATGCCTCACCTCGCATCGATTTACGAGCAGGTAGAGCAAATGCGCAACCCAGATGAAATGATCGTCGCTGATCCCGGGCAGGAATTTCGCCGCCTGCCGTGTCCGGACGATTTGCGGACCGCCGCGTACCAAATGGCCTCGGCCGCCATTGCCAATACCCTGCCGCACCGCACATAAAGGCAGCCATGATGCGACGTCCCACGAGACCCCGGGCCTACGCACCCGACCCGAACGCACCGGGCCGGTGTTGCGACATGCCCGCCTGTCCCGAGGCCGGCGAATATCGCGCGCCGAAGTCGCGCACCAATCTGAACGACTACCATTGGTTCTGCCTGGAGCATGTCCGCGCCTACAATGCCGGCTGGGATTTCTACAAAGGCATGTCGCCAGCCGAGGTCGAGGCGCAGTTGCGCGCTGACACCTCCTGGCAGCGCCCGAGTTGGCCGATCGGCCGCGGCGGCTACACCGCGTGGGACGACGACATGCTGCGCGATCCGCTGCATATCCTTAACGCCGGCCGGGCGAACGGCAACCGGCGGCCTGATCCCCAGCAGCCTCCATCGGAACTGCGAGAACCGCTGGCGACCTTGGGCCTGGCCTGGCCGGTGACGCTCGACGTGGTGAAAAGCCGTTACAAGGAACTCGCGAAGCGGCATCATCCCGACGCCAATGGCGGCAGCCGCGATGCCGAGGAACGGCTGAAAACCATCAACCTCGCCTATGCAGCCGTGCGCTCGCGGTTGGGCCATGAGATCCGCGCCGGCGCAACCGGTTAGTACGCTCTCGGTTGCCCTTGCGCCGCCCGCCGCCACGGCTAGACTTTACCGGAATTGCATCAGGAAGCTCTGGACTATGAACACGGCTGTCGATTTCCCCCTGCCCCGCCCGACTTCCGAGATCAACCAGCCCGACACCAAGGTGTCGGCTGGCGCGGCGTTCGGCCTGGATATCGACATGGAGGTGCCGGCGTTCGCGTTGCGGACCGAGCATGTCCCCGAAATCGATACCTCGTACAAATTCGACCGGGAGACCACGCTGGCGATCCTGGCGGGGTTTACCTACAACCGCCGGGTGATGATCCAGGGCTATCACGGCACCGGCAAATCCACCCATATCGAGCAGGTGGCCGCCCGCCTGAACTGGCCGTGCATCCGCGTCAACCTCGACAGCCATATCAGCCGCATCGACCTTATCGGCAAGGACGCGATCGTCCTGAAGGACGGCAAGCAGGTCACCGAATTCCGCGAGGGCATCCTGCCCTGGGCGTTGCAGCACGCCTGCGCCCTGGTGTTCGATGAGTACGATGCCGGCCGTCCGGACGTGATGTTCGTGATCCAGCGGGTGCTGGAGGTCGAGGGCAAGCTGACCTTGCTCGACCAGAACCGGGTGATCCGGCCGCATCCGTCATTCCGGCTGTTCGCCACCGCCAACACGGTGGGCCTGGGCGACACCACCGGGCTGTATCATGGCACCCAGCAGATCAACCAGGGCCAGATGGACCGCTGGAACATCGTGGCGACGCTGAACTACCTGCCGCACGCGACCGAGACGGGCATCGTCCTGGCGAAGATGGGATTGGATGGAACAAAAGATCCCGCCACCAAGAAGCGCGTCGAAAGCATGGTAGCGCTGGCCGATTTGACCCGGGCCGGGTTCATCAACGGGGACATCTCGACCGTGATGTCGCCGCGCACGGTGATCACCTGGGCGGAGAATGCCCGTATTTTCGGCGATGTCGGGTTCGCCTTCCGCGTGACCTTCATGAACAAATGCGACGAGGCGGAACGGTCTACAGTCGCTGAGTATTATCAGCGGTGCTTCAACGAGGACATTCCGACGGGCGGGTTTACGACGCGGAAGTTCTGATAGGATTTCGCGATGTGTCAGCGGCTCGCGTTACGCAAGGCCTCTCAACGTCATGGCGGGCGTAGGCCCGCCATCCACGCCTTGCGCCGTTGGATGGGACAAAGGCGTGGATGGCGGGCCTACGCCCGCCATGACGAAATGGGACGCTTATGACCGCCAACACCAAAGACAACGCCCGCACCGAGGACTTCAAACGGGCCACCGCCGGCGCGCTGCGGGCGATCGCCGAACAAGCGGATGTCCAGGTCGCGTTCCAGCCCGGCCCCTCCGGCGTTACGGGCAAGCGCGCCCGCCTGTCGCTGCCGACCCGCGCCCTGCCCCCGGCCGAGATGGCCAAGCTGCGCGGTCAGTCCGATGCGATCGCGCTGAGACTGCGTCACCACGACGACGCCGTGCACGCCCAGCGCATGCCGGCGCGAAAGGAAGCCAAGGACGCCTTCGACGCGCTCGAGCAGGTGCGAGTAGAGGTCGTCGGCTCCCGCCATATGAACGGCGTCAACGCCAACCTGCGCGCCAAGCTGGCGGAGGAATGCGAATCCGACGGCTACGACCGCATGACCCGCAAGGACCAACTGCCAATAGACAAGGCGCTCGCCCTGCTGGCGCGGGAAAAGCTGTCGGGGGAGGCCGTGCCGGAAGCCGCCAGGCGCGTGCTCAACCTATGGCGCGAGACACTTGGTCAGCCGGCCGACTCCGCGCTTACCGAAATGATTGGGGCGCAGGACAACCAGACCGCCTTCGCCCGAGCCTCCCGCAAGCTGCTCGCCGCGTTGGATCTGGCCGAGGCCGAGGTCGATGCCGAACCGGACGACGCATCGGAAGACGGTGACGAGGACGGCAGCGACCAATCCGGTCCGCAGGACAATTCGCAGGACGGCGAGAGTCAGTCGGACTCCGATCAGGACACCATGCTCGGCGCGCAGCCCGAGGAGATGCAAGGCGAAGCCGCGGACGATGACGGGACGGATTCCGATGAGGAAGCTGCCGTCGCAGAAGGCGATGACCGTCCCGGCGGTCCGCAGCCGCGGCGGGAGCGTCCCAACCCGGACAACGACGCGATCTACCGCGCCTATACGCGGTCGTTCGACGAGGAGATCGACGCCGAAGATTTGTGCGACGCGGATGAGCTCAGTCGGCTGCGGCAGCAGCTCGATCAGCAGTTGCAGCATTTGCAGGGCGTGATCTCGAAGCTGGCTAACCGGCTCCAGCGGCGCCTGTTGGCGCAACAGACGCGGTCGTGGGAATTCGACCTCGACGAAGGGATGCTCGACGCCGGGCGGCTGGCGCGGGTGGTGATCAACCCGATGCAGGCGCTGTCCTACAAGCGGGAACTCGACATGGAGTTCCGCGACACGGTGGTGAGCCTGCTGATCGACAATTCCGGCTCGATGCGCGGGCGGCCGATTACCGTGGCGGCGATGTGCGGCGACATCCTGGCGCGTACGCTGGAGCGGTGCGCGGTGAAGGTGGAGGTGCTCGGCTTCACCACCCGCGCCTGGAAGGGCGGCCAAAGCCGGGAGCGCTGGGTCCAGGACGGCAAGCCGCGCAATCCCGGTCGGCTCAACGATCTGCGGCACATCATCTACAAGGCCGCGGACTCGCCGTGGCGGCGGGCACGCAAGAATCTCGGACTGATGCTGCGCGAGGGGCTGCTGAAGGAGAATATCGACGGCGAGGCGCTGCTGTGGGCGTATCGCCGCCTGCTGGTGCGGCCCGAGCATCGGCGGATTCTGATGGTGATCTCCGACGGGGCGCCAGTGGATGATTCGACGCTGTCGGTGAATCCGGGGAACTACCTGGAGAAGCACCTGCGCGAGGTGATCCGCGACATCGAGGCGCGCGACATGGTCGAGCTGATCGCCATCGGCATCGGCCACGACGTGACGCGGTACTACCGCCGGGCGGTGACGATCGTCGATGCCGAGGAACTCGGCGGCACGATGATGAAGAAGCTGACGGAACTATTCGACGAGGACATGGAGGCGGCCTGGGTGCGCGCCGCCGGAGAGCGGGCGGCGCTGGTGATCTAACGGGGGCGCGGCCTTTTGTCCCTTCGGCGCAATCCGTCAGCCGATCCGGCGGCCGGTCAGGTCGGTCTCCAGACGGATCTCTACTTCATGTCGTTGCTCAACCACTTGCGCAGGCTTGGCAGGTCGGAATCACTAACGTCGTCCACGCGCCAGCCGATCGGCGTCTGCACCAGCTTCAGCGTGATCGATCTGACGTAGAAGTCCTCGATAATAAATTTCGCCGTCGCTTCAGCGGAGGCTCGTCCCGTCCTGTGAACGACGATCTGCGGCGTGGTCATCGATTCGTGCTCCTGGCAGTCGCAGATCGGGTCGCCGTTGAGACCGAGATCGGAATGCTTTGCGTGGAATGCCCGGTTCGCGCTCAGCACCCGCAACAAGGACGGCGAATAGACCGCCTCGTCGGAAATATCGCCCAAGCCGACAAAGAAATTCGGGTCCGCTTCGAAACGGGAGTAAAGTCCCCGCACAAACGCCTCCGGGTCGTCCTTCGGCCCCGCTCCGCCGGCGCAAAATCCAACAAGGATAAGTCTTGCCGCCGCCCATGCCCGCATCGCCGTCCCCCCGAAGGCCGCTTTCTTCGTGGCACGGAGCTTACTGCGAAATCACAACTATTTCCATTCGCTCGACACTATCATCGAGGCCCCGCGGCGGCGAACTGATTGTCGGGTTCGCCGTCTGTTCGATCCGCTCCCGAATCAACCCCTTCGGCGGGACTTGAAAATGGTTTCACCCAGCAAGCAAACCCGACGCCGCAGGCGCCGTTCTGATCTAAGCATCAGAGTGAAAGCCGTGTTATATCAAATGGCAATTAATGTCCACGCGCGACGGTGCGGCGCATCCGAGCCGACCTCCGAACGGTTGCGCCGAAGCGCCTCTGTCGCGCGGCTGCCGATCGGCCGATGACCGCGACCAATGTGGACGACCAACTCCGCTTGCGTCTCCGCCAACAGGAGATCCTTGCCGAACTGGGCACGCTCGCACTCCGCGGCGGACAACCCGAAAGCCTGTTCCAGGAATCTACCCGCCTCGTCGCACTTGGCCTGGAAACCATGTTCTGCAAGGTGCTGGAATACCGGCCCGATGAGGATCAACTGCTGGTAATAGCGGGAGTCGGCTGGCGCGACGGCGTGGTCGGGCATGCCCGCATCGGCGCCGATCTGGCTTCGCCGGCCGGATATGCGTTGAAGACCGGAAAGCCGGTGATCTCCAATTCGCTCAGCGCCGAAGGTCGATTCCAGACCCCGGCGCTGCTGGTCGAGCACGGTATCCTGCGCGCCATCAATGTCATTATCCGCTGCAACGATGCGCATTTCGGCGTGCTGGAAGCCGATAGCCGGCATCGGGGCGATTTCGAGCCGCAGGACCTCGCTTTCATGCAGGCGGCCGCCAATATGCTCGGGCTGGCGCTGAATCGAAGGCGAACAGAGGCGGCGCTGGCGGCATCCCATGCGCAGACCAGCGACATTCTGGAAAGCATCAGCGACGCGTTCTACGCCGTCGATCATGACTGGAAGCTGACCTACTTCAACCGCAAGGCCGAGGAGCTCTGGGGCCGCACGCGCGGCGATCTGCTGGGCAAGGTCTACTGGGAGGAGTTCCCGCAGGCCGCTTGCGGCGCGATCCATGATGCGCATCAGCGCGCCGCCCGGGACCAGCAAGTCGTTACGGTCGAAGCAATGTCGCCGGTGCTCAACCGCTGGGTCGATGTCACGATTTTCCCCGCAGACGGCGGCCTGTCGGTCTATCTGCGCGACATCACGCGCCGCAAGCAAAGCGAGGACGCGTTAAAACGCTTCACCGAAACGCTGGAACTCCGGGTCCGCGAGCGAACCCGCGAACTCGCGGAGGCGAACGCGCGGCTGACCGCGGAGATCGCCGAACGCCAGAAGGCCGAGGCGGCCCTGATGCAGGCGCAGCGGCTGGAGGCCATCGGGCAGCTCACCGGCGGGATCGCGCACGACTTCAACAACCTGCTGACCGCCGTCATGGGCAATCTGGAGCTGTTGCGGCCGGTGCTGGCAGATGGCCGCGCGATCCGGCAGGCGGACTCTGCCTTGCAGGCGGCGCGGCGGGGCGGCGAACTGACGCGGCAGCTTCTGGCCTACGCCCGCAAGCAGCATGTCGAGCCGCGCGCGGTCGATGCCAACGCGGTGGTCTTGCGCATGCAGGATCTGCTGGGCCGCAGCCTGGGCGGACTGGTATCGATCGAAACCAGTCTGGCGCCCGATCTCTGGGCCGCGAGAACCGATCCGGTGCAACTGGAATCGATCGTCCTGAACCTCGCGATCAACGCCCGCGACGCGATGCCGGAGGGCGGCGGCGTCCGCATCGCCACCCGCAACGTCGATCGCGGCGCGGCCGCGCTGCCGGCGGAACTGGAACGCCGGGACTATGTGCTGATCATGGTGGAGGACGAAGGCAGTGGCATGCCGCCCGAGGTCCTCGCCAAGGCGTTTGAACCGTTCTTTACCACCAAGGAAATCGGCAAGGGCAGCGGCCTCGGACTGGCTCAGGTGCACGGCGTGGTGCAGCAGTTCGGCGGAACGGCCAGGCTTCGCAGCACGGTCGGCGTCGGCACGGTGGTGGAGGTCTATCTGCCGCGGGCAGACGACGCGGCAACCGCAGCCGCGGATGCCGAAGTCCGGCCGCAGACCGGGCCTCCGCCCGGTGGCATCACAGTGCTGGTCATAGACGATCAGGACGATGTCCGCGACGTCGCGGTGGCGTTCCTCGAGGATGCCGGGTACGCAGTGCGGAATGTCTCCAGCGGGGCGGAGGCGCTGGCGGCGCTGGACAGCGGGCCGGTTTCGATCGCCTTGGTGGATTATGGGATGGCGGGGATGTCAGGCATCGAATTCGTGCGCCAGGCGCGCCAGCGGCGGCAGGATTTGCCGGTGGTGTATCTGACCGGTCACGCCGAACCGCTGGAATCCGAGGGAATCGATCCGAAAGACCGGATTTTGACCAAGCCCTATGCGCCGGACGATCTGTTGGAGGCGGTGCGGCGGACGCTGGATGTCGGCCACTGCGGCAGCCGGCCCTGAACCGATCCATTACGTCGCGGAGCCGCGGAGGCGGACCATCCACGCCGTGCTCTGTTTGCTGCCGCAAAGGGGCGGCACGATTACCCCCGGGAGCGCGTCACCGATTTGATAATGCGGCCAGGGCGGCCGGATGAAGCCGCGATCTCCCGGTCCTGCGCCTCAATGACCTCCCGCGCGACGTCATCCCCATCCAGGCCGTTCAACAGCGATTCGAGAACCTTCCGGTTGGAGGTTCTCGTGCCGTCGGCATAGGTCACATCGAACAGCACGAAGGTGCTGAGATTGCGCCGTTTCATCGCCATGAGCGGGGTCTCCGCCCGATCAGGCCGCGCTCGGCTCGGTGGTATCGGCGGCGGCCTGCGGCTGCGCGTCCGTTTCGGCCTTGCGGCGATTGGCTTCCTCGCGCTCGCGCAGCTTGGCCTCTTTCTTGGCCTGCTTGTTGCGATCACGCTCGGCGCGCTGCTGATTGTAGTTGGGCTTGAATACCATGGTTAACCTCGAGCACTTCGAAAGCGTGCTTCTGGATGAAGCGCTTCGCCGGCCGCCCTTCTACACAAGGTCCGACCGCCGGGATACGACTCAGATCAATCCGCGGCGGAGGCTTCCGGCACTTCCGCTGCTGCCGGCACCGCCTTTGCGGCATCGGCCGATCGGCCGTCGGTTAGGGCGCGGGTGAGCCGGATGATGGCGTCGGCCTTGTCGGTGCCGGTAACGCCCGCGAACTCCCCGGCCAGGCGGTCGATCGCCAGCTCGAACAGGTTGCGCTGGCTGTAGCTTGGCGCCGAGCCATTGGCTGCGGATTGCAGATCGCGCACCACCTCGGCAACGCTTTTCAGGTCGCCGGAATTGATCTTGGCCTGGAACTCCTGCGCGCGCTTGGCCCACATCAGGCGGCTGGTGCGCGGCCGTCCGGCCAGGATTGTCAGCGCCTGGTCCATCGCCTGTTTGGTGGACAGCTTGCGCAAACCGGTCACCCGCGCCTGTGCGACGGGTACGCGCAACGTCATCTTATTCTCATCGAACGAGATGTAGATCAGGTCGAGTTTGTGGCCGCCGATTTCTTCGGAGCCGATGCGATCGACCTTGCCGACGCCATGAGTCGGATAGACGACGAATTCCCCGGCGCTGAACGGATCGTCGTCCCGCGCACTCACCTGGGCTGCCGTCTTGCCGAATGCGGCATGCACCATGGCCGTCGTGATTTCTGCTACCGCCAACTGATTTACCCCGCTCTCAAGAGACCCTTATATGGGACTTTACGCGCGGGTTACATCCTTGGTTTCGCCCGGCAGGTGCTCACGCACCTGCTTGTCAGCCGATCGGCGAGTCAGCGCCACGTCAGGGCCCGATTTGTGCGGGCGGTGACGCGGCGTAACGCCTCCGCCTATTTCGCCGTGGCGAGGAAGGCGATGAGATTCGCGCGTTGGGTGGCGTCCTTCAGGCCCGGATACGGCATGATGGTCTTCGGCACCACCGCCTGCGGATTGGTGATGTAGGCATCCAGCGTTGCCTCATCCCAGGTCTTTCCCGACGCCTTGTTCGCCGGGGAATATTTGAACCCTGGCACCTGTCCGGCCTCGCGGCCGACGATGCCGAACAGGCTCGGTCCGACGATATTCTTGCCCTCGTCCACGGAGTGACAACCGGCGCATTGCGTCTTGAATACGATTGCCCCGGCCGCGGCATCCTGTGCGCTGGCAGAGCCAGCCCAGGCCCAAGCCCCGGTCGAAACGATAGCCGCCAGCAATAGATGCCTCATGTTCTCAATAGACTCCAAACCGCCATCGTGCCATTCCGATGGTTCTGCCCGGATTTAGAGCAGGCGGAGCAAATGATCAATCCGGGTAACGAGTTCGCAGTGGGATTTGGCGCCGATCCGGATCGTGTGTTGCCGTCTGAATGGCCGGAGCGCCGCCATCCGTGCTTTTGCCGATACCATTTCAGACGGGCCAGGATCACCCACCTCCCGCGCTTATCGGCATAAGCGCAGCCGGGAAAGGTTTGGCAAACGCGCCGTTCCGACATGATTATGGCCTCCCCCGGGGCACGCCGGGGGAGGCCATGAAAGGTCCGGGGTTATACACAAACCGGCGTTGACTTTGACCGGTCGGCAGGCCGCCCGTGTCGTCATGGCGGGCGAAGGCCCGCCATCCATGCATTTCTTCACACGGAGAAAAGGCGTGGATGCCGGCCTCCGCCGGCATGACGTGGCGGCTGCGCCCGAGAGTCAAGGGCATCGCCGGCTGGTATTAGTGGTGCAGCGTCGACAGATACGCGATGATGTCGAGGCGCTTCTGTAGATCCGGCTGTCCGGGATAGCCCATCTTCGTGCCGGGCACGAGCGCCTGCGGCTTCCTCAGATAGACCTCCAGAACGTCGGGCGTCCAGGTGATCCCGGACTTGATGTTGGCCTCGCTATAGGCGTAGCCGGGCTCCATGCCGCTGTGGCGGCCGACGACGCCGTACAGCGAGGGGCCGACCTTGGCCTTGTGCTCAATGTTGGTGTGGCACAAGGTGCAGATCGAATTGAACAGAGCTTTGCCGGCTTCCGGATCGCCGCCGGCGCGGGCGGACCCGCTGAACACGGCGGCGGAAGCAAGGATCAATGCGGCGAGAGAGACACGTTTCATCGGGCGGATTCCTCGATTATTGGTGAATTAAAAAAGGGAGTCTTATTGCGCCGGGAGTTTCTCGCGCAGGAACTCGCCGATCAGCAGCACGGTCGGCTCGGTGATATCGACGTCGGCGAGGTCGTCAGCCGCGAGGTCGGAGGCAAATCCCTCGACGCTGGCGTCATGTTCCTGCTGCCCGGCGTCCTTCAGGGCGATGAAGGCTTCGGTCAGGCGTTGGTGCGTCGCCCGGACCGTTTCCTGCTCCGCCTTCAGCTTATCGGCGTCCGCAATCGCCCATTTCATGTCGGGCGAAACCTTGCCGGCAGCCAGCGCCGGAAGCAGGGTCAGCGGCGGCAGGATGAATTCATCTTCCGCCTCCATATGCCCTTTGAACGCCTCGATCAGATTTTTCGCCGCGGCGCCGACCGGCCCGGGCCGCTCCGCGAGCTTGGTCAGATAGGCGATGTCGCCCTCGTGCTCCATCTCCTCGGACGGCGGGATGTCCTTGCCGGGCTGGGCGCTGGCGGAGCCGAGCAGGCCGGGCACGACGAGCGTGCAGCCCAGCAGCATCGCGGCGATGGGGATTGTTTTCAGATTCATGGCACTTCCTTTTCTTGGCTCTGTGGCGGACACGGGTGGAGCGCGCTCTCTCAACGCGGGTCCGGATTAGCGGTAAAGCGTTATTTCGGCAAACCGGCAACTGCGGCGGAACATGTACATAAAATGATTGTTTGCACAGCTCCGCTCCGGCAGCGAACTGCCGGGGCGGAGGTGGGATCAGAAAATCATCCAGGCGAACAACATCAGAGCGTTGTTGTCACCCGCGTTGCGGCCGAAGCCATCGTAGTTCTTCGTGCCGCCGTTGAACTGCGTATAGACGATGTACTGCACGCCGACCTTGAAGTTCGCCAGCGGGCG
This sequence comes from uncultured Rhodopila sp., assembly GCF_903915725.1. Classification (GTDB taxonomy): domain Bacteria; phylum Pseudomonadota; class Alphaproteobacteria; order Acetobacterales; family Acetobacteraceae; genus Rhodopila. The sequence goes on from NZ_CAIWTY010000106.1 coordinate 158,706, forward strand.
CCACAACGAGTCCTCCTTGCCGAAGGGAACCCAGTCCGCCTCGATAATGAAGTCGTTGCTGTTCGGCTTGCCGTTGGCGCTGCCTGACAGCGGCTGGCCGGTGTTATACAGGACCTGGTTCGCGGCCCCCCACGACTTTTGCCAGCCGAGCGTCAGGCCGTAGGTGTTTTTATACCAATAGGAGACGTTGGCCTGGAACGTGTTAAGGCCGTAGTTCGAGCCCACCGCCGTTCCGTTAGCAGCGTTATAGGCGCCGGACGACGCGTTCAGGTTCTGGTTCTCGTGCGTGTAAATGGCCTGCGCGGTGGCGATGTGGGTGCCGTCTCCCAGGAACTGATACCCGGCGTCGAGAGAGTAATCGGTGTAGCGGTCCTGGCCGAAGGCGTTGCTTGTTGCGAATGTATCGACCGTCGGATTGACGTCCGCATACATGAACGTCCCGCCGACATGGGCCTGCTGGTCGTTCCACTGCCATTGGTAAGCGGCGCGGAGATAAGGTGCGGGGCTGACGGTGTTGCCGATGCCGAAGCCGTTGCCGACGCGGCCGAGCGCCCAGGAACTCAGGCTGCTGTAGAAACCGCCTTCGAGGTACAGCGAGCTATCGTACCACGCATAGGCCGTGTAGCCGATGGCGTTCTGGTTGAATCCGGTGGACAGCATCACGTCGGCGGTCGGGGTCGGCGCAAGCTTGGAACTAATATACGGGAAGCTCCAGGCATAGGTGGTGTTGAACGGATCCTGCACATACGGGTTGTTGTTGATCGTCGTGCCGACCCGGAGTTGCTTGTCGCCGATGTCGAAGGTTGTGGTGTACGGGACGATGTCGGTGTTGTCCCAGTTGAACTCATTGCCATCCTGCGAATAGGTCACCGCCTGGATGAAGGCGCCGCTGTGCTCGCCGATGTTGCCGCCGATGAACAGGCTGACCTGGTCGAACGCGGCGGTATTGTTGTAGCCATAGGGCGCACCGGGGCTGGTGCCGCTCGGCAACGACTTGTTGACGTTGGTGAAGGTCGGCTGGACCATGATCGCGACCGGTACGTGCGACACCCAGCCCTCACCACCGGTGATGGTGTAGCCGCTCATTTTGAATTCCCGTCCGAACGGGGTGAGCTGCGGGCCGTAAGCGCCGATATGACACTGGATGCAAGGATAGCCGGTTTGCGCGGCGAAAGCCGGGATCGCCTGGGCCGGCCTGGATGCCGGCAGCAGCGCGGCGAGCGCGAGCACAAATATCCCGAACCAAGTCGGGCCGACTCCGGACGGAGTTCGGGATTTAGCAGTCATTGACGTTCCCCAATTTTACGCTCGCAGATAACCTCACACGGACGCGAGTCGTTCATTGATCTAGATCAATTTCCCGGCCGTGGCCAAGAATTTTCTACCGCATTGTTTTGACGACACTAATCCGCCAAAATCACGATCGGCAGCCAGCCGCGAGCGCCAGGCGTTTCAATCGTCCCGATGGTTGCCGAGGGACGGATCTAAGCGCCAGCGAGGTGCAACCTCTGTCGTTGCTTCAACCAACTGTTGCCGGCGCGCGGGCGCCCCGCCATGCAAGCGCCGCTTATACCAACCGGCGTTGACTTTGACCCATAGGCACGGTCGCCTCCACCGTCATGGCGGACGAAGGCCTCCATCCACGCCTTTGTTTGTGCAAGCAAAGGCGTGGATGCCGGCCTCCGTCGGCATGACGAGGCGGTGCGGCCGGAGACTCACCATCCTCGCCGACTGGCATTACCCGCCCAGAATGTTGATTCGAGCGTTGGTTGCATCAGATACCAGACCGATTCCCGAAACGGTTACCCGTAGTCAAACAGCGCCATGAACCCGAAGTCCATATGCAACTGCTGATGGCAGTGAAACAGCGACGGTCCAGGATTGCCGGCCACGAAATCGAATGCCAGCTCCTGGAACCCGCCCAGCATCGCTACGTCCTTCACCACGCCTGACGTCGCCTTGCCGCCGATATGCGCCAGTTCGAAGCTGTGCCGGTGCAGGTGCACGGGATGGATGTCGTCGCTCGCGTTCCGCAGCTTCACCCGGTAGCGGCGCCCCTCATGCAGCGTGAAACCCGGCTTCATCGAGTCCATTGAGAAAGCTTCGCCATTGATCGTCCATCGGTTGAAGCCGTTCAGCGCGCCGTTGTGCTTCACGATGGTCATCTCGATGGTTTCATCCGGAACGGCTGCCGCGCCGGAGCGGCCGAACCGCGCGTAATCCCAATGGAACGGCTTCGGCTTCCGCCACGCCGGCTTGCCGCCCCGTCCCGCATACTCGACGACAACGCCCATGCCATGGCCGCGGTCGTCGTCGGCGAGATCGCCCATCACCCAGACGCCGGGATGGTTCATTGCCACCACCGCCGACACCCGCTCCGCCGTGCCGAGCCACAACACCGGCACGTCCGCCTGAACCGGCACCGGATTGCCGTCCAGCGCGATCACCCGAAACACGTGCCCTGGCAGCGCCAGGCTGCGGATCTCGGTGGCGCTGGCGTTCAGCACATGGAACAGAACCCGCTCCCCCGGCTTCACCCGGATCGGCTCGCCATGACCGAGCATCCGCCCGTTGATGCTGAACAGGTCGTAGCTGACCTCGAATCCCTTGGCCTTTTCGTCCGCCGCGTCATCCGCCGCCAGCCCCATGCGTTGCAGTGCGGGCAACGGGGTGCCGGCCAGCGCATCCATATCCATGTCGCCGCCGCGGCTGAAAACCGGGGCGAATTCCTTCAGCACCAGGAAGATTTCGCGGTCATAGGCGCCGGGGTTGTCTTTCGGCTCGATATAGACCGGCCCGGCCAGCCCGGTGTAGCTGCCGCGGTTGAGGTCGCCGTAGGCCGGGACATGCGTGTGGTAGAAGCGGAAGCCCGCCGGCTTCGGCTCGAAAGCGACGCGGCGCATGCCATGCGGCGGAATGAATGGGGAGCCTTCCTCGGACGCGCCGTCCACGTCCGGCGGGATTGTCTGGCCGTGCCAGTGCACCAGTTCCGGCGTGTCGGTGTCGTTATGGATATCGACAGTAACCCGCCTGCCCTCCCGCATGCGCAGCAGAGGGCCGGGAAACTGGCCGTTATACAGGGTCGTCGAGATGGTATGGTCCGGCGCCAGTTCGATCAGCCCCGTCGCGATGCGCAGCGTGTGATCAGCCGGAGTCTGGCCAAAAGCCGGCACGCCGCCCGCCAGAACCATTGCCCCGGCCTGCTGCAGCAGCGAACGACGGTTCATGGCAATCTCCCCTATCCGGCGGCTCACGCATGCGCCATCACGATAGAACGGGCCGTGGGTCAACTCATCGCGGTCCGTGATTACAACGCCTGCAGCCAATCCATAACCGGAGGAAACGTCAACAGCAGTCCGGCGATCAGCATCAGCGCCGAGGCCAGGTTCACCCACAGCAGGCTGATGTCACGAGACGCCCAGCGCCGGGACAGCACAAACCAGACCGCCAGCCAGACGGCGATGCCTGCCGTGCTGACGCCGGACAAGGCTCCGGACGGCTTCCAGATCGCGAGCGCGTGGTTGATTGCCGGGACGGCATCGGCGGCGAAGGCGAAGACGCCGAAGGCGCAGGAGCCGATCGCCGCCGACAGGATCGCCGCGGCGCCGGGACCGTTGCGCAACAACGCCGGGGGCGGCGAAGGCAGGGTGTCGGCCATGCTACTTGTTCTCGTACAGGATGATTTGCGCCCCGCCCCTGACCGGCGCGTTCTTGTTCAGGAACGCGCCAACCCCGCCGGCAACCGCGGTGGCGAAGAAGGCAACCGCCGTGAAACTCAGCACCGCGGCACGCAGCGAGCGGTGCAGCGCCAACTGCGGGCCGTATTTGATGAATACATAAGCAACCATCGTCATCGCGATCGGCGTGAACCAGGCGATGTGCTCCTTCCATTCCATTCCCAGCTCATGCCATCCCGAGGTCAACGGGCTCGATAGCAGCAGGCTGCGCGGATAGAGCGACAGGTCCGTCGTCCCCTCCGGCGGAGCGGCGCGATACCAGGGATAGATGATGTAGGCCCCTGACAGCACGGTCAGCCACGCCAGCACCGCCATGCTGATCAGGTAGAAGCGGAACATCCGGGTTTCCCACCGCGACGGCTGAACGCGCGGGCCGGCGGCCGAGGTGGCGTAGAGCACCCCGATCGCGCCGGAGAACGCCAGCATGAACACGGCGCCGAAGCCCATGCCGTGCAGCACCGTGATCAGGTCGCGGTAGGAGATCTCCATCGCTCTATTTCAGCGTATCGAGATACGCGATCAGGTCCGCCCGTTTGGTCGCGTCCTTGACGCCGGCATAGGCCATCTTCGTTCCGGGGATGACAGTGCGCGGCGCTGCCAGGTATGCGTCGAGTTCGGCGTCGGTCCAGGTGATGTTGGCGGCCAGATTGGCCGGGGAGTAGGTGTACTCGGGCACCGAGCCGGTCTTGCGGCCGACGACGCCGAACAGGGTCGGGCCGACCTTGTTGTCGCCCGCTCGGTTCGCGTGGCAGACGACACAGGCGGATTGGAACACCGCCTTGCCCGCGACGGGGTCGCCGGCAAGGGCGGAGCCCGGCATCAGGAGGCTGCCGAAAACAGCGGCGGTCAGGCTGGTGAATGCGACGCGCGCTTGACGCACAGTCATGGTCGATCTCCCTCTCAGCACGCGATTAATGAGCAGCCGGCAGCTTGGCGCGCAGCGTGTCGCCAATCATCAGGATCGCCGGTTCCAGGATTTCCAGGTCGGTCAGCGAATCGCCGGCCGCCGATTCGGCGAACTCCTTGGCGTCGTTGTCGTTGGCCTCGACCGCGGCGACGAGCAGGGCGTTGAGCGCTTCCGTGGTCTCCGCATGCTCGTCGAAGATCTGCTCGCGCTCGGCCCTGACTCGATCCGTCATCGGCAGCGCCCAGGCCATGTCCGGAGTCACCTTCCCGTCGGCGATCAGCGGCAGCAACGTCAGCGGCGGCAGGATGAACTCCCGCTCACGCGCGTAGTGCTTTTCCAGCAGCGCCAGTGCTTCCTTCGCCGCGGGTCCGACCGGTGCCGGCTTCGCGGTCAGGGCTGTGAGTTGTTCGATGGTTTCCTTCTGCTCGATCCGCAGCGCTTGCGGGATAGGATGCACCTGCGCCGCCGCGGGTGAGGCCTGCGCGAACGCCGCGCCGGACGGTATCATCCAGGATACGGTGGCGAGCGCCACGATTCCGAAAACTGTTGGCGATCTTGGATGCATATCTTTGTCCTCCAGGCGGAAACGGTGCCGCGATGCTGCGGTCTGTAAGTCGGGTATCAGACCAGCAGCGAAGCAACAACAGGATTGTGCTTGTCTCGCCGGCATTGCGAGCGGTGATAAGTTTGTTCAAGCAATTGTCATGCAATTGTACGCAGATACCAGTCTTGCGCCGCGGAATTTGGTCGCAGCCGCGCTCCACATCGGTCTTGGGCGCGGCGCAGATCATTGATCCTGCTCAAACCGTGCCACCGCGTAACCAGCGATGGCCTGGCGAGGCGACCGCCGATCCCTCCCTGTCACGGCGGACCAGATCCGGCCGTGGCACAGAGCATGGAGCGTGCTCTCCCGGCCCGCCTACCGAGGCCGCCCCGATTTTACCGCTGGCACTCTCAGGGGAAGAGTGCTAAGCCCGTCCGCATTGGCGCACGATAGCCTCGGCGGCTGCTACTCGGCCGCCCGCCGATCGGCCATGTCACTTGGCACCAGAACAGTAAGGCTTCGCCGCAGGCACCCGCCCGCGGCGATGCGGCCTCGTCTGTCATTCGGGAAGGATTCGACAATGCCTGCTAAAGATGTCCGCTTCGGCACTGACGCCCGCTCGCGCATGGTGCGCGGCGTGGACCTGCTCGCCGAGGCCGTGAAAGTCACGCTCGGTCCCAAGGGCCGCAACGTGCTGATCGATAAAAGCTACGGCTCGCCGCGCCTGACCAAGGACGGCATCTCGGTCGCCAAGGAAATCGAACTGTCCGACAAGTTCGAGAACATGGGCGCCCAGCTTGTCCGCGAAGTCGCCTCCAAGACCAACGACCTCGCCGGCGACGGCACCACCACGGCCATCGTCCTCGCCCAGGCCATCGTCCGCGAAGGCGTCAAGGCGGTGTCCGCCGGCCTGAACCCGATGGACCTCAAGCGCGGCGTCGACAAGGCGGTCACGGCGCTGGTCGAGGAACTCAAGAAGCGCAGCAAGAAGATCTCCACCCAGGCGGAGACCGCCCAGGTTGGCACCATCTCGGCCAACGGCGAAACCGAAATCGGCAAGATGATCGCCGAGGCGATGCAGAAAGTTGGCAACGAGGGCGTGATCACCGTCGAGGAAGCCAAGGGCATCTCGACCGAACTCGACGTTGTTGAAGGCATGAAGTTCGACCGTGGCTACATGTCGCCGTACTTCATCACCAACGCCGAGAAGATGACGGTCGAGCTGGAAAACCCTTACATCCTGCTGAACGAGAAGAAACTGTCCAACCTGCAGTCGATCCTGCCGGTGCTGGAAGCCGTCGCCCAGTCGGGCCGTCCGCTGCTGATCATCGCCGAGGACGTCGAGGGCGAGGCGCTCGCCACGCTGGTGGTGAACAAGCTGCGTGGCGGACTGAAGGTTGCCGCGGTGAAGGCCCCCGGGTTCGGCGATCGCCGCAAGGCGATGCTGGAAGATCTGGCCGTGCTGACCAAGGGCGACGTGATCAGCGAAGACCTCGGCGTGAAACTGGAGAATGTCACCCTGGCGATGCTCGGCACCGCGAAGAAGGTGCTGATCGACAAGGAAAACACCACTGTCGTCGAAGGGGCGGGCAAGAAGCACGACATCGAAGCGCGCTGCAAGCAGATCCGGGCGCAGATCGAGGAGACCACCTCGGACTACGACAAGGAGAAGTTGCAGGAACGCCTGGCCAAGCTGGCCGGCGGTGTGGCGATCATCCGTGTCGGCGGCGCGTCCGAGACTGAAGTGAAGGAGCGCAAGGACCGCGTCGATGACGGCCTGCATGCCACCCGCGCGGCGGTCGAGGAAGGCATCGTCCCCGGCGGCGGCGTCGCTTTGGCGCGGGCGTCCCTGATCCTGCACAAGCTGAAGGCCGACAACGACGACCAGCGCGTCGGCATCGAGATCGTCCGCAAGGCGATCCTGACTCCGCTGCGCCAGATCGTGCAGAACGCCGGTGAGGACGGTGCTGTCATCTCCGGCAAGGTGCTGGAGAAGGACGAGTACAACTTCGGCTTCGATGCGCAGACCGGCGACTACAAGGACCTGGTCAAGGCCGGGATCATCGACCCGACGAAGGTGGTGCGTTGCGCCCTGCAAAACGCCGCCTCCGTCGCCGGCCTGATGATCACGACCGAAGCCATGGTCGGCGAGCACGTGGAACCGCCCGCGGCCGACTGATAGCCGAGGGACCCGACTGCCCTGGCCATGGCGGTGTGCCTTGGCCAGGGAACCGGCATGCTCTACATCCTCATGGCCCGGCCTGTCCGCGCCACCTATCGCGGCACTATGCTGGCATAGGTGGCCCGGACAAGCCGGGCCATGACGTTTAGGGGTAGCACGATTCGCGGCCCGCGTAGCCGCACAGCAGCGGCGCTCGACATCAAACAGGATCCAGCCATGCCCGATCAGGACGAATCGGAACGCGAGTTCAACGCCATGACCAACCGCCTGATCAAGCGCGAGCAGCTCCGCCGGGCGGCAGCCGATCTCAACAGCACTTCGCCACCGGCGCTGGAGAACGCGCTGGCGAGCATCTCCGCCGAAGTGACGGAGGAAGCCGCCGAGCGCCTCGCCCTGGCGAAGGCTAGGCCCTCACCGCCTGGATCCCCTGCACCTCATCCGTCCAAACCTTGAAGCTGACCAGCGTATTCGGGCCGAATGTATTGCTGATCGGCACGTCCACCGCGTCGCGTCCTCGGCCAATCAGAACGCGGCCCCACAGCGGCTTATTGTTGCGGGCATCGAACGTGTGCCAGGCGCCCCCCAGATAGGCTTCGAACCAGCCGGCGAAATCCATTGGCCCGTGCGGCGGCGGCACATTGATATCGCTCAGATAACCCGTACAGTAGCGTGCCGGGATGTTCATAGCCCGGCACAACGCCACGCCCAGATGGGCGAAGTCGCGGCACACCCCCCGTTTTTCGTTGAACACCTCCCACGCCGTCTTGGTCGAGCGGGCCGACATGTAGTCGAACGTGATATGGTTATGCACGAAATCGCAGATCGCCTGCACCCGGCCCCAGCCGGGCGGGACTTTATGAAACAACTGCCACGCGGCCTCAGACAGCCGATCGGTTTCGCAGTACCGGCTGCCAACCAGGAATGCCAGGGTCTCGTCCGGCAGGTCCTGCACCAAATGTTCCTGTGCCGAGGCCACCACCGGATCGGGCAGGCCGGCGTCGTTCACCACCGCGGTGCTGCTGATCCGCAACCTGCCGGTCGGTGCGACGATCCGGCTGCACCAGTTGCCGAAGGCGTCGCGGTAGGCATGCACCGGCACGAACGGGTCGGTTACCAGATGGTCGGGCACCACGAGGTCAGGGGCGCGCGAGTGATGCACGTGCAGCATCAGCACCATCGGCGTCGGCTGCACGCAGTCATAGACGATCTCGTAGCCGACGCGGATCTGCATGGTGTTCTCCGTTGTATAATGGGATCAGTAGGCAATGCCGGCATATCGGCCGGAGTCGCAGGTCAGGAGCAAAGCCGCATGGCGCGTGAAACGCTGTTTTTGGTTCAGGCATTCAAGGCCGGCAAAGGCCAGAAGTTGACCGCCGAACCGGCGATCCAGTGCAAATCTTCCGCCGGCGCCCTCAAGCGAGCCGAACTTCTTGCCGCGACGAAAGCCGGTGTGGTTGCGTTTTCAACCTCCGGTGACGCCGAACTGGGTGAATACGACGACGAGCCGACGATCATTTTTAAGACCGGACGTCTGCCCGCGGCGTTCGAAGAAGCTTGATTCAGCGCCGGATTGTTGCGGGACGGCAGGGACTGGCGCCACTATTTTATGGTTTCTGATACCAGACAGCCAAGCTGATCAGGGCAAGAGGGACGATCGCGAGCCAGAACGCGCTATCAACGATCATCGGCCCGCACGATATGTAATATTGTCATCGGTGTTATATGGCAGTTTGACGATCGCGATGCACCCCCCGCCAACGTCTTTAATCAGCCTGTCGGTATTTATCAGGACAGCGCGCCTTGATCCGTCCGTGAAACCACAGCGGACAACATTTCCAACGCAAAGTCTTGTATTTCGGTCGATTTGAGCGCAATTTGACAAATCATCCGGCGCGCCGCTCGGGAAAGCCTGTTGCCGTCAGCGCCGCTATCCGCGCCGGGATCGTCCCAAGAGCGCACCGGAGTTCGGCTGCAGGATACGCCCGGGCGGCATTCGCCCGTGTCCGAAAGGAGAACACGCATGAGTTTAGAAGCCCTCGACCCGAGCACGGTCCCGGAGACCGAGGCCGACCAGCTATCCGATGCCATGAAGGACCAGTTGCGCAAGGACGTCGCATCGTGGCGCGAAGGCCGGGTCGACGGATCGCCGCATCAGGCGACCGAACTCAGCGTAGCCGTAGCCAAACCGGCCCCTGCCCCGCGCGTCAGGCGCGCCAAGCCTGCCGCCGCCGTGGCCGAGCCGGAGACCGCCAAGAAGAAGCCGTTCGGCATGTCCTATGATGGCTCCACCAATGCCGACTATATCAACTACATGATTTCGCGCGGCGCCCGGTGACCTGGGTTACCTTCGAAGCGGCGACCGGCGGGTTGGTGGTGGTGCAACTGCGCCACATCGTGGCGATCTACGATGAGCAGGGCGCCGTGAAGCTGGCTACCGCCTCGGGAGGCGAGCATATCCTGAAGGACATCACCGTGCAGCGCGCCGCCGCGATCGTCACCGCGGCGGAGGAAGCCAGCCATGCCGATCCCGACCGCTGATCGCGGCCTTACTTTGTAACGGGAAGACAACCCTCATGTCCCATGCCGCCGTGCCATACTGAGCGATGGCAGATTCAGACTATCGGATTATCCATCGCGAAGACGATAGCTTCGCCGTCGAGATCAAGAGGTCCGGCGCTTTGCCGCAGACCGCGGCCGGGTTTGCCACCGAGGATGACGCCAAGGGTTGGATAGCTCAGGACCAGCGTCTGCGGGTTGCGGCGGATCCGTTCGGAACCCCGGCTGGCAGGCGGTGGCGCGGCTTCTGACTCCGGTCAGGTGCGGGCGCGTTGTCCGATCCGCCGAACCCACTGCTCAGAAAGCCCCCGGCGGCGTTGGCCGCGGCCTCATCGTCGGGGTCGCCGCATGGGCCTGACTTTCCGGACCAGGGCAGATACCGCCCGATCGCCTCGGCGAGGTTCATGATTGGAATGCTCTGCAGTGCGATATGGCCGTGGCGGGGAAGCGTGGCCAGCGACAGGCTGGGACAGGCCCTCACCGCCGCTGTAGGCGGTCTCGTTTGGCCCAGGGTCGACCGAGACGGTCTGCATTATGGTCCCGGAGATGGTATACTGCATAAGTATGCTCCGTCTCGGAACGAGTTGATAGAGCAACAATACCGGACTGCGTGGCCGTTCCACTCAAGAAAATGACACATTATTATGATACTGATCAGCCATGCGGTCTATGCCGGAAAGCGCCGAGAATTGCCCGACGTCAACGGTTGAGCATTCCGGCGTCTTGAAGGGCGTAGTGCATCAGCGCCAGCGATATCGCGCGGCGAACCATCAATGGTCTGCCTTTCCGGGACGGGCTACCGGAGCCACAGGTTGCGGTCCCTGTAGGCGAGTCTGACCGGCTTGCCGCACTGGAATTGCTGACTGCGAACGGCGCTTTGGTCACGCTGACAGTTGCACCGCCGTATGTTCGGCAGAAGGGGTTGGGCCGCCGTCCGTGGTTGGCGTCCCCGGCGGGATTCGAACCCACGGCCCCCAGATTAGGAATCTGGTGCTCTATCCTGCTGAGCTACGGAGACACACATCGCCTTATACCAGATTCCCGGCCCTCCACAAAACCCCCGAAATCACCCCCGGGCCACCCGCCCCTCGATCGGATAGGCCGGATCGTTGTGCCCCGGCGTCGACGGATGGCCGGTCGACACCAACCCATCCACGAAGGCCTCATCCGCCGCATCCAGCCGGCAGGACAGTGCGGCCGCATAATCCTCCCACTGCTCTTCCGTCCGCGGCCCCGCAATCGCCGAGGTGACGAACCGGTTGTTCAACACCCACGCCATTGCGAACTGCCCGGGCGAGACCCCCTTCCCTTTCGCGTGGTCGGCGATCTCGCGCGCGATGAGCAGGCTTTCCGGCCGCCACTCCGATTCCAGCATCCGCCGATCCTGCCGCCCCGCCCGGGTCTCGGCGGCCGGCGGCGCATCGGGCGCGTATTTCCCGGTCAGCACGCCGCGCGCCAGCGGGCTGTACGGCACGACCCCCAGCCCGAAATACCCGCAGGCCGGCAGATGCTCGGTCTCAACCTCGCGGTTCAGCGCGTTATACAACGGCTGGCTGGCCACCGGACGGTCGATCCCCGCCTCGTCGCACAGGCGGCAGATCTCAGCGACGCGCCAGCTTCGATAGTTCGACACACCGAAATAGCGCAGCTTGCCGGCACGGATCAGGTCCGCCAGCGCATGCACCGTCTCGGCAAGCGGAGTCGCATGGTCTTCCTTATGCAAGTACAGGATATCGATCTCGTTCACGCCCAGTCGGCGCAGGCTGGCCTCCACCGCGTGCTGCACATGCCGCCGCGACAGGCCGCGCGCATTGGGCCCCTCACCCGTCGGGTTGGCGCATTTCGTCGCCAGCACCCACCACGACCGGTGCTCCCGGATCGCCTGCCCGACCACCTCCTCGGATCGTCCCGCGGCATAGGCGTCCGCGGTGTCGATGAAATTGACCCCCTGCCCGCGCGCCCGGTCAACGATCCGCTGCGCTGCCGCCGCATCCGTCGGGCCACCGAACATCATCGTGCCGAGGCATAGCGGCGAGACTTTCAGCCCGCTGCGGCCCAATCCGCGATACTCCATCCGCCGTCTCCTTCCGTTCCAGCCATGCCATGTCGCAGCTTGTCCCGGGGGCCACCGACGTCAACCTGCCATCTGCGCGGCGCGGGCGCTTTGTTGCTTGTCGGGCAATGACTCGAAACCGTATAGGTTCAGCGTGGGCTGCCGGAAGCGAACATGTCATTTTCCTTGGGTATCGGGATCGTCACTTACAATCGCAAGGACACGCTCCGGGAGACGATCGATCAGGTGCGCGCGCTGACCCGGGAGCCGAATGCAGCCTATGTGGTCGCCGATGACGGGTCCTCCGACGGCACCCTGGCTATGCTGCGGGCGATGCGGATTCCGGTCGTGACCGGCACCAACATGGGTATCGCCTGGAACAAGAACCGTGCCCTGTTCGTGCTGTCCCAGCTTTTGGGTTGCGAGACGGTGATCCTGCTGGAGGACGACTGCCGCCCCGCCGAGGCAGCTTGGGAATCGCAGTGGATGTCCGCCGCACGCCGCCTGGGTCACGTCAACTACGCCGGGGAGTGGATCCGGCAGTTTTTTCTGTCCGGCTCCGGCACGGCCGACGACCCGGTGCGATCGACCATGGTGACCGCGCAATGCACCGCCTTTTCGCGCACGGCCCTTACCTATGCCGGCTATCTCGATCCCCGCTTCAGCGGGTACGGCCATGAGCATGTCGAGCACACGCGGCGGCTGATCCGGCTTGGCTACGGCGGCAATGAAGAACAGCACGATGGCAAGGAACAGGTGGTCTACCATCTCATCAAGGGCGGCATCACTGTCGTCGACAGCATCAGCCACGGCAATCCCGAGGCCGCCGAATGCAACCTCATGCTGGCGCGCCAACTGATGGCCGAGCAAGGCTACCGGGCGCCATGGCGCGACGATCGCCAATTGCGGCAGTTCCGGTCGGAAACCGAAAGTAGCTTCGGCAGCGATCCCGCGCGGTTCGCAGTTCACGCGGCTCCGGCTGTTGCCGGTCCGCACCCGCGCGGGTTGCTGTCACGTTTCCTGGGTAGAACGCACCGATGACAGGCTGGAAGGATCAGCAGGAGGCAAACCTCGCCGTCATCCTGTCGGGCTTTTTCGACGCCGTCTGGTACAGCTCGCGCTATGGGGATGTATCGACCTCGCCGATGGATCCGCTGGCGCATTTCATCCGCTTCGGCGTGGGTGAAATGCGCGATCCGAATCGTTTCTTTGACAGCATTTGGTATCTGGAACATTATCCGGACGTGCAGGCAAGCGGCGTACACCCGCTGCTGCATTATCTCAGCTCCGGCGCGGTGGAACTGCGCAATCCGCATCCCAGGTTCGATGCGGTTTTCTATGCGGACGAGCATCCGGAAGCCGCCAAGAACCCGCTGATGTTCCATATAAGACATGGAATGATGCGGGGCTACCTGACGGAAAAGCCAATCGCCATCGCCGACTATCTGGCGTCGGAGAAACCGGGATTGGCGGTGCCCGCGGATGGTGTTGCCGACATCGTCATTCCGGTCTATCGCGGGCTGGCGGAAACCCGCCGCTGCCTGGACTCGGTACTTGCGGACAACGATGCGGTGCGCGGCGACATTATCGTCGTCGACGACCATTCGCCGGAACCGGAGCTCAGTGCGTGGCTCGACACGCTTGCCGGCTCCGGCCGGATCAGGCTGCTGCGCAACCGGCGCAATCTCGGCTTCGTTCGCTCCGTCAATGCCGGCATGGAAGCCGCCGGAGGCCGCGACGTGGTGCTGCTCAACAGCGACACCGAAGTGCCGCCGGGATGGCTGTCGCGGCTGGCGGCGCAAGCCTATGCCGCGCCGCGAATCGCCTCGGTGTCGCCGATGTCGAACAACGCAACGATCTGCGGCTGGCCGAACGACCAGGGCGGCCCGGTCGCGCTCGGTGCCAGCGCGCTGCGGATCGACGAACTGTGCCGCTCCGTCAATGCAGGCCGATCGGCTTCGGCCCCGACGACGGTCGGCTTTTGCATGTATATCCGGCGGGAGGCGCTGACCGAAGCCGGCTATTTCGATGCTAAGCGGTTCGGTCTCGGCTACGGCGAGGAGAACGATTTCTGCATGCGCGCCAGCGCGCTCGGATGGCAGCATCGGATCGCCTGCGACACGTTCGTCTACCACACCGGATCGGTCAGCTTCGGCGCACGAGCACAGGCCATGTCGAAGCGGGCCACGCAACGCCTGCTGGAGCTGTACCCCGGCTACAGCCGCGACATCGCCCTGCACGTCAGGGCGGATGCCATCGGGCCGTTTCGCTTCGCGCTGACGGGCGCCGCGATGAAAAGCTCCGGGCTGCCCATCCTGCTGATGATATCGCATGGGTTGGGTGGCGGCGTGCGCCGTCATATCGACGCCATCGTCGCCAGCCTGGAGGGCAAGGCGCATGTGCTGGCGCTGGAATCCGGCACGCGCGGCGCAACGCTGAGCATCCCGGCACTGCCCGGGCATCCCGTGCTCGCGCTGCCGCCCGAGCGGCTGGAGGACATCGTCAAAATATTGCGTAACTTCGGCGTCGGACGGGCGCATGTGCATCACCTGATGGGCATGGATGCCGACGTGCGAGCGCTGATCCACCGGCTGAATGTGCCGTTCGACGTCACCGTGCACGACTACTATGCGATCTGCCCGCAGGTGAATCTTCTGCCGGCGCCGCACCAGCTCTATTGCCAAGAGCCGGCGGAGGCAGGCTGTAACGCCTGCATCGCCGCGCGCCCGTCGCATGCTGCGCGCGACATCCTGTCCTGGCGGGCCGAGCGTGCCTGGCAGTTCCACGACGCCGAGCGGGTGTTCTGCCCTAGCCGGGATGTGCGGTCACGCTTGCAACGATACGGTCTGGCGGGCCGCGCCGTGGTCGTCCCGCATCAGCCCGTCCGCGCCAGCGCCTGGCCGGTGAGTGCCGCGGCCCCCGGGACGGGCAAGCTGCGGATTGCGGTTCTCGGTGTCCTGGCGGATCACAAAGGCGCCCGCATGGTCGCCGCCTGCGCCGAAGCCTGCGATCCCGCGACCACCGAAATCCACCTCATCGGTTATGTCGAAGCCAATTTCCCCAAGCCCGCGCTGAAGCGGATGAAGCTGACCGGGCGCTACGACGAGGCGAAGCTACCGCAACTGATCGAATCGGTCGCACCGCATGTCATCTGGTTTCCGGCGGCGTGGCCTGAAACCTTCAGCTATACCCTGACCGCCGCCATCGAATCCGGCCGCCCGATTGCCGCAACCGATATCGGCTCGTTTCCGGAGCGGTTGCGCGGCCGTCCGTTCACCTGGCTTGTGGACCACCGCACCTCGCCCGCCGATTGGATCGCGCGTTTCGCGGAAATCCGGTCTGCGCTGCCAGCCCAGCCGGTCACCGCCGCGACCGTCCTGCGGGAGGCGGTCGAGGACTTCTACGCAACGGAGTACCTGCGGCCGCTCCGGCGTGCCCGGATCAAGCGCTCGCGCCCGGTGATCGCGGTCGTGCCTGAACGCTACGACACCGGACAGCCGACGCCTTGCGCCTTCATCCGCCTGTTGCAGCCGCTCGATCATCCCGCTATCGGCGGCGATTTCGAGGTCCGCCTGGCGGATGCCAAATCGGTCCTCGATATCGAAGCCGACATCATCGTCACCCAACGTTATGCGATTCCCAATCTCAAGGCCGTGGACGCGCTCGCGGTACACGCCCGAAATACCGGCGCCGTCCTGCTGTACGATCTCGACGACGACCTGCTGAACATCGCCCGCTCGCATCCCGACGCGGAGGAGTTGCGGCCGAAAGCGCCAACGGTGCGGCGCCTGCTCGGCCTGGCCGATGAGGTATGGGTTTCCACCGCGCCGCTGGCCGAGAGCCTCCGGCGCGCGGCGAACACGATCACCGTCGTGCCCAACGGGCTGGATGAGCGCATCTGGACGGCGTTTTCGCCGGGTCAGCCGCCCGCGGCCGGTCCGGCCCGGCTGCTCTGCATGGGCACCACCACGCACGAGCGCGACCTGGCGATGATCCTCCCTGCGCTGGTGCGCCTGAAAGAGGAGTTCGGCACCGACGTGGAGATCGACATTATCGGTATGACCGGCTCCTCCGAGCTGCCACCGGGCATCAATCGAGTCAGCCTGCCGCGCCACGCCACGCTGTCTTACCCGGGATTCGTCACCTGCCTGTCAACGGTGCGGCACGGCTGGCACATCGGCTTGTCGCCGCTGCTCGACACGCCGTTCAACCGGTCCAAGTCGGCGATCAAGGCGATGGACTATGCCGTGCTGGGCCTGATTGTCGTGGCTTCCGACGTCGAGGTGTATCGCGGTTCCATTGCCGACGGTCCGGCCGGACAACTGGTGGCGAACGATCCACGCGCCTGGTACGCCGCGCTCGCCTGGCTGATCCGGAACCGGGCATTGCGAGTTTCCGCCGCGGCGGGAGCTCGGGCGGCGTTTCTGGCGACCTCCAGCCTCGCGGTGCAGGCGAAGACGCGGCGCGCCGCCTGGATTCGGCTGCTGCACAAACGGCGGGCCGATGCAGCGGAATGACTTGCCGGATCGCCGACCCCGGCTAACTATGAGTCATGAACGCAATCACATCATTGCCTGAACGCGGCGTCCTGGCGATCGAGGGCGACGACCGCGTTGCTTTCCTGCAAGGTCTGGTATCGAACGATGTCGAGGCCGCTGGACCGGGCCGGGCGGTCTGGGCCGCCCTGCTGACACCGCAGGGCAAATGGCTGGCGGATTTCTTCATTTTCACCGGCGCGGACCGGCTTTTGCTGGACTGCGAACGGGATCAGATCCCGGGTCTGGTGCAGCGCCTCGGCCGCTACAGATTGCGCATGAAGGTTGCGCTGCGGCCGGAACCCGAATTGCTCGTTGTCGTCGCCTGGCCGAACCGGCCGGATGTCGCCGGTGTCGTTGCAGCGGATCCCCGGCTGCCCGGATTCGCCTGGCGGGTACTGACCGCCGAGGCGCCGGCCGCCACCGCGACGCCGGAGGATTGGGACCGGTATCGGCTGGCCGCCGGATTGCCGGACGGGTCGAAGGACATGGAGGCGGACCGCAGCGTGTTGCTGGAGGCCGGCTTCGATGAGCTGTCCGGCGTGTCCTGGTCGAAGGGCTGCTACATGGGGCAGGAACTGACCGCCCGGACACGCTATCGCGGCCTGGTCAAGCGGCGGCTGGTTCCGGTTCAGGTCGAGGGACCGCTGCCACCGCCCGGCAGCCCGATATTGCGCAATGGGCAGGATGTCGGGACGATGCGGTCGGGCCGGGACCATGCCGGCCTGGCGTCTCTGCGCCTGGACGCGCTTGAGGGAAGCCTGCGCTGCGGCGACTCGGTCCTGACGCCTCAGGTCCCAGGCTGGTTGCACCTGAAGGCGGGTGCCGGGGAGTTGTCATAAGTGGCCGGTGCCCTGGCGCTGAGGGCTGCGATTGCCGCCGACCGCATCGTCCCCGCCGCTCAAGATGGCCCGTGTGACGATGGTATTGCAGACGACGATGTCGAGCGACGGCTTGACCATCGGGCCCGAAAAGGCCGAGGGCCTTGGTTTACATTCGTTTCCGGAATAAGACCTCTGTCGAACGTAACTACAATCGTCGCGTGTGCTATCGTTTCATTTCAATTTTGGGATTTCCGGCCGAAACGTACGGAGGCCGGGCAATGGTCTTGATCGGACCGTAGCGGCCGTAACCCGGAGCCGCCGCGCGTCGGCGATCGATACCGACGAAGCTTTGCCCCGCGTGGCGCAATCGCCTCCACCGTCACGGCGGTTAGCTGGCCGGCCATAACGCCTCTGTTTGTGCAAGCAATAGCCGCGCTCGCCGATCCAGGGGGCTTCATCGGCGCATGATTCGTTGGTGTGACGGAGCGGTGCCGCCAAAAAATTGCGGTTGGCCTGACCATCCCAGTCGCCGTCCTGGACGCCTGCCGAAGGCATTCGGTTGTGCCGCCAAGCCTGGCACACGCCGCCGAACCGAGCTGCCTCGGACTAAATCTATCACAAAAATTTGCAACTAGAGGTTGTCAAAGCAATTTTCTGTGGTATTGTGGCACATCTGCTCCTCAAGGGCAGAGACAAAACGCGAGCAGGCAATCCATCGGAGTCAACTATGGGTTTATCGGCAGTCACCGAGTCACTTTCCCTCGGTTCACATCGCGTAAAGGGCGAGCGCGCCGCGTTGCAGGCGGCGGCCGGTGCTAAACCTTGGTTCCGCAACGTTCTGCGCGGTTGCTTCGAGGCTTTGCAATTGGATTGGCTGGTAGCGGTTCTGGTCATCGGCGTGGTGTTCAACATCGCCGCCCCCTGGCAGGCGCTTCTGACCGGGGAATCAGCTCCCCCCCACACCGGGGCCAACTATGCCTGGATCCACGTCTTCACCGGCGTCGCCCTGACATCCGCGAGCGTGCTGTCAGTCTTCGTCCTGGTGCTGCAAAGGCGGGCGTTGCTGGCAGATCGGCGCACCATCGCAGCGTCGCCGGACATCGTGCCAGTCAGCCGAGCCATTTCGCCGTGCATCGAGGCGGACTCGGATCCTGGCCGGAATCGGCAGGCGCCTCAGTCGGCGTTCGACGATGCCGCCGAGCGTCCCAACGGATTGTGCGACGCCGCCGTCCGTTCCCCGGCCGTGGATGGGAGTTTGCCCGGCGCAACCGATCTGGCGTGCCGTATCAAGGACGAACCAGCAACCGAAGACCCGGACGAAGCCGCCCCATCCTGGATCGGTGCCGTGCACGCCGAGAGGATGCAGGCACTTGGGCAATTGGCGGCCGGGGTTGCGCACGACTTCAACAATCTCCTGATCACAGTGCATGGAACCGCCAGTTTGATCGCGCATCACGCGGACGACGCTGTTGCCAACCGCCGGTACGCCGGCATGCTCCTTGATGCGACCGCACGCGGCCAGTCGATCACACGCCGTCTGCTCGGTTTTGCCAGGCAGGAGGAGGTCCGGCCGGAACCTCTCGAACCCCGGTCCGTGTTGCACGAACTGCAGCAGATCGCGAGCCACACACTGGGGTCCAAGATCGCAGTCCGGGTCGAGACCACATGCCCATTGCCGCACCTGATGGCCGATAAGGGACAGTTGGAAACCGCTCTGGTAAACCTCGCAGTCAATGCCCGCGATGCCATGCCGGACGGCGGCACATTGACCTTTGCCGCCGATCTGGCGGTGGTGGCGCACGGCACATTCCACCAGGCTGTCCGTGATCCCGGAATTTATATTAAGCTCTCGGTGAGCGATACCGGCGCGGGCATCGACGGTCCGGTGCTCGAACGCGTGCTGGAACCGTTCTTCACGACCAAACCGCCCGGGCAGGGCACCGGCCTGGGCCTGCCGATGGCCCGAGCATTTGCCGAGCAAAGCGGCGGCGGTCTGGCGATCGACAGCAGTCCCGGGCGCGGAACCGTCATCAGCCTTTGGTTGCCGGTTGCGGAGGTCGCCGAACCGGACTCCGTCGCGGCAGCGGGGGAGACGCCGAAACGGGTTCTGCTGGCGGAGGATGATCCGATGGTCAGCGAGACCCTGGCCGCAGTGCTCGACGACGCGGGCTATGACGTTGTGCTCGCCCGCACCGGAGCGGAGGCGATGGCGGTGCTGCGGACCGCGTCGCGGGTGGATGCGCTGGTAACCGATCTGTCGATACGCGAACTCGGCGGCCTCGCCCTGATCGATGAGGCGCATCGATACCGCCCGGGCCTGCCGGCCGTCCTGCTGACAGCCTGTCCGGACATGGATGCGGCCCTGGCGATGAAGGGCGCCTTCAGCGGCACGTTTTCCCTGCTGCGCAAGCCGATCGGCGCGATGCACCTGGTCGCCCGGATCGAAGCATTGATCGCGGCGGCCGCCGGCTGAGGCACCGGACTATCCAGTAGCCAGGGTGCGCACCAGTCGCTGCGCCGCGGCGTCCGACCAATCGGCCGCGCCTTCCAGGCGGGCGACGACAAGGCCGGAGCTGTTGATCACCACGGTCGTCGGGATGCCGCGTGCATTGAAGGCCCGCGCCAGCGCACCCTTCGGGTCAAGCAGCACCGGCAAAGCAGTGATATCGTGCCGGTCATACCAGGCTCGCACGGCATCGGCGCCGCCGCGGTCCGAGGACAGCGGCAGCACCGCGATATCCTGCGGCGCCAGCGCCTTCGACAGAGCCTCAAGCGAGGGCATCTCCGCCACGCAGGGCGCGCACCAGGTGGCCCACAGATTGACCACCATGCCGCGGCCCTTGAACTCGGCCAGATTGTGGCTGGCGCCATCGGGGGTGACAAACACGCCGTCCGGCGGTTCGGCGGGCGGCGAGACCGGAGTCAGGTTTTGCGACAACGGCGGCAATTCGGCGGCGAACGGTTTGCGCGGCGCCGCACCCGCCGCTAGGGTGCCGGCCGCCGCCTTCAGGACCATCCTGCGGCGGATCATCGAGCTGGAATCCTCTTCGTGACCGACACGCCTGCACCACCCGACAAGCCGGCCAACATGCAATGGGGCGGCCGCTTCGCCGGCGGACCCTCGGCCATCATGCAGGACATCAACGCCTCCATCGGGTTCGATCGCAAGCTGTGGCGGCAGGACATACGCGGCTCGCTCGCCCACGCCGCGATGCTGGCGCGCATCGGCCTGCTGTCCAGCGAAGATGAGGCCGCGGTGCGCGGCGGTCTAGAGCACATCGCCGCCGAAATCGAGGCCGGCCGGTTCGCCTTCGATGTGGCGCTGGAAGACATCCATATGAACATCGAGGCGCGGCTGACCGAGCGCATCGGCGAGGCCGGCAAGCGGCTGCACACCGCGCGCAGCCGCAACGACCAGGTGGCGACGGATTTTCGTCTGTGGGTGCGCGACGCGATCGACGGTCTATCGGCCCAGGTATCGGACGTGATGCTGGCGCTGGCGCGGCGGGCGGCGGAGCATGCGGGCGACCCGATGCCGGGGTTCACGCATTTGCAGACCGCGCAGCCGGTGACGTTCGGGCACCATCTGCTGGCCTATGTGGAAATGCTCGATCGCGACCGCGGTCGGCTGGCGGATTGCCGGCGGCGGTTGAACGTGTGTCCGCTCGGGTCCGCAGCGCTGGCCGGCACGTCGTTCCCGATCGACCGTCAGATGACCGCCGCCGCGCTGGACTTCGATCGTCCAACGGCGAACTCGCTGGACGCGGTGTCGGACCGGGACTTCGCGTTGGAGTTCCTGTCGGCTGCGGCGATCAGCGCGGTGCATTTGTCTCGGCTGGCAGAGGAGATCGTCATCTGGTGCAGCGCGCCGTACCGCTTCATCCGGCTGTCGGACGCGTTTACCACCGGGTCGTCGATCATGCCGCAGAAGCGCAATCCGGACGCGGCCGAGTTGGTGCGGGCAAAGACCGGGCGGGTAACGGGCGCTCTGGTGGCGCTACTGACGGTGATGAAGGGCCTGCCGCTGGCCTACGCCAAGGACATGCAGGAGGACAAGGAACCGGTGTTCGACGCCGCCGAGGCCTGGGCGCTGTCGCTGGCGGCGACGGCGGGAATGGTGCGGGATTTGGTTCCGGACACGGTGCGGATGCGGTCGTTCGCCGGCTCCGGCTTCGCCACGGCGACGGATCTGGCGGACTGGCTGGTGCGGGTGCTGCGGCTGCCGTTCCGCAGCGCGCATCACGTCACCGGACGGCTGGTGGCGCTGGCGGAGGCGCGCGGGGTGGACCTGGCGGAGTTGTCGCTGGCGCAGATGCAGTCGGTCGATCCCGGGATTACAGACGATGTGTTTTCGGTGCTGACGGTGGAGGCTTCGGTGGCGTCTCGGGTGAGTTACGGCGGGACGGCGCCGGCTAATGTGGCGGAACAGGCGGCGCGCTGGCTGGCGGTGCTGGCGTGAGGCCGGTGCTGATTCTGCTGGCGGCGGCGGTGCTGCTGGCGGCGTGCGGGAAGAAAGGGCCTCCCGACCCGCCGGGGCCGCAGGAGAAGATTGTCTATCCGAAGAGTTATCCGACGCGGTAGGCGGGCGGGTTATGCGGCGGTGAGCATGAAGTCGACGTGGATGCCGTCGTAGGGAGCCTCTGCACACACCTTTTAACGCGCCCTCTCGCCCGGATAGTCGGCTTGACCGGGCAATTCAGGCAGGCGTGGCAGGCTGATTTTTAGTTGTGCAGGAAGGCGGGCTTTGTCCACACGAACTCGGTGCGCTTACCGTTTGGCAATTGAAACAGCACCTTAGCATAGTGCATCCCATCGTCATCGACATACATGCCGTTGAAGATTACATCGCGCTGGTATTCCAGCACCGCACAACTGTATTCTTTCGGGGCTTGAGCGTTTCCCGCTCGAACGTGATCGAGATAGTCCTCTACCTCATACATGTTGTTACAGAACGGAGTGCCAGCGTCCGCAAAGAGCGGCTGGTTGAAGTCTGTTATCGGCCCGCCACATCCGGCTAGCAGCGCAGTGATGACGCCTGCGGTAGCCAGCATCTCTTTGTATTCATCCGCCCGCATCCCTTCCGTTGAGCGCGGACAAACGAAAAGCCCTCGGAGGTGTACCCTGGCTTTCTCATTCGAGGCTCGGGACGGCCGGAAGGTGTCAGTCGCCGCCGGAGAACCAGCTATCGAACACGACGCAGATGTCGAAACTGACTCCATGGAATCTGCCGTGAAGGTCGTCGCGCCGCGGACGGCACATGGCCCGACCAGCCCTCCGCCGCCACGGACGGCCCACTGACGCTGGAAAGCAGTGTCTTCCAGAACTCGATCGACGACCTCTACCGCGCGACCTGACTCGCCGAAAGCGCCTGACGCCACACCCCCGGCCCCGCCGTGGCGATCGCGTGCGCCCCGAATCCGACGAACAACACCCCCGACACGCGCGTGACCCACAGCGCATGCCGCCGGTAGAACCGCCGCACTACCCCTGCCCCGATCACCGAGACCAGCACCACATCCGCCGCCACGAACCCGACGCAGGCCGCCGCCAGCAGCGGGGCGAAGGCGCCCCAGTCCAAAGCGCTGGCGTAACGGGCCAGCAAAGCGGTGAACATTGCCACCGCCACCGGATACGCCTTCGGGTTCGACAGCCCGAACGCCAGCCCGCGCAGCAGCGGCCGCCGCGGTTCCGTCGTTACTGTGCCGTCCGCCTCGCGCCGGGCCAAGGCGGATCGTACCCCCAGCCAGCACAAATAAATCCCGCAGACCAGGCCGAGCCCGTCGAACACCAGCGAGCCGATTTGCCGCACGCCGATCACCGCGGTCAGCGACAGGGAGGCCCAGAGGACATCGCCACAGAAATGACCGCACAGGAACAACGCCCCCGCCCGCCGCCCGCGGCTGGCGCCGATGCCCAGCAGTGCCAAAAACGCCGGGCCTGGAGCCAAGGTATACGCCGCGCCGGCCAAAGCCGAGGCCAGCAAAAGCCCGAACGTCATTGCGCGATATAGCCGCCGTCGATCACCAGCTCCGTTCCGGTGGCGAACGATGCCTCGCCGGACGCCAGGAACAGCACCCCGCAGGCCACTTTATCTTTCAGCCTCATGCGCCGGCCCCAAGCGCCAGCAAGCCGCGCAGATCCGATAGCGTATCGAACTGGCCAATCTCCGCGATCAGCCGCGCGGTGCGATCCGCGCCCAGCACTGGCCCCACAAGCGCTACGAACTTGGCCTCCAGCCGCCGCCCCTGTTCAGTATCGTCGGTCGCCGGAATTCCCGAATCGTGCCGCGCCGAAACGCGCGAGCCATCGCGCAACGAAACCGTCGTTTCGGTGAATGTATTGCGAATCCCGGACCGGAAATCGAACGCCACCTTGTCGCGCAAGCCAATCAGCACAGGATCGGCCGCGATTGTTTCAGAGTAGGAGGACAGGCGGCTCGTATCGACCCCGGCCAATCCCATCGCCGTGGTCAGCCGCAACGAAAACTTCGCCTCCAACCCGGTCCGCGGCGCGGCGATGTTGCAGATCCGATCGCAGGATTCCTCGATCTGCAATTCGATCCGTTCGACCTGCTCCGGCACCACCCCATGCCGCTCCCGCAGCGTGCGTGCCGCTTCGATCGCGGCATGAGTCATGTAGCAGGAGGCATGATACTTGAACAGATTCGACAGTATCCACCAGCCGCCCGGCGGCGTCTCGGCCGCACGCTCCGGATGGAAATCCGGACTATGCGTCGCGCAAAAGCCTTGCGCGCATTCCAGCACATCCGTCCGGCTGGTGAACCCGCGCGCCGCCAGCCTCGCCGCGAGCAGCCCGTGATAGGCCGCCTTGCCGGCGTGCAGCGGCTTGCACATCGTGCCGAACATCGACTTCAACCCGGCCGCCTGAGTGCCGGCGATCCCCAGCGCCACGGCGAACCGTTCCGTGTCCAGCCCGAGCAGATGCGCGCACGCCGCCGCGGCCCCGAAGCTGCCGACGGTCGAGGTGGCGTGGAACCCCAGCCCGTCGTAATGACCCGGCGCGATCACCCGTCCGACCCGGCATTCCAGTTCGTACCCTGCAACGAACGCTGTGAGCACGTCGGCGCCGGAGGACCCGCGCTCTTCCGCCAAGGCCAGCAGCGCCGGAAGGATCGCCACGGACGGATGCCCCAGAACCGCCAGGTTCACATCGTCAAAATCCAGTGCATGCGAAGCCGCGCCATTCACCAACGCCGCGGACAGCACCGGCAATCGTTCCGCCCGGCCCAAAACGGCGGCAACCGGCTCCACGCCTTGCTCCTGCATCTCCGCCAGCAGCATCGCGACAAGGTCGTCCGAAGCACCCGCCACCGCGCACGCGGTGTAATCCAGCACGCATTGACGCGCCCAGGCCCGGACCGTGTCCGGAATGTCCTTGTACCGCAGCGCCGCGGCCTTCGCCGCCAATGCCCGGGTCAAACCCATTTGAGCGATCGCATTCATCAGCGCCCCCTGTATATCGGTTTCCGTTTCTCATTGAACGCAGCAATGCCTTCTCGACGATCTTCTGTCGGAACCATCCGGTTGTATGCCTCGATCTCGAACATCAGCCCGGTCTGCAGATCGGTGTTCAGGCCCATGTTCACCGACTGCTTGATCTGCCGCGTCGAAATCGGCGCATTCGCGGCAATTGCCGCCGCCGTCTCCAGCGCCTCGGCCATCAGAGTCTCCGGCTTGCAGATCCGGTTGACCATCCCCCACTCATACGCCTGCTGCACCGAAAACCGCCGCCCGGTCAGAAGGATTTCCTTCGCCCGTCTAACGCCGATGGCCCTGGGCAGGTTCTGCGTTCCGCCCGCCCCCGGCATGATCCCCAACGTGACCTCGGTCAGCGCGAACCGCGCATGCTCCGCTGCATAGATGAAGTCGGCGCACAAGGCGATTTCCAGCCCGCCCGCATAAGCCGCCCCGTTCACAGCGGCAATCACCGGCACCGGGCAAGCGATCATCGCGCGGATCATCCGCTCGAAAATCAAATGCTGGTCCTGCCATTCTTCGTCGGTCATGCCGTTGCGCTGCTTCAGGTCGCCCCCGGCGCAGAACGCTTTCGCACCGGCCCCGGTCACGACGATGCAGCGCTGCCGGTTCGGAGCCGCACAGAATCCGTCGAACACCTCCAGCAGGTCCAGCCCCATCTGCGTATTCATCGCGTTGGCGACTTCCGGCCGGTTCAGCGTCACCACGACGATGTGCTCCCGGGGCGTCTCAATCGAAACAGTCTTCATTGTTCCACCGCCTGCATGATCAACCGGATGAACGTGTCCGCAGCGCCCGGATCAGTCCAGCGCAGGACCGCAACGATCTCCTGCCGCGGCGCCACCCAGGTCAGGTTGCCGCCGGCACCGGATGCGAAGAAGCTGCCCTCCGGTGCGTGCTCATAACGAGATGCCAGCCACCACAGCAGTCCATATGACGGGTTCAACGCGCATGGCCGCAGCGATTCCGCGATCCATTCCGCGGGCAGTATCCGCCGCCTGCCCCAGTCGCCGCCGCGCAGCATCAGCAAGCCGATGCGCGCCTGGTCCTCCGCATGGATCAGCGTGCCGCCGCCCCAATGCGAGCCGCCCGGCACGCTCTCGATCATCCGGCCGCCCACATCGACCGACGACGTGCTGTAGCCATGCCAGGACCAATCCGGCGAAGCGCCGATCGGCTGCATGATCCGTTCCGCGAACACCTCGGGCAGCGGGCGGCCGAACCGCCGCAGCAGCGCCAGGCTCAAACGATTGACGCGGACATCGTTATATTCCCAGTGCGTTCCGGGTGGGCCCAACGGCCGCAAATCGCCCTTCCGCCCCTTCCCTTCCAGTCCGAGACTGCGATTGCGGTCGATCACGTCGGACTTGCCGAACAGCTCGCCTTCCCACTCCGACGTGTTCTGCAACAGGTGCCGCCACGTCACGCCGCGGTTCTGCACGCTGTCGAATCCGCCGTCATCGACCGTCCGGCCAACCGGCTCGTCCAAATCCGAGATCAGTCCGTCCATGACGGCGATGCCGGCCAGCAAGCTGAGGTAGCTCTTGGCGGCGGAAAAGGTGAAATCCACTTGCTCCGTATCGCCCCATGTTGCGACCTTGAACCCGCGCCGCAGCACCAGCCCGTTCGCCGGACCGCGCGGCTGTATCGGCCCGAGCAGCGCGTTTAACGGCGGCGGCTCGAAATACCCGCTTTCCAGATGCAGCCGCAGGTCATACGGCCACGCGGTCTCGTTTTCTGCCGCGAATCGCGCGGCTTCCTCCAGCCACATCCAGTTCAGGCCCGCCGCGTCGGCCATGGCCTCCGGCCACGCCTGCCCGTGCGGCGGCGGCACGATAGACGGCAGATCCATTCGCAGGACTTTCCTTCCCGGCTAAACACTATGGCTCCCGCCGCCGGACGTGCATAGTGGCGCGAAAATCCGGGTTGGAGTCACGGCAAGATGCCAAGTCGCGCCGCGCAACGCGATGCGCTGCTGAGCTGCACGCTGTTCACGGCGATGCGGCCGGAGGAGATCGACCGGATCCTGACCATGGGATCGGAACGTTCCTATCGCCGCGGCCAGATGATTTTTCAAAAGGGCGATACCGCCTCGTCAATGATGGCGGTGCTGAGAGGATCGGTGCGCATCAGTAGCGGTTCGGCGGACGGCAAGGAGGTCACGCTGAACACGATACGAACCGGCGAGGTGTTCGGCGAGATCGCGCTGCTCGACGGCCGCCCGCGCAGCGCCGACGCAACCGCGGCGGAAGACAGCGATCTGCTGGCGATCGAGCGGCGGCATTTCATGCCGTATCTGCTGGCCAACCAGGATCTGATGGTGCGCATGCTGGCGGTGCTATGCCAGCGTCTGCGCCAGACCAGCGACGCGCTGAGCGACGTCGTCATGCTCGACCTGCCCGGCCGCCTCGCCAGGCTGCTGCTGCGGCTGGCGGAAGACCACGGCAGCGCCACCCCGGCGGGCACCCGCATCGAGTTCAAGCTGTCGCAGCGCGATATTGGCACGCGCGTCGCCTCGAGCCGGGAGAGCGTCAACAAGCAATTGCAGGTCTGGCGCGACGCCGATTGGCTGTCAGTCGAACGCGGCTACATCACGCTGCGCCACCCGGAGCGGCTGCGCCGGATGTGCGAGACCGAGTGACCGCGCGTAACCGGCCGCCGTATCGACATCCGCCAGCCGCCGGATGAACGCCACGCGATGATGCGCGAACTGAAGCAGCGTGTCGGCCAGGGCATGCTCCGTCGACCAGCGGGACGCGCCGAACAGGTCCGACGGACGGCGCGGCCCCAGCGCGATCAGCCAGTATCCGCCGTCCTCGGCCGGACCGAACACCGCATCGGCCGAACCCAGAAGCCGGAACGCCGCGCGGATGTCGGCAGCGCCGGCTTCGGGGATGTCGCATCCCAGCAGCGCAACACGCCGGAACCGCCGCAACGCCTGCGCCATCCGGGCACCGAGGTCGCCGCGGCCCTGCAGAACGCGCCGCACGCCCGCCGGCAGGCGAAACCGCGCGCGATCGGGCGTCATCGCCAGCACGACGTCGAAGCGCCGGGACGCGAGCAGGCCGCGCAGCAAAGCCCGCAGCGTCGCGATGTGAAATCGCAACGCCGCCCGGTCGCCGATATCCCGTGCCAGACGGCGCTTAACCGTGCCAAGCCGGGGCACCCGGGCGAAGACGATGACCGTGTCCTTCATCCGTACATCCGCCGAATGATGCGCGGCGGCACACCGGCGAACCACAACGACAGGCAGAACACATTGCGGGCCGATCGGCGCAGGTAGCCGTCCCGTTCCCAGCGCGCCGCCGAGGTGACCGCATCCGCTGCCAGCAAGCGCAACCGACCACGGCCGAGGCGGCGCACCAGATCGACATCCTCCATGAGCGGCAGCGTCTTCACCCCGCCCACGGCGCGCAGCAGGTCACGATGGATCAGCAACCCCTGGTCGCCATAGGGCAGGCCGAGCACCCGGCAGCGCCAGGCGACGAGCCGCTCCAGCCGGCGGGCGCCTGCTGCGGGACTGTCGAGGACGAAGCGGAAGTAGCCGGCGCGGTCCGGCGCCGTCCGATGCGACGCGACGGCGTGGCGCCAGCCCGCGCCCGGGCGCGTATCGGCGTGCAGGATCAACAGCCACGGACCGGTGGCGGCGGCGATGCCGGCGGCGATCTGGCTGCCTCGCCCGCGCGGCGCGGCCAGCACGCGGGCGCCTGCCTCCGCTGCAATCTCGCATGTCCTGTCGGTGCTGCCGCCGTCCACCACGATGATCTCAAGGCCGGGGCCGAGCGCCGTCAGCGCCCCGGCCAGCAGGGTTTCGGCATTCAGCGCGGGGATGACGACGGACAGCCCGTCCATGGCGAAGGCCGATCACCCGGGCAGCGCGATCTTCCGCCCCGCGCCGTTCGGCGGCGTCGCCGGCGCGTAATCCTCGACCGCCTGGCGCAGGGCGGCGTATCGCCCGGCCGGGAACGGCGCCACGCGCCGGATGCTCATGTCGATGTGCAGCGCCATCAGCTCTTGCGCCGCCGATCGGCTGCCGCTTTCAAGATGGAACATTTCATGAAAATAATGCACTCGCTTGGCATCGGCGCCCAGCAACCAGGCGCGCACCAGCAGCTTGTCGCCCAGGTGGACCTCACGCTCATACAGCGTGTGCGTCTCGGCGGTGAAACAGGAAAAGCCGGTGGCGTCGCGATAGGCGTCGCCGATTCCCAACGCGGTGTAGAACGCATCGGTGGCGAGGTCGAACACCACCACGTAATAGGCCAGGTTGAGGTGCCCGTTGGAGTCGATCCACTCCGGCCGGACGAAGGCTTCCATTTCGGTGACTGGTCTGCTCATGTCGGCGGCAGCTTGTTGGGTAAGCCCGCCCCGGTCAAGCCGGCGGCATTACCCGCGTCGGATGGACCGTCTTAAATTCGCTATTATTCTCTAAAAATAAATGTTGCGGAAACGGCTATTCGCTCGTAATCCGCTCCGATAATGACTCGAAGGCAAGGGACGATGTCGATGCTTTGGCGACGGGCGGGTCTCGCGGCTGCCGCCGTGTTGGTTACGATCGGGAGCGCCAGGGCGCAGACCAACCTCGTCACCAATGGCGACTTCGAACTGAGCACGCACGGCTCCGGGCAAATCGGCTACAACACCACCGTCACCGGTTGGGCAACCAACGGTTACAATTTCCTGTTCGCATCGGGCACCGCGGACCACGCCGGCACGACCGGGCAATATGGCAATCTGCAACTCTGGGGGCCCGGCAACGGTTCGGCCAACGGCCTGCCGGCATCGAGCCCGAGCGGCGGCAACTTTATCGCCGCGGACGGCGCCTACGATCAGGGTGCGATCACGCAATCCATTTCCGGACTGACCGTCGGCCAGACCTATGCCCTGACGTTCGAATGGGCCGGGGCGCAGCAATCCGGCTTCACCGGCCCCACGACCGAGCAATGGGAGGTCAAGCTGGGCGGCGATACCCGATACACGCCTGTGCTGGACGACGTGAGCCACGGCTTCACCGGCTGGATCACGCAGACATTCACCTTTACGGCCACCGCCGCCACGGAGTTGCTGTCGTTCCTCGCCATCGGCACGCCCAGCGGGGTGCCCCCGTTTTCGCTGCTCGACGGCGTCAGCCTGCACGCCACGGCGATACCCGAGCCCTCTTCGTCATTGATCCTGGCCGCCGGTTGCGCGGCCATGGCCGGGATGCGCCGTCTGAGGTCGCGTTCACGGCGCGCCGCGCGCTAAGGGGACCGCGTCCCATGGCCACCTGGCAAACCGCCTTTATGTGGCCGTTCCTGTTCGACCTGCTGCGGCTGACCATTTGGATAATGATTCTGGCGGCGATTTTCGTGCCGCTGGAGCGCTTGTTCCCGGCCCGCCGGCAGAAAGTCTTCCGCAAGGATTTCCTCGACGATGGCGCCTGGTTCTTTCTGAACGGCCTGGTCATCAAGAGCGTGCTGTTCCTGCCCATGGCGGCGCTGGCGATTGGCTTGCACCACATCGTTCCCGGTGCCGTGCAATCCGCCGCCGGCTCGTTGCCGGTCTGGCTCCGCGTGATCATCGCCCTGGTCCTCGGCGATGTCGGGTTCTATTGGGGGCACCGCTGGGCGCACGAGGTTCCGCTGCTCTGGCGCTTCCATTCCGTGCATCACAGCGCGGAGCAGATCGATTGGCTGGTCAATACGCGGGCGCATCCCGTGGACCTGATATTCACCCGCCTGTGCGGCTTCGTGCCGCTTTACGCTTTCGGCCTGGTGCAGACGAGCGCGTCCGGTATGGTAACCGTGCTGGGGGTGCTGGCCGGAACCGTCTGGGGCTTTTTCATCCACGCCAATGTGCGCTGGCGTTTCGGCTGGCTGGAGTGGCTCGTGGCAACGCCGGCCTTCCACCATTGGCATCACAGCAAGGACTCGCACCGCGACAGCAACTATGCCGCGCTGCTGCCGTGGCTGGATCGCCTGTTCGGGACGCACGATCTGCCGAAGTCGCTGCCGCCGGCCTACGGCATCGACTCGCCGATGCCGCACGGTGTCGGCCGCCTGTTGCTGCGGCCGCTGACCCGGACCTGATAATCAGAACACCTGTTCACCGTGCAGCACGATATCGAGGCCCTCGCGCTCTTCTTCCTTGCTGACCCGCAGGCCGATGGCCAGGTCGGTAATCTTCAGCAGCACCCAACTGCCGAACGCGCACCAGACAATGGTGACCGCGATCCCGGCGGCCTGGACCTGCAGCAGCGGGAAGCCGCCGAAATACACGCCGGCCGGGGCATCTTTGGTCGCGGATAGCGGTCCGAAGGCGAACCAGCCGGTCGCCAGCATACCGATGATGCCGCCAACGCCGTGCACCCCGAAGGCATCCAGACTGTCGTCGTAGCGCAGCAGGATTTTCAGTTCTGTAGCGGTCCAGAAGCACACCGTGCCGGCGACCAGGCCGATGGCCAGTGCCGGTCCGGGCAGCACGAAGCCGGCGGCCGGGGTGATCGCAACCAGGCCGGCGATGGAACCGGAGATCGCCCCCAGCACCGAGGGTTTGCCGCGGAGGAACCATTCCGCGAAGGTCCAGGCCAGGGTCGCGCCCGCGGCGGCGACCTGCGTCACCAGCACAGCCATGCCGGCGCGGCCATTGGCGCCCAGTGCGCCGCCGGAATTGAACCCCATCCAGCCGACCCAAAGGAGGGATGCGCCGATGACGGCGTAGCTGAGGTTCCAGGGCGCCATGTTTTCCTGCCCGTAGCCCAGGCGACGGCCGAGCATCAGCGCGCAGACCAGGCCGGACACGCCGCAGTTGATTTCTACGACTGTGCCGCCGGCGAAGTCGGCAATGCCCAGCGTGGCGAGCCAGCCGTTCGGACTCCAGACCCAGTGCGCCAGCGGGGCGTAGATCAGCAGCGACCACAAGGTGAAGAACATCAGCAGCGCCGGAAACTTCATCCTGTCGGCGCAACTGCCGGTGACCACCGCCGGGGTGATGATGGCGAAGGCCATCTGGAACATCAGGAACACGCTTTCCGGGATCGTTGTCGGCTGGGCATTGGCGGTTCCGGCACCGAGGGTGAACGGCTTGTCCCAGGCGTCACCCAGCCCGTTCAGGAACAGGCGGGAAAAATCGCCGATGAAGGCGTTGCCGTTGGTGAAGGCGAGAGAGTAGCCGGCGACGATCCAGACAATGGTCATCAGCGCGCACAGGCTGAACGACTGCATCATGATCGCCAGCAGGTTCTTTTTTCGCACCATTCCGGCGTAGAACAAGGCCAGCCCGGGGATGGTCATCAACAGCACCAATACGGCGCTGGTCAGCACCCAGGCGACGTCGCCGGGTTCTATGGTCTGCATGGTTAGTCTCCTGGTCTGAAACCATGCCAGTCAAGAAACGTGCCAAGGCTGTGCGCGTTGCGGACCGCCGCCATGCCGCATAATTGGGCGGCACGGGCTGCACATCTTGGACGCAACCAAGCTGGTTTACGCGGCAAGCGGTTCGGCCGGGCACTGCCTGATTTTAAGGCGGTGGCGCTACGCCACCTGCCGGGGATGGTAGATCGCCGTGTGCACCGCCCGGATCACCGGCGTCGTTTCATTGGCAACCACGAGGGCATCGAGCTCGACCCATTTGTGGCCCTTGTTTTCGTAATTCCGGGTCACCCGCGCCCGCACGTTCAGAGTATCGCCGACACGGGCGAGACCCAGGTTGCGCACCGTGCTGCCCATATGAATCCATGCGGGCAAAATCAGATTGTGGGTGAGCGCCCAATTGCAGCAACGCAGAATCGTCCCGGCATGAACAATCCCCTCCCGCAGATAGATCGGATCGGCTTCGCGAAGATCCGCCAGATCCTGCGCATGGTGCGCCTCGGTGACCGTCAGGGGCACCATCCCCAGCCAGTCGCCGACCGCCAATGAGGTCTCGCTGGCGGCGGCGCGTTCGGCCCTCGGCGGCACCTGTTTGAAATCAGCCAGCGATGGCGCGGGGTCCACGACGGCCGGCAGCTGCGCCCGGCCGGAGACGCAAAGCACGCCCTGGCTGTGCACGGTCAACACCAAGCCGCTGGAGTCCTCGACAGCCGAAACCTCGGCGATGTCGCCCTCATAGACCGGCCTGGCGAAGCGGGCCTCACCGGTGCCGCGCTCCAGCCAGGCGCGGCCCCACAGCTGCACCGGCTGGTGCGACATGTAGGCGTAGACGTTGACACCGCCGACGAACCCGCCCCGGAAGCCGAAACGTTGCGCGGTGGCGTCGTCGTGGATCTTGTTTTCCGACGCTTTGGCGGTATTGAAGGCGGAAACGCGGTAGGGCGCCATCGCCATCTCAGTTCAGCGCCCAGAGGCCGACCTCGTATCCCGGAACGAAGTTGCGGTTTGTCATGTCCGGATTGCGGTTGATGTAGGTGCGGCCGAACATGGGGTGCCGCATGCTGCGGGTTTCGTGCTCGACCCGGAACAGGGGCTTGTTGCTGTCGACATCGACGATGTCGAGGAAGCGATACTGGTGCTGGTCGCTTTCCTCGCTGATAAGCCCGCGTTCCAACAGTTTCCGGTGCGGACCGGAGAAGTCGGCGAGGGTGATCTGGATGTGGTGCCCGTCGTAGTCGGGCAGCGGCGAGGTCGTTTCGCGGAACGTCACCTCGCTTTCGGCTGAGGTGCTGACCCGGGCGTAGGGCCCGCGCTCATCCTTGGCCACCCCGGCGATGCCGCCGAGGATTTCCACGTAGAACCGGGCGATGGCGGCGAGGTCGGTGCCGGCGGGAACGTCGAACTCGACATACGGCATGCCCAGGCGCATCGGGCCGAACCGGGCCGGGTCTGGGGTGTGGATGCGGATGCGATTGCCCCAGGGGCAGGTCGTTTCGACCGCGTCGCCGGCTTCGCGGAAGCTGAATTTCGTTCCATCCAGATATTTCTGCGCGTTTTTCAGGCGGCGCAGCAGGGCTTCGCGGTCCGGGATCACCAGCGCGATGGTGCCGCGGACGACTTCGCCCTTGCCCGCGGGCAGGTGGAACTGGCCGCGGCCGGCATTGACCCACATGTTTTCCAGACCGGTCATCAGATACGGGTCGCGGGTCAGGCCGAGGCCCATCAGGTAGAAGGCGATCGCCTTGCTCTGGTCGGGCACGCGCACGTTGACGTGGCCGAGTTCGACGATGTTGCCGAGGTCTTCGGCGGTCCGGTCGAAGGCCGGCGCGATCACTGATGTGTCGTTCATCTCGTGCTCTCTCCCTGCTGACGGCGTTTGCAGGATGATACGCGCCGGGCGGCATGAGTCCATCGCGCGGCGGGCCGAAATCGAGACAACGATATCGATCGGTGACGGCGCGCCCGTCGAACGGGTGAGGCTTCGATCCGCGCGGGAATGACGGCGGGGCTTCGGCAGCCCGAAGGATAGGCGGCCGATCAGGTCGCCGGCCTCAATCAACGTCGCGAAAAGGAAGCCCTGCTTTGGATCGAGGCGATTTCCGAGTTCGACGCACCCGACCTTCCGGAAAGCGATGCAGCGCGGTGATGTGGTCATCGTGGCGGCATCGGGCGATTACGGGAAGCCGCGCCCGGCCGTGATCGTGCAAACGGATGCTTTCCCGGCAACACACGCCTCGGTCGTGATCTGCCAGATGACGTCCGAGATCGCTGTCGCTGCGGATTTCCGGGTCACGATCGAACCGAGCGACATAAACGGGTTGCGACTGCAATCGCAAATAATGGCTGACAAGCCGGTTACAGTCCGGCGGGAGCACATAGGAACGCCCATCGGCCGTTTGGTATCCGAGGAGATCGGACGATTGAACGCGGCACTGGCGTTTGTGATGGGCTTGGCTGACTGAGCCAAACCTCACGGTTCGATGGTGTGAATGCAAGCCGGTCTATCGACCCCGGACGCGGATCGCTCGACAGCCGATGGACGTCGGCCGTCTGCCGATCACCCCGCCCCGCTCAGCATCCCGATCCCCGCGACAATCGCCTGCCGCTTGTCCAGCGCGAACCGCTCCGTCTCATTCTGCAGCTTTGTCAGTCCCGCCCACACCTCGCCCCACGCATCCAACGGACGCAGCGCCACCAGCCGTTCCTGCTCGGGATCCGCCCTGCCCCGCACGCTTTCCCGCACCGCCGCGGCCACGCCCGCCCGCACCAGGTCCATGAACGTGGAAAATCCCGTCTCGCTGCGTCCGAGAAAATCCGCGATCTCATAGCCGCGCGACGCCGGCACACGCGGCATGTCTGAGAGCAGCTTGTCCACCAGGGCGGCGATTTTCAGCCCCTCATCCTCGGCCAGCATGATCGCCCGCCCGGGTGAGCCTTCCGCCAGGGTGATCAGCCGCCCGCGCTCATCCGCTGCCAACTGAGGCAGGTACTGCGCCAGCAACTGCCCCATTGCCCCGTCGTCTAAAGGCGACAGCCGCAGACGGCGGCAGCGGCTGCGAATCGTCGGCAGCAGCCGCCCGGGGGCGGAGCACACCAGCAGCAGGATCGCCCGCGGCGGCGGCTCCTCCAGGATTTTCAGCAGCGCGTTGGCAGAGGATGCGTTCAGCTCCTCCGCGCCATCGACGACGACAACCCGCCAGCCGCCCTCGGCCGGGGTCAGCGCCATGAAGCCGTTCAGCTTGCGGACATCTTCGACCGCGATCTCGGTCTTCATCCGCTTGGTTTTCTCGTTGAACGCCAGCTCGATGGTCTTCATGTCGGCGTGCGACCCGGCGGCGACGCGGCGAAACACGGGATCTCCCGGGTCTAACGCCAGCGAGTCCTCCTTCGGCTGGCCAGCCAGCAGGCAGCGGGCGAAGCGGTAGGCCAGGGTTGCCTTGCCGATGCCCTCGGGTCCGGTAATCAGCCAGGCATGGTGCATCCGCCCGGCGCGCATGGCATCGAGGATGGTCGCTTCGGCATTCGCATGGCCGAGCAGGATCGGGTTTGCGCGTGGGTCAGGGGTGGGCATGGCGGCGGTTATAGCGGAGTTTTCCGGCGCGGTCATGGCGACGGTGGTTGCCTGAAAAGCTTGTTCCGAATCGACAGCAAGTGCTCGGGTTGAGCGTTAGAGACCGGAGCAGGTTTCCCCCTGGGCCGGATCATCTGGTATCAGTCTGGCAATCCCACCACCTCCGTTAGTCAAGCGCTTGGCATTGAGCGCTGGCAACTGCGCGATGCGCTCCATAAGATCAAGGCGAGAAGCGGCCTGAGCGGCATCGATGGTGTAATTATCCGTGATGATGGCAGAGTGACGGACTTACGAGGCGAAGATGTCGGCAATATCCATGACGAACTCAGCGCCGGCTGAGCCGATCAAAGCCTACGCGACACTGAGGGTCACGGGCGACCGGCTTGATCCCGAACAGGTAACACGCCTGCTGAAGATCGTGCCGACATTGGCCTATGCCAAAGGCGAACTCTATTCCGGCGGCTCTCGCAGCCCTGACCTGATCGGCCGCACAGGTGTCTGGTATTTCTGCACCGATGGCATCGTCGCAGGCACCAGGCTGGCCGATCATTTCGCTTTCCTGCTCAGGCAGGTCGCTGCCGCTCCGGCATTTCAGCAACTTCTGAAACGCAAGGCGCTCGATGTTGTTGTTACGGCTTTTTGGCACGGGCCAGCTAAGGCGAAACAACCCCCCATCCCGCGCGCGCTCGCCGATCGGCTGAAGCGGATACCGGCGCGGATCGAGATGGACTTCGACCACGACGGCGCGGACGATCGTCACGCCGCCTGACAGGCGCTCAATCCCCGATCGCGCGGTATGCCAGGTCGCGAAACGCCGATTGTACGAATCCCCCCTGCCGAGGCGCCTGGATCATCAGTATCGCCACCAGGGCATCCTTCGGGTCCACCCGGAATTCCGTGCCGGCCGCGCCCGACCAACCGAATTCCCCGACATTCCCGGGTGTCCCCGCCCGGGTCCGGACCTCGACCGTCAGCCCGAAGCCGTAATCTGGCCCCGGCATAAAATCCGGACCCTGCGCCAGCCCCGGCCCGAGATGGTCCGACGTCATCAGCGCCACCGTCTCTCGCGACAGCAGCCGCACTCCGTTGCCCTCACCCCCGCTGGCCAGCATCAGCGCGAACCGCATGTAATCCGACGCCGTCGACAGCAGCCCCTCGCCACCGCCCAAAAACCGGCGCGTCCGGGTCACATCTGTCAGATCGGCCGTTTCCCCCGTCTCCGGATCGGCCCCCGGCTGAGCCACGCGATCCAGCTTCTCCGCCGGCACGTTGAAGAACGTGTCGGTCATGCCAAGCGGCCCAAAGATTCGTTCCTGCATGAACACATCGCCCTGCTGGCCCGATACCGCCTCGACCAACGCCAGCAGCACATCGGTCGAGCGTCCGTACTCCCAGGCCGAACCCGGCTGGAATTTCAGCGGCAGCTTGCCGATGGCCTCCACCGCCTGGCGGTCGGTCATCCGCACCGACATCGGGTTGCCGTCGCCGCGGCCGAGCTGGATCCCCATCCCTGCCTGCCGCATCGCCTGCTCGGCCGCCGAATCGCCGCCGCCATAGGTGATGCCGGAAGTGTGGCAGAGCAGGTCCTCGATGGTGATCTCCCGCTCGGCCGCCACCAGGGAGACGAGCCGCCTGCCCTGCGCATCCAACGTCTCGACCGCAACCTTCATCTGCGCCAGTTCGGGGAGATAGTTCGATATCGGGTCGTCCAGGCGGATCTTGCCCGCCTCCATCAGCATCAGCACGGCGACCCCGGTGACCGGCTTGGTCATCGAATAGATCCGGAAGATGCTGTCGGTCCGCATCGGCGCGCCGGTGGCGGGATCGCGCAGGCCGAACGCCGCTTGATAGACGATCTCGCCATGGCGGGCGATCATCGCCACCGCTCCGGGAATCCATTTCCTGGCCGTCTCGGATGCGAAGTAGTCGGTGATCCTGCCAAACCGGCCCGACCCCTCTCCGGCCGGACCGCCGGCGGCGACGATAAAGGCGGCCGGCGCAACAATCAGACCACGTCGCGAGATCGCACTATGCGGCACGGCTGCCCCGGCGAGCGGAACGTTCCGCTTACAGGTCATGCCCCGAGTAGGAGCAGTTGAAGCTCTTGTTGCATAACGGGAAATCCGCCACGATGTTGCCTTCGATCACCGCCTCCAGCAGCGGCCACTGGAACCACGACGCGTCACGCAGATGGCAGCGCCCGATCACCCCGCTGACGACCCGCACCCAGGCCACCACGTCACCGCGGAACGCCTCCACCACCGCCATGCCTTCGCCGTCCACGCCGTCGTCCAAAGCCTGTGCAATCGGCCCTGCCGGCAGGTCGCGCAGCAACTGGTTCAGCAACGACAGGCTCGCCTCGATCTCCTTCAGCCGAATCCAGATCCGGGCGTTGACGTCGCCTTCCTGCAGCACCGGCACCGCGAACATCAACGCATCGTACGGTGCATAGGCAAGGTCGCGCCGCGCATCGAAGTTCCGCCCCGAGGCCCGCCCGACGAACCCGCCCGGCGCAAACTGCGCCGCCAGCGCCGGGGCCAGCCTGCCGGTGCGGGCGGTGCGGTCCTGCAACGACGGCGTGCCGTCGTACAGCCGCTCCAGCGGCTTCATCGCCGCCCGCAATTCATCCACCAGCGCGCGCAACTGCGCCACGCGCGCGGCATCGAGGTCGATCGTTACTCCACCCGGCACGATCCGGTCCATCATCAGCCGGTGCCCGAAGCACGCCTGGCAGGTGCGCAGCACCCGCTCGCGCAGGATCGCGCAGTGCGCCAGCATGATGCCGAACGCGGCATCGTTGCAGATGCCGCCAAAGTCGCCGATATGGTTGGCGATCCGCTCCAGCTCCGCCATCACCCCGCGCAACGATACCGCGCGCGCAGGCGGCGCGATGCCGGCCGCCGCCTCCACCGCCCGGGCGAAGGCGAACGCATAGGCCACGGTGCTGTCGCCCGACACCCGGCCGGCCAGCTTGGCGCCGCGCGCCAGCGGCGCCCCGGTCATCAGCAGATCGACGCCCTTGTGCACGTAGCCGAGCCGTTCCTCCAGCCGCACCACCGTCTCGCCGTCGCAGGTAAAGCGGAAATGCCCCGGTTCGATGATCCCGGCATGTACCGGCCCCACCGGAATCTGGTGCAGCCCGCCGCCCTCGGCCTTCAGGAACGGATACGACGCGGCGGCCGCCTGAGTCTCGCCCCAGCGCCCGTGATCAAGCCAGGGACGGGTGTCCTTCAGCCCCTCCGGCTCCAGCCCGAACAGGTCGCGGATCGCCCGCTCCAGCCGGATCGCCGGCGGGTGGTAGGCGCCGACGGAGGGATATCGGTTGTCCGGACAGTTCAGGCTGAGCACCGCGACTGGCGGTGAGCCGCCGCCGAGGATCGCCATGTGCACGGCCCCCGGTTCGCCCCACAGGCTGAGCAACGTCAGCGAGCCGTCCGCCAACCGATTGACGGTGTAGCGCCAGATGCCCGGATCGACGATCACGCGCGGCCACGGCCGGTGGGCGGTGACGAGATCGCGCGAAGCGATGATTTGCGCGAGCAGCGTCATCCAAGCAGCGCCGCGACATGCTGGAACCAGGTGACCAGAGGCGGCGGCAACCAGATCCCCGCCATCAGCACCAGCGAGAAATGCGCGAACATCGGGATATAGGAGGCATGCACTCGCCCTACCGGTCCGATCACCGGGCCGAAGGCGACGCCGGTGACCCGCAGCAGCAGGGCTCCGAACGCCACCAGCAGCCCGAACACCAACAGCAGCGCCAGGATCGGCTCACGCGCGAAGGTGGACGACACCACCAGAAACTCGCTGGTGAACACGCCGAACGGCGGCAGTCCGGCGATCGCCGCCATGCCCGCCACCAGTCCCCAGCCCAGCACCGGGTGGCTGCTCGTCAGGCCGCCCATGTCGGCGATCTTCTGCGATCCCTTCACCTGCGCGATATGGCCGACGCAGAAGAAGATCCCCGACTTGGTCAGGCTATGCATCGTCATCTGCAGCAGCCCGGCGAAGTTGCCCAGCGGGCCGGCCATGCCGAAGGCGAACACGATGATCCCCATGTGCTCGATCGACGAATAGGCGAACATCCGTTTGATGTCGCGCCGCCGGTACAGCATGAACGCGGCGAAAATCAGCGACAGCAGCCCCATGCCGATCATCAGCGGACCGGGGGCGATGGCGTTGGGATTGGCGGCGAGCAGCACCTTGAAGCGCAGCAGAGCATACAGCGCGACGTTAAGCAGCAGCCCGGACAGCACGGCGGAAATCGGCGTCGGGCCTTCGGCATGAGCGTCCGGCAGCCAGGCGTGCAGCGGCGCCAACCCGACCTTGGTGCCGTAGCCCAGCAACAGGAAGACGAAGGCGATGTTCAGCAGCGACGAGTCGAACTCCGGCGCGGCGTGGAACAGGTTGGTCCAGATCATCGCGTCGATGCCTTCGCCGACCACCGGACGGGCGGCGAGGTAGACCAGGATGGTACCGAACAGCGCCAAAGCGATGCCGACGGACCCGAGGATGAAGTATTTCCACGCCGCCTCCAGCGCCTCGGCGGTGCGGTACAGGCCGACCATCATGACGGTTGTCAACGTCGCGAGTTCGACGGCGACCCACATCAGGCCGATATTATTGGCCAGCAAGGCCAGGTTCATGCCGAACAGCATGATCTGGTACATCGCGTGATAGAACCGGATGTTGGCCAGGCTGAGTTTGCCGATTTGGATTTCGTGCCCGATATAGGAGGCGCTGAAGCTGCTGGTGGTGAAGCCGACGAAGCAGTTCAGCAGGACAAAGACGATGTTCAGGTCGTCCACAAGCAAATACTGGGTGGTCGGAGGCCGGTCCCACAACAGGGTCAGCGCGAACAGCAGCGACGCCAGGCTGGCGATCATGTTCAGCGCCGCGCCGAGCCGGTAGCCCGGCAGCACCACCAGGATGGCCGCGGCGAAGATGGGCGTCAGCAGGATGCCGGCAACCGGATCCGGCATCACATCTGGCCCCCCCGGACGCGGTCGAGTTCGCTGATGTCGATGGTGTCGAACCGCTCACGGATACGGAACAGGAACACGCCGACGACGATGAAGGCGACCAGGATCGAGAAGGCGACGGTGATCTCCACCACCAGCGGCATCCCGCGCGCCCCGGTGGCCGCCAGGTTGATGCCGTTCTCCAGCGACATGAAGCCGACGACCTGGCTGATGGCGTTCTGGCGGGTCACCATGATCAGCAACCCGATCAGCACCACCGACAGCGCCAGCGCGATATCCTCCCGCGCCACCGGATCGGCGTTGGCGGTGACCGGCAGCATCACCTGCAGCGACAACGCCACCAGCGCGATGCCGGCCAGCATGGTGATGCCGATGCCGCCGACGGTCTCGATTTCCCGGTGCAGGCCCATCTGGAACACCATGCGGCGCAGCGCCCAGGGAATCAGGATGGCCTTGAAGGCCAGCGCCATGCCGGCGGTGATGTAGAGATGCGGCGCCTCCTGGATATGCGCCTGCCAGGCGACCGACAGCGCCAGCACCAGGGCGTGCAGCCCGAGCACATGCAGCAGGGCCAGCAGCCGGAGCTGGTACAGCATCATGAAGCTGACCAGCACCAGCAGTCCGGCCAGCATATGGGCGATGTCGAACGACAGGCCATGCGGCGACATGAAGGTCGGCATCACATTCCCCTGGAAACAAACAGCAGCAGCACGCCGAGCAGACCCAGCATCAGCGCGGCGCCGAGGAAGTTGGGTACCCGGAACACCCGCATTTTCGCGACGATTGTCTCCGCCACGCCCAGCGCAATGCCGCCGGCGGCCATCTTGGCCAGCCAGGCGAAGAATCCCACAGCGTCGAGCAGCGGCACGTTGGCGTCGGCCGCCATGCCGATGGGGAAAAAGATGCAGGCGATCATCGACAGGTACAGCATGAGCTGGAGCGACGCGGCCAGCTCGATCATCGCCAGATGGCGGCCGGAATATTCCAGCACCATCGCCTCATGCACCATGGTCAGCTCCAGGTGCGTCGCCGGATTATCGACCGGAATGCGCCCGTTCTCCGCCACCGCGACGATTAGCAGCGCCGCCAGGGCCATCGCCAGCGAAACGCGCAGCCCCACCTGGCCGTTCAGCATGTAGCCGGCGATGGTGGACAGCTCCGTGGATCCGGCGATCAGCGCCACCGAAAACACGATCATCAGCATGGCCGGTTCGGCCAGCGAGGCGATCATCATCTCACGCGATGAGCCGAGGCCGCCGAAGCTGGTGCCGACATCCATCCCTGCCAGGGCGAGGGAAAAGCGGGCACTCCCCAGCAAGGCGGTTATGGCAATGAGGTCGCCCGACCAACTGAACATCAGGTTGGCGGAAAAGGTCGGGATCAACGCCGCCGCCACCCAGGTCGAGGCGAACACGACATACGGCGCCACGCGGAACAGCCAGGAGGCGTTCTCGGCGACCACGGCCTCTTTGCCGAGCAGCCGCCTCAGGTCGCGGTAGGGCTGGATCAGCGATGAGCCGCGGCGGCGCTGCAGGCGGGATTTCACCTTCCGCACCAGGCCGATGAGCAGCGGCGACAACGTCAGGATCACCGTCATCTGCACGAGCTGCGCCAGCAGCGGATAGATTATTGCCATATCGTCAGCGCGATCAGCAGCACCACGAGGGCGGCGAAGACAAAGCTGAGATAGCTCCGGATGGTCAGGTAGGCGAGCAGGTCGGACTTGCCGGCGATCCAGCCGATGGCCACCGCCAGCGGGCGGTAGAGTCCCTCCCACGCCGGGTCATGGATCGTCCGAACGATGCCGGCGGGGCGGTTGTCCCCCGGCGGCGGCATGTCAACGATCTCCTTCGAACGGAACAGCACCGTACCGAACACCCGGCGTATCGGCTGCTCGAAGCTGGCCGCGGAGTATTGGCTGAGCGGCGTCGGATCGGGGAAGCCGCAATCCCAGGGCGGCGCGCGCCGCACGCCATGCGCGCTGAGGCGGTGGATCGTGACGGTGGTGATCAGGGTCGAGAAGGTGATGAAGGCGAACACCAGCAGCCCGTTATACGAACTGCGGCTCGCGGCGATGGGCACGATTGTCTGCCAGGCATCGCCGATCTGCACCGGCATGCGTGCGCCGGTCAGGTCGCGCGCCACCGGGGCGAGGGTGTCGATCACCACCCCCGGTATGAGACCGGTCAGCAGGCAGAGCGCGGCGAACACGATCATCGCGGCCAGCGACCAGGGATCGGTCTCCCGCGCCTGTGCCGCCGCATCGCTGCGTGGGCGGCCGAGGAAGCAGATGCCGTACGCCCGCACGAAGCAGCACGCCGCCAGCGCCGCGGCCAGCGCCAGCAGCGCGCCATCGACGGGAATCAGCAGCTTCAGGCCCCATTGGGGAAATTCCGGCCGCAGCAGCACCGCCTGGAAGGTCAGCCATTCCGAGGCGAAGCCGTTCAGCGGCGGCAGTCCGGAAATTGCGATGCAGCCGATAAGGAAGACGAATGGCGTCACCTTCATGCGATGGATCAGGCCGCCCAGCGTCTCCATGTCGCGCTGGCCGGTGGCGTGCAGCACCGACCCGGCGCCGAAGAACAGCAGGCTTTTGAAGGTCGTGTGATTCAGCGCATGGAACAGCGCGGCGGTCAGCGCCAGCGCCGCCCCGGCGCCGAGGTTATTGGAGCGGAACGCCAGCGACAGGCCCAGCCCGATGAAAATGATGCCGATGTTTTCCACCGTGGAATAAGCCAGCAGGCGCTTCAGGTCGCGCTCCATCAGCGCCTGCAGCACGCCGATAACGGCGGTGATGCCGCCGACAGCCAGCACCACGGTCCCGGCCCACCACTGCGTCGGGCCGACAAGATCAAACACGATGCGGATGAAGCCATAGACCGCCACCTTGGTCATCACCCCGCTCATGAGCGCGGAGACATGGCTGGGTGCCGCCGGATGCGCTAACGGCAACCAGACATGCAGCGGCACGAGGCCGGCCTTCGATCCGGCGCCAACCAGCGCGACCAGCATGACCACGCCGGCAACATCGGCCGAGGGCGGATTGTTGCGGATGCTGTCGAAGGCGTAATTTCCCAGGTCGCCCGCCAGCAGGCCGAACGCCAACAGCAGCGTCAGGCCGCTGAATGTCGCCATGATCAGATACACGTAGCCGGCGCGGGCGTTGGCGTCCTCCCGGTGATGCGCCATGACCAGCGCCCAGGAGGTCAGCGACATCAGCTCCCAGGCGAACAGGAAGGTGAAGGCGTCGTCTGCCAGGACCACCAGGATCATGCCGGCGAGGAAGGCGGGGTAGAACGGCAGCACGCGCTGCGGATGTTCCTCGTGCCGGGCGTAGCCGAGCGCGAACAGGCTGGCGCCGCCGCCGCCGAGGCCGATTAGGATCAGGAAAAATCCCGCCAGGGCATCGAGACGCAGGTTGGTGCCGATCCAGGGAAGGCCGACGGGAAGCTGGAGGTGCTGGTTGGCGGCGGTCAGGGCGTGGAAGCCGCCGATGCCCAGGGCGGTGCAGAGCAGCAGGCAGCCGCCGTAGACCAGCACCCGGCCGAAGGCCGAGCGCGCGGTGACGATGCCGGCGGCCGACAGCAGCAGCAGGCACGGAATGACCCAGGCGATCGGCATCATGGCGCGGCCGGCCCCGATCGGGGCGGCCTGGGTGAGAGCCGGACGCCGCGGCCGCCGGCGGCGCTGATCGCGCCGTCGCCGATCAACT
Organism: uncultured Rhodopila sp.; assembly: GCF_903915725.1. Classification (GTDB taxonomy): domain Bacteria; phylum Pseudomonadota; class Alphaproteobacteria; order Acetobacterales; family Acetobacteraceae; genus Rhodopila. The sequence continues at coordinate 203,154 of NZ_CAIWTY010000106.1, forward strand.
CGATCCCGGCGGCCGACAGGGCGCCGATGAGCTTGACCAGGGAATCCACATTGCCGCGTATCACGCCGTCGCTGGCCTCCATGCGCTGGATTGTCGGCAGGGACAGGCTCGCCAGCTCCGCCAGGCCGCGCTGGTCGAGGCCCAGAAGGGCGCGGGCCGCACGAACCTGGCCGGCGGTGATCATGCGACGATTCTCATGCGTGAGATATCAGTAATCCATTCAGGGTGCGGAAACTGACGTGTCACGCATCAAAGTCAAGTCTTACGATAGAGCGGAAGCTTCACCCCGGCGCTCCGCACGATCGGCAGCAGCAACCCGTTCCGTGTCAGCTTCGAGTCGCGCCCGGCCTGCACCGAGGGCGAGGGCGCCGCGGTCCATTCCTGCGCCATGGCGAGCTTGCTGGCGCGGTGCGTCAGCAGCGGGTCGCCGGGCGGCAAATGCGGCGTCAGTGCCGCGAGCAGATCGTTCACGGAATACGGCTTCGGCAGCAGCACGTTGGCCCCGGCCGTTGCCGCCGCTGCCTGCATCCGCTCCGACACGTCATGACTTGTCAGCACGATCGGCCGGCCGGCGTAGCCGCTGCGCCGCCGGATGCGAGCGCAGGCATTGTAGCCCGCCAGCCGCAGCGACCCGACGTCCAGCACGACCAGACTGGCGACGGCATGCGCGGCGTACTCCTCGGCGTCCCGGGCTGTCGTGGCCATCAGCACGGCGAAGTCGAGTTCGCTGAACTCCACCCTCAGCACGCTGCTGATGATCGGGTCCGGTTCGGCCAGGATGATGATCGGGGGTGCGGACATCGACACGCATGATGCGGGGGAAAAGTTGACGAAGGGTTAACGGGGTGGGGCATATCGTCATGTCAAGGCGCATCCGCGGGAAGCAAGCCGCCGAACTGGCGAAGACAGGCCGTCAGTCCGGTCGGGCCGCTGATTGCACCGGGTGTCAGGTTGGCCGCGATAGTCTCGCTAAGCGTGGCCGTGGCTTAGGCGACGCCCAAGAATTGCCGCTTCACTCGAGCGTCCTTCTCTCCCCGTCATGGCCCGGCTTGTTGTTTAGACCGGACACCTCCCTGACGGGTGGCCGGAGACCTTCCTGGCGCTTTAGGATCGAGAATGCAACGGAGCCTCAGCGATGCCTTGGAAGTCGGGAACCATCATGGACAGCCGTCTGGAATTTGTGCGTTTGGCTGAACAAGGAGGCGTCACCGTGGCGGAACTCTGTGCTTCCTGCAACGTCCGTCGCCGTTTTCCGGGTTCGGATAAAGTTTCAGTGATATCGGATGATCGCACTGCGGCGACATCATGTGTTACGCTGTCAACACAGGCGGGGATGAGCATCGTGACCCAGATGGCGATCGTCGATAACACCAAACACGCCGGATCCATCATCACGATGAAGCCCTATACCGGCACTGTAGCCGGAATTACTTCCGAATACATATCGGCATCAGCCGACAGCCTGATACTCACAGCGCTTGGTCCAAATGTCTTCATCTATGGCGGAACGGGCGAGGACGTCATCGCCGCGCAGAGCGGCCGCAACATCCTGGACGGCGGGTCCGGATCGAATTTCCTCGTCGGCGGCAGCGGCACCGACACGTTCTACCTCGATGCCCGCAGCGACAGCTTCACTTGGAACACCATCGTCAACTTCCACCATACGGATGACGTCACGATCTGGGGCTGGCAGCCGGGTGTCTCCACGGCGACCTGGGTGGCGAACCTGGGCGCTCAGGGCTTCACCGGCGCCACCTTGAAGATCGACATCAACGGCAAGGGCGCGGTCACCGACCAACTGACATTCGCCGGCTACAGCGTTGCGCAAGCGTCGCAATTCGTTCAGGCGGCGGGCACCGTCGCGGGCAATCCCTACCTCCACATCAGCACATAGGCGACGCCCAAGCATTGCCGCTTCAGTCTGGCTTCCTTCCCTCCACGTCATGGCCCGGCTTGTCCGGGCCACCGATCGCGGCAGGGTGCTTGTAATAGGTGGCCCGGACAAGCGGGCCATGACGGATCAAAGTCAGCCGCCCGATTCGCTTATTCTTGGGCGTCGCCACAGTCTAACCGCCGAGATGGACCAGCGCGTCACGCATCGGCTCGCTGGAAACGGTGATGATCCCGGTAAACGGGCCGGACATCTCCATAATCGCGAAAATGACCGCGGCGATCGCCACGCCGCCCAATACAATCGTGGTCAGAGCCAGCGTATTGCGCGGCGATATCAGCCCCAGGCTGAGGAAAACGATCGCGAGCCAGAAGATCAGCACTTTCATGAACGGAGACGGAATCGTCCCGCCCGTCCGCTCGACGAGCTTCCAGCGGTCCTGCATCAGGGCGTCGAAATGACGATTGGCCGCGGCGACAAGCTCGGTTCGAACGGCATCCCCCGCGGGCAGCCGGCGGACCTCGCGCCCCACCCGATCCAGTACCGCCCCGAGTGCGACGCTTTCAAGCCGCGGGTGCCGGCGATCGCCGTCCGTGGCGTCTGTAAGGATCGTTGCATTGGCCGGTTTGGGTTCATCCGGCCAGGTCGAAGCGATGGCGCTGGCAACGTAGATCCGCAATAGCCCCCTCGCCGGTTCGGCTTCGGGTCCAATCTCCTGCAGCGTTTGGCCGAGCGCGATCAGCTCCACCGAGTAAAGCCTGATTTCAGACCCGGCCTGATTGAACGACTGGACGACCGAGTTGGTCAGCAGCCCGAGGATCAAGGCCGTCAGTGTGACCAGCATATTCGTTACGGTAAGTGACAGCTCCTTTGTTTCGCGGCTTCTGTGCGCGTCCGACAGGAACCGCTGGATGAAGACGCCGAACGCAGAACTGACCAGCAGGATGGCAAGCACGGCGGCCGAGGCCGCGAGATCGCTCATCGATGCGAGACCAACCCAAGAAGCCTCGGCCTAGCGCGCCGCGCCCATCGCCCAGGCCAGCACGCCCTTCTGGGCGTGCAGCCGGTTCTCCGCCTCCTCAAATACCACCGAGCGCGGACCGTCGATCACGTCCGCATCGACTTCCTCGCCGCGATGCGCCGGCAGGCAGTGCATGAACAGCGCGTCCGGCGCGGCCAGGCTCATCAACCGGGAGGTCACCCGATACGGCGCCAGCAGATTGTGCCGGCTCTCGTTCGGATCATCCGACATTGACACCCAGGTATCCGTGACCACGCAGCGCGCGCCGGCCACCGCCGCCTCGGCATCATCGGTCAGCTCGATGCGGCCGCCCTGGGCGCGCGCCCACGCGACCGCGTCCTCCGGCGGACGCAGCCCGTCCGGGGTCGCCAGCCGCAGGGTGAAACCGAATCGCACCGCGGCCTCGATCCAGCTTCGCGCCACGTTGTTGCCGTCGCCGCACCATGCCACCACCTGCCCGGCGATGGGACCACGCTGCTCCTCGAACGTCAGAACATCAGCCATCAGCTGGCAGGGATGCGACGCTTCGGTCAGGCCGTTGATCACCGGCACCGTGGCGTATTCCGCCAGTTCGTGCAGCTTCGACACGCGATCCGTCCGCAGCATGATCGCATCGACATAGCGCGACAGCACGCGCGCCGTATCGGATACGCTCTCGCCGCGGCCAAGCTGGGTATCCTTGCCGGACAGCACGACGACGTCGCCGCCGAGCTGGCGCATGCCGACCTCGAAGGAGACGCGGGTTCGAGTGGAGGGTTTTTCGAAGATCAGCGCCAGGGTCTTGCCGGCCAGCGGGCGCGACGACACGCCCCCGGCACGCTTGAAGCCGCAGGCAATGTCCAGCATCTGCCGCAAGGTCGCGGTATCGAAGTCGCGCAGGTCGAGGAAGTGCCTCGGGCCGGCCCCTTGATCCTCGGAGCGGTCCCTTGTTTCAGCCTTCAGCCGCACCGCGCCGCTCATTGCGCTGTAACCTCGCCGGCGGCTGCGGCCGCAACCTTGGTGGCCGCACGGCGCAGTAAAGCTACGCCTTCAGCGATATCGCCGTCGGTGACCACCAATGGCGGCGCGAGACGCAGGACATTGTCGCCGGCAGTAATAGCCAGCAGCCCCTCCGTCACACACGCCGCCTGCACCTGACCCTGCGGCACCACGCATTTCAGTCCCAGCAGCAGCCCGAGGCCGCGCGCTTCCACGAAAACGGACGGGAAATCTCGCGCTATCGCGTCGAGCTCGCCGCGCAGCATGCGGCCCTTGCGCTCGACGTCTTCCAGGAATCCCGGCTCCAGCATTACGTCCAGCACCGCGTTCCCGGCGGCACATGCCAGCGGGTTGCCGCCAAAGGTGGTGCCGTGCGTGCCGGGCTTCAGCGCCTTGGCGTAGCGTTCTTTCGCCAGGACCGCACCCAGCGGGAAGCCGCCCCCGATGCCCTTGGCCGAGGAAATGATGTCCGGCTCGATTGCCGCCCACTCATGTGCGAAAAGTCTTCCGGAGCGGCCCATGCCGGTCTGCACTTCATCCATGCCGAGGATGATGTCGTACTCGTCGCACACCGTGCGCAGGTCGCGCAGGAACTGTATGTCGGCCGGACGGATGCCGCCCTCGCCCTGCACCGGCTCGACGATGATGCCGCAGGTCTGCGGACCGATGGCGTCGCGTACCGCGTTCATGTTGTTGAACGGCACGTGGTCGAAACCGTCCACCACCGGGCCGAAGCCCTCCAGGTAGTGCGGATTGCCGGTGGCAGCCAACGTCGCCAGGGTGCGGCCGTGGAACGCGCCCTCGAAGCAGATGATGCGGTAGCGCTCCGGCTTGCCCGCGTCGGATGTGGCGCGGCGCATCATCTTGATCATGCCCTCGTTCGCTTCGGCGCCCGAGTTGCAGAAGAACACGCTGTCCGCAAACGTCACGTCTACCAGCCGCCGGGCCAGCCGTTCGGCCTGCGGGATGCGATACAAATTGGAGGTGTGCATCACCTTGGCGGCCTGTTCGGAAATCGCCTTCACCAAATGGGGATGCGCGTGTCCGAGGCTGGCCGTAGCAATGCCGGCGCCGAAATCCAGGAATCGTCGCCCGTCCGCCGTCCACAGCCAGGCGCCCTCGCCCCGCTCGAAAGCGAGATCGGCACGTGCATAGTTCGGCAGCAGCGCGGATATCATCCGGTTCAAACCTTGGTTTTCTCAGCCTTCCCGACGGATCGCCCGCCCGCGACCTTTCGGGACGGGTCCGGCGGAAACGCGGATCATCGTTCGAAGCGCGCGCCGCTGTCAAACGAGTGTTTGAAGACGGTCCGCACACCACGGTTGCAACGGTATCGCCCGAACGTGCATCGTCGCGCCATGGCGACGCCCTCCGATTCCACCCCGCCGGACGCCGGCAGCCTGCATCAGGCGGCGCTGAACTATCTGGCCCGTTACGCGGCGACCGAGGCGGGTCTGCGGCGGATGCTGTTCCGCCGCATCGACACCTGGGCGCGCGGGGCTGCGGATCGCGATCTTGTAGCCGAACAGGTGGCGGCGGCCCGGCAGGCAACGGCCGATGTGGTCAAGCGCCTCGTGGCGTCCGGTGCGGTCAGCGATGCGGCATTCGCCGAAAGCCGGGCGCGCAGCCTGGTGCATGCCGGGCGGTCGCGTCGCGCGGTCGCCGCTCAGCTTGCGGCGAAAGGGGTGGACGCTGAACTGGCGCAGTCCGTGCTACCGGAGGACGCGGAGACGGAACTGGTTTCGGCTCTCATCCTCACCCGCAAGCGGCGTATCGGCCCCTTCCGCACATCGGGCGAGGCCGATCGGCAGCGGGAGTTCGGGATTATGGCGCGGGCCGGGTTTCCGCGGGCGGTGGCGGAACGAGCGCTGGATGCGGATGCCCGGGAAGCCGAGGAGGCGATCCGGCGATTGCGGCAGGGGTAACCGGACCAATCGCCGGCGTTCAAGGGCGGACTGATTTAGAACGCCGAGCGGAAAAGATGATTTTTGAAATGCCTCGATATTATTAGCCGACCGCAGGTGGAATCCCGCTTTCGCACTCGCGTCGGATTCCATACACTACCCGTATGATAACGCAAACGACCGCATTGTGCGGCAATGTTTCGTCACGTCGGGCGGCGTCATGCGGGACCGTTTGCGCGGCAGCAGGCCCGTCAGGTCAACCGGCGGATCGTTTGCCGCCTGCAGCCGATCGGCGGACGGCGTTTTCGCCCGAGGCGGGACAGCCGACATGAAAGCGCCAACCGGCAAACATCCGAAGCGCCACGAGCATTCGTTGCTCCGGGATGCAGTCCACGCATTGCTGATCGTGGTGCTATTGGAATGGCTGACAATGTGGGCCGAAACCACGCAATGGTGGGAGGCCCACACGGTTTCATTCCATGATGGCTTCATGCGCATCTGGACCGGTCAGGACATTGTCCCGGATGCCTCGCTCCAGTTCGCGCGGTTCGCCTTCATTGACATCGACGACGCGACATTCGCGCAGTGGGGCGCCAAAGGCGTCACCGACCGAGCCCATGTCCGAGATCTGATCAGGTTCGCCGCCGAGGGCAAAGCCGTTGACAGCGACACGGCCAAACCGGCGGCTTTAATCGTCGTGGACCTTGACCTCAGTCATCCCGGCCCCGGCGATGATGATTTGCGCTCATGGCTGCACGATTATCACAGCGGGCCGGATATCATTTTTGTGCGTCCGCTCAGTTCGAGACATCCGGGTCGTATCGCGCCGCCGGACACCTTTGAAGCTTCGGCCGCCAACGCCACGGAGATTGACGCCGCGGTCAAGGGCAACGACCTCGTCCATTTCGCGACCGCGAACTTCGTCCTGGACCCGGACGGTCTGGTGCGGCGATGGCATTTGTCGGAAGCAGTTTGCGAAAACTCCAGGCCGGTTGCGCTGCCGTCGGTCGAGTTGCTGAGCTTGGCCATCGTCGGCGATGCGAAAAGCGGGGTATCGAGGCTCGGTGAAGGTTTGAAGGATTCCGTTGCCGGGGATTGCGACGATGTAAAGTTCGAGCCCGGCCGGGAGATAGAAATCGGGCGACTCGCACGCGTGGATCTGCACCCTGACGACATCGATGGCGAGCGTATTTTGTTTACGCAGGCATGGCCGATCAATCAACGCAACGAACGCCGCTTGACGTATCTGCCGGCGCGTATCGTGACGGAGAATGCACCGTCGGCCGATCCGGTTGAGGGACGAATCGTTATTGTGGGTGGAAGCAACGCGGCGGCCCGGGACAGGATTCAAACCCCCATCGGCGCGATGCCGGGCTCCATGGTGCTGCTCAACGCAATCAACGCGCTGTTGCAACAGGGACAGTTGCATCCGCTGCCGCCGATGGCGGCGCTTGGCCTGGGTCTTTTCGTCGGCATGGCCGTGTGGCTTTCGCTGACTGTCTTTACTTTGGCGATCTCGCCGATCATTGCGATCATTTTTGTCATCTGCACTTCTTTCGCGGTGTCCGAAATGTTGATCGGGGGCGGCATCTGGATCGATCCGGCGGCACCGTTCGCCGGGCTGGCGGCGCATTGGTTGTTGGAAATAGGTGAAACGGTCATGCATACGTGGAAGAAACACGGCTGGAGGGCGCTGCTGGCGGAGCGGTTCCGTAGTGCCCCGCTCGCGGTGCTGCTCGCCACCGGCCTGGGGCTCGGTTGGACGCACGCGGCCTGCGCCGGTGATGCGCCTGTCTCCGGCCATATAAGCGATATGCAAGGCGATCCGGCGAATTTCTGGATTGAACGGGACGGGCAAAAGAAACCAGTCGCTTATTGGACCAATGTGCGGGCTGGCGACCGAATTTTTGTGAACGGGCCGGGTTACGTCAAAATCCTGCCGAGCGGCCTGAGCGTGACACGCGAAAGCTCGCCCGGCATTGTCCGCAAAAGCCGCGAGACCACCGTCGTGGAATCTATCGCGGAAGGATTCGGCCGGCTTATCAATCCATTCAGCGGTCAGGAGAATGGCAGTCACTCGCAGCAGACCGTCACCGTGTTTACCAGGGACCTGGCCAACCTGCTGGCGGTGCCGCTGTTGACCGAACCATATCATCAGCGCCTGACCGCCGGGACCCGCGGCGTGACCCTTGCCTGGTCCGCCGGCACCCCGCCTTTCGTTGCGACGTTGACCGGTGAATCGGGAAGCTTCCAAAAGTTGACGCCTGACGCTGACGGCGCACGGCGCGCTTCGGCACCGATGACCCTGGCTCCGGGCCGCTACGAATTCGAGGTTACCGATATGATCGGGTCCAAAAGCTCGGCCGTCTTCGAGGCGGTGGATGGCGGCCCGGACATCGATGAAACGGCATTTGCAACCGATCCTGACGACGTTCGGCTGGTCATGAAGGCGGTCCGGATTGCGCAAGTGGATGGCGGCCGCTGGCGGCTGGAGGCATTTCAGCGCCTGTCGGCCGCGGCTTCGACCAATGGCGTCGCCCGCTTGCTGGCCGCGCGTCTGGCAGCTGGAAAACCGGCGGATCTCACCGGCAGGTAGGCGGGGGATACTCAGGCTGCCGGGATCGCGGAGATGATCACCTGCGCGTAGGCGTATGGATATTCATCAGTCATCGTCAGGTGGACCTGCGCCGCCATTCCGCGCGGGGTAATAGCGCGCAGACGTTCCGCCGCGCCACCGGTCATCTGCAACGTCGGCTGGCCGCCGGGCAGGTTGACCACGCCGAGGTCGGAGAAGAACACGCCCTGCCGGAAACCGGTGCCCAGTGCCTTGGCAGCAGCTTCCTTGGCGGCGAAGCGCTTGGCAAAGGTGGAGGCCTGGATTTTCTCGGTCCGGCGCAACGCCTTGGCGCGTTCGGTTTCGGTGAACACGCGTTCGAGGAAGCGGTCGCCATGCCGCCCGATCGCCGATTCGATGCGGCGGATGTCGCAGATGTCGGAGCCGATACCGAGGATCATGCGGGGCTGGTTCGTTGAGGCAACGGCTTCTGCCCCACCGTTATGGCCGGGCGTGCCCCGGCCATCCGCGTTTTGCCGGCGGTGCGAGGATAGCCGGGACACGCCCGGCCATGACGGTGGGAGGCGGAGACGGTGCCGGCGCGCTCAACCACCCGTCGCACGTTCCACGCCCTTTATCGACTTCAACCCGCGCAATCCGACGATTACCTTCGACAGATGGGCGATATCCCGCACATCCACATCGACCAGCACCTCCATGAAATCCTGCTGCCGGTTGACGATCTTCAGATTTGTGACCGAGCCGTCCTGCTTGGCGATGGCGTTCGACAGATCAGCCAGAGCGGACTGCTCGTTCGCCGCGATCACGCTGATCCGCGCGGTATGGCCTTCGCCTTTCCCCGCCGAACCGCTCTTGCCGAGGGTCTCGTAATTCCAGTCGACATCGATATACCGTTCCGGCGTCGCGGCGAAACTCGCCAGGGTCTGGCAGTCGCGGCCATGAATCGTCACACCCTTGCCGGTAGTGACGATGCCGACAATCTCGTCGCCCGGCACCGGATGGCAGCAGCCGGCAAAGGTATAGGCCATCCCCGCCACCAGCCCGGTGACCGGCATGTCGTGGTCGTGCCGGGCCGGCAGCCGCCCGCGCGGCAGCATCGGCGGCATCATCCGCGGCGCGCGCGGCGCCTGGCGAAGCTCCGGATAGGCGGCGTGCACTACGTCCTTCGCCACCAGGTTGCCGTTGCCGACGGCGATGTACAGTTCATCGGCGCTGGCGATCTTCAGCGCCTTCAGCGCCGGCTCCAGCGCCTTTTCCGATCCGTCCACCCCAGCCTGGCGGAATGCCTTGGTCAGTTCAACCCGCCCGGCGTTGCGGCTTTGCTCGCGCTGCTCCTGGTGGATGAACCGCCGTATGCGGGCACGCGCCTTGCCGGTGACGACGAAACGGTCCCATTGCGGCGACGGGGTGCCGCCACGCGCCGTCATGATCTCGACCTGGTCGCCGTTCTCCAGGTGATGGCGCAACGGCATTAGCCGCCCGTTCACCTTGGCGCCGACGCAGGTATCGCCGACCTGGGAATGCACGGCGTAGGCGAAGTCGACCGGAGTGGCGCCGCGCGGCAACTGGATCAACTGCCCCTTCGGCGTGAAGCAGAAAACCTGATCGGCATACAGTTCCAGCTTGGTGTTTTCCAGGAACTCATCCGGTGCCGACGAGTCGTCGAGGATTTCCAGCAGGTCCTGCACCCAGCGGAAGCGCTGCACGTCGCTGCCATCGACCTTCTTGTCGGGCGCCTTGTAGACCCAGTGCGAGGCGACGCCGTTCTCCGCCACGTCGTTCATTTCATCGGTGCGGATTTGCACCTCGATCTTCTGGTTGCGGGGCTGGCGCAAGGTGACACCGGTGTGCAGCGACTGGTAGCCGTTGGATTTCGGGGTCGAGATGTAGTCCTTGAACCGCCCGGCGATAACCGGATAGGCCGAGTGGACTGCGCCCAGCGCCGCGTAGCAGTCCGCCTTGGTGGCGACGACGATGCGGAACGCCATGATGTCGGACAATTGTTCAAAGGCGACGTTACGCCTGTGCATCTTCTCCCAGATCGAATACGGCGACTTCTCGCGCCCCGTTATCGAGACGACATCGACGCCGCTTTCCTTGCAGACCTGAAGCAGCTCCCCGCGGACGTCGTCGATGACGTCGGCGCCCTGGCCGCGCAGGAAGTTCAGCCGCGCCTGGATGGTGGCGTAGGCCTCCGGCTCAAGCTGAGTGAAGGACAGAGTCTGCAACTCGGTCTTCACCGCGTCCATGCCGATGCGTTCGGCGAGCGGAGCGTAGATCTCCATCGTCTCGCGCGCGATGCGCCTGCGCCGATCGGCGTCGCGGACGAAATGCAGGGTGCGCATGTTGTGCAGACGGTCCGCGAGCTTCACCAGCAGGACGCGGATGTCGCGGCTCATGGCCAGCACCAGCTTACGGAAGTTCTCCGCCTGCTTGGTGCGGTCCGATTGCAGCTCGAGTCGCGTCAGCTTGGTGACGCCATCGACCAGGGCGGCGATCTCCTTGCCGAACCTGGCTTCGATCTCCGACAGCTTGTAGGTCGTGTCCTCGACCACGTCGTGCAGCAGCGCGGTGGCGATCGAGGCGACATCCAGCCGGTATCCCGCCAGGATGTCAGCGACGGCCACCGGATGGGTGATGTAGGGGTCGCCATTGTCGCGGCGCTGGGTGATATGCGCCTTTGACGCCAGTTCGTAGGCCGCGTCGATCAGCGACGTATCCGCCTTCGGATCGTAGTCGAGGATCTTCCGCGTCAACTCGCATGGCGGGATCGGTCCGGGCCCGGATGGCCCGGGCAATACGGCGAGTTCGCCAGTGGTCGACGGCGGCGGCGGCAGGAACGGATTGGTCAGACGCGCGGGGGTAGGCGCGGACCGTTCCAGCTCGCCGCCGTATCCCCCGTCCTTCATGGGCGCGTTACCGCGATGCCCGGCCGCCGAGTTCCGCCTCGATGGCCGCTTCCAGATCTTCGGGCGACAGGCCCTCATCCGCATCCGCCGGCAAGCTGGCCGCCTCTTCCTCGGCGGCGACGTCCTGGAGGCCGAAAATGTTCTGATCGGTTGGGATCAGGTCGAGCACTTCTTCGTCCGCGGGCTCCGGCTCCGGCGCACGCGACAGGGACTTGATCAGGTCCTGCTCGATGCGCGGCAGTTCGATCGTCTCCTCGGCGATTTCGCGCAGCGCGACGACGGGGTTCTTGTCGTTGTCGCGGTCGATGGTCAGCTCTTCCCCGCGGCTGATATTACGGGCACGCTGCGCCGCGAGCAGAACGAGCTCGAAGCGGTTGGGAACTTTTTGAACGCAGTCTTCAACGGTGACGCGCGCCATGCGCTCATCCTCCGGTTACGAGCTTCAGGGGAACCGCCCATTTAAGTCAGTGCGGGAACCTTTGCAAGTTATAACCCCGCAACGCTGATGGCTATTGGCGCCGGACCGAAGACGTGCCGGCCTGCGACGGCGGACCTGCGGCACGCATCGGCTGGGCCGGGGCGGCCGGATGGGGGCCGCTTTGCGGCCCCGAATGGCTGAAACCGCCGCCCGGAGGCGGAGCGAAACGCGGAGCGGCCATCGCCATGCCACCCGGAGGCCGCACGGCCGGATGCGGGTCGCTCCACCCGAGACGATCCGGATGGCCCATCGGTTCCGGGTGAGGCAGCGGTTCGACGATACCGGTATGCGGCTCGGGCGGATGTCCGTACATGCGCGGACGATCCGTCGCTGCGGGAATCCCCGGGTGGACCACAGGCTCGTGCCATGCTGCTCCGGGCCGGATCGATGCTTCGTGCCGCATCTCGTCCCGACGGTCTGCGTAGCCGGGCAACCCTTTGCCGGCCGGATGGATGTAATCCAGATGAACGCGATACCGGTCGGGCGCGGTATGCCAATGGCGGACATGGTCATAATAGCCCCAGCCAAGCCCCGCCGCGAATGCCAGCAGCACGGGCGCGCCGTCGATGACCGCCACCGGTGCACCGCCGGCATAGCTGATCCCGTCGGTTCCATCCTCGCCGGCGGCGACGACAGGCCCCGGCTGCACTGGAGGGGTCAGCGCCTCGGTGATGACCGCGTCCGTCGCGGTCAGCCAATAGCCGCGGCGATTGTTCAGGGCATCCAATTGCTGCGCGCGATAGTCGGCGGGCGCGCCGGAGCCGGCACGGGCGACACCGTTGACCAGTGCGGCTTGGGCGATATCCGTCCCGTCGGGCAAGAGGCAGATATAACCCCCCGTTCCACCCTGGAGCGAGCAGGCCATGCTGTCGCCGCGCGCGGCGATATAGGCCTGAAGCTGGCCGGCATATGGCTCCCCCAGTCCGATAATGCCGAACAGGGGATAGGTCGTGGTCGCGGAGGCCAGGGTGGCGGTGTCGCGGACGATCGGGTGCCGCACGGTATCGGGGGGTAGCGGCAGCGCTGCCCAAACGCCCCGCCGCGCGGTTTGCGCCGCGATCTCCTGTTCCCGATAGGCATCCGGCGCCTCCGGCCTTGCACGCGCCGCCCCGTTCGCCAGGGCAACCTCGGCAATGTCGGTCCCATCCGGTGTCAGGCAGACATGGCGGCCATCGCCTTGAGGCCGGCAGTCGACGCGGTCTCCGGCCGCGGCGATGTACTCCCGCAGGGCTTGCGCAGCGTCTCCGGCCTCACCGTCGATACCGGACAAGGTAACGCTGGTTACATCTGCCCGGAGCCGGCCGGTGGTCAGGACGGACGGGTGGGCCAGAGTCAGCGTCTCCGGCGGACCGAGCACATCCGTTGATCCGATGATCGGGTCCGCGCCGGGGATTGGTTCGGCAAGAATCCGGCCGGTATCCGCCTGCGCAACGCGGATGGCGGTCCCGCCCGGACGGCTTGGACCGTACGTCGCTCCTGCTGCTGCTGCTGCTGCTGCTGCCGCTGCGCCGCTGCCAGCCAATGCCGCCGCCAGCACGGCCACTGCTGGCAGGCGCCTGATGCGCGCAGGGAAGATACGACGGCGAAGCATACAGATGCCTCTATCCGTTAACGACCAGTCTCGACAAGTAACAACACCTTCAAATCTATCGATTTTGAAGTGCATACAAGCGTATTCTTTATCAGGCTGGCGCAGAAGCGCCCGGGCGGAGGGCCGGTTTGGAGTCAGGCCGGCCGTTGGCGTAGTTTCGGATAATGCCGAACCCCGCGTCGCCTGCCTACAAGCCCACCCGTCCGTCGCCAGGCGCCACGGCGCGGGAATTTCTGTTGCTGCTGCCGCAGACACGCGACTTCCTGCGCATGCGGCACGATTCCGCGGGCGGAGCCGGCGGCGTGCTCGGCGCCGTGTTGGTCATTCCGACCCTGTTTCGCGGCGATTGGCAGACAAAACGCCTGCGCGCCGCCATCTCGCGGGCCGGCTATGCAAGCTTCGGCTGGGAGCTGGGTACCGATTGGGGTCCGACGCCCGGGTTGATGCAGGGCGTGGAGGCGCGCCTACTGGCGCTGGCCGAGGCGCACGGTCCCGTCAGCGTAGTCGGGCTGAGCATGGGCGGCTTGTTTGCCCGTTGGTTGGCGCTGCGGCATCCCGGGCGGGTCCGGCAGGTGATCACCGTATGCAGTCCGTTCCGCGCGCCGATGGACAGCTTCTGGCTGCCGTTGCGCCCGGCCGCAAAGCTCTGGCCGGTGCCAGAGCTTGCGGGGCTGGCGGAGGATCTGCAGCTTCCGTTGCCGGTACCGTGTGCGTCGCTCTACAGCAAGCGCGATGGGATCGTCGCCTGGGCGAGTTGCCGCGACCCGGCGCGGCCGGACGAAAGCTTCGAGATCGCGGCATCGCATGTGATGATCGCCAACGATCCATCCGTGGCGGCCATCATTGTGCAGCAGTTGGACGCCTGCCGTCCGACGTCGGAATGACGGGGCAAACGATGCAGTATTATGCAGTCCGCCTGGACATCGACCTATGCGCAGCGCGGCCCCAAACGTCATGGCGGGCGCAGGCCCGCCATCCACGCCTGTGTTTTTGCAAACCAAGGCGTGGATGCCGACCTTCGTCGGCATGACGAGGTGGCGCTGACTGAAAGTCGTTGTAACGACGGACTCGCATTACACTGTAACTACTGTCATCAGGCTGTGCACACCACCGTGATTTGAAGTATTTCTCGCGACTCAGTGGCAGCGCATCGCAGCATCCGTCAACGCCCCGCCCGGGGAAAAGTCGATTGCAGAAAACGGCCCACCGCGGCAAACGCCTCATCACCTTCCTTGAGCAGTCCGGGGAAGAAATAATACCCGTGCGGCATGTCTTCGCGCACGAACATCTCGACATGCTCGTTGCCGGCCGCCCGCAACTTCTCCGCGAAGGCCAGATTGTCGTCGATCATCGGGTCTTTCGTACCCGATACGATCAGAGCCGGCGGATAATGACGCAGATCCCCACGCGCCGGGCTTGCGTGAGGATGCGACCATGTTCGGTGGTGCACGGCATAGGCACCCCGGATATACCCAAAAAAGGCCGTATCGTAAACGATACCAAGTGGCGCCAGGCTTTCGAACGACTCATACTGCTCGGCGAAGAAATCGGTCAGCGGGCAGAGCAGGACGGCCGCCTCCGGGGGACGCGCACCCTCCGCCACCGCCTTGAGCGGCAACGCCGCCGCTATATTGCCCCCCGAAGAGTCGCCGCCGACGGCTATCGTTTCCGGATTGCCGCCGATGTCCGATCCATGCTGCCGCAACCAGCCTAGGACGGCAAAGCAGTCGTCGAGGCCGGCAGGAAATGGCCATTCCGGCGCCAGACGGTAGTTGACGCTGACAACCACCAGTCCCGTTTCCCGGGCGATACGGCTGGTGATGTAGGCGGTGTCTTCCGAACTGCCGACGGTGAAACCGCCGCCGTGAATATACAACAGCAACGGCATCGGGCCTGCGGCATCAGGTGCACGAAAGACCTGGCACCGAATCGGTCCCGCCGGAGACGGCACATGGATTTCGGACACGGCGATGTCCGGATACAACACCGCGGCACCTGGCGGCAGATCCGCCGGAACAAGCGGCTGATCCTGTCCGATATAGCCGGTGCGCACGGGCTGAATCATCAGTTGCCGCAATGTCAGCGGCGACCGCAGTCTCGCCAGCAGATCATAATACCGGGCCGCCGGATCGTCTGGATCTATGTGGGAAATCCCCGGGCCGTCGAGACGCTGGTCGACCGAGGGCGTGGCTTTGGTTTTGGTCATGCTTTGATTACCTCGGGCGGTTCATGCGATCGAAGAGCAGATCGGTGCCGCTTAGCCAAGACCGCGGTCCGCGCGCCGCGTTGGCGCCGGGCTGGCACCTGGCTTAGCCTGCTGCCGACGACATTCAGGAGGACACCATTATGTTCGGCAAAGACCCGCTGCCTGAATCAAATCTCGCGGCACTGGGCTTCGCGGCAAGGCCGCTCGACCACCTCGACGCGTTGATCCGTTCGCATATCGCCGAAGGCCGCTATGCCGGCGCGCAGATCGCGCTCGCCCGCCACGGCAAGCTGGCGCTGTTCCGGAGCTATGGCGAGGCACGGACCGAGGGCGGTACGATGTCGGCCACCCTCGAAACGCTGTTCTTGCTGTTCAGCCAGACCAAGGTGCTGACCTCGGCGGCGGTGTGGACGTTGGTGGAGGAAGGCAGGCTGTCGTTCATGGACCGCGTGGCGGATCACCTGCCGGCGTTCGCGGCACGCGGGAAAGGCGAGATCACGCTGCAGCAGGTGATGACGCACCAGGGCGGTTTTCCGAACGGCGACGTGACGCAGGCGACATGGACCGATCATGCGCGGATGCGGGCTGAAGTCTGCGATTTCTCGCTGGAATGGACGCCCGGCTCGAAGCTGCAATACCACGGCCGCGCCGCCCATCTGGTGCAGGCGATGGTGATCGAGGCGGTCACCGGCCAGGACTACCGCGACGTGATCCGGCAGCGGGTGATCGAGCCGCTCGGCCTCGGCAACGACATCTTCGTCGGCGTGCCGGAGGCGCAGCAGGCGCGTTGCGCCGATACCTATGCGCCGGAGCCGCGCGACAATTCCGCGGCGTTCCGCGCCGCCGGGCTGCCGAGTGGCGGCGGCTACGCGACGGCGCGGGGGATGGCGGCGTTCTATCAGATGCTCGGGCATGGCGGACGGCTGGGCGGCGTGCGGCTGTTTTCGCCGCGGCTGATCGCCTATGTCTCACGCAACCACACGGGCGAGGCGCCGGACCTGCAGATGGGCGGCATTCCGATGCATCGCGGCCTCGGCCCGCATGTGCGCGGCGAGAGCGACCGGATCAGGGGTTTGGGAACCATCGCCGCGCCGGAAACGTTCGGGCATGGCGGGGTGGGATCGTCGTATTCCTGGGCCGATCCGGGCAGCGGGGTTTCGTTCTGCTATTTGACCAACTTTGTCAGTCCGGACCCTTGGCACTCGGTGCGGCTGGACCGGGTGGCGAACTTGGTGCATGCGGCGATCGATTGAGCGGGTCGCGCCGTGAAGGAGCGCCATGGACCAGACGACACTGACGTCGCAACCGGAGTCCGGAAACAACAAGCCGCTCGCCCGGCGGATCGTCGATGACGGCATAGGTCGTTACTTCGCCGATCGCCGGGGGCTCGTGAAGTCGTTTGTTGATAGGAATTTCTCGCTCAGGGGGTCGCTGAAGCTGCACCGCCGGGCCGTCGGCTGGGATATCGCCCGCGCGCCGTTCAACCTGACCATGGCGATCCCGCAAATCGGCCTGCTGCTCGCGAGCCGTGCGGCGAGCAAGCTGGGCGCGTCGCGCACCGGAGAGCGGCTCGGTGGGACGCGGCTGACGGTGCAGACCGCCGTCGGCAGAGAGTTGGCCTGGCGGCTGCACACCGAACTGCTGGAACTGCCTTACCGCGACGGCGACCGGGTTTCGGCGAAGGATGCGCTGGCGGAAACCATCCTGGCGGACCCGCGCGTCGTGGCGGCCATTGCTCCGGCGCTGGAGGCCATCGGCGCGCATGGCGAAGATCCGGCGCTGCGCCAGCGGCTGGAGGATGCGATGACGGAATATACCCGCACCCGGGCGGCGGCGACCGAGATCACCACGGCCATGCTGACCCTGAGCACCGGCGCTCTGGCGGTGCAGAAGGTGACCCCCGGCGCTGCGACGCTGGGGCCGATCCTGGCCGCGGCCATCGCGCAGCAATCCGCGGTGGCGTCGTTTCCGATGGGCGCGGCGCTGGGATCGGTTTGGTATGGCCTGTTCCCGGTGGCGCCGTCGGCGATCCTGGTCGGCACCCTGACCGGCGGGCTGGTGGCGGCCTCGACTCTGGTTTCCGCCTTCGCCGGGGTGGTGGCCGATCCGGTGCAGCGGCGGCTGGGGCTGCATCAACTGCGGCTGCGGCGGATGCTGGACGCGCTGGAGCGGCAGATGGAAGATCCCGCCGCGCCCGGCTTCGCGGTGCATGATCACTACGTAGCGCGCCTGCTCGATCTGTTCGACATCGCCGGGGCACTGGTGCGGGCGGTGGCGCGGTAGGGTCTTGGCATTACGCGACAGTTTGAGTGTATACTATGTGGTAAGGTTGCCTGATGCCATCATGGCGGGCGCAGGCCCGCCATCCACGTCGTTGTTTGCACGAACGAAGGGCGTGGATGCCGACCTCCGCCGGCATGACGATGTGGAGCCGCTGGCGGGTCGAAGTCGTGGCCGGATGGCAGCAAACGACGGTCGCAAACAGGGAGGAACGCTATGGCAATCAAAATCACCGGCCTGACCCCGGATTTCGCCGGCGAGGTTTCCGGCATCGACATCACGCAGCCTCTGACCCGGGCGCAGGCCGATGCGCTGGAGGCCGGGATGGATCGTTACGCTGTCCTGGTTTACAACGACCAGCGCTTCACCGACGAGCAGCAGAAAGATTTCAGCCGCAACTTCGGCGCCCTCGAGCAAACGCCCGGCGGCAACATCACGAAGCCAGCCGATCGGCGGCTGGATCCGGAGATGGCCGATGTGTCGAACCTGGGGAAGGACCATCAACCGCTGGCGCGCGACGACCGTCGGCGGCTGTTCAACCTGGGCAACCAGCTTTGGCACTCCGACAGTTCGTTTCGTGCGATTCCTGCCAAATACTCGTTACTGTCCGGACGGATTGTGGTCGATGACGGCGGCAACACGGAGTTTGCCGACATGCGCGCCGCGTATGATGCGCTGGATACCAGGACCAAGGCCGACATCGAAGATCTGGTCTGCGAACATTCGCTGCTCTACTCGCGCGGGACGCTGGGCTTCACCGAGTTGTCGGAGGAAGAAAAGCGGATGTTCACCCCGGTGCGCCAGCGTCTGGTGCGAACGCATCCGGTGACCGGCCGGAAGTCGCTGTACTTGTCCTCACATATCGGCACGATCATCGGCTGGCCCATGCCGGAAGCGCGGGCGTTCATCCGCGACCTGACGGAGCACGCGACGCAAAAGCAGTTCACCTATGTCCACAGGTGGCGGCCGTTCGACCTGGTGATGTGGGACAACCGCACCACGATGCACCGGGTCCGGCGCTTCGATGAAACCAAGGTGCGGGACATGCGCCGCACGACCGTGGCGGGTGACAGTGTGACGGCGGAGCAACTGGCGGCCTGACGCTTCGGCGGTTCGGCAGCTTCATCCGATCCAGCGATATCCGCCAGGCGGCCGGGCGCGCACCGCAACAAATCCGTTTGTGTTGACGCGCGCCAGCGGTTCGGCCACATCCGGGGCCGGTTTACCGAGGACGAAACGCCTTCATGCCAGCCGGATTCCTGACTCGCCGCGTCGCGTTGCTGTTGCCGCTCGTCCTTGCCGCCTGTGGCGGCGGCGATGATGACCAGGCGTTCGAGCCGTTGCGCTTCAACTACCTGCCGCCGATACAATTGAACGTCGCCGCGATCCAGACCGAGCAGCGCTTCGTTCCGTCCGGCGTCGCGCCGGATGTCAGCGGCCTGGACCCCGCCCCGCCCATCGCCGCCCTCCGCGCCATGGCGGCCGATCGGCTACAGGCATTCGGTACGGCGAACCGGGCGGTGTTCGCGATTCTGGACGCGACGATGGCGCGGCAGGGCGATGTCCTGCGCGGGTCGTTCGCGGTGTCGCTGACCATGTATGGCGACGACGGCAGCCAGCGCGGATTTGCCGAGGCGCGGGTGGAAAGCCGCCACTCCGGCAGGATCGATGACCTGCGTTCGGTGCTCTACGACATGACCAAGAGCATGATGAACGATATGAACGTCGAGTTCGAGTATCAGATCCACCGCAATCTCAAGAGCTGGCTGACCACCGCGTCAGCCCCGGATACGCCGGTGCAGCAGGCGCCGCTGGACGGCTCCGCGCCGGCCCAGAGCCCCGCTCCGGCACCGGCGGATGGATCGGGTGGTGCACCGCCGCCGCAAGCAGGACCTGACGAAACGCCTGCCCCGGCGCCCGGGCCGGTGGAAACGCCGGCCTATCCGCCGTCGTACTTGCAGGTGCCGCCGGACCAGCCGCAGTAGCGGCCAACGACTCGTCATGGCGCGTCAGGACTGACTCCGGCCTAAACACCAAACCGGGCCATGACGGAGTGGCAGCGGCCGTCGCCCCGCTTACTCGCTCTGGATCGTAGACCCCCGGTTGCCGATCATCGCCAGCAATTCGCGGCGGGTCGCGGCATTGTCCCGGAAGGCGCCGAGCATTCGGCTGGTGACCATCGTCACGCCCGGCTTGTGAACGCCGCGGGTGGTCATGCACTGATGTGCGGCCTCGACCACCACCGCGACGCCGCGTGGCTCCAGCACGTCCTGGATGGTGTTGGCGATCTGTGCCGTCAGCTTCTCCTGGATCTGCAGCCGCTTGGCGTAGGCATCGACGACGCGCGCCAGCTTGCTGATCCCGACGACGCGGCGATGCGGCAGATACGCCACATGCACCCGGCCGATGATCGGCGCCATATGGTGCTCACAGGTGCTTTCCAGCCGGATATCGCGCAGCAAAACGATCTCATCGTAGCCGTCGGTTTCCTCGAAGGTCCGTTCCAACAGCGAGAATGGATCGACCTGATATCCGACGAAGAACTCCTTGTACGACCGGGCGACGCGGGACGGCGTGTCGCGCAGACCCTCCCGGTCCGGGTCGTCCCCGGCCCAACGCAGCAGGGTGCGGACGGCGGCTTCGGCCTGTTCGCGTGTCGGCGGTTCCTCGGTCAGCGCGGTCGCGGAACGCGCCGAGGCAGGGGTAACGATATTCACCGCGAAAGTTCCTCCCAATCAATTGAGAGGCTGCCGATGCAACCGCTCAAGGCCGATATGGGGCTATATCGCCACCCCGCAACCCATCTTGTTGCGGTCTAGTGGACTCTACCGCTTTGATGCGGACTGTCCAGGCTGAATGCCGGGATCGCCACGTCGAAATTCTCACCCGATGACGGGACGATCATATGGTAGGCGCCGACCATGAAGCCCGAGGGCGTGTCGAGCGGCGTGCCGGAGGTGTATTCGAAGCTCTCGCCGGGTTCCAGGAGCGGCTGCTCGCCCATGACGCCGGGACCGTGGACGTGCTGGGTGCGGCCGCGCGCGTCAGTGATCTGCCAAGTACGACGCAACAATTGTACCGGCTCCGAACCCTGGTTCTCGATCTTCACGCGATACGCCCAGACGAAATGGTTCTCGTCGGGCTGCGACTGATCGGCCAGGAAGAAAGACCGCACCGAGACCTGAACGTCGCGCGTGGTGCGCGAGTAATCCGAGCGCACGCCCGCGGCCATGCGTCCGGCACGCTGCGGTTGGGCCGCGGGAGACGCCGGCCGTCTCGCGCGGCCGGATTTCGGATCCTCATTCGCCATGACACGCCACCTTGTTGCCGCGCCGTAGCCGTGAATCAACAACGAAACCACCGGACTTGTCCAGGATGGCACGGTCCGGCTGCTGCCCCGGCACGCGGTCAGCCGGATATCTTAACCGGAACGATACCGAATATTTCGTAATGATCCCAACTCACTCGCAGGCGTTTGCTTTCGTCCTACGTATACAAGCGCGGCGTGGATCACCAGCATTTCGTTTCCGGTGATCGTCGATCCGTCCGCTCGATAGACAAATCTAATTCGCAACGACTCTATAATGTCGGCAAAGCTGCCGCGTACCCCCTCGCGGCGCGGACCAATGACCTCGCTGTCATCCGCCAAGCGCCCGGGCCAGATCGTCCTTCAGATCGTCCGGGTCCTCCAGGCCGACGGAGATCCGGATGACGCCATCGCTGATGCCAAGCCGCGCCCGTTCCGCCTCGCCTATACGCATATGCGTGGTCGTCGCCGGGTGGGTGGCAAGCGATTTTGAGTCGCCGAGATTGTTGGACACCGCGATCAGTTGGAACCGGTTCATCACCTCGAACGCATGCCGCTTGCCGCCCGCGACCTCGAACGTGACGATGGTGCCCCCGGCGGTCATCAGCCGTTCGGCCAGGGCGCGCTGCGGATGATCTGCGCGGAACGGATACCAGACATGCGTTACACCCGGCTGCACGGCGAGGAAATCGGCGATCTCGGCGGCGGCGCGGCAGGCGGCATCGACGCGCAGGGCCAGGGTCTCGATGCCTTTCAGCAACACCCAGGCGTTGAACGGCGACAGCGCCGGGCCGGTGTTGCGGATGAACGGCTGCAGGGTGTCATTGATCCAGGTGCGGCTGCCGAGGACGGCGCCGCCCAGCACCCTGCCCTGCCCGTCCATGTGTTTCGTGCACGAATACACCACGACATCGGCGCCGAGCTTCAGCGGCTGTTGCAGCAGCGGGGTGGCGAACACATTGTCAACGACCACGATCGCCCCCGCGGCATGCGCCAGCTCCGCCACCGCTGGCAGGTCCACCAGTTCCAGCATCGGGTTGGACGGAGTTTCCAGCAGCACGAGCTGAGCCGGCCGGGACAGTGCGGCGCGCCATTGATCGAGGTCCGCGCCATCGACGAACTCCGTCGCGATGCCGAATTTCGGCAGCAGGGTGGAAACGATCCAGTGGCAGGAGCCGAACAGCGCCCGCGCCGCGACCACCCGGTCGCCGGCCTTCAGGTGCGCCAGCAGCGCGGCGTTGACCGCGGCCATGCCGGTGGCGGTTGTGCGGCAGGCTTCCGCGCCCTCGATCAGGCAGAGGCGGTCCTCCAGCATGGTCAGGGTGGGGTTGGCGAAGCGGGAATACTGGTAGTGCTCGACGGTGCCGGCGAAGGTCGCCTCGGCCTGCTCGGCATTGTCATAGACGTAGCCGGAGGTGAGGAACAAAGCTTCGGCGGTTTCGCCGTGGTGGGAGCGGTGGACGCCGCCGTGGACAAGGCGGGTGGCGGGACGCAGGCGGGATGGATCGAGTGTCATTGTCGGGGCCCTTGCACGCGTTGGCCCGACCGTGAAGCAGCTTCGGGCCTGGAGAACAGCCCTATGCTGGCCTCTTTAGCGCGCTTGTTTCACCTCGCCGCAATCCGGCCGGACAAATCACGAGGGCCGGGAACCTCCCGGCGATTCGCCTGATAAGTCCGGAGCAGCTCGTGCGTCAATGGGCGTGTGTGACGGGGACGTGTCGCTTTTGTCCGGCCGGGCGCTCGGATGCGAATTGCGTTGGCGGCGGAGATTGCCTAAAAGGGCGCCCGGTGCGGGTGTAGTTCAATGGTAGAACGGCAGCTTCCCAAGCTGCACACGAGGGTTCGATTCCCTTCACCCGCTCCAGTTTCCGGGTGTCGGCCGGTTTTCCGGTGATGCCCGCGTAACCGGAAGCTTGGCGACAAGTAGCGCGCCCCGCCGGGCAATTGCGAAAGATCAGGACAACCGAGGTCAAACGCCTGCCCCGCGTTTTGTGCCGCGATACCCGGCGTCAGCAACGCGAACGGGCGTGCCGACAGCATCGAGTCGCGGTGCGGTTGCGCCACCGGCGCGCCTCCATTACACAGACCAATCGAGGGCCGGATACTCAAACCATGCTGGTAATAACCGATCTTCCCGACATCATGGACAAGCGCGAAAACTGGCCGATCGGCGCAGCATCGATGCGGCGATGGTTCTCCAGGCCCGCACATACAATGTCGATGGATGTCAAGACGGGCAGGACGCCGATGGACATGCTGCCGGCAAGTTTGCTGGACGGCGGTATTCTTACCATGGATTGGGCGTTGAGTTTCACGCGCGTTCTGATGGCCTACAACACGCTTATCGCGGAGAAATGGAGGAACCCGGCGGCCATCGGCCAAATGGGCGTGCGGGTTCGGGCGAGCATCGCTGCCGGCGCGGGTGGGCAGGTCAAGCCCGGCAAATCGTGGCGTTTCGGCAATCTGGCCGCCCCGGCCGCAATCGTCGACCGAACATCCCAGGTGAACTTCATCGTCGTGGGCGACGTCCGGGATCCATTGGATGACTTCTACGGTGCGGTCGGCAAGGGCACGCTGAACGTCGCCGTCGCAGGGGCGGCAACCAAGCTGCCAGGCGGCAAGCTGAGACTCGTCGTCGATACTCTCGGCGTTTATTTGCACGATACCTATGATTTCATCGGCCAGCAACCGCTTGGTGTATGGACCGAAAAGGGCATCGATCGCAGCATGTGGGATGAACTGATTAACTACTACATCAGCCGGTATCCGCCGATTGCGATCGAGCCGCCGGATCCCCGGACCGCCGGAAAAGTCGATCCGGATAAGCGCTATTCCGTCAGCAACGCCGACTTCAACCGTTACAGGGAAAAATTTTCCGTGGGCGGAGATTTCGTGAACGCATCGGACATCAAGATCGTGAGACTTCCATCGCCTCAGACCTTTGAACTTGCATGACCCTTTCCGCCAATATCCGCGACGGGCGCGTCCGGAGCGGCAGCCGCTTTGCAATAGCGGCGGCCGTCGCCGCCGTGGCTTTGTCGGTCATGTTGGCCTGGGGTTTTACCGGAGGAGAGATCTTTCAGACCACAACAAACGAGGATGGCACGTATCGACTGGATTTCTTCACTCCGGACCGGTTCAATCGTCTGCTGCATCCGGACATGGAAACTCCGGGCTTCGTCCGGCTGTATCGGGTTTCCGACGGAAGTATTATCGGAACCAGCCGGGTCGTTGACTTTTTCGGTGGAAACGCTCGCGTGACCTGGTTGCTGGCGATGACCGGCCAAGTCTCCGTCGGGCGGGATGTTATGTTCTGGCATGTCCATCCCGTCAGCCCCTCGGGCGCGCTGCTGCCGATCCAACACGACCTGAGTCCGTAGCAGTGGTGGCCGCCGCCGCCCGTCTGAAAAGGCCGATCGGCGGCCGTAACTGATTTCAACGGCGTCAATGATCGTCAGGCAAAATGGCACGCCACAATCGACATCATGATTTGATTCATACCGCAACGACACGGCTCTCTCGAACGAGGGCGCTTTATCCTCGCGGGCGGGTACACGCCCTGCGCGGGGTTCGCCCGAACCCGGCCGGACACACGCCGCCAATATGTGCTCCACCGCATGGGCCTGACGCCGCGCGGGGTCCGGCTGTGCCGCCAGGCCGAAGCGGTGCAGGCGCTCATCGGCTGATCAGCCAGAAGCTGGCAATCGCGTCGCCAAAGCCTCCCGCACCGCCGCAGCCAGCTGCGCCGGAGCGAACGGCTTGGGCAGCAGCGCCGTCCCGGGACGATGCGGCACGCCGGCTGCCGCGTAACCGGTGGTGAACACCACCCGCACCCCGCTATCGACCTGCCGCACGGCATCCGCCAAAGCGCGTCCGCTGACGCCGCCGGGCAGACCGACATCGGTGAACAGCAGGTCGATGCCGCCGCCATCGGCGATCAGCCGAAAACCTTCCATGGCGTCTGGCGCCTCCATGACCTCGTAGTCCAGGCCACGAAGAACCTCGACACAGGCCGCCCGCACCCGGGCGTCGTCCTCCACCACCAGGATGGTCGTCCGGCGGCCGACGGCGCACCGCGCCGGGAGATTGGGCGATGGCGGCACGTGGCGCGGCAGCAGTATCCGGCAGGAGGCGGGGTCACCGCACGGGAGCACCGCCCCGCCCCCTTCGCGCGCCAGCGCCGCCGCCAGGCCAGCCGCACCTTCGCCTGCCGGATGCCCGGCCGACGGCACCGTCAGCGCGATCCGGACATACTCCCCCGGCAGCAGCCCGGTGCATCCGGCCTCCAGCGTCACCGCCTCAGCCGCCACCGTGAGCGTCCCACCGTCAGGCACGCGCTCGCCCGCCTCGGCGGCCAGAGCCAGCAAGGCGTTCTCAATTCGGTTCACGTCGGCCAGGACGAACCAGGGATCCCGCAGCAGCTGCAACCGAAGCGTGGCGCGATCGGCAAGACCAGGCCGCAGCAGCGATGCAACGCTGTCCAGCAGCCGGTTCACCTCCACCGCCTCGAGTTCCGGCGGAGCGGCACGCGACAGCGCCAGCACCCGGCCGGTCAGCGCCGCGGCACGCTGTACACCTTGCATCGCGGCGTCCGCATGGCGTTGCAACCGGCCATCCGCGGCATCGAAGGACCGCTTCAGCATTTCCACGTTGCTGCTGATCACGGTCAACTGGTTGTTGAAGTCATGCGCGATGCCGGCAGCCAGCCGCCCGATAGCCTCCAGCGTCCGGCTGCTGCTCAATTCCGCCTCGGCCGCCGCAAGCTGCCGCCGGGCGGCGTCCAAGGCTTGCCGCGAGTCGGCCAGCAGCGCCGCGTTTCGCGTTTCGGCCAGCCGCGCGCCCGCGCGCCACGCCGCAAACAGCAGCCCGAGGCCAACCGGCAGCATCATCCCGGGAACACCCGACAGCCAAAGCACCAGGCACGATCCCAGCGCGGCGGCGGCGATCCCGAATTCCAAAGCCATCGCTTCGCGCACACGGATCAACATAGGATTGCACCATGACGCAGGATGAAGGGCCGGAACCGCGGATGCCATAATGTGGCGCCAGCGAAGCAGCCTCGCCACACGACGGCGTTGCCGATAAGATCACGCGGCAGTGAGGATCGCGATTGTGCGCAACGTCACGGCGTGGCGACGGCTTTCATTGCGAGACGCCGAGCGGCAACGAAATCTTCCGAAACCGGAGCATCCGGCGGACGATGCATCGGCGCTTGCACGCTGCGCGGTCTGAATACGTACGACAGAGTCAGGATCGAATAGCCATGCCCCCTCCCCGCGACCTCGTCGGCAGCGACCCCGCCTTGCCGGCGGCGACCCGTGTCGTGATCATCGGCGGCGGCATCATCGGCGTTTGCGCCGCCTTCTTCCTGGCCCGCAAAGGCGTGCCGGTGGTGCTGTGCGAAAAAGGCGAGATCGCCGGCGAGCAGTCCAGCCGTAACTGGGGCTGGTGCCGCAAGATGGGCCGCGATCCGAAGGAGGTGCCGCTGGCGATCGAGGCGCTCCGTCTCTGGCCGGACATGAACAACCTGGTTGGCGCGGAAACCGGGTTCCGGCGCAGCGGCATCGCCTATCTCTGCCGAACCCCGGAGGAGCTTCGCAAACGCGAGTCCTGGCTGGACCTCGTCGGCAGGCCGAACCAGCTCGATACACGCCTGCTGACCCGCGACGAAACCAGCCGCGTGCTGCCCGGGCTGTCAGGCGACTGGCTCGGCTGCCTCTGGACCGCCAGCGACGGCCGGGCCGAACCGGCGCATGCCGCCGCCGCCATCGCCGAGGCCGCGCGCAAACTCGGCGCGGTGATCCTGACGCGCTGCGCCGTTCGCGGCGTCGAAACCAAAGGCGGCGCGATATCGGGCGTTGTCACCGAGCGCGGCCGCATCGACTGCGACCAGGCGGTGCTGGCAGGCGGCGTCTGGTCGCGGCTGTTCTGCCGCCCGCTGCGCCTGCGCCTGCCGCAGTTGAAGGTGCTGTCCTCGGTGATGCGGACCGAACCGCTGCCTGGCGGCCCAGAAGCCTCGACCGGCGGCTTCGGCTTCGGCCTGCGCAAGCACCTTGATGGCGGCTATAGCGTTGCGAACTGGAGCAGCAATGTCGTTGACATCGTGCCTGACACGTTCCGCTTCATGCGCGATTTCCAGCCGGCGCGGAAACTGCGCGGCAAGGACCTCAAGCTTCGGCTCGGCCGCCGTTTCCTGACCGAACTGGCCGAACCGCGGCGCTGGCCGCTCGACGCCGCGTCGCCGTTCGAGGCGGTGCGCATGCTCGATCCGCTGCCGCATCAGCCGATCCTCAAACAGGCGAAACAGTCTGTTACGCAGGCGTTTCCGGTATTCCATATGATGAAGGTCGCGCATAGCTGGGGCGGCATGATCGACGTGACGCCGGACGCCGTGCCGGTCATTTCACCTGTCGATGGGTTCCCCGGCTTTTTCATCGCCACCGGCTTTTCCGGTCACGGTTTCGGCATCGCTCCCGCCGCGGGACGGCTCATGGCCGAGTTGGTTACCGGTGAAACGCCGGTAGTCGATCCTTCACCTTTCCGCTACACTCGGTTCTCGGATGGGTCCAAGCCCTCACCCTCGCCACTGGCTTAGGAAAACACTCGCGATGGTCCAGAACTTCCCGAATGTGCGCATGCGCCGCCTGCGGTCGAACCAGGTGATGCGCGACATGCTGCAAGAGCACACGCTATCCATGAACGACCTGATCTATCCGATCTTCGTCGAGGAAGGGCTTGATGACTATGCGCCGGTCGACTCCATGCCCGGCATTTTTCGCATACCTGAGCGCAAGCTGGACGGCGCGATCAAGGAATTCGCCGCGGCCGGCATTAAGGCGGTCATGACCTTCGGCGTGAGCCACCACAAGGACGCCACCGGCAGCGACTCCATGAAGCGCGACGGGCTGATGGCGCGCATGATCAAACGGGCGAAGGATGCGGTGCCGGGGATGATGGTGATCTCCGACACCTGCTTCTGCGAGTATACCAGCCACGGCCATTGCGGCGTGATGCACGGCAGCGACGTGCACAACGACCACACCATCGAGAATCTCGGCGTGCAGGCGGTGATCGCGGCCGAGGCCGGTTGCGACATGATCGCGCCGTCGTCGATGATGGACGGCCAGGTCTGGGCGATCCGCAAGGCGCTCGATGCCAGCGGATTCATCAACCTGCCGATCATGGCGTATTCGTCGAAGTTCGCCTCGGCGTTTTACGGTCCGTTCCGTGCCGCCGCCGGCTGCGACCTGGAGGGCGACCGCAAGACCTATCAGATGAACCCGATGAACAGCCGCGAGGCGCTGCGTGAATCCGACGAGGATGAGGCCGAGGGCGCCGACATCCTGATGGTGAAGCCGGCGATGCCGTATCTGGATGTGCTGTCGCAGATCAAGCATCGCAGCCTGCTGCCTCTGGCGGCGTACCAGGTCAGCGGCGAGTACGCGATGATCAAGTTTGCCGCCGCCGCGGGAGCGATCGACGAAGATCGCGTGGTGCTCGAGAGCCTGGGCGCGATCAAACGTGCCGGGGCAGATCTGATTCTGACGTATTTCGCGATGGATGTGGCCCGCGGCGGGCTCTGACGTATCGGTCCGGCCCCGTGCCATGGCCGGACTGATCCCACAGCTATCAGGATAACGGGCGGCGAGAGAAAGGTTTGGCCGGGGCGTCGTTCTCTCCTCGTCATGGCCCGGCTTGTCCGGGCCAGCTATTCCAGCACAGTGCCGCGATAGGTGGCCCGGACAAGCCGGGCCATGACGAATAGGGAGAACGCCATCCTCCGCTCAACCGCTTGTGCTGATAGCTATGGGGCTGATCCCGGCCATCCAGGGCTTGCGGTGCCGAACCAACCAAAGTCGTGGATGGCCGGACTAAATCCGGCCGTGCCACGATAGGCGACGTCTAAACCCGCTCAGCGATGACCGTCTGGTAAAGGCCACCGAACTGGGTCCGCTTGGACCAGCGGAAGCCGGCTGCCGCCGAACCGGCCAGAGACTCGATCTCCTGCGACCACAGGCTCCGGGCATACGGCTCCAGCCGGTAAAAAATCCCCTTCATGATCGGCTTCAGCGGATTTAGGCGATGCGGACGATGATAGTCCACGAAGATCGCCTGACCGCCGGGCCGCACCAGGCCGAGCATCGCCGGCACCACCTGCCGCTTCACCTCATCCGGCACTTCGTGCAGCAGAAAGAAGCAGGTGACCGCATCGTATGCGCCGTCCTCCGGGTCCGCGGCATCGCCAAGGGCAACATGCGCATGCGGCAACCCGGCCACCTTGCGGCGGGTGATGCCGACCTGTAGCGGGGCGATATCGCGGATTTCCAGCCGCCCGAGGGCACCGATGCGCCCGGCGACCTGGCGGGAGAACGTGCCATAGACCGCCGCTGGCTGAAATACCGTGTCGCCCGGTTTCAATCGGGTCAGCACGTTGTCGATCAGCCGTTGCGCGTTACCCCACAGAATGGCCTGCACCACGATTTGCCGGTCGAGAAAACCGACCAGACGGGGCGTAAGGTAGGCCCAGGTGTAGACGTCGCGGAGATATGCGGGAAGCACATCGAGAGTCGTCTCAGGCGATGGTATGTCAAGCACTTCGCATGTCACCGTGGCAAAAAGGGCGGGGAGTAGGCCTTCCGGAGCGGATGGGCAGCAGGGCTGGTCATCATTAGGCCGACCGGTGCGGCGGCGCTATAGTAACCATGCGCTGCAACATAGCCAGCTTGCCTGACCACGCGCGCATCCGGACCAAATCATCGGAGGTGCCGGCAACGCCCGGGAGAGCGGAATGGCGGGTGTAGGGGACAGGTTCTAATGCCTGGATGGCGCTAAAGCCGCGTACAACGCCGGAGAACGCGATTGCCAACGCAAGGAGGTCCACCGAAACCAAGGCATCGGCGTCCCGGACGTGGACGTCTTCGTGCCAACGCACCATCAAGCCAGCCTTTGTCATAGTTTGTGTCATTAAAGAGGCGATGTTCGAATGGAAGCAGTTTGCCAGTCGCGGACATTTTCCGGGAATGATCTAAATCAAGCTATGGCGCATTGGTGTGGTGTCCGCCGCCACGCCCGGAGCGTCCCGGTAAAAAGCGTCCCGTGAGGTTTTGACGGACCCCGGCCGCCGGATTTCCGATGAGATGGGCTTTTGCGCCAGATCAATGGCATTTCGGCCCGGCGGCCATAGTCGTCCAGTTCCCTCGGGAGAGTAACAATGCGTATTGTAAATGATATGCAACCCGCCGTTCCGGCCGGCTTGACCGTCGGGTCGGTGGAAGCGCTGCGGGTTACGGCCCGATGTATGCCGCCTCCCGAGTTTCCGGTAGTTGCCCGCCATAGGTCGCTGTAATAACCTAGGGTTCGAAACAATATCCGGCTGCATCGATGTTCGGCTTGGGATCGTGCCTGTCACCCCGCAAGCTGCCGAACGGGCGTGACGCCGGGGGGGATATTACAGAACCATGCCTCCCGAGCCTGCCACGACCGCGCCGTCCAAATCCGCCACCGGGATAGCCGGTTTCGACGAGATCCTGCTGGGAGGCCTGCCGACAGCCCGGCCCACCCTGATTTGCGGTGCCGCCGGATGCGGCAAGACGCTGTTCGCCATTACCTTCCTGGTCAACGGCGCCACCAGATTCGGCGAATCCGGCGTGTTCATGAGCTTCGAGGAGCGCGCGGAAGACCTCGCGGCCAATGTCGCCTCGCTCGGCTACGACCTGGACGGGCTGGTCGAAGCCGGAAAGCTGGCGTTGGACCATGTCCGCGTGGAGCGCAGCGAGATCGAGGAAACCGGGCAGTACGACCTCGAAGGCCTGTTCGTACGCCTCGGCTATGCGGTGGACTCCGTCGGCGCCAAACGGGTTGTCCTCGATACGATCGAATCGCTGTTTTCCGGCTTCTCCGATACCGCCGTGCTGCGCGCGGAACTGCGCCGGCTGTTCACCTGGATCAAGGAGCGCGGCCTGACGGCGATCATCACCGGGGAGCGCGGCGAGGGTCTGCTCACCCGGCACGGGCTGGAAGAATACATCTCCGATTGCGTGGTCCTGCTCGACAACCGGGTCATCGACCAGATCATGACGCGCCGCCTGCGGGTGGTGAAGTATCGCGGTTCAGCGCACGGAACGAACGAATATCCGTTCCTGATCGACGCGGCGGGAATCAGCGTGCTGCCGGTCACCTCATCCGGCATCGACCGGCCGGTGTCCAACGAGATCGTTTCCACCGGCATCGCCGGCCTGGACGCAATGCTGCGCAACGGCGGCCTGTACCGCGGCTCCAGCATCCTGCTGTCCGGCGTTGCCGGCACCGGCAAGACCACCATCGGCAGCCATTTCATCGATGCCGCCTGCCGCCGCGGCGAACGCTGCATGTTCTTCGTGTTCGAGGAAGGCGCCGAAGAAATCTGCCGCAACGTCCTGTCCGTCGGCATCGACCTGCGGCGCTGGGCCGATGCCGGGCTGCTGCGCTTCGAGGCGGCGCGTCCCAGCCTGTACGGGCTGGAGATGCATCTGGCGCGGATGCAGCGGGACGTTGCGGAGTTCCAACCGTCGGTCGTGGTGGTCGACCCGATCTCCGCCTTCCGCGGCCCGATCGCCGAGGTGCATGCGACCTTGCTGCGCATGGTGGATCTGCTCAAAAGCGTAGGCATAACGGG
Source organism: uncultured Rhodopila sp. (assembly GCF_903915725.1). Classification (GTDB taxonomy): domain Bacteria; phylum Pseudomonadota; class Alphaproteobacteria; order Acetobacterales; family Acetobacteraceae; genus Rhodopila. Next base: position 234,948 of record NZ_CAIWTY010000106.1, read on the forward strand.
GCTGTTCACCAGCCTGCGGACCACCGGGTCACTCCACGACGGCACCGACCAGGCGTTGTCGTCGCTGATGGATAGCTGGATCAAGCTGATGGACATCGAAGCGAACGGCGAACGCAACCGCGTGCTGTATGTCATCAAATCCCGCGGCTCGAGCCATTCCAACCAGGTGCGGGAATACCGGATGACGGATTCCGGCATCGAACTGATCGAGCCCTATATCGGTCCCGAAGGCGTCCTGACCGGCACCGCGCGCATAACGCAGGAAGCCCGGGAACAGGCCGCGGCGGAACGCCGGCAGCGCGACATCGAGCAGCGCCGGCGCGCGTCGGAACGGCGGCAGGACGCGCTGGAGCGTCAGATCGCCGAGTTGAGCGCCGCGCTGGAGGCGGAGCACGACGAAGCGCGTGCGCTTCAGCTCGCCGATGCGGCGCATGATGCGGGGCTGTCGCGCGATCGTTCCGCCATCGCCGCCCGCCGCGGAGGCGCCGAATGACCCAAGGTCAATCGCCATTTGACGAATCCGCGCCGGACGCCGATGGTGACAACGGCTATTATTATCTGCGCCTGTACGTTGCCGGACATACGGCAAGATCGATGGCGGCGATGACCAACCTCAGGCATGTCTGCGAAACCCACCTGGCCGGACGGTATGAGATCGAGGTGATCGATCTCGTGCAGAATCCGCGGTTGGCGGCCGGCGACCAGATCCTGGCGATCCCCACCCTGGTGCGGCGGTTGCCAACCCCTTTAAAGCGGATCATAGGCGACCTGTCGGACACGGAACGCGTGCTTGTCGGCCTGGATATACGGCGAAAGGCGGATGTCCCATGATCACAGCGACCGAATCACCGCCGGAAATCACCCATCGGCTGCGCCTGATCGTCGCCGGCAGCACGATCCGCTCGCGGCGGGCGATCGAAAACCTGCGGCGGGTCTGCAAGGAACATCTCGGCGGACACTCCGACCTCGAGATCATCGATATCTACCAGCAACCGCAATTCGCAAAGGAATATCAGGTGATTGCGGCGCCGACTTTGGTAAAGCTGCTGCCGCTCCCGGTGCGCCGCATCGTCGGCGACCTGTCCGAAGAGGATCGGCTGCTGCGCGCCCTCGACCTTGCCATGCTGCCGGCCGCCGGCGGGGCGTGAATGCAGCCCGAACCGGCCCCGGCCGTCCAGGCAAGTCTGCTGGATCGAATCCGGGAGCTGGAGGCGCGGCTTGAGGAATGCGAGGACACGCTTGGCGCCATCCGGCGCGGCGAGATCGATGCGATCGTCGTCGAGGACCCGCCCGGCGTCCAAAAAGTCTATACTCTGGAAAGCGCCGATCGGCCGTACCGCTTGCTGATAGAGCAGATACAGGAGGGCGCGGTCACGCTGGATGGCGAGGGCACCGTTGTCTACTGCAACCGCCGCCTCGCCGAGATGCTGAACGTCGCGCATGAACATCTGATCGGGCGGCCGCTGCAGCCGTTCCTGTTTCCGGGCGACATCGGCGCGTTCCAGGATCTATTGCATGAGGCGAAGCAGGCCGGTGTGCGGCGCGAGCTGACCTTGCGCGCCGCGGACGGGCAGGCGGTTCCGGCGCACGTGACGCTCAGCCTGCTCGATGATGCCGATACGGCCTTGCTGTGCGGCATCCTGACGGATCTGACGGCGCAGAAGATCCACCTGCAGGAGCTCGCGGACGCGAACGCCAGGCTTTCGAATGAGATCGCCGAACGCGAGCGCGCCGAGCAGGCGCTGCGTCAGGCGCAAAAGATGGAGGCCATCGGGCAACTGACCGGCGGCATCGCGCATGACTTCAACAACATGCTGCAGGCCATCACCAGCGGGATCGCGCTGGCGCAGCGGCGCATCGCCTCCGGCCGCCCGGAGCGTGCCGGAGATTTGCTGGAAGCGGCGCTGATGGCGGCGGATCGCGCGGCGTCGCTGACGCAACGGCTGCTCGGTTTCGGGCGGCGGCAGACGCTGGACCCGAAGCTCGTCACGCTGGACGAACTCATCGGCGGCATGAAGGCGCTGATCCAGCGCACCGTGGGTCCGGCCATAACGGTGTGTCTTGGATTGAAGCCAGGGTGCTGGCCGGTGCGGTGTGATCCGAACCAGTTGGAGAACGCGCTGCTGAACCTGGCGATCAACGCCCGCGACGCGCTGACCCCGAATGGCGGGAAGATCGTTTTCAGCACGGACCATGTGACCCTGGACGAGGCGGAGACGCGGCCATGGGACGGCGTAGCCGCCGGCGACTTCGTCCGCATCACCGTAAGCGACACCGGTTGCGGCATGACGCCCGAGGTGCTGGCGCGCGCGTTCGAGCCGTTTTTCACGACCAAGCCCGACGGACAGGGAACCGGCCTTGGCCTCAGTCAGCTTTATGGTTTCGTACGGCAGTCGCATGGGCTGGTGCGGCTGGAAAGCGCCCCGGGCGCCGGGACTTCGGTGCATCTTTACTTGCCGAGGAGCGAGTCCGGGTCGGACGATGCGACAAATGCATCGGTTGAACGGCCGCCTCGGCAGGTAACGGAAGCCGCCGCACCGGCCACCGTGCTTCTGGTCGAGGATGAGGAGATCATCCGGGAGTTCACCGCCGAGGCGCTGCGGGAGTTGGGGTATCACGTGATCGAGGCCGAGGACGGCCCGGACGGCTTGCACGCATTGCGACAATCGTTGGATGCGCCTGAGCGAATAGACGTGAAGCTGCTGGTCACGGATGTCGGGCTGCCCGGCGGATTGAACGGGCGGCAGCTCGCGGATGCGGCGCGGGAGCTGGTGCCCCGGCTGCCGATCCTGTTGATCAGCGGCTATGCCGGCGACGCAATCAGAAAGCAGGGGCAGCTCGGGCCGGACATGCAGATGCTATCGAAGCCGTTTGCGCTGGAGGCTCTGGCGGAGAAGGTGCGGGCGATTATCGGCAGTTGATCGGGGCTTTTTCCGTTGCGGCACGGCTGCCGCCGCCGTCATGGCGGGCGGAGGCCCGCCATCCACGCCTGTGTTTGTGCAGGCAAAGGCGTGGATGCCGACCTCCGTCGGCATGACGATGTGTGGTGCAGCCGGAGAGTCGCTATCACGGTGGGCTGGCAAACCGTCATGGCCCTGCCCGGCTTGACCGGACAATCCCCCGGACAATCCCCCGGACAAGCAGGGGGAGGGCCATGACGTGAACCGGTCCCGGCGGCCCGCGCCTTGGTGCCCCATTGTATTGTCACCGGCTGACATAGCATGATTGCGCAACGCTTATCGGCAGGGGATGCCACGATGAAGTCAAGCCGGATGACGACCTGGATCCTGATTGCGATGGTGTTGGGGATCGCCGCCGGCGGCCTTGTGCACGACCAATTCCCGTCGGCCGCAACGCAGAAGGTGTTTGCCGGCTACGTTTCCATCGGCAGCATGGTGTTCCTGCGGCTCATCAAGATGATCATCGCGCCGCTGGTGTTCTCCACCCTGGTGGTCGGCATCGGCCACATGTCGGATGCCGGCGCGGTGGGGCGCGTCGGCGGCAAGGCGATGCTGTGGTTCGTCACCGCGTCTTTGGTGTCGCTGACCCTCGGCCTGGTGCTGGTAAATCTGTTCGAGCCGGGCGTCGGCGTTCACAAGGTGGTCAGTGGCGTCAGCTCCGGCATCGACGCGCATGCGATGTCGCTGGACGGCTTCATCAAGCACGTCTTCCCGGACTCCGCGCTCCGCCCGATGGTGGATAACGAAATCCTGCAGATCGTCGTGTTCTCGATCTTCTTCGGCGTCGCCTGCGCCTCGATGGGTGAGCGGGCAAAGCTGGTGCTGGAGGCGACCGAAGGCCTGTCGCACATCATCCTGCGGGTCACCGGCTATGTGATGAAACTGGCCCCGCTGGCGGTGTTCTGCGCCATGGCGGCAACCATCGCCACCAACGGCCTCGGCATCCTGGTGAACTACGCGAAGTTCATGGGCGAGTTCTATTTCGGCCTGGTCTGCCTTTGGCTGCTGCTGGTGCTCGCCGGGTTCGTGATCCTCGGCCCCAGCGTCAAGCGACTGGTGTTGCTGGTGCGCGAGCCGTTCCTGCTGGCGTTTTCCACCGCCAGCTCGGAAGCCGCGTATCCGAAGATGCTGGAGCAGCTGGCGAAATTCCCGGTGGCGCGCAACATCTCCAGCTTCGTCTTGCCGCTGGGCTATTCGTTCAATCTCGACGGCACGATGATGTACTGCACCTTCGCGTCGGTGTTCATCGCGCAGGCCTATGACATCCCGCTGAGCCTCGGGACGCAGGTCGCCATGCTGCTGACCCTGATGCTGACCAGCAAAGGCGTGGCGGGCGTGCCGCGGGCTTCCTTGGTGGTGATCGCCGCGACGCTGAGCCAGTTTAGCCTGCCGGAGGAAGGGCTGCTGCTGCTGCTCGGCATCGACACCTTCCTCGACATGGGCCGCTCTGCCACCAACGTCATCGGCAACTCGCTGGCCACGGCGGTTGTGGCGAAGTGGGAAGGCCAACTGGTGGCCGACGAGGATACCCGCGAAATGATCGAGGAGATGGAGGTGGAACCGGCATGAGGCGTCTCTGGGCGTTGGCCGTTCCGGCGGTTCTGCTGTGCGGGACGGCGCGGGCGGAGGATGATCTGCTGTCCGGCACACTGAAGACGATCAACGATCGGGGCACCATCCTGATTGGCTATCGGGCCAGTGCGCCGCCGTTTTCCTTCCTGAACCCGGGCAACCAACCCATCGGCTTTTCGCTCGATCTGTGCCACGGCATCGCCGAGGACGTGGCGCGGACGCTGCACCGCGACCTGCAGGAGGCGGATGCGCCGGCATGGCAAACCGGCGTGCGCATCGTCTACGTGCCGGTGACCGCGGAGGAGCGGCTGCCGAAGCTGATCGCCGGCGCGATCGACCTGGAATGCGGCTCTACCACCGCCAATGCCGAGCGGGCGAAAAGCATCGCTTTCTCGCCGGTATTCTTCCTGGCCGGGACGAAACTGCTGGTGCCGCTGGAGAATGGCCGCCCGGCGGTAACGTCCTACCGCGGACTGGCCGGACACACGGTTGTCGTGGGCAGCGGGACGACCAATGAGGCGGCGATACGCAGGCTGGCGGCAACGGTTTCGCCGCCAATGACGGTTGAGACTGTTCCGGGCCTCGACGAGGCTTTCGATCGGCTGGCGGCGGGCAAGGCGGATGCGTTCGCCTCCGACGACATCCTGCTGTCCGGCTTTATTGCCACGCGGCCGGACGGGAAGCGATTCGGCATTGCCGGCGACTATTTGTCCTTTGAACCTTACGCCATCGGCCTGCGGCGCGACGATGCCGCTTTCGCCGCTCTGGTCCGCGACAGCTTCGGCCGCATGGCGAGCGACGGCAGTCTCAGCCGGCTCTACGCCAAATGGCTGGTGGATCGATTGCCGAACGGCGAGACGCTGAACGTGCCGATGAGTCCGCCGCTGGCGGAGATGTACCGGGCGCTGGGGCAGCCGGATTAGAGCATTTTCCGGCTGACTGGAATCGTGGCAGCGACCTTAGGCGACGCCCAAGAATAAGCGAATCGGGCGGCTGACTTTGGTCTGTCATGGCCCGGCTTGTCCGGGCCACCTGTCGCGGCAGGGTGCGGGTACAGGTGGCCCGAACAAGCCGGGCCATGACAAATGGGGAGAATGCCCTGCTCCGTCCAACCCCCTATTCCTGAAAGCGATGGGGATACGCCCGGCCATGACGGTCGAGGCAGTAGCCCCTGCTCCAGCCGGCTATGCGTCGCACTCAACTTCGGCCTCGATTGACTCATCCCAGCACATCCACCACACCGCGTCGCAACATCTTCGTAGGAGTTGCCCATGACCATCGAAGCCGCCGGTCTCGACCTGCTGTTCCTTGAAGCCCGCACCCACAACAAGTGGCAGGACACACCGGTTTCCGATGAAACGCTCCACACGCTCTATGACCTTCTCAAGTGGGGGCCGACATCGGCCAACAGTTCTCCGGCGCGGTTCGTCTTCATTCGCAGCAAGGAAGGCAAGGAAAAGCTCCGCCCTGCTCTGTCGGCCGGCAATCTCGAAAAGACCCTGGCGGCGCCCGTCACCGTCATCGTGGCTTACGATCCGAAATTCTACGAGCACCTGCCGCGGCTGTTTCCGCACAACAAGGACGCGATCTCCTGGTTCGCCGGAAATGATTCGCTGGCGGCGACCACCGCGTTCCGCAACGGCACGCTGCAAGGCGCCTACCTGATCATCGCCGCACGCTCGCTGGGCCTGGATACCGGTCCGATGTCCGGCTTCGACAACGCCAAGGTCGATGCGGCGTTTTTTGGCGGCAACGGCTGGCGTTCGAACTTCCTGGTCAATATCGGCCATGGCGACGCGTCCGGAGTCTACCCGCGCTCGCCGCGGCTGGCCTTCGAAGAAGCCGTCGTCCTGGCCTGATCGCGCGCTTGGCCCGGGGCGGCCGGAAGCGTAGCGTCGCCCCGCCATGCGCATTCTCGCTCTTGATTCCGCCGTCTCACGATGTTCCGCAACGATCGTTGCCGATGCCGAGGTGGTGTTCGGTCTGCAGGAGGATCTGGAGCGCGGCCACGCCTCGGTTCTCGCCGTGATGGTGCGGGATTGCCTCCGCGATTCCGGATTGACGGCGGCGGACATGGATCTGGTCGCCGTCACGGTGGGACCGGGCAGCTTCACCGGCATCCGCGGCGGCATTGCCCTCGCCCGGGGCATCGCCGTATCGGCAAATCGGCCGATTGTCGGCGTGACGGTGGGGGAGGCGCTGGCCGATTCCCTGCCGCATATGGGCGGCCGCCTGCTATGGTGCGCAATCCCCAGCCGGCGTGGCCGGATCTTCCTTGAAACCGGCGACTCCGTGCTGTCGTTGCCGATCGGCGATGTGCCGGATCCTCGGCAGCCGGTCGCGGTTGCCGGCGGCGCCGCACCCGAGGTCGCGGCCCGTCTGGCGGCGCGCGGGATTGACGTCATGTTGACCGACGCAAGGCTGCCCACCGGCCGACACATCGCCGCGGTTGCGGAGCGCCGCTTTCGCGAGGCGATCAGGCCGCTGCCGGCGGAACCGCTTTATGTCGATGCGCCTGAGGCGAAACTTCCGGCCAGCCCCGCGCGGCGGCTGCCGGCATAAACGCAATGGTCTCTCATGCAACCATGTTGCGCCGCGCAACCCCGGCCGACGGGGATGTCATGGCTGCGATTCACGCAGCCGCCTTTCCGCCGCCGGATGCCTGGCGCGGGGATGTGTTCAGCCAGCAACTCGGTTTGCCCGGCGTCTTCGGTCTGCTGCATCCATCCGGCGGCATGATTTTGGCGCGCGTTGCATCCGACGAAGCTGAAATCCTGACTTTGGCGGTCGCCCCCGAGGCGCGCGGGTTCGGCATTGCTGCGGCTTTGCTGCAACAGACGGCTTCCATTTGCGCGGCTCTGGGCGCCTCGGCAATCTTTCTTGAGGTTTCGGTGACCAACACCGCCGCCCGTGCCGCCTATGACAGTGCAGGCTTTCAGCCAGCCGGCCGACGCCGCGCCTACTACGCCGATGGGTCGGATGCGCTGGTGTTACGGCTGCGGCTGCGCGATGCCGGGTAACCTGCCGGGGCGCCGGCCTAATCTCCGCGCCGTATCAACACCATGCTGATCCCGGAGGAATCGGTTTCCTGTGCCAGTATCCGATGTCCCTGCTCAGTCGCGGTGCGCGGAACGTTCCGCAATGGTTCCTCGCCCTTCAGCCGGACAAGCAGGGTCTCACCGGGTGCCAGCTTGTCCAGCGCGAGGCGGGTTCTGACAAACGTCATGGGACATATGTCCCCGGTGATGTCGATTTCGCAGGTTACATCTTGCATAGGCGTCACGATTCCGTTTTATTCAATTTGTCCAGTCGCTGTTGCTAAACGGCAGATTGGCTACTTATATATATCCAGCATAAAGCGACTAGAAAGGTTCCACGATGGCTGAAAGGCCGATTGACTCCAATTTGCTCGGGCTCACCGCCCGGATCGTATCGGCGCATGTTGCCAACAACCCGCTGGATGCCGGCGGGCTGCCGCTACTGATCCGGGACGTCTACACGACATTGAGCCGGATCGACGAAGCCCCCGCCGAACCGGTGGTAAAACAGGAACCGGCGGTGCCGATCCGCAAGTCCGTGTTTCCGGATTATATTATCTGCCTGGAGGATGGTAAGCGGCTGAAAATGCTGAAACGCCATCTGGCGACGTCCTTCAACCTGACACCGGAGCAATACCGGGAGAAATGGGGCCTCGACGCCAGCTACCCCATGGTGGCCCCCAACTACGCCGACAAGCGCTCCGCTTTGGCCAAGGAAATCGGCCTCGGCACCCGCCGCGCCGCGGAGTGACCGCGTCCGCCTTCCCGCCGGTTTGTGAAGGTTCCGTGTCAGGAGACGAAACGCAGCCGTTTCGTCCCCGGCGCGGCTCCGGCGACGCAAAGCAGGCTTCCCTGTCCCTGCCCCGGCATTGTATGCGATCTTCTCAGGCGCCTCCGGCGAAGGATGCGCCCGAGCGCTGACCGCAAGGAGCCGTATGGAATCGCGCATCGAGCGCCTCTGCATCGATCGGGGTCTGAAAATGACCGGCCAACGCAGGGTGATTGCGCGCGTCCTGTCAGAAGCAGCCGACCATCCTGATGTGGAAGAGCTCTACCGCCGGGCGTCGGCGCTCGATCAGCACATCTCGATTGCGACCGTCTACCGCACAGTGCGCCTGTTCGAGGAAAACGGCATTCTGGAACGCCGGGATTTCGGCGGCGGCCGCGCCCGTTATGAGCCCACGGAAGACGGCCCGCACTACCACCTGATCGACATCGAGACCGGCAAGGTCGTGGAATTTCAGGACCCGGAGCACGAGCGGCTGATGCATGCCATCGCCGCGCGCCTCGGGTTCGATGTCGTCTCTCTTCGTCTTGAACTGTTCGGCCGGCGTCGTCATGGATCGCCCGATCCGGACCATCGCGACGCGCCGAACGAGAACGCCTCTCATACGCCTACCGGTGGCCGCGACCCGCGGCCGCGCGATCCGATTAAGGACCCGGCCGATGACACAGATTGAAGACTGCACCCTCCCCGAGGATACGATCCCGCATTTTCCGGAATTGCGGACCGGGAACCTCGGCGTGCGCATCGCCGCCTGCCCGGAGGAGATCGATGCGGTGCAGGCGCTGCGCTATCGCGTCTTCTACGAGGAAATGGGCGCTCGCCCAGACGCGGCGACGATACGCACGCAGCGGGACCGTGACGCCTACGACACGGTGGCGGACCACTTGCTGGTGGTCGACCACACGCTGGGAGAGGGCCCGGAAAGCGTCGTCGGCACCTACCGGCTGATTCAGCGCGACGGTGCCAAGCGCATCGGCGGCTTTTATTCGGCCGGCGAATACGACATCTCCCGGATCGAGGCCAATCCCGGCCGCATCATGGAACTGGGCCGCTCCTGCGTCGATGGCGGCTATCGCAACCGCGCGGTGATGCAACTGCTGTGGCGCGGCATCGCGGCCTATGTGTTCCTGCACAAGATCGACCTGATGTTCGGCTGCGCCAGCCTGCCGGGGATCGACCCGGACGCGCTGGAGATGGAACTCACTTATCTTTACTACAACCATCTCGCGCCGGCCGCCGTCCGGCCGCGGGCGCTGCCGCACCGCTACATTGAAATGCGCCGTCTTGACCGCGATTCGGTCGATGCGCGCGCCGCGCTGAACAAGCTGCCGCCGCTGATCAAGGGGTATCTCCGTCTCGGCGGTTTCGTCGGCGACGGCGCGGTGATCGATGCGGATTTCAACACGACCGATGTCGCGGTGGTTGTGCAAACCGATCTTGTGACCGACAAGTACTACAAGCATTACGAGCGCGATACGCGCTGACAGCGGGCTCGATGCTGCTGTCGCTGACGGACCGCCTCGCCGCCCTGCGCGGGTGGCGGGCGGATATCGCCGCTTGCCTGGCCGGTGCGGCCTCGGCTCTGGCGTTGCCGCCGATATATGCGCTGCCCGCGCTGTTGATGGGCATTCCGGCGCTGCTGTGCCTGATCCGCGGCGCGCGCACCGCATGGATTGCGGCGCGGCGCGGCTGGTGGTTCGGCTTCGGCTTTTACACCGTCGGCCTGTATTGGATTACCGAGGCGATCCTGATCGAGGCCGAGCGCTTCTGGTGGCTGGTGCCTTTGGCGGTGCCGGCGCTGGCTGCCGTGCTCGCGGCGTTCGCCGCCATCCCCGCCGCGGTGGCGTGGCGCGCGCGTCCGGGTTGGCCGGCTGCGCTGACGCTGAGCGGCGCCTGGGTGCTGTCCGACCTCGCCAGGCAGTTCACCGCCACCGGATTTCCCTGGAATCCGCTCGGCAGCGTCTGGGAATTCCCCGGCCGCCTCGGCGACATCATGATCCAGCCGGCGTCTCTCGCCGGCGTGCATGGGCTGACCCTGGCGACTTTGGTGCTCGCGGCGACTCCGCTGCTCGGCTGGCTCTGGCGCATCGGCGGGCTGGTTCTGCTGGGGCTTTGGTGCGCCTTCGGCATCCTCCGGCTGGACCAGCCGTTGCCGCCGGCACCGGACCTGACGGTGCTGCTGATCCAGGGCAACGTCGCGCAGGGTCAGAAATGGGACCGCGGCCTGATGGTCGCGATTTTTCGGCACTATCTCGACCTGACCCGGGAAGCGGTTGCACATGCGGATGGCCGCCCGGCGGTCGTGGTCTGGCCCGAGACCGCCAGTCCCGCGCTGCTCGAAAACGACCCGCGCGCGCGTGAGGCGATTGCGGACGCCGCGGGCGGCGCTCAGGCGCTTATCGGCTCGGTCCGCTTCGATAACGCCGATCGGCCGCGCAACAGCCTGTTCGCGATCGGGGCGGGCGGGACGATCGAGACGATCTACGACAAGTGGCACCTTGTGCCGTTCGGCGAGTATGCCCCCGGCTGGGTACCGGGATCGCTGCAACTGGTGCCGGGCGGCGGTTTCGCCAGCGGCCCGGGGCCACAAACATTGCATGTCCCCGGACTGCCTCCCGTCGGGGTGCTGATCTGCTACGAAGCGATCTTCCCGAGCGAGGTCATCGACGAAGCCGATCGGCCGGCTTGGATTGTCAATGTGACGAACGACGCCTGGTTCGGCAACTCCAGCGGCCCGCGCCAGCATCTCGCGGCGGCGCGGATGCGGGCCGTGGAGGAAGGATTGCCGCTCCTGCGCGCGGCGAACACCGGGATTTCCGCCGCCTTCGACGCCCGCGGACACGAGGTGGCACGGCTTGGCATGCAGCAGACCGGGTATCTGCCCGTGCGGTTGCCTCCCGCGATTGCGTTACCATTTTATGCACAGGCGGGTTTGTGGTTGCCGGGTGGAGCGGCTATGCTGTTCCTTATTGTTGGTTTCGCGGCGCATAAACCTTCACGAAATGGCGAACGTCCAAACATTGGGACGGTATGAGATTTTTGCCTCTTTATCACGTCGATTTTTTCCAAAACTGACAATTTTGGGTTGCAGTGGAGGGCGGCCACCTATAGTGTGATTCCCGGTTCCCCCGTCCCAGACTGCCGTTGGCGGAGCAAGCGTTCGAACTGTATGCGGATGTGCTTAGAGGTAAAGGACTCATAGTATGGCAGGGGCCGAACAAGCCATCGCCGGTGACCGGGAAAGCCGTCCCAGCCCCATCGACGTGCATGTCGGGTCGCGCATTCGCCTCCGTCGCACGCTGTTGGGCATGTCGCAGGAACGCCTCGGCGAATCGCTTGGTCTGACTTTTCAGCAGGTGCAGAAGTACGAACGCGGCGTTAACCGGGTCGGGGCATCACGCTTGTTCGACCTGTCCCGCGTGCTGGATGTGCCGATTAGCTTTTTCTTCGATGACATGCCGGACAGCCTTGCCGCGAACTTCGGCGGGGCTACCGGCCGCCGAACCTCCGGATCATCCGAATCGCAGGATCCGTTTGCTGACGACACGCTCAGCCGGCGCGAGACACTCGAACTGGTGCGGGCCTATTACCGCATTACCGATCCGTCGATCCGCAAGCGCGTGTTCGACCTGATCAAGTCGATGGGGCCCGCTGAGCCTTAATGCGACAGAACCAACGATAGCCGGATCAAGAGCATCAAAGTTGCGGGTTATCGAAATCCGCCGCCCGGGCGATGCTCATGGCGCTGCGCAGCGCCTCGAACAATAAAGCCCGGTCCGGTTCGTGCAAAAATGCGCCAACTTCCCTACCGTTCCCGTGGCTACTCAGCATGAGCCGCGATCCGGCTCCGCCTGCCTCCAGATTCACCTGCAGCCAAGCCGCTGGAAGTGAAAAGCTGTGCCGCCGACAGGCCGGGTCCGTCCGCGTGACCGTGAGTGTCTGGCGGTCCAGCAGGATCAGTTCGCTCGTCCGCGCCCGGCGGATATTGATCGCCAGCAGCACACCCAGCAGCGGGACCTCCAGCAGGCTGAAAAGCAGCACCGGCCAGGCGCCGAGGAGCACGAACCGCAAAGCGATGATCAGGCTCAGCGCCACCAAGGTTCCGGCCAGGATCGCTGCGCTGCGCGGCGTCATACTGCGGTAGGGCACGATCAGCGCTTCGAATACCGGGTCGGACGGATGGCCAGTCAGGGTCGACATCGGCCAAACCTAACACATCCATCCGGTGCAGCCAGGGCGCGCCGGGTTCGTTCGACCGAGGGATGAACGCTACCGCGTCATCCCTTTCTCGCCGATACCAAATCCTCCAGCCGCATTCGCCAGACGCTGCAGATCGGTGCGCGACACCATGACGTCGGCAGCCGCGCCGCAATTGCCGGCCACTTTCGCAGTCTGCGCCCCGGCCCAATGGACAATGTACAGCAAGGACGGCTCGGTCCGGCGGCTTTCCACCACCAAGCTGCCGCCATCCGCCGCCATCACATTCGGGTCGAGCGAGCATGTTCCGGCGGCCAGGCCAGTCGGGGATATGACGGTCGCGGGAATGGTCATCTCCCACATGTCGGTGTCCTGGGACCCGGGTTTGAACACCACGATGTCACCGACCTTGGGGCGAAATTCATCCAACTGGAGCACCAGGAAAGTGCTGACGCAGCCTGTCACCATGATTGCCATCGCCGCCAGAACCGGCAGCCATGCCGCAAACGGCACCCTTTGGTGGGATGAGTTCCGGCCGGGTTCGTGCTGGTCAGATCGTCTCATGTTTCATGTGCCTTCAGTCGCAAGCGCGTTGGAGAGCGCATAGGAGAAGGATATTGTGCAGCGCAGCATAAAAGCAAGGACAGAGTTGGAGAGCCGAACCGACCCGGCCGAACTGGCGCAGGAGGAACACACACGCGCGACCAAGTGGCGCCGGGTTGCGCCGGATCATTGACCGGCCTGTCGTAACATCTGCCATGCGTGACGGCTGATTCCGCCGCGCCGGCACGCGGCGGCCGGGAGTCCGACCGGCGTCATGAAGCCTTTGCTTGCAGACTCCCGACCTTCCGCCTATGTGGGGGCGCCAAGGTAGCGGAAAGGCTCACCCGCCCATGGACCTCGAAAATCCCCCTGGCTCACTCCCTTCGTCCCCGGCCCTGCGCATCGGCGCCCCACGCGTGGAGGAGGCGTTGGCCTTCGACGACGTGCTGGTGGTTCCCGCATACTCGCAGGTGCTGCCATCCTCGACCAGCACCGTCACCCGCCTGACGCGGACGATCTCGCTGAATATCCCGCTGATTTCCGCCGCGATGGACACGGTCACCGAAGCGGAAATGGCCATCGCCATGTCGCAGCTCGGCGGCATGGGCGTGATACACAAGAACATGACACCCGAAGAACAGGCATCCCTGGTCCGGCGGGTGAAGAAATACGAATCCGGCATGGTGGTGAACCCGCTGACCATCCACCCGGATCAGACCCTGGCCGACGTCAAGGCGCTGATGTCCTCTCACCACATCAGCGGCATTCCCGTCGTCGAACGTGAGACGAATCGCCTGGTGGGCATCGTCACCAACCGCGACGTCCGCTTCGCCACCGAGCCCAGCCTCAAGGTCTACGAGCTGATGACCCGGGAAAACCTGGTCACCGTGACCTCCGATGTCGGTCCCGAGCGCGCCCGCCACCTGCTGCATAAGCACCGCATCGAGAAGCTTATCGTCGTCGATGAGGCTTACCGCTGCATCGGGCTGATCACCGTCAAGGACATGGACAAGGCCGAGTCGCATCCGCTGTCCAACAAGGACGAACTCGGCCGCCTGCGCGTCGCCGCCGCCACCGGTGTCGGCCCTGAGGGCGAAGCCCGCGCCCACGCGCTGATTGCCGCGGAGTGCGATGTGATCGTCGTCGATACCGCGCATGGCCACTCCGAGGGCGTGCTGCGCGCCATCGAGGCGATCAAGCGAGCCTCCAACACCGCCCAGGTCATCGGCGGCAACGTCGCCACCCCGGAAGGCGCCCTGGCGCTGATCGCCGCCGGTGTGGATGCCGTGAAGATCGGCATTGGCCCCGGCAGCATCTGCACCACGCGTATCGTCGCCGGTGTCGGCGTGCCACAGTTCACCGCGGTGCTGGAGACCGCCGCGGCGTGCAAGGAGAAGGGCGTTCCCGCGATCGCGGACGGCGGCATGCGCACCAGCGGCGACGTGGTGAAAGCCATCGCCGCCGGCGCCGATTGCTGCATGATCGGCAGCCTGCTCGCCGGCACCGAGGAGGCGCCCGGGGAGGTGTTCCTGTATCAGGGCCGATCGTACAAGTCGTATCGCGGCATGGGCAGCCTCGGAGCGATGGCGCGCGGTTCGGCTGACCGGTATTTCCAGCAGGACATCAAGGACCAGCTCAAACTGGTGCCGGAAGGGGTCGAGGGCCGCGTCGGCTACAAGGGTGCCGTCGGCAATGTGGTGCATCAGCTTGTCGGCGGGCTGAAGGCGGGCATGGGCTATACCGGCAGCGCGGATATTGCGTCATTGCAGACGAACGCTCGGTTCCGGCGGGTGACCGGGGCCGGGCTGCGGGAGAGTCACGTGCACGACGTGGCGATCGACCGCGAGGCGCCGAACTACCGGCAGGATTGAACCGCGTCATGCCGACGAAGGTCGGCATCCACGCCTTTCGCCGCAGCACTCACGGCAAGCCATGGATGGTCCGCCTGCGCGGACCATGACGTCGCGAGGGCGATGCCCCCAAGCGGGCGCCTCAGTTGCTTGTTGATACCTCACCGCCCCGGCTCCGGCACGAACCGCTGCACCCGGTTGCCGCCATCGACCTCGGTCGTGAACACGTCGCCATGGCTGTCGATCGCCAGGCTATGCACCCAGTGGAACTCCCCCGGCCCCCGCCCCGCCCTGCCGAACCCGCCCAGAATCATCCCGTCGGAGCGCCGCAGGATGCGGACCACCTCGTTCCGGCCGTCGCCGTTGAACAGCAGCGTCTGGCCCGGGTCGGGCCACAGGCCGAGGTCCCACACGCTGCCGAGGCCGGTGGTCTCCGGCGCGATCCGGTATTCCGTCACGAACCGCCCGTCCTTATGGAACACCTGGATGCGGTCGTTCTGCCGGTCGCAGACATAGACCAGCCCGTCTTTGGCCAACCTCACGCAGTGCACCGGGCGGCCGAACTGCCTCGGCAGCGGCGCGCTCGGGTCGTAATGCTGCGCGGCGTCGGACGGACGGTCGCCATAGGCGCCCCAATGCCGCTTGTAGGCGCCGGTCTCCGAGTCGAACACGATGATGCGGCGGTTGCCATAGCCGTCGGCGACGTAGACCTCATGCGACGCGTCATCGACCGCGACCCCGGCGGGGCGGCCGAGTCGGGTGACGTCGTTGCTGGCGGCGCCGGTGGCGGGGTGGCCGATCTGCAACAGAAAGGCGCCTTGCTGGGTGAATTTCAGGACCTGACCGTCGGAGGCGCCATTGCCGCCGAGCCAGACGAAGCCTTTCGGGTCGATGGTGATGCCGTGCTCGGATTGGAACCAGTCGTAACCCTTTCCCGCTCCGCCCCAGGCGCGCAATACGGTGCCGGACGGGTCGAATTCGATCACCGGCGGCGCCGAGGTGCGCGCCTTGCCGGGGCGCTGGATGATCCAGACATTGTCCGCGGCGTCGGTCGCCACGCCGGAAACCTCGCCAAGCGTCCAGCCGTGCGGCAGCGGCTTCGGCCAGGACGAATCGACCTGCATCCGCGGCGATTCGGCCATGGCGGCGGTAGCGGCGAGTAGCGAAGCGGCTAGAACGGTAAGGAAGCGTTGCTTCGTGGTGCGACTCGGCGATGCTGGTGCGCGCGCGGTCTCCGCGATTCGACGCAGAGTTCGCGGAGCGGGGCGCAGAGTGCGCAGAGGTGATTTATGCTTTAAAATTACCATTTATTTAAACGCCTTACTCTGCGTGCTCTGCGCCCCACTCTGCGAACTCTGCGTCGAAAAAAAGATGTACAAAACAAAGACCGACTCGGAAACCAGCCCTCCGGCAGACGCCACGCCGACACGTCATGCCGCCCCCGGCCACCACCCCGTTTGATCCAGATCAAAGACGCGCCCGAGTCCCGCAACCTAGAAGCCGTTCACTCAGGAACGATCCACCGCCGCGAGAATCGGCCATTTCGTTGACATCGTTCTTAATTGAGGAACCATTTATGGCACGTTCCGATAACGGACTCGCCTTGCGCAGCTACCGTGGCACTTCCGGCTGCACCGAACATTACATTACCATCGAAGCGCCCGGCCACCTCAGCCTGAACCGGCAGATCGACACTGTCGCGCAGCGCTATGCGGAGGCGCTGCAATCTCTCAACCTGCCGCCGGAAAGCGCAATTTTTCGCCGGATCTATCTCAGCGACATCGCCAACCAGGCCATGCTGCTGCGCCAGAGCAGCCTGTTCCAGGAGCCTCTGGACAGCCCCGTCGCGGTGTCCATGGTGCAGCAGCCGCCGTTGCCGGACAGCAAGGTGGCGCTGCTTGCCTATCATATTGAAAGTCCGGCCCCCGTTGCCAAGCGCGTGGTTGCGCCCGACAGCATGCTGGTCGAGTCGAACGGTCTGGGCCATCTCTGGAGCACCCGGCTCTGCGCGACCAACATCGAGCAGCCCGGCTCCACTACCGAACAGACCCGCGAGGTGTTTGACCGCCTCATCGGCACGCTGTCGGCGAACGGCGCGACCTTGGCCGATAACTGCGTGCGCACCTGGATCTACGTCAAGGACGTGGACTTCTTCTACCAGGACATGGTTGCCGCCCGCACCGCTCTGTTCGAGCAGCACGGCCTCAACCGTGACACGCACTACATCGCCAGCACCGGCATCGAGGGATCCTGCTCGCATCGTTATGACACAGTGCTGATGGACGCCTATTCGATCCTCGGGCTGCGGCCGGAGCAGGTGTCGTACCTGAACGACTTCGACCGTCTCTGCGCCACTAAGGACTACGACGTCACGTTTGAACGCGGCACGCGCATCGCCTACCGCGACCGGAGCCATCATTTCATTTCAGGAACGGCGAGCATCGACACCTCGGGCGAAGTCGTGCACCGCGGCGACGTGCACCGGCAGCTTGAACGGACGATCGAAAACATCGACGCGCTGCTGCGCTCCGGCGGCGCGGGAATCGAGCATATGACGCATTTCCTGGTGTATCTGCGGGATCCCAGCGACCATGGCATCGCGGAGAACTACCTCGCCGAGCGCTTTCCGAGCATCCCGCGGCTGATCCTGCGCGGCGCGGTGTGCCGCCCGGAATGGCTGATCGAAATCGAGGGCATTGCCATCGCGCCGCACGACGCACCGGCGCTGCCGCAATTTTAACATTTTGCTAACGGCACCTCGTGACCGGAAGGAACCCTGACATGAGCGAAACCGACGCCCCGCTTTCCATGATCAATGAGGCCGCTGTTGCGGCAGCGGAATTGCGGCACGACCCCTACGACTACACCTATATCGAGGAGGCTCTGCCGCCCCGCCTGAAGGACGAAGTCCTGGCCGATGCGCCGGTGATTCCCGATCGCGGCAGCTACGGCCTGCCCGACCTGGTGCGCGGCCCGCGCTTCGAAGCGGTGGTCAAGGATTTGCTCAGCGCCCGCTTCCGCCACCTGGTGGAAGAGAAATTCGACATCGACCTGAGCAACAAGCCGCCCTGCATCGTCATGATGGGCAACACCTCCGGCAATTATAACGAGGGCTATGCCCATCCCGACAGCAAACATAAGATCATTACGGTCTTGTTGGGATTCTCTCGCGAATGGCCGTATGAAAAGGGTAAGCTGCGGGTGCTGCGCAGCGAGGACCGTGAGGACTACGCGTTCGAATATTCGCCGGTGTTCGGCCGCATGCTGATGTTCCGCGTCTGCGACCACTCCTGGCACGGCTTCCTGCCGCAGAAGGGCCAGCGCATGAGCCTGCAGCTCTGCTACGTCGATTCCGAAGCCTATGTGCGCAAGGAATACACGCGGCACAGCGTCAGCGCCTTCGCCAAGTCGGTGCCGCTGCTACGCAAGATCATCGATATGGCGCCGCGGCGGATGCCCGGAGCAAAGTAATGAAGTTCCCACCCGACGTTTCGGCCGACGTGATCGAGCGGCAGTTCCTGCATGCGCTGCGTACCTGCGAACGCTCGGAACAGCCGTACCGGACCTGGAAGCTGAAAGAGGTGTTCCCGATCGAGCTGTGCACCGGCATCCTGACTTTGCCGATTTGCCCGGCTTTTCTCGGGGACACTGACGGAACGCGCGGCACCTACAATGATGAACGCACGTTCATTACGCCGAAGTTGCGGGAGGGGTTCCAGTGCTGCCAGGCGCTGGCCGATGCCCTGCAGCGTCCGGCGGTGGCGCGCCAGTTGGAGGCGACCTGCGACATCCAGGTGGAAGGCGGCTATCTCCGCGTCGAATACATCCAGGACATCAACGGCGCCTGGCTGGAGCCGCATCGCGACATCCCGGAAAAGCTGTTCTCGATGGTGATCTACCTGTTCCACGGTCCGGAGTCCGCGGAATGGGGCACCGACATCTATGACGCGGATCAGAAATGGATTGCCCGGTCCTCGGGTGAGTTTAATTCGGCGACGATCTTCATCGCCGGGCCGGCGACATGGCACGGCTTCGACAAACGTCCGATCGTCGGCGTTCGGCGGCTGATGGAGATCAACTACGTCCGGCCGACATGGCGCAGACGCGACCAGCTTGCCTTTCCGGAGCGGCCGATAACCTTGGAGTGAGCAGACGGCCCAGGCGCGTCGATCCGTGCCCGGTCATGACGGCGGTCAGGGGCGGTTGGCCCGCCCTACTGCCCCTGCACCCGCCGCCAGTTCAAAAACTGCTGGAACAGCCGCTCCTTCTGCTCCTCGGACGTTCGCGGAGTCGCCGCCGGACCGGCCCCTCCGCCTGAACCTGCCGCCGGCACACGGCGGCGCCCCAATGCCACGTCCTGGACCGTTCCGGCACGGCCCCGCGCCAGCCAATCCGCAACCGGCGGGAAGCGTTCCCAGCCGGACACCTCGGCCGCCATGTCAAAGCCGGGCAGCCCGCTGCCGTGCTCGACCAGCAAATCGCAGAGCCGAGCCAGTCCCGCGAACATCGGCGTCGCACTGGACCAGTTGTAGCAGGCCAGCACCATCGGCACCCCGAGCGTGCCAACCGCGCGGCCCCGGCCCGGCTGGCCGCCGCCCAACTGCGGGTAGTCCTCCGGCAGGATCTGCGCCGGCAGCAAACCGTTCGGCTGGCCGCCGAGGTCGCCGACGGGCAGGAAATGCACATGGTCCGACAGGTTCACGCTCAGGAACAGCTTCGCCGGGGCCGGGGCCACCAGCATCATCGCCGCGATCTCACCGCGCAGCACCGCCGCCAGGGCCTGATCGTGATCCAGGTAAACCGGATCGACCCGCATCGCCATCCTGTCGAGCAGCACGGTGGCGGTCGCGTGCGTCGTGCCGCCCTGCGGTCCGAGATTGACCTTCTGTCCGCCCACATCGCTCAGTGCGGCCATGCGTTGCGAGGCCAGGACGTGAAACTCGCTGACCCCCAGCCGCGCGATGAAGCGCAAAGCATACACCACACTCGCAGGCAAGCCGGATCGGCTCATGTAGGCCAGCGCAACGGAGGGCAAGATCCCCCCCACCGCCGCCGGCCGATCGGCCAGATGCGCGGCGGTGAACAGCACGCCGGGGGTGGATTCGGCGCGCAGCCGGACCTCGGCGCCGCCGAACCGGGCGGCCATATCGTTGGCAGTACGCACGGAGTCCGCCCCGGCGTCCGCCGCGAGCAGCACCAGTTCGGATTCGGGGTCGTCGCGCCGGTTTTGCGCGTCTGAGATGCGGGGCAAGCCGAACAGCAATGGTCCGGCAAGGGCCAGGCGGCGTGACAGCATGGGCTAAAGGACCCCGGAAGCCCCTTCCGGCGTCCCGTTACCGGGCCGCAAACCCGGGAAACACCCGAAAGGATCGGCTATCCCGAGACCGCCGCCGGGCCGCATCGGAAATGCAATGAGTTGTCTGATACCAAGCGCCATCCCGCCCCCCGATGGGGTTGGTGCTTAACCCGGCGGGACCCCATCGACTACCGGTTCCGTGTTCACGGACGGGTGAGCGGCCGGGACAGTGGCGGTGGACCGCCTGGCATCACCCCGCCGGTGTCACCCCGAATCGCCTGAACCACCCCAGCGTCCGGTTCCACGCATCCTCCGCATCCGCCTGCCGGTAGCTCGGGCGGTAATCCGCGTGGAAGCCGTGCGGCGCATCCGGATAGACGACGATTTCGACGATCTCGTGCGCCGCCTTGGCCTTCGCCTCGGCCTGATGGACCAGATCCACCGGGATGCTGGCGTCCTGTCCGCCATACAGCCCGAGCAGCGGGCACTTGAGCTTGTCCGCCACATCCAGCCCGGTCACCGGCTGAATCGCCGAGGGGTTGCCACCCAACGGCCCGTAGAACGCCACCGCCGCCTTCAGATGCGGACTGTGCGCCGCATACAGCCAGGTCTGCCGGCCGCCGCGGCAGAACCCCATCACGCCGACACGCGTCGCACTGCCGCCATTGTCGAGCGCCCACGCCGCGGTGGCATCGAGATCCGCCATATAGCGGTCGTCCGGTGTCTTCGAGATCACCTCGGCGATGATCTGCTGCACGTCGGTCATCTTCGACAGGTCGCCAATGCGCGCGTAGTACTCGGTCGCCACGGCAAAATACCCGGCCTTGGCCAGCCGCCGGCAGACGTCCTTAATATATTCGTGGACGCCGAAGATCTCCTCGTTCACCAGCACGACCGGGAATGTGCCCTTGCGCGCCGGTTTGGCGAAATAGGCCGGCAGCTTGCCGTCGCCGGTGGGGATTTGCGCCTCGCCCGCATCGAGGCCCTCGGTGCCGGTGTGGATCGCCTGCGCTTCAACCTGTTGCGTGGCCAGGGTGAAGCCGCTGATCAGGCCGGTCATCAGCACCCCGCGGCGGGCCAGCGGATAGTCGCGAAGGCCGGCGGTTTCGGTATGGTCTGGCATTGGTGTCTCCTCCGGTGGCTCGGGCTCGTGTTCGCTCTCGGGGCATCCTTCGCTTGCGGTAGAGCTGCCGAGCGGTTTAGCGAGTCACATCAGCCATGATGATGCTCAGTATCTGCTGATCGGTTCAATGGGACATCCAGGCCCTTTCATCGCGGTGTCTCTACCGGGCTATAAAGCAGCCGTTGACTCTGCCAGAATGACGTTGCCTGCTGCGGCCAGCGCGGAGAAACCACATGCCGACCGATCCGACTATCATCTATACGCTCACCGACGAAGCGCCGCTGTTGGCGACCTACGCTCTTCTGCCGATCATACGCACCTTCACCACGCCGGCGGGCGTGCGGGTCGAGGAGAGCGACATCTCCGTCGCCGCACGGATACTGAGCAGTTTCCCGGACTACCTCACGCCGGAGCAGCGGGTGGCCGATACGTTGACCGAATTGGGCCGCAAGACGCTCGAACCCGACGCCAATATCATCAAGCTGCCGAATATCAGCGCGTCGGTGCCGCAGCTTCAGGCGGCGATCAAGGAACTGCAGGCCAAGGGCTACAAGGTCCCCGACTACCCCGGCGACCCGAAGACCGACGAGGACAAGGCCATCCGGTTGCGCTACGCACGGTGCATCGGTTCGGCGGTGAACCCGGTGCTGCGCGAAGGCAACTCCGACCGCCGCGCACCGCGCGCGGTGAAGGAGTATGCCCGCAAGAACCCGCACTCGATGGCGGAATGGGCGCAGGCGTCGCGCACCCACGTTTCGCATATGCGCAGCGGCGACTTCTACCACGGCGAGAAGTCGATGACCTTGGACCGGGCCCGCGACGTGAAGATGGAGCTGATCACCAACTCCGGCAAAACGCTGGTCCTGAAGGACAAGGTCGAGCTGCTGCCCGGCGAGATCATCGACTCGATGTTCATGAGCCGCAAGGCGCTGTGCGAGTTCTACGAGCAGGAGATCGAGGACGCGCACAAATCAGGCGTGATGTTCTCGCTGCACGTCAAGGCCACCATGATGAAGGTGTCGCATCCCATCGTGTTCGGCCACTGCGTGAAGATCTTCTACAGGGACGCGTTCGAAAAACACGCCGCGCTGTTCGAGAGTCTTGGCGTCAACGTCAACAACGGCATGGTCGATCTGTACGACAAGATCGCCAAGCTGCCCGAATCCCAGCGGGACGAGGTCATGCGCGACCTGCACGCGTGCCTGGAGCACCGGCCGGAACTCGCGATGGTCGATTCGGCCAAGGGCATCACCAACTTCCATTCGCCCAGCGACGTCATCGTCGACGCGTCGATGCCGGCGATGATCCGGGCCGGCGGCAAGATGTATGGCGCCGACGGGCGGCTCAAGGAAGTCAAGGCGGTGATGCCGGAGAGCACCTTCGCCCGCATTTACCAGGAGCTGATCAACTTTTGTAAGTGGCATGGCGCCTTCGATCCGCGCACCATGGGCACCGTGCCGAATGTCGGCCTGATGGCGCAGCAGGCGGAGGAATACGGCTCGCACGACAAGACCTTCGAGATCCCGGAGGACGGCATCGCCAACATCACCGACCTGGCCACCGGCGAGGTGCTGCTGACGCAGACTGTGGAGAAAGGCGACATCTGGCGCATGTGCCAGGTCAAGGACGCGCCGATACGCGACTGGGTGAAGCTGGCGGTCACGCGCTGCCGGAATTCGGGCATGGAGGCGGTGTTCTGGCTGGACCCGTATCGCCCGCACGAGGCCGAGGTGATCAAGAAGGTGACCGCCTACCTGAAGGAGCACGACACCAACGGCCTGCATATCCAGATCATGTCGCAGGTGCGCGCGATGCGCTACACGCTCGAACGCCTGGCCCGCGGGTATGACACGATCGCGGTGACCGGCAACATCCTGCGCGACTACCTGACCGACCTGTTCCCGATCATGGAGCTGGGCACCAGCGCGAAGTTGCTGTCGATCGTGCCGCTGATGGCCGGCGGCGGCATGTACGAAACCGGTGCCGGCGGTTCGGCGCCCAAGCACGTGCAGCAACTGGTGCAGGAGAACCATCTGCGCTGGGATTCGCTGGGCGAATTCCTGGCGCTGGCGGCGAGCCTGGAGGATCTCGGCATCAAGACCGGCAATGCCCGGGCGGCTATCCTGGCGAAGACGCTGGATGCCGCCACCGGCAAGCTGCTGGACAATCGCAAGTCGCCCTCGCCCAAAACCGGCGAGCTCGATAACCGGGGCAGCCAGTTCTATCTCGCCCTGTATTGGGCGCAGGAGCTGGCGGCACAGACGGACGACCATGCGCTGGCGGAGCACTTCGCGCCGCTGGCCAAGGCGCTGGCGGACAACGAGCCGAAGATCCTTGCGGAATTCGCCGCCGTGCAGGGACACGCTGCCGACATCGGTGGCTACTACAAGCCCGACGACGTCAAGGTGAAAGCCGTGATGCGCCCGAGCGGGACGCTCAACGCGGTGCTGGCGTCGGTGGGCTGACGAGGATACGGCCCGGCGGGCGCCGCATCAGGGCGCGGCCGAACCATCGCATGGCAGCCCGACCGGGAACGCAGACGGTAGTGTCCCGGTCCGCCGTGACAGCGAGTCTGCGCCTGGGCCACAACTGGAGGATGATAGGTGAGGCGCAGCGCAACCAGCAGGCTTGCGCCGCCTGGCGGTGCAGAAAGCCGCCACAGGGCAACAATATGTGAAAAGTGCATTCTTGACGCGATACCACTATTGATACCAGATGCAGTGACTGCAACGCAGGGCATGGCCATTGGCTTCCATCGAAGACCTCATCGCCCGCATGAGGGAGAACCCGCAAGATATTCGGTTTTCCGAGTTGGAGAAGGTGTGTGACCACTTCTTTGGATCGCCGCGCAGCAAGGCCACGAGCCACAATGTTTGCAAAACCCCATGGCCAGGTGAACCGCGCGTCAATATCCAAAGAGACAAGGACGGAAGGGCCAAGGCGTATCAGGTGAAGCAGGTTTTGCAAGCGGTTGATAAGAAAAGGGGAATGGACAGTGATTGACCACTATACCTATCGCCTTTCCTGGTCGCCGGACGACAACGAGCACGTTGCGACCTGTGCCGAGTTCCCCGGCCTTTCCTGGCTCGCGGAAGATGAGATGTCGGCATTGCGCGGGCTAAAGGTCATGATTCGCGATGTGGTTGAAGATATGCGCGCAAACGGCGAGCCGATCCCGGAAGCCTTGGCGGACAAGAAATATTCAGGCCAGATTTCCCTCAGACTGCCGCCGGATCTGCATCGCCGCCTGGCGCTTGAAGCCGCGGAAGCCCGCATCAGCCTGTCCCGGCACCTGAACCTGAAGCTGGCATCGGCTTAAGAACCGATCCTGCTCTCGGCAGGAAGCCCCTTCAGCAGTGGCGGGGCTTTGCCCGCGATGACGGCGCCGACAGCGCGAAAGTGTCAAACTCACCGCGGACTGGCATTACTTGAGCGTGCGGGTCCGCCGCGCGCCTTCACGCCGCGCGCACCTCGCGCAGGAACGTCTCGACCTGCAGCTTGAGAGCCTCGCCGCTTTTCGACAACCCATCCGCGGACTCGTGCACCCGGCTCGCGGTTGCCCCGGTTTCCCGCGCCGCCTCACCCACGCCCGTGATGTTGTCGGACACGTCTCGCGTCCCCTGAGCGGCGAGCACCACGTTGCGCGCGATTTCCCGGGTCGCTCCACCCTGCTCCTGCACCGCGGCGGCAGTGCCGGCGGCGGTTTCGCTGACCTTGCCGATGGTATCGGTAATGCCATGGATCAATGTCGCGGAGGCCTGGGTCGCCTCCTGGATGGCACTGATCTGGGCGCTGATCTCCTCGGTCGCCTTGGCGGTCTGATTGGCCAGGGCCTTGACCTCGGAAGCGACCACGGCGAAGCCCTTGCCTGCATCGCCCGCCCGCGCCGCCTCGATTGTCGCGTTCAGCGCCAGCAGATTGGTCTGCCCGGCGATGTCGCTGATAATCCTGACCACATCGCCGATTTTGTCCGCCGCCTCGGTCAGGCCATTGACCTGCTCGTTCGACATCGCCGCCTGCCGCACGCTGTCCCTGATCATATCGGCGGCGTGCGTCACCTGCTGACTGATCGCGCCGATGGAGGCGGTCAGTTCTTCCGTCGCGGAGGCGACGGTCTGCACGTTGCGGGCGGCTTCCTCAGACGCCGTCACCACGGTGCCGGTTTGCCGCGTGGCCTCCTCCGCCGTCGATGCCATGACCCTGGACGTCGATTCCAGCTCGGTCGCGGCGGCCGCGAGGGTGCTGACAATTCCGGCGACGCTGGCCTCGAACCGGCTCGACAGGTCCAGCATGGCGGTTCGTCTGGCCTCGGCGGAATGGCGCTTTTCGGCCTCCTGCCGGCCGAGGGCCTCGATCTGGGCGTGCGCGGCCTCGGCCTCCGTCAGGTTGGCGGTATTCTCGGCGATGACGCTGGCCAGATAGCCGGTCAGCCAGAACAGCGTGCCGGCCTCCACGACGACAATGGCGGCATGCAGGATGACGCGGCTCAGATCGCTGCCGCCGGCGAATACCAGGGAAGGCGCGGCGAAGCTCAGCACCAGGTGATGCACCGCGGTGACGCCCGCTGACGCCAGGACGACGTTGCGGTCACAATACGCCGCCAGCACGGCCATGACGGCAAAATAATACATGTGGATGTCGGGCTGCCAGGCCGCGCCTGCGGTTGCCGCCAGCAGCAGCGAGACCATGACCACCATGGCTACGCCCATTGCGATCCGACGCGCGGTCTCGGGCGGCCAGGTCATCCGGATCAGCGTGATAGCGGCACCGTTGGCCGCCGCAGCGCCGCCGAGCAGCAGCGCGCCATTGCCGCAAAACCACGTCACTCCGGCGATCAGTGGCACATGCAGCCACAGCGCCGCGGCCAGCGCCGTATCCACCTTGGCGCGCAGGTGCTCGAGATCATCCGTTCGTTGCACGTTAGCCTCCAATTGCGTCACTGCGATTTCAGTCCACATCCGGCTGTGCCGTTCTTCCCGAGCAGCAGCCAGGCGCCGGCCCGCCACAAACGGTCCCGGCCGCCCGTGTCGCCGGGTGCGACCAGCACGATGAATGGTGCCAGGCCGAGCCGCACGATCGCCCCGCCTTCCGCCGCCGCCCGCACCGCGCGCGCTGCGTCCCACCACGGCGGGAATACGGCTGCCACGGGTCCGCCAGCCGGACCACCCGACAGGGCGGCGAACAAGCCGCCGGCTGCCAGGCCGGAGACGGTCAGGGCCTGGGACAGACGATGCAGCGAAAAACCGACCATGGCGCCGGATCATGCCCGCCTTTGGTTAAGGCTCCGTTAACGGCGGCGTGTTTTGCGACCAATCTGGACGAAAGCCGCCGAAGCATGGTGCAGTGCGTCGATCAATCTGGAGCACACGCATGGCGGCGATCGACGGCGACAGACTGCTGCGCGACCTCTACGCAGTGCGCGAAATCGGCAAATACCTGACCGGCGTGCACCGGCCGACATTCTCGCCGCCTGACGTCGAGGCGCGGCATTGGCTCGCCGCGCGCCTGGCCGATGCGGGGCTTGACGCCTCAATCGACGGCATCGGCAACGTCTATGGCCGCGATCCCCGTCCGGCCCGCAAGCTGCTGATTGGCAGCCATCTGGAGACGCAGAACCGCGCCGGTTGGCTGGATGGCGTCATGGGCATCATCTACGGGCTGGAACTCGCCCGCTCGCTCGGCCGCGGTATAGACGTCGCCGCCTGGTGCGACGAGGAAGGCCATTTCGGCTCCTTCATCGGCAGCCGCTCGGCTTGCGGCATGCTGACGGAGCAGGAGATCGACGTGTGCGCGAACCGCGAGACCGGGGTCTCGTTGCGCGACGCGCTGCGCCAGGCGGGGTTCTCCGGCCGGCCGCGGCAGAAGATCGACCGCGGGCGCTACCGTGGCTACCTGGAGGCGCATATCGAGCAGGGCGCCGATTTGGAGGATCATCACCTGCGGCTGGGGATCGTGACGGCGATTGTCGGCAGCCGGCGCTTTAAGATCGAGTTCAAGGGCCAGCAGAACCACGCCGGCACCACCCGCATGGCGGTGCGCAAGGACGCCGGCGTCGCGCTGGTGAAGCTGGCGGCGGGAATCGAGGCGCGGTTTCCCGCCGTCGCCGGGCCGCGGACGGTGTGGACGGTGGGCGACATCCATCTCGACCCGGGCGCCGGCAACATCGTCCCGGGCGGCGCGGAGCTGATCTTCCAGTTTCGCGACACCGACCCGGAGATCCTCGACGCGTTGGAGGCGACGCTGAACGAACTGATCGCCGAAGCCGCAAGCGGGCCGTGCGAGGTGACGGTGACCTATCGCAGCGCAACCGATCCCGCCGCGATGGACCCCGGGTTCCAGTTGGCGCTGGCCTCCGCGGCGCAACGGCATGCGCCGGGGCTGCATCAGGCGATGCCCTCCGGCGCCGGGCACGATGCACAGATCATCTCGCAGATCCTGCCCTCGGCGATGCTGTTCGTGCCCAGCATCGGCGGCATCAGCCACCACTTCACGGAGAATACGCGCGACGAGGACATCGTGCTGGGCTGCCAGGTGTTCGCGGATGCCGCGGAGGCGATCCTGGCGAAGGGGTAAGAAAGCAAGGTGAGGGGCTCCGCCCCTTCGAACCCCGCCAAGGGCAGCGGCCCTTGGGTCCAGGCATGCCCCCGCGGAGGCAGGGGGCGGATCCCTGGCCTTGCTTCAGACTCCATCACCGTGATAGTGCCCCCCGACTTTCTCAGGGGCTTGCAGCATGGCATCGACGTACGAAACCGTGGCGGGGATCATCTCCGACACCTGCGATATCGAACCGGACAAGATCACGCCCGACAGCCATGCGATCAACGACCTCGGCATCGACAGCCTGGATTTCCTTGATGTGGCCTTCGCCATCGACAAGGCGTTCGGCATCAAGATGCCGCTGGAGCAGTGGACGCAGGAGGTGAACGAGGGGAAGAAGACCACGGACGAATATTTCGTGCTGAAGAACCTCTGCAAAAATATCGATGCGCTGGTCGCGGCCAAGGCCGCCTGAGCCTTTCGCGCAACACAGTGCAACGGTGAGCTGATGCGGCTGGAATATTTCCAGATGGTCGATCGGATCACCGCGCTCGACATCGAGGGGCGGCGGATCGTCACCGCCTGCCAGGTGCCGGAGCAGTCCCCGGTGTTCGAGGGTCATTTTCCCGGCTATCCGATCCTGCCCGGCGTGCTGATGATCGAGACGATGGCGCAGACCGGCGGCTGGCTGGTGCTGGCGATGCTCGGCTGCACCAGGATGCCGTTCCTGATGCAGGTGGAGAAGGCCAAGATGCGGTCCTTCGTCTCCCCCGGCCAGGCGATGGAAGCCGAGGCGCATTTGGTGCACGAGGGTTCGGGCTACGCGGTGGTCAAGGCGTCGATCACCGCGAGCGGGAAGAAAGTGACCGACGCCGAGATCCGCTATGGCGTCGTGCCGTTCCCGAACGACACGCTGAAGGCGGCGATGCTGGAAACCGCCCGCCGGGTCGGGCTGTCCGAGGACTATATCCATGCCGCATGACCGCGACGCGTTGATCACCGGCATTGGCCTGGTGTCCTGCCTCGGCTCCGGGGTGGAGGCGCACTGGGCGGCGCTGAACGATCCCGCCGGGTTCGCGCCGGTGCTGGACACAACCAGCTTTCCGCCGTTCGCGGTGCATCCGCTGGCGCAGGTCAATTTCGACTCGCAGATCCCCAAGCGGGGCGACCAGCGGCAGATGGAGCCGTGGCAGCGTATCGGGGTGTTCGCCGCCGGGCTGGCGCTGGA
Source organism: uncultured Rhodopila sp. (assembly GCF_903915725.1). Lineage (GTDB taxonomy): Bacteria > Pseudomonadota > Alphaproteobacteria > Acetobacterales > Acetobacteraceae > Rhodopila. The sequence goes on from NZ_CAIWTY010000106.1 coordinate 264,079, forward strand.
GTCGGCGGGCGTCAAAGGCGACACCGCGCTGTTGTCCGCAGCCGATTTGATCGTCGCCGCGGGCGGCGGGGAACGCGACTACGCGGTGGATGCGGCAATCCTGACCGGCTACCCGAAGGCGGCCAACCCGGACGCGTTCCTGAACGAGCATTTGCTCGGCGACCTGCGGCCGACTCTGTTCCTGGCGCAGTTGTCCAACCTGCTGGCGGGCAACATCTCGATCGTGCATGGCGTGACCGGGTCGTCGCGCACCTTCATGGGCGAGGAAGCCGCCGGGGCCGACGCGGTGCGCATCGCCTGCGCCCGGATTGCCGCCGGGCAGGCCGAGATCACCCTGGTGGGCGGATCGTACAACGCGCAGCGGCCGGATGTGCTGCTGCATTACGAGATGGGCGGCCTGCAACGGCGGGCCCCGTTCGATGGTGTCTGGGCGCGGCAGGATAGCGGCGGCGGCATGCTGCTGGGTTCCGCCGGCGCCTTCCTGGTGATCGAGAGCCGCGCTCACGCCGCAGCCCGTGGTGCCACACCGTTCGCGCATATCGCGGCGATCCGCACCGACCGCTCCCACCGCGACCCCGGGCAGGCGACTGCAAACGCCCGTGCACAGTTCGAGGCTTTGGCGCCGCACTACGATCCGGATGGCGCGGCGGTGATTTCCGGCGCGTCCGGCGTCGCTGCGATCACGACGGAGGAGCAGGCGTTCCTGGCGTCGCTCGGGCTGCCGGTGCGGGCGTCCGCGACGGCCATCGGTGCAACACTGGAACCGTCCTTCCCGGCCAGCCTGGCGTTGGCCGCTCTGGCGGTGCAGCGCGGCGCGCTGTTCGGGCCGCTGGAGGCCGCGGAACAGACGATGACGGCGCCGCTGCGGCAGGCGCTGGTGACATCCTGGGGACATTGGCGCGGCGAGGCCCTCGCCCTCGTCACCGCGGCTTAAGGGAGACGGCGATGACACAGGATACGGATCATCTCGGCCGTCCGATCGTCGTGGTCACCGGCATGGGCGTGCTGACCTCGCTCGGCCAGGGACAGGCGGATAACTGGCAGGCGCTGACCGGGGGCGTGTCCGGCATTCGCCGAATCACGCGGTTCCCGATCGACGGGCTGCGCACCACCATCGCCGGGACGGTGGATTTCGTCCCTGTCGCGGAGATGTCGGCTCCGGCGCTGTCGCAGCGCCTGGCGGAGCTGGTGATCGACGAGGCGCTGACGGAAGCCGGCATCGGCCGGCCGGGCGACTTCCCGGGCGCGCTGTTCCTGGCGCTGCCGCCGGTGGAGATGGAATGGGCGCAGCGTTTCGCGCTGGCCGCGGCGTCGGGCGCGGATGAGATGGTGGACTACACCGACCTCCTGCGCGCCGCCGGTCAGGGCGGGTTCGAGCGGTATTACGAACGCTTCCTGTTCGGCTCCGTCGCCGAAAACCTGGCCCAGCGGTTCGGCACCAAGGGTTCGCCGATAGCGACGTCTACCGCGTGCGCGTCGGGGGGCACGTCGATCCAGCTCGGGGTAGAGGCGATCCGCCGGGGCGAGACCGATGCGGCCTTGGTGGTGGGAACGGATGCCTCGATCAATCCCGAGAGCCTGATCCGGTTTTCGCTGCTGTCGGCGCTGTCCACCCGGAACGATCCGCCGTCATCCGCGTCGCGCCCGTTCAGCAAGGACCGGGAGGGTTTCGTGATGGCCGAGGGCGCCGGGGCGCTGGTGCTGGAAAGCCTGTCCAGCGCGCGGGCGCGCGGGGCGACGGTACTGGCGGTGGTGGAAGGTTGCGGCGAGGTGGCGGACGGATTCCATCGCACGCGGTCCTCGCCCGATGGCAAGCCGATCATTGCGTGCATGCGGCATGCGCTGGTGGATGCGGGGTTGGTGGCGGAAGATGTCGGCTACATCAACGCGCACGGCACGGGCACGCCGGAGAACGACAAGATGGAGTGGGTTGGCGTATCCGCTGTGTTCGGCGAACGTGCCGGTTCCATCCCGATGTCATCGAACAAATCCATGATCGGCCATTCCTTGACGGCGGCTGGTGCGGTGGAAGCGATTTTCACCGTGCTGACGGTGCGGCACGGGCTATTGCCGCCGACAATCAATTACGATGTGCCGGACCCGGCGCTGCCGGTGGATTGCGTGCCGAATGTGGCCCGGGCGGTCGGGGTGAAGCACGCGATTTCGAATTCGTTCGGCTTTGGCGGCCAGAATGTCTGTTTGGTGATCGGGGCAGCCTGATCGCCGCTGCGGCACCGGCATTCGGCGCGGTGGTAGATCGTTGCGCACCTGTCGGTGGATGAATCTATGGGCGGCCGGGCTTTCGGGTTCCGGTCGTGACGCGATTTTGTCGATTCATTGCTTAAATAGTATTTTGATTTCCCTCCGCGTTTCGACGCAGAGTCCGCAGAGCGGGGCGCAGAGGTGATGTCTATCCGGAACGGGGTATCAGTCCACATTGACATTGACCCATGCGCGTGACGGCCGCCGACGCAGGCTCCTCAATGACGCTTTCGAGCGTGCACGCATAATACCAGCCGGCATTGACGTTGACCGGTCGGCCGGCTCCCCCATCGTCATGGCGGGCGAACGGCCACCAGCAACGCCTTCGCCGCAACACGCGAAGGCATGGACGCCGGCCTCCGTCAGCATGACGGGATGCCAGGGGCCGAGGGTCAACGTCATCGCCGATTGGTATAAGGCGTGCGGATGTCGCGGTCGGAGCGGCGGAGAAATGGTTTAGAAAAATTTCTCTGCGCACTCTGCGCCCCGCTCTGCGCGCTCTGCGTCGAAACGCGGACTCTGACCACACACTTGCGATGCCGGTCAATCCGAACAAGCAGCGATGAGCGCCACATCCCGCCGATCGCCGCTATCTCGACGGATCGGATGATAGCGGCTGTTTGCCTCGCCGGAAAAAACATGCAATCTGGATACGCGATTTACGCCCGATCGGGAGCAAACTGCCTCCGAACGAAATCAAGGCGTTACACCTATAGCGACTCTCCGGGCGTTTCTTACCACCGCCGCCTTCTCCCGCACACGGCTCCCCGGTCGCTGGCTTCACCTCCTGGGAAGCATCTCACGGTTCATCGCGTTGCTCGGGACCGCTCGATTAAGTAAGCCGCGTGTTCGCTAACCCCCGAGGGACGCTCGTGTCCGGACCACCGATCCCATGACCCGCCGCCTTCGCATCAGCCTGGCCATCGCGGCCGTGCTCGCGGCGGTCGCGGTCTACCGGATCGCCACCAGCTTCGTCGCCTACACGGCGGACGCCTATGTCCAGTCCGATCTCGTGGCCGTCGCGCCGGAGGTGACCGGCCGCATCACCGGCGTCCATGTCGCCATCAACCAGGACGTCGCCGCTGGCGATCTGCTCGCGACGATCGATCCGGTGCCCTTCCAGCTCGAAGCGGACCAGCGCCGGGCGGAAATCGAGGAGGCGCGGGCGCAGATCGCGGCCGACGAAGATACGGTCGCCTCCGCCGAAGCGGCACTGGCAGCCGCAATCGCCGCCGAGACCTATGCGCGGCAGACCAATACGCGGATGTCCACCCTAGCGGCGGCACAGGACGCTCCGCGCGCCGATGTGGAAAAAGCGCAGGACGCGTTGACCCGGGCCGGCGCCGCGGTTGAGGCGGCGCGCGCGGCAATTGCGCGGGCGCAGGCCACGCAGGCGATGCACCAGGCGGCGCAGGCGAGGGCGGTGGCGGCGCTGGCGACCGCGGAATGGAAGCTGGGCCGCACCCGGCTGACCGCTCCGGCCACCGGCAGCATCGTCAACCTGACCGTCCGCGCCGGAGACACCGCCCGCGCCAACGAGCCGCTGATTGGCATCATCGACGCCCGGGCTTGGCGCATCGTGGCCAACTTCAAGCAGAGCTTCATCCGCAGCTTCCAGCCAGGCGACACCGCCCGGGTCTGGTTGGATTCGCAGCCCTGGCATCTGCACCGCGCCCGCGTTGAGGGCGTTTCCCGCGGCATCAGCCGCGATCCCTCAGCCGATCGGCTGCTGCCTTACGTATCGCCGACGACGGACTGGATCCGGTTGCAGCGGCGCTTTCCGGTGACGCTGACCCTGGTCGATCCGCCAGATGACCTGAAGCTCTATATGGGCGCGGATGCCCGGGTCCTGATCCTGCCGTGACGCTGGCACCGGTCCGGATCGTGCTGGACGCGACCTCGGCATTGCGCCTCGATCTGGCCGAGATGCGCCTGGCCTCCGGCCGCGGCCCGGGATGCACGATGACGGCCCTGGCGGTGACGCTGGCGGTCATGATCACGCTGCTGCTGCGGCTCGATGACGGCTGGTGGGCGGCCATTAGCGCCTTTGTCTCCACCCGGGCCACCGCCCCGGCGTCGATCGAGCGCGGGGTATTGCGCATCCTGGGCACCATCGGCGGCGCGACCGTGGCGCTGCTGCTGAGTCCGTGGCTTGCCGACGATACCGTAACGCTGACGCTGGTGCTGTTCGCGGTCAGCACCATCGGCGTGCTCGGCCTGCTGGTCAGCCCGCACGGTTATGCGTGGCTGCTCAGCGCGGTGACGATGGACATGGTCTTGCTGGCGCTGCTGAGCGATCCATTGTCCGCCATGGCCGTGGCGGCCTATCGCACGGCGGAGGTGATTATCGGCACGACCGCGGCCATCGTGGTGGTGGTGCTGCTCGCGCCGGGCGCCGATGCCGGGCCGCCCGCCCCCGCCCCCGGCTGGTCGGATCTGGTGGGCGCGCAATGGCCTGCCGTGCGGCATGCGTTGCGCGCCGGTATCGGCGTCATGCTTGTGCCGGTGGTGTGGAACTGGCTGGAGTTGCCGAGCCTGTCGCAGACCGCGGTCACGGTGGCCGCGGTGATGGCGGTGCCCGCGCTGTCGGGGGACTCCGCGCGGGACCAGCAAACCGTGACTGAACGCGCCCTGCACCGCTTGCTAGGCTGCCTCCTCGGTGGCCTTCTGGGCCTGGGCTGCCTGGCGTTGTCGGTGGACAGCCTGCTGCCGTGGCTGCTGATGCTGACCGCTGGCATTTGGGTCGCGGCGTATGTGCAGGGCAGCACCCGGGGCATCGGCTATGTCGGCACCCAGGGCGCGGTGGTGTTCATCTGCACGCTGGTGCAGGGAGCCGGACCGCCGCAAAGTCTCCTTCCCGGGATCGATCGTTTCGCCGGCATCAGCGGCGGACTGCTGATCCTGGCGGCGGTGTCGGCGCTGACCGCGCCGTCCACGCTTCCACTGAAGCGGAAACCGGCCTGAGCCGCTTTGCATTATCGGCCTGGCAGAGCCCGTCCCGCGTCAATCCTGGCGCGAGACGGGCGGACTCCGCCGAGAGTCCGGAAGGTCCTACTCCGCCGCCAGCTTCATTTTCTCATCGTCGGGATTGATCGGCGCCGGCGGAAACCCGCCGGACGGCTTCGGATTCTCCTCCAGCCGGAACTTCGGCTCGCTGTTCCACGGCCCGCGGAAATCTTCGCCTTTCGAGAGATTGAAGACCAAATCCACCGTCTCGTCCGGCTTGATGGTGCCGAAATAGGGGTCGTCCAGCTTGCCCATCTTGTCCAGCGCCGACATGAACATCTGGGCGTGCGTGATCTCGCGCGTCAGCAGATGGGTCAGGACTTTGGTGGTGCCCTCATCGGTGCTGGCATGGATCAGTGCCTCATAGGTCTGCCGCGCCCCCGCTTCAGAGGCGATATTCGCCCGCAGGTCGCGCACGACATTGCCGCCTTCGTTCAGATACGAGGCCGTCCAGGCGCTGCCCTGGCTGTCGACGAAATGCGGGCCAACGCCCCGCACCCGGAACAGCGGTGCCGCGTAGACGTCCGTCTGGTCGAGTGTGCTGGTGTGCTGCTCGATCAGCTTGCCGACAACCTCCAGATGGCTGAATTCCTCGATCGCGATGTCCTGCAGCATGTCGCGGATCGCCGCATCCGTTACATGGAACGACTGCACCCAATACTGCAACGCCGCAGTCAATTCCCCTGTAGCACCGCCGAACTGTTCGAGCAAGAACTGACCATACCGCGGATCGGGATTTTTTACGTCTACCGGAACGATGGTTTCCTTGCGGTGATAAAACATGAACGCTACTCTCCGTTGTCGTGGTCCGGAGATGGAACGCCGGCCAGGGGGCCGGGTTGCACAGCCTCATCAACCAGCGCCGGCGGCAGCGTCGAAGCCGCCGGGGGACGCGGCTTGGGTGGTGGCGGCACCCAGGGACGCTCGCCCCGCGCCGCCCGGTCGGTCACCACCCGCGCGCCGTCCGGCTCCAGCCAGATCGCCGCGCTGCCGTTTCGCCAGACGGTGAAGCGATCGACCAGCACCGGCCAGGGCCGCGGGCACAGCCCGCGCGCCGGCTCGCCCGAGACAATAACCGAAACCCGCCCGCAGCCCGCAGGATGCATCGCGCCGCGCACCAGCAGAGCGCCAGGACGATTCGAATCAGGTAGTAGCACGCAGGCGTCCGCCTGGCAGCGGACCGCGCCCGCGGGATCGTCTGCCATCGGCCGGAACGAATCCGCCGCCCAGTATTGCGCCCAGGCATCCCTGGTGAATTTCGACGCCCCTTTCGCGGCTTGCAGAAACGCGCCGTCGGGCGTGCGCAGCGCGATCATGCGTCCGTCGTTGGACACCAGCAGATCCGGCGGCCGATACAGCCAAGGGGATGCGAGGCCGGCGGCCATGATCGCCACGCCGGCCAGCCGCAAGGGCGTCCGCCACAGCCCGAGCCACGCCAGCCCCAGCGAAAACACGCACAGCCCCCAGATCGGCATATGCGGGACCGCGAAGGTCGCCGCCGGCAGCGCCGAGGTGGCCCGGGCGACCCATAGTATCGCTTCCGCCCCCCAGCCCATCGGCACCAGCGCCAGCGCCTCCAAATGCAGCGGCATCAGCATCAGGCCGATCAGACCCGCCGGCATCACCCAGAATGCGGTCAGCGGCACCGCGATCATGTTCGCCAGCACGAAATAGACCTGCACATGGCCGAAATGATACGCTCCGTACGGCGCCGACGCGGAACCCGCCAGCGCGCTGGTCAGCGCCAGTGCCACCAGATGCGATGCGAACCGGCGCCGCCAGCTCGTGCCGTGCAGCCGCCGCAGCCACGGCCGCAGCGCCTCGTATCCGGCGATCAGCGCCAGCACGGCGGAAAAGCTCATCTGGAACGACACATCAGGCACTTCCCACGGCACCAGCAACATCAGGACCGTGGCCGCCACAGCCAATCCCCGCAGCGAAACCGCCAGCCGATCGGCCAGCACCGCGAGGGTGAACAGGCAGGCCATGGCGAAGCTTCGCATGATCGGCACATGCATCCCGGTCAGCAGCATGTAGCCGCCGCCAACCGCCAGGGCGGCCAGCGCGGCCAGTTTCTTCGTCGGCCAGAACAGGCTGGCGTGCTCGCTCACCGCGAAGCCGAGGCGCGTCAGCACCAGCGCGAAGCCCATGACGATGCCGATATGCAGACCGGCCACCGCCAACAGATGCGCCAGACCCGAATCCCGGAAGGCGGCGTGATCCAGCGGCGGGATCGCCATCGAAGCCCCGGTCAGCAAGGTCACCGACACCGCACCCGCCGCGCCCGGGATGACGGCGTTGACCCGGTTGGCGATCGTCTCCCGCAGCCGTTGCACCAGCAGCATGAAGCCCCGCGGCTGCGCCTGCGCCGTCCGCTCAATCGTTGCAATGGCGTAGCCGGATGCGCCGATCCCGCTATAGAAAGCGTCGCGCTGGAGGTCCCACCCGCCCGGATAAGCCGGCGGTGCCGGTGGCCGGACCACCGCGCGCAGGCTGACGCTGTCGCCGGTTTGCAGGTCGCCGCCGTCGCTCGAGCGCAACCGCACGCGGACGGAGCGCCGCAACGGCTCCGTCGCACCGTCCAGAAACGCCGGCTGGATGGTGATCCGCCGGCCGTCCGGCAGACTCTCGACGGCCTGCACAGACCCCGTCACGACGATCGCCTGAAACGGCAGGTCCGCCTCTATCGGTGGTGCCCGCGCGGTGGCAAACTGAGCGGCGGCGAACCCAAGCGCCGCCGCGGCCACCGGGGCCAGCAGCCAGCGGAACCGGCGAAGCCTGGTTGCCGCGGCGGCCGTCAGCAGCGCGGCCGCGGGGCCGAGCCAGACGGGAGGCTCGAAACGCAGCCCGTAATAGGCCAGCACGCCGGCGCCCATAAACACCGGCAGCCACAGCGGCAGCCTGCTCCGCTCCGCCTCCAGCCAGTCCGTCCATGCCGCAATCCACCTCATGCGGGGCAGACTACGCGGCAAAGTATCTACAAATGATGAACGGCCATGCTAGATCGCGCGGATGACCGTTCGCACCCGCTTCGCCCCCAGCCCCACCGGGCCGCTGCATATCGGCGGCGTCCGCACCGCACTGTTCAACTACCTTTATAGCCGCCACACCGGCGGCGAGTTCCTGCTGCGGATCGAGGACACCGACCGCGAGCGCAGCACCGAGGCGGCGACGAAGGGGATTCTCGACAGCCTCGACTGGCTCGGCCTCGAACGCGACGGCCAGACCGTCTATCAATCGACCCGCGCCGATCGGCACGCCGAGGTGGCGCGGGAACTGCTGGCGGCGGGGCGGGCGTATTATTGCTATTGCACGCCGGAGGAGCTGGCGGCGGAGCGCGAGGCGGCGCGCGCTGAGAAACGGGTCTGGCGCTACGATGGCCGGTGGCGCGACCGCGATCCGTCCGAAGCGCCGGCGGGTGTCACGCCGGTGGTCCGGCTGAAATCCGATCGCGACGGGGAGACGGTGCTGGAGGACCTGGTGCAGGGCGCGGTCCGCGTCGCCAACGCCGAACTCGACGACATGATCATCCTGCGCGGCGACGGCTCGCCGATGTACAACCACTCGGTGGTGGTGGATGACCACGACATGGCGATCACCCATGTTATCCGCGGCGACGACCATCTGACCAACACGTTCCGGCAGATCCAGGTCTACCGCGCGCTGGGCTGGGAACTGCCCCGCTTCGCTCACATTCCGCTGATCCATGGCGCGGACGGAGCAAAGCTGTCGAAGCGGCACGGCGCGCAGTTCGCGCTGGAGTTCCGCGACAGCGGCTTTCTGCCGGAGGCGCTGTGCAACTACCTGCTGCGGCTCGGCTGGTCGCATGGCGACCTGGAGGTCGTCGGGCGCGAGGAAGCGATCCGGCTGTTTGATATCATCGACGTCAACCGCGGCGCGGCGCGGATGGATTACGCCAAGCTGCTGAACCTGAACGGCATCTATATCCGCGGGGCGGACGATGATCGCTTGACGCACGACGTGCTGGAGCGTCTGGCGCACCGGCCGGATCTGTCGGTCGGGAGCATCGCGGCGGGGCGCATCCGGGCGCTGATGCCGGCGCTGAAGGAACGGGCGAAGACTTTGGTAGAACTAGCTGATTCATCAGCTTTTCTTGCCCGCGTCGTGCCGCTGCCGATGGAGCCGAAGGCCGCCGCGGCGCTGACCCCGGAAGCCCGGCTGATGTTGCGGGAGATCGGCGGGGCGCTGGGTGGGACGGATTTCTCCGTTGCCGCGATCGATGCGGCGCTGCGCGGCTTCGCGGAGCGGAGCGGATTGAAGCTGGGCCAGGTGGCGCAGCCGTTGCGGGCGGCATTGACCGGCAGCACGGTCAGCCCGGGGATCGATGCGACCCTGGCGGCGCTGGGCCGGGAGGAGTCGCTGGCGCGAATCGCCGCGGTGTCATGACGGTTGTCCCCAGGGTAGCCGGGGTGCAATCCATCGTGGGAGCGTCAACGTTTTCCGGTAGCTTTGCCGGAGAGGCTGGGGTTCGTTTCGAATACCGCGTTTCGACGCAGAGCCAACCAGCGGCGCCCGCCCGCACCGCGATGACGGCAAATGGTGTCGGCGTTGCTGCTGACGTCATGGTGGCCGAAGGGCCACCATCCACGCCTCGCGGTGATGACGCGAGCCAAGGCGTGGATGGCGGGCGACCGAGCACGCGAGGGAGGGCTGCGCCCGCCATGACGCCCAGCGGCACGTGCCGCGCCTGGCATTTGCATGGTAGTACGCAGAGCGCGGCGGTAGAGTGGAGGAAGGGCGCGCCGCCGCGAACGGTCCGTTTCCCCTCCCCGCTCATCAAACCGGACGCGCGGTTTTCCCGCATCCGGCGTTCCGACTGGCTTCATGGCAGGCTCACGACATGGCGTCTTACCGCCGCCATTGGCGCAATCTCGGGATGCCAAGCGTCCCGAAGACGGCCTCCTTTGTGAACGGCCCGATGCTTCGCGGGTGCATCTTGTGCCGCCGGACAAGGAAGTTCCGCGGTCGCCCGCGGCGCTGCCGTGAGAGGCAGCCTGTCCACGGCACCCTGCGCCTCAAACAAGGCAACCAAAAACACGGCGCCGTTAATGGTTCAGAAAGGTATGGCGCCTAAATTCCGGCACTCCCGGTTCGTGGAGTTGCGGATGAAGACCAGTAAAGCCCAGCGCGGCCGATCGGCTGTGGTGTTCACCAGCGCCGCGGTCATTTCCGCGGCTTGCATGGCGGCGCTGCTGTCAGCTCTCGGCCCGCCAACGCCGCAGGTCGGCGATATCGTCGTCTTTGCCCCGGCCGCCTCCCGCGGCGAGGACAACAATCTCCGCATCGCGGTACACCGGCCGGGCCAACCCGGCTGCGTGCTCGATCTGGACACCATCCGGCAAACCGGCGGCAGCCTCGTCGTCGAGGCCCGGTTGTGGCGGCCGATACCCGGATTCCGCCTGCACTGGGCGGGTGAGCGGACCGCCACCGAAAGCGACGATTGCGGCGCCAACGCCGATCTGTTGGTCAGCAAAAGCGACCTCGGCAGTCTGGCAATCGCGGCCGGAGGCTATGGGATCGATCCGCAGCGGCCTTCAATGATCGCAAGCGCCATGGCTGACTGAACCGGGCCGCCATCACGTATCCTCGCCGAACGCGTGCTTCTTCAGATCCTTCAGCCGATCGGCGCCGCCCGGGGTCTTCGGGTCGAGTTCGAGGACCTTCTGCCAGGCGGTGTAGGCGCCCTTCCAGTCGTCGCGGGAGGCCGAGATATCGGCAAGCGTGCGAAACGCGGCGAAATCCCGCGGCTCCAGCGTGACGGTCTGATGCAGATCGTTGATCGCGCCGGTGATGTCGCCAGCATGATACCGGGCTATGGCGCGCTGATGCCACGCCTCGGCGTCATCCGGCTGCAGGGTGATCGCGTCGGAGAAGGAGTCCACCGCATCGCCGGTCTCGCCAGCCCGCAGGGTGCGCAGTCCGCGACTCATGAGCAGGGTCACCGCCGGCGTGCCGGCATTCAGCCAGGCTTGCTGCAACTGGTCCTCGATTGCGGATGCGGCCCGCTCATCCGGCGCTGCCTTCAGCGCGTCGAGCAGGTGATCGATAGTCGCCCGCTTCTCGGCCGCCGGCTGGGCGTGGGCAACGGCGGCCAGGACAGCCAACCCCGCCGCAAGCGCCAGCCGCGACCGCGCACGGGCCATCTCAGCCGGGAATCCCGGGCGGGGGCGGCCCGCCGGCCATCCAGTCCAGCAACTCCACGGTATGCACCACCGGCAGCCCGGCGCCGGACAACTGGGTGATGCAGCCGATATTGCCGGCGGAGATCAGGTCCGGTCCGGTGGCCTTGAGGTTCTCCAGCTTGCGCTCCTTCAGCTGCCCGGCGATGACCGGCTGCAGCAGGTTGTAGGTGCCGGCGGAGCCGCAGCACAGATGCGGCTCCTTCGGTTCGACCACCCGGAAGCCGGCCGCGGCCAACAGCGCCTTGGGTTCGGCGGTGACGCGCTGGCCATGTTGCAGGCTGCACGCGGAATGGTAGGCCACCGTCAGGCCCGGCGGCGGGCGCGACGGGGCGTAGCCGAAGCGCGTCAGGAACTGGGTGATGTCCAGGGTCAGGCCGGAGATCTGTTCCGCCCGGCTGCGCCGCGGCTCCGGTTCGTTACGGAACATGAAGCCGTAATCCTTCACCGTTGTGCCGCAGCCGGAGGCGTTGATGACGACCGCATCCAGCCCCTCGCCCGCGCTCTCACGGCTCCAGGCGTCGATATTGGCGCCAGCCAGGGCCATGGCCGAATCGTGCTGGCCGTTGTGGTGATTGAGCGCGCCGCAGCAGCCGGCCCCCTTGGCGACCACGACCTCGACGCCGAGCCGGGTCAGCAGGCGGATCGTCGCCTCGTTGATGCGCGGCATCAGCACCTGCTGGGCGCAGCCGGTCATGAGCGCGACGCGGGCCTTGCGCGGACCCTCGGCCGGATAGACGCGCGGCGTCTCCACCGGGCTGGCCGGCGGCACCTTGGCGGGGGCGAGGCTGAGCATCGCGCGCAGCCGGTTCGCCAGCATGGTGTCGCCACGGACCAGCTTGCCGATCGGCCGGGTCAGCCCCGCGCCCTTCAGCGCCAGGCGGAACAGGTGCGGCCGGGGCAGCACCAGGCCTAGGATCGTCCTCAGCCAGCGTTCCGCGAGCGGGCGGCGGTAGGTCTCCGCGATGTAGGTCCGGGCGTGATCGACCAGATGCATGTAGTTCACGCCGGATGGGCAAGTCGTCATGCAGGACAGGCAAGTGAGGCAACGATCGACATGCCGCACCACCTCCTCGGTGGCCGGGCGGCCGGTCTCCAGCATGTCCTTGATCAGGTAGATGCGGCCGCGCGGACTGTCGAGTTCGTCGCCGAGCAGGACGAAGGTCGGACAGGTCGCGGTGCAGAACCCGCAATGCACGCAGGTGCGCAGCACCGCGTTGGACGAGGCGGTGTCCGGGTCCTGGAGCTGATCAGTCGTGAAATTGGTTTGCATGGACCCCGCTAATCAGATTGTTGCCTGGGCGGCAGCATGCGGTGCTGCCGGATGATCAGACCCAGGCTGGCCACGGCGGTGAGGAAAAAACCGAAGGAGAGCCAGGGATTGATTTGATTGTCGAACCACACGACCAGAATCATCACCAGGCCAAAGACGCACATGACGGCCTGGATATTGGTGATCGGGTTCGGCCGCTGTAGTTGCACGTGCTGGAATGCAGCGAGATAGACGGTGATCAGAAACAGGACGTCGCTGATCCAGGAGGGAATGAAGATCATTGTCAGAGGTCCGCGTAGAGCCGGCCGGGGTTGAAGATGCCTGCCGGGTCCATCGCCGCCTTCACCTCGCGGGTGATGCGGGCCAGGGCCGGCGGCTCATCCGGAATGACGCGCACGGTGGCTCGCAGCGTGTCCGGCGCACGCAGCAGGGTCCATGTGCCCCCCACAGCGCGCGCCGCCGCTTCAACCCGCAGGTGGGTGGCGGCGTCCGCCGGGCCGGCAAGCCAGACCAGACCACCACCCCAATCGAGAAAGCCGGCCGCGCCAAGCGGGCGCAGGGCATCGATAACCTTGGCACCCGCGGACGGCCTGACCGAGACCCGCCAGACGGCATCCTGCGCATGCGGCGCCAGCGGCCGGACATCGCGAATGTCGCGCCAGACGGATCGGGAGGCCTCGGTGCCGAGCGTCACCGCACCCGGCACAGCAAACTGATCGCGCAGGCGGCCGATACGGTAGGTGACGGAGTCGGCGAATTCCTCGATCCGGATCAACGCGGCGGAGCCGCTGACGCCGTCCAGGGCGGGCATCGCGGCAACCGCCTCGGCCGGCAGCCAGGCCGCGGCGGAGACGTCGAACGGTGAACCCAGCGCGGCGGACATGGCGGCGATGCCGGCGGCGGCGTCCAGGCCGGGCAGCACCAGCGTGCCGGTGGCCTCGGCCGCGGGCAGCACCTTGAGGGTGATCTCGGTGATCACGCCAAGCGTGCCGTAGCTGCCGGTGAACAGCTTGCACAGATCGAGGCCGGTGACGTTCTTCAGCACGCGTCCGCCGGAGCGGATCAGTTCGGCGCGGCCGTTGATGGCGCGGATGCCCATGACGTGGTCGCGGATCGCCCCGCGGGCGACGCGGCGCGGGCCGGACAGGTTGGTGGCGACCACGCCGCCCAGGGTCTGTGGCTTGCCCGTGGCGCCCAGCAGCGCCGACAGGTCGGGCGGTTCGGCGATCATGTACTGGCCCGCCTCGGTAAGCGTCGCCTCGATCTCCGGCATCGGGGTCCCGGCGCGCGCTGAAATGATCAGCTCCTTGGGCGCATACAGGGTGATGCCGGAGAGGCCGGCGGTGGAGATGGTGCGCGCTGCCTGCACCGGCCGCAGCAGCCCGGCCTTGGTGCCGTTGCCTTGTACGTGCACCGGTTCGCGCGCGGCGACTGCGCTGGCAACGGCGGCGGCGATCTGGTCCTCGGTGGTCGCAGGCAGGGTCATGCGGCTTGCGGCAGCACGGCGGCAGCGACGGCGGGTTCGGCCAGGGGGAAGACCTTGCTGGGATTGAGCAGCCATTCGGGGTCGAAGGCCGACTTGATGCGGCGCTGCTGTTCAAGCTCATGCGGTTCGAACTGCACGTGCATCAGGTCGCGCTTTTCGACGCCGACGCCGTGCTCCCCGGTCAGGCAGCCGCCGACCTCCACGCATAGCTTCAGCAAATCGGCGCCCAGGACTTCGGCTTTGTGCAGGCTGGCGGGGTCGTTGGCGTCGTACATGATCAGCGGATGCAGATTGCCGTCGCCGGCGTGGAAGATGTTGGCGACCTGGAGGTTGACCGCGGCGGCCATTTCCTGCGTGCGGCGCAGCACCTCCGGCAGGCGGCTGGTCGGGATGGTGCCGTCCATGCAGAGGTAGTCCGGGCTGATGCGGCCGACGGCGCCGAAGGCGGCCTTGCGGCCCTTCCAGATCGCCAGCGATTCCTCCGGCGACTGCGACACCCGGATGCTGATCGGATCGAAGCGGCGGCAAATGTCGGATAATTTTTCCAGCAGAATGTCCTGTTCGGTGACGCTGCCTTCGACCTCGATGATCAGCATCGCCTCGGCATCCAGCGGGTAGCCGGCATGGGCGAACTCCTCGCAGGCATGGATGGCGGGGCGGTCCATGAACTCCAGCGCCACCGGGATGACGCCGGAGGAGATGATCGCGTCCACCGCGGCGCCGGCGATCTCATTCGATTTGAACGCAGCCAGCATGGCGCGGGCGCCTTCCGGCCCGTGCAGGATGCGGACGGTGACCTCGGTGACGACGGCGAGCTGGCCCTCGCTGCCGGTCAGCAGGCCGAGCCAGTCATAGCCGGCGGAGTCGAGATGGGCGCCCCCGATATCGATGATCTCGCCCTCGATGGTGACGATCTTCAGGCCGAGCAGGTTGTTGGCGGTGACGCCGTATTTCAGGCAGTGCGGGCCGCCGGAGTTCATCCCCACATTGCCGCCGATCATGCAGGCAAGCTGGGAGGACGGGTCGGGGGCGTAGAAGAAGTTGTTGGCGGAGACGGCGTTGGTGATGCCGATATTGGTCACGCCGGCCTGCACCGTCGCACACCTGTCGGCAAAGTCGATGTCGAGGATCTTCTTCATCCGCATCATGCCGAGGACGATGCCGTCCTCCAGCGGCAGGGCGCCGCCGGACAATGACGTGCCGGCGCCGCGCGGGACGATGCGAACGCCGTTCTGGTGGCAGAAGCGGAGGATGGCGGCGACCTGCTCGGTGGTTTCGGGCAGGGCGACGGCGAGGGGAACCTGGCGGTAGGCGGTGAGGCCGTCGGTTTCGTACGGCTTGAGGCGGAGGGGTTCGGCAATCACTCCGGACTCCGGCAGCAGCTTGCGCAAGCCGGCGACGATGCTGTCGCGGCGGCGCATGACGTCGGGCTTGGGGTCCGGTTGACGGATCATGAGGCACGTTCCTCGTTTGTGTCTGCCTGATCCATATAGCGGTGGATTGGGCGGGTGCACAGGGGCGACGGTCTACCGCGGGCCCGCAATCCGGTACTGGAATGTCGCCTGCGGTAGCGCTAATATCTCGCTCATGAACGGCACACGGCTCCCGGTGGAACCCGCGCAAGCCGACCTGACTGACGTCCTTGCCGAAAGCGATGCTGACCTTGCGGCTGGCCGGATCGTGCCGGGGGATGTCGTCATCCGCGACCTCCGCGATGGGCTCGCACGGCTTGAGGCGAAATCTGCCGCTGCAAAGCGAGCGCGAAAGTATAAGTATGAATTATGCGGCTGGACCTTGATTGGCTTCACGGCGCGGGCAGCGCGGCAATTCGAGAACTTCGCAACCATTACGAAGACCTCGACCGCCCGAAGCAATCGGCGCCCTCATCGCAGCGCTGGAGCAGGCGAGTCTTAGGATCGAAGCTGACCCGGACGCGGGGTTTCCTGCCCCGCGGCCATATCCCCGGCTCGCCCGGCGGGGGCGAGGTGAAGTCGGGGCGCTACTGGACTGCCTACACGACGACGCGTCCGCCCGTGATAGCCGCCGTGTTTTACGAAGCGGCGGACATTGAGGGGCGCCATTAGCCGCAGGGCTTGGGGCGGGCGAATACCCAGCAAGTTTTACACGTTTTACAATTTACTGGCAAATCATGTGACGAATTTTACGTCTTTCGATGGCCGATGACATTGTTTAGCAGTGACTTCGCAGGCGCAGCATCATAGATGCACCCCTCACTCATTAATAAGCGCAGAGCGAAGGATAGTTTTGAATGGACAGACGGAATTTTGCCCCCGACGGCCTGGTTGGCGGCGTGTCCGCTCGCGCCGGCGGAGCTTCTTCCTATCAGGAGCACGCCGCCAAGGTTGCTGCCCTGATTGAAAGCAAGAAGGGCACCTGGGACGGCATCAACGCCGAGTCCGTCGCTCGCATGCGCCTGGAGAACCGCTTCCTCACCGGTCTGGACGTCGCGCGCTACACCGCTGGCGTCATGCGCGCCGACATGGCGGCGTATGACGCTGATGCGACGCAGTACACCCAGTCGTTGGGCGCATGGCACGGCTTCGTCGCGCAGCAGCAGATGATTGCCGTCAAGAAGCATTTCGGCACCACCAAGCGCCGCTACATCTACCTGTCCGGCTGGATGGTCGCCGCGTTGCGCTCGGAATTCGGCCCGCTGCCGGACCAGTCGATGCACGAAAAGACCTCGGTTCCGGCGCTGATCCAGGAGATCTACACCTTCCTGCGCCAGGCCGATGCCCGCGAACTCGCCGGCATCTTCCGTGAGCTGGATGCCGCCCGCAAGGCTAAGGACAGCGCCAAGGAAACCGCCCTGCTGTCGCGCGTGGAAAACTACGAGACCCATGTCGTGCCGATCATTGCGGACATCGACGCGGGCTTCGGCAATGCGGAAGCGACGTATCTGCTCGCCAAGAAGATGATCGAGGCGGGCGCCTGCGCGCTACAGATCGAAAACCAGGTCTCCGACGAAAAGCAGTGCGGCCACCAGGATGGCAAGGTGACCGTGCCGCATGAGGACTTCATCGCCAAGGTCCGCGCCATTCGCTACGCATTCCTGGAGCTGGGCGTGGAAGACGGCGTCATCGTCACCCGCACCGACTCGCTGGGCGCCGGCCTGACCAAGCAGATCGCGGTCAGCCACGCGCCGGGCGATATCGGCGACCAGTACAACTCCTTCCTCGACTGCGAGGAAATCACGCCGGAGACCGCCCGCAACGGCGATGTGGTGCTGAACCGCAACGGCAAGCTGCTGCGGCCGAAGCGCCTGCCGAGCAACCTGTTCCAGTTCCGCGCCGGAACCGGGGCCGACCGTTGCGTGCTGGACAGCATCGTATCGTTGCAGAACGGCGCTGATCTGCTGTGGATCGAGACCGAGAAGCCGCATATCGAGCAGATCGCCAGCATGATGGACCGTGTCCGCGCGGTCGTGCCGAACGCCAAGCTGGCCTACAACAATTCGCCGTCCTTCAACTGGACGCTGAATTTCCGCCAGCAGGTGTATGACGCCTGGGCCGCGCAGGATAAGAACTCGGTCGCCGACTACGACCGCGCGAAGCTCATGAGCGTGGACTATGACGGCACGAAGCTGGCGGCGGAAGCCGATGAGCGCATCCGCACCTTCCAGGCCGATGCGGCGAAGCGCGCCGGCATCTTCCACCACCTGATCACGCTGCCGACGTACCACACCGAGGCGCTGGCCGCGAACGACCTGTGCAAGGAGTATTTCGGCGCGGAAGGCATGCTGGGCTACGTGCTGAACGTGCAGCGTCAGGAAATCCGCAAGGGTGTCGCCTGCGTGCGCCACCAGAACATGGCGGGTTCGGACCTCGGCGACGACCACAAGGAATACTTCGCCGGCGAGGCGGCCCTGAAGGCCGGCGGCGCGCACAACACGATGAACCAGTTCGGCTAAGAACCGGTTGATACAATCATCGGCCTCGGGGCGCATCGCTCCGGGGCCGATTTTTTTGCGGATTTGTCCGGGCGCAGGGCCTGGCGGTGCTGACATTTGCGGTGCTGGGGGTCGTCTCACCCGCCGGTGAACCAGACCGGCGGGTGAGACTCTTATCGGCCGGCGCCCGTTTCCGGTTCGCTGTCATGGCACGTTCCAGTGCGATCACCGGCCGACCCGCCCGGCGCGGCATAAGCGAGCCGCCGCCGGGAAGCTTGCATGCGAGTGCCGCAGCGAAGCGGACATCCTCGCCAATTCATTCCGTCAGCAGCGATGAATTGCTAGCCAACGGCGTAAATATTAGACAAGCGACAGGAAGTTAGTCAACCCGAAGATCGACGCTGCGCGCAGGTGTACAATTTTTATACAAACTGCCGGCGCGGGCGGTCCGCTTTACATCCGAACGCACACCTCGCAGCCTGTCCGCAACACTGGCAGGAGGAACAGTCGTGACGGAAGCAAGGGTCTCCCCGCCGTTCCGGGCGGATCATGTCGGCAGCCTGTTGCGCCCGAAGGTCTTGCAGGAGGCGCGGGCAAAATGGAAGGCCGGCGCGCTTCCGCATGACGCCCTGCGCGAGGTCGAGGACCGTTGCATCGCCGCCGCCATCGCCAAACAGGAATCCATCGGCCTGCGCGCCGCCACCGACGGGGAATATCGCCGCACCTACTGGCATTACGATTTCGTCGCCGGGCTGGACGGGGTGGAGGTTTACGAGCCGGAGCAGAAGATTCAGTTCCAGGGCGGCGTGCCGCTCGGCCATAAGCTGCGGGTGGACGGACGCATCGGCTATAGGCAGCCGGTGATGATCGATCACTACCGCTTCCTCGCCAGCCATGTGCGCGCGGCGGTGCCCAAGCAGACCATTCCGTCACCCTCGGTGGTGCATTTCCGCGGCGGGCGGGAGGTGATCGCTGCGTCGGTGTATCCGACGCTGGAGCCGTTCTTCGACGATCTCGGCGCGGCCTATCGCAAGGCGGTGGCGGCCTTCGGGCAGGCCGGCTGCCGGTATCTGCAGCTCGACGAGGTCAATATCGCCTATCTGTGCGACCCGGCGCAGATCGCCGGACTGAAGGCGCGCGGCGAGCATGTCGAGGGCCTGCTGGGCATCTACGCAGGGATGCTCAATCAGGCGATCGCCGGGCGGCCGGACGGGATGACGATCTCGATGCATCTCTGCCGCGGCAATTTCCGCTCCACCTGGGTGGCGTCGGGCGGCTACGAGCCGGTGGCGGAGGTGCTGTTCAACCAGATCAATTCCGATGCGTATTTCATGGAATACGACTCCGAACGCGCCGGCGGGTTCGAGCCGCTGCGCTTCGTGCCGCGCGGCCACAAGATCGTCGTTCTCGGGTTGGTGACCAGCAAGACGGGGGCGCTGGAAAGCAAGGACGCGCTGAAGCGGCGGATCGACGACGCGGCGAAATATCTGTCGCTGGAACAGTTGGCATTGTCGCCGCAATGCGGGTTCGCCTCCACCGAGGAAGGCAACACGCTGACCGAGGACCAGCAATGGGCGAAGCTGGCGCTGTGTGTGGAAGTGGCTCGGGAGGTCTGGGGCGCGGTGTGATATCATACCAGCCAGTGTTGAGTTTGACCGGTCGCCAGTATCGTCATGGCGGCCGCATGCCCGCCTCCACGCCTTTGTTTACACAAAGAAAAGGCGTGGATGCCGGCCTCCGTCGGCATGACGTGGCGGCTGCGCCCGAGGGTCAAAGTCATCGGCGGTCGGCATCAGCCCTCCGAGTCGGCGGCTTCCCTCCCGCGTCTCACCACGCAAACCGCGGCACCGTAACCGCCGGGTCCACCCCGGCGGCGCGGGCGGCGGCTTCCGTGAGCGTCGTGTCGAAGCCCCCTGCCCCGTCCCCAAGCTCCCGGCCATGGATGCCGCTGAGCACCCAGCACGCGGCAAGGTCGACACCGGCCGCCCCGGCCACGTCGGTGCGCAGCGAATCGCCCACTGCCAGCACCTGCTCCGGCGGCAGCCCGAGTTGCTCCAGCACCGGCTGGTAGATCGCCGGATCAGGCTTGCCGAGCGACCGCACGTCGCCGCCGAGTTCCTGGTAGCGCACCGCCAGGGACCCCGCGCACAGCACCCGCACCCCGCCGCGGATCACCACCAGATCCGGATTGGCGCAGATCATCTTCAGCCGATGCTGCGCGCACTCGGCCAGGATGGCCTCGAATTCCGCCATGTCGCTCGGGTTGCGGTGGTCGTCCGGACCGGTGTTCAGCACGAAGTTGGCGTCGGCCGGCGAGTCGGTCAGCACCAGGGGCAGGCCGTCGAACACCGGGCGGTCGCGTTCCGGTCCCAGATGGTAGACGCGCGGCCCGAGTTCGGCCCACCACAGATCGGGTGGCGAGATCAGCGCCAGCCGCACCGCCTCTCCGCTGGTCAGGATGCCGGTATACAGCGAGTCGGCGATCCCCATCGACTGCATCATCGTCCGCACCGCGGCGTTCGGGCGCGGCACGTTGGACAGCAGCAGCGTCCGCTTGCCGGCATCGCGCAGACGCGCCAGACAGTCCACTGCATGCGGGAACGCGGTCACGCCGTCATGGATGACGCCCCACAGATCGAGCACAAAGCCATTGTACCGCTCGGCCAGCGGCGCGAAGCCGGATAGATGTTCCATTCAGAGCTGCTCCGCCAGTTCTTGCGCCCGCGTGCCAACGGCATCGTGCACGTTCGCGATCTGCTCGTCCCGCAACGCCGCCAGCAGTTCGGCTTTCAGCCGCGGGATCAGCGCCGGGCCGTGATAGACGAACGCGGTGTAAAGCTGCACCAGCGAGGCGCCGGCCTGGAGCTTGGTCAGCACATCGCGGCCGGTTGATATGCCGCCGGTGCCGACAAGCACCAAGCGTCCGCGGGCCAGCACGGAGGCACGCGCCAGCATGGCGGTGGACAGCGCCCGCAACGGCTCGCCCGACAATCCGCCGGTTTCGCGCAGGTGCGGAGACTTCAGCCCGGCGGGACGCGAGATCGTGGTATTGCCGACGATCAGACCCTGAACACCCTCTTCGACGCAGGTTTCCACCACCGCGGCCAACCCGTCCCGCGACAGGTCCGGCGCGATCTTCACCAGCATCGGCGGCCGGTTGGCAACGGTCGCGACGGCTTTCAGGATGGCGCGAAGCTGGCCTTCGGATTGCAGGTCGCGCAGGCCGGGCGTGTTGGGCGAGGACACGTTGATCACGGCATAGTCCGCAAGCGGTGCAACCGCTCCAATCAACGCCGGATAGTCGCGGACAGGGTCAGCGCCTTCCTTGTTGATGCCGACATTGGCGCCGAGCGGGATACTGCGGCCGGACAGCCGGTGGAGGTTGCGCAGGTAGACCGCGAGGCCGGCGTTATTGAACCCGAGCCGGTTGATCACGGCCCGGTCCTCCGTCAGGCGAAAGATGCGCGGCTTCGGATTGCCGCCCTGCGGCAGCGGCGTGACGGTGCCGGTTTCGACAAAGCCGAACCCGAGCCGCAGCAGCGCCGGACCGGCGGCGGCATTCTTGTCGAACCCGGCGGCGAGCCCGATCGGGTTGCTGAAGCGGCGGCCCAGGACCGTGACCGCAAGCGCCGGATGATCGGCCTCGGTCGCGCGCGGCGCGATGCCGAGGGCCAGGGCGCGGATTGCCAGAGTATGCGCTTGCTCGGGGTCGAGCAGGCGCAGCGCGGGAACCGCGACGGAAGAGAGGATGGAAAGCATGGGGCCGCGCTTATGCCCCTAAGCCCGTGCGGGTGAAAGGGTCGATGCGCGAGGTGCCTGGCGTCATGGCCGAGCGGGCGTCAAACTCGCGCTGCGAGAAGGCGTCGCTTCCTCGTCATGGCGGGCGCAGGCCCATGGGCGTTAGATTAAGGGGTCGGCCGGCGGCCTTTCTCTTGTGTCATGGCCGGACTTGGTCCGGCCATCCACGACTTTGCCGCCACAAACCACCGCAAGTCGTGGGTACCCGGACTAAATCGGACCATGACACAGGGGCGGAAATGCCTGTTTCGGCGACTCATTTAACGCCGATGGGGCGGAGGCCCGTCATGACGATACACATGATCATCCTCCCCCCGGATTTAGCGCAGGCGGGGCGAGCCTCGCAGCCTGCCGTCATTCCCGCTTCTGCTGCGCCAGCCAGCGGAAGACGACCGAGAAATCCTTCCCGCCATCGCCCTCATCCACCACCTTCTGGTAAAAGCTCAGCGCCTTCGCGCCCAGCGGCGTGGGCGAACCCGTCGCCTCGGCCGCCGCCTGGGACAACTTGACGTCCTTTACCATCAGCGCCGCGGCGAACCCGGCGGCGTAGTCGCGGTTGGACGGCGCCGCCGGCACCGGGCCGGGTGCGGGACAGTAATTCGACAGCGCCCAGGAATTCGCCGTCGCGGTGGAGCAGATCTGGTGCAGCGTCCCCCAGTCCAGGCCGAGTTTCTGCGCCAGCAGGAACCCCTCCGACACGCCGACCATATTGATCGCCAACATCATGTTGTTGCAGATCTTGACCGCCTGTCCGGCGCCCGGCCCGCCGGCATGAAAGATATTCTTCCCCATCGCCGCCAGGATCGGCTTGCCGCAGGCGAATGCCTCCTCCGTGCCGCCGACCATGAAGGTTAGAGTGCCATTCTGCGCGCCCGTGGTGCCGCCGGAGACGGGAGCGTCCAGCACCGCCAGGCCGACCTCGGCCGCCGCCGCAGTGACCTCGCGGGCGGTATCCACGTCGATGGTGGAGCAGTCGATCAGCAGCGGCCTGGCGTCCTTGACCTCATCGATCAGGCCGCCCTGGTGCAGGTAGATCTGCCGCACATGCTCGCCGGCGGGCAGCATGGTGATGATGACCTGAGCACCCTCCGCCGCGCCGGTCGCGCTGTCCGCGGCCTTGCCGCCGGCCTTTTCCAGCGCCTCCAGCGCCGCGGGATTAAGGTCGAAGCCGGTGACTTTATGGCCGGCCTTCACCAGGTTGGCGGCCATCGGGCCACCCATGTTGCCGAGGCCGATAAATCCGATTCGTACAGACATGGTCAGAGTACCTCGAAGATGTCGTAGACGGGACCTTCCGGCGGGCGGCTGCCCGTGCCGATGCCGAACACGCCGTTCAGCCAGGCGTAGCGCGGCGCGGCGGTTTCGAACGTCGCCGCTATCCGGAAGTAATACAGGGATGGATCGACAAACTGGCCGCTGTTGACTTTGGCCATGACATCCGCGGGTCCGTGCCGTAGGCCGCGATAGGTCAGGCCGATGGCGGCGCCGTCATCCGTTTGCAGCACGATGCGCACATCGAGCATGGTAACGCCGTCCGGACGGCCGATGATCCAGTCCGCGCCGCCGGGCAGCACGATGCCGCGCAGCCTCGGCCCTTCGAACGTGCCGCCGGCCACCAGGCCGATGCGGCGGTTGCCGATGGGTGTGTCGCCGATGGGCTGCAGGCCGCTGACGGCGAGCTTCATCGTGATCAGGTGGGATGTGCGGATTTCCGCCATGGTGCGACTCCTCCCGTTGCTTGGGAACGATCAGACCTGATCCGGTGCCGGTAGACAAGATGATGCGTGAACAGCACCGATCTCGCCGCCTTGCAACCATCGCCGCCGGTTGCAAGACTGCCCGCACCAGGACAGGGCAAGGACAATGTTACGTCAGCGCGTCAACGGCTACGACATGGCGTATATCGACATCGGCAGCGGCGATCCATTGGTCTGCATCCACGGCTCGCTCGGCGATTTCCGCACCTGGTCGCCGGTGCTCGGTCCGCTGTCGCAGCGCCATCGCGTCATCGTCCCCAGCCTGCGCCGGTTCTTTCCGGAGCATTGGGACGGCACAGGCGGCGGTTTCACCATCGCCCAGCACGTCGCCGACGTGATCGCCTTCCTGGAGGCGTTGGGCGGCCCAACAGGCGGCAAGCTCAACCTGCTGGGGCATTCGCGCGGCGGCCACATCGCCTTCCGCGTGGCGCAGCAGCGGCCGGAGTTGCTGCGCCGGCTGGTCCTGGCGGAGCCGGGCGGCGACCTGGACGCATCGCTCGCGACGGGGGACAGTCTGCCGGCATTCCGATCCCACGTCGCGGCGGCGGTCGAAACGATCGCGGCCGGCGATATCGAAGGCGGGGTGGCGAAGTTCGTCGATGCGATCAACGGTCCCGGCGTTTGGCGCAGCCTGGCCGCGACGGCACGACAACAACTACGCGACAATGCGCGGACCTTGCTGGGCCAGGTGAACGAGCAACGCCCGCCCTACTCTCGGACAGATGCCGAAAGCATCCGCGTGCCGGCTCTGTTTATCGGCGGGGCAAAGACTCCCGGCGCGCTGCCGGTGGTGCTGCGCGCCCTCGCGGCGCATGTTCCGGGTGCGAAGGTGGAGATCATCCCGAACGCCACGCACGCGATGTTCGAGGACGATCCCGTGCGGTTCAGCAAAGCGGTCGTGGAGTTTCTGGGTTCGGCCGGTTGAGCAACCTGTTCGACAACCTGCCCATCCGGGCGGACAATGAAGACTGTCTGGAGCTGCTCGCGCGGCCGGGACTTCGGATCGAACGGATCGTCTCGTTCGGCCACTCCACGCCGGCCGATGCGCCGTACGACCAGGACCATGATGAGTGGGTTCTGCTGCTGCGCGGTTCGGCAAGCCTGTGGATCGATGGCGACGGCGAACGCGACCTGCGTCCCGGCGACCATCTGTTGATTCCCGCCCGCCGCGTTCACCGGGTGACGCGAACCGCCCAAAACGAACCGACGGTCTGGCTGGCGATCCACTTCGGCTAGAGCGTTTTCGGGCTGACTGGAAAGGCGACGGACGCCTCCACACCGTCAGGGCCCGGCTTGTCCGGGCCACCTGTCGCGGCACGTGCTTGCATAGGTGGCCCGGACAAGCCGGGCCCTGACGAATTAAGGTTGCGGCCACTTTCCGGGCAGCCTGAAAACGCTCTAGCCGCGCCGCGGGCCGGCCGTGCGACAACGGCCGGCGATCGGCCAAAAGAGGCTAGGCGGCTACCGCCCGGCGATAGCGGGCAGCGACCTGGCTTTCCGACAAATGCGGCGCCAGAGCCAACCTGGCTTCGTGGTAGGCGGTCCACAGCGATTCGTCCGCCAGCGGCGGAATGGTGATCGTCTCGCCCTTGTCCAACCCGGCCAGCGCCGCGTCCACCAGGTCGCCGGCATCCATCACTTTACCCGGCAGAATCGCATCGACATCCTTGCCCGAGATTTTCCAGATCGCCGTGCGCGTCGCGCCGGGCAGCACGGCCTGCACATGGACGCCGGACTCCCGGAGTTTGGCGGCAAGGTCGATCGACAGGTTCAACAGGAACGCCTTCGATCCGCTGTAGACTCCGTCAAGCATCTCCGGCACCAGGGCCAGCACGGACGCGATATTGACGATCGTGCCCGCCTTACGCGCCGCGAAAGCCTTGCCGGCGGCGGCCGCAAGCAGGGCCGGCGCGGTGATGTTGACGGCTATCAGGCGCTGCACCTGCTCGGGTCCACTCTCCAGCACGCTGCCGCTCAGGGTGATGCCCGCATTGTTCACCAGCAGCGTGATCGCCGGTTCGGCGTCCAGCCGATGGGCGATCTGCTCAACGTTCGCAGCAATAGCCAGATCCGCCGAGACGACCTCGATGGCGCGGCCTGTCTCGGCGCGCAGGCGTTCGGCGACGGCCTCCAGTTTGGCCGTGTCGCGCGCGACCAAAATCAGGTCGTAGCCGCGATGCGCCAGCCGATGCGCATAGACCGCGCCGATGCCGCTGGAGGCACCGGTGATGAGGGCAGTACCCGTGGTGCTCATAGTGATTCTCCCTTGGACCTGAACCCGATCAGGCCGCTGCGGGTAGAATAGGAACTCGCTATCATCATACAAGCCGATCGGGCACACACAATTTCCCCGATGCCGTCCTGAGTCTGATCTGACGGTTAACCCTTGCGATGCAATTTGCCGCGGTAGGCATGGCCCGCTCGACGTGGCGGGACACGCATGAACGTCGTGGCCGCCAGTGCCCCGGCGGACCCGCGGGTCCATCACGAAGAGGACGAAGCCGCCCAGCGGGGCCATCGGCGGCGGCTCTATGTGGCGATAGGTGGCGAGGGCACCTCAAATGCCACCCGGTTTGGCGGCCGGCAGCGCATGACGAGGAGGGATCTCGCGCGGGCCTTACCGAAGCCCGAAACAGTAGCGCTTGCGTTACCAATGGCACGACTTTGTTACTAACGGTATGGTTGAATGATGTTTTATGTTTTCAACCATGTTGATCCTCAATCATGTTCACCACTCAGCGCGCTACGGCTACTTGTACGTGGATACGCCGAAGGTCGCATGCTCGACGATAAAGCATACGCTGGAATGCGCGGAGCGCGGCGGACAAAGCTTGCCCAGCGATACAGATGATGGTGCGCCGGGACGATATGGTTACTCGAATATGCTGCTTGGGATACACGACCGGCAAAAGTCGAGGTTGATGCATCCGCGGGACCCGGACCAACTTCCAAGGCTGCGCGAATCGGGCTGTTTCGTATTTTGCTTTGTTCGAAACCCGTACACCAGGGTTCTGTCAGCTTATCTTGATAAAATCGCCAAATCTGCCGAGCGTCGCGCACTTTTTCGGGAGGTTCTTGGCAAACCCGGTGACGAACTCATGAGCTTCCTGGAGTTCCTGGAACTGGTGGAGCGACAACTGCCGGAAGCCATGGATCCCCACTGGCGTCCTCAGCATGTTCATCTGCATGGCGGCAGGTTAACATACGACTATATTGGCTCGTTCGAACAGTTCCAGCAGGATTTTGTGAGAGTTTTGGCTTCGGTCAGCCCGGCGCTCATGAAGTATGCCGTGACCGTGGATGAGCATAGGACCAACGCCTCGGCTCTCGTTCGGTTCTACTATGCCGATACGCGAGCCGTTGAACTTGTCGCCCGCATCTACAAGCAGGATTTCGAGATGTTCGGCTACCCGACCAATATAGCGCTTTCCGCTGAGCCTCCACATGTTCATGGACCAATGCCGTACCGATACCCTCCGCGGCCGGGCAGTGCGGATTTCGCGGACTGACGAGTAGCCTGACCGGCTGACCGGAGAAACTCGACCAGCACGGCATGTCTGAGGGCACGCGGTGGACTAAGAACTTTTCCCCGCGTCGATCTTGCGACCGTTAAATTTGTAACCGAAAGGCCGATCGTAGTTGCCGACTGAGGCCGGAAGCAATCGCCAAACTGGTGCGGTGGACCGAGCGGCAGGCGAGACAGATATTTCGACAACAAAAAGACTATATCTTTTCTGATGCAAGCAAATCAGATGTAGTCGTGACTCCGCTGCTACCCGAAAAATCCCCTAGCGAAAGCCGGCGCCCTCGGCGCGGAATCGCGTCACGACCTGATCGACCCGGGCCGCCACGGCTCGATCGCGCACCGTCTGGCGCACCGCCGGGCCAACGCAGTTTTGCTTCTGGGGTGCGGTGAATCCGATCCACGCGGTACGGCCGGTTGGATGACGCGGGTGCCGATACATCTTCGTCGCGATGGAGCAGCGCAGCCGCCGGAACCGGCTGCACCGGTACGGTGCGAACGACCACAAAACCGGCCGGACCGTCCTGAACGACACTAGACCCGGCGCGTTCGATCCCGCCTTCCCGCCTGATTCCGATCCGCTGAGCCGGTCTCAGGCAGCCCATTGGCCGGGGCGGACCATCAGCCCCGCGGCTGTCAGTGCTGCCCGCGCCACGCCGCGCGCCATCTCAACCGACGGGTGGCAGGCGGCGGCCCCCATGCTGTGCAGGAACGCCTGCCCGAGATGGCCGGTGTGCCGGGCAAGCTCCGCCTCCGCCTGTTCCAGCAGGCATAAAGCCGCCAGCGCCGCCCGTGGCGACCGGCGCCACGCTTCGGCCCTGTGACGCCGCACCACCTCCCGGATACCGCCGATGCGGCCAACCACGTCGTGACTCAACGAACCTGGCCAATCGGCATGCAGCAACTCAACCGTCGTGGACGCCGCAACCGCGCGTTGCCGGGCCAGGCGTATCCACAGGTCCCAGTCCTCGGCCTGGCGCAAACCGGGATCGAACCCGCCTGCCGCCTGTACCGCCGCCCGCGATGCCAGCACCGAGGAGGTGCAGACCGGGTTTTCGCCGACGAGAAGGGAGAACGCGGCCGTGCCGAGCGGCAGCATGCCTGAGCGCCCGTCGACGAATCGGGAAAATCGCGGCCAGCTCGCCCGATGCCGGGGCTGCAACGCGCCATCCGGCAGCAGCGTCATGTAGTCAGAGAAGCTCAGCACGGTTTCAGGGTGCGCCTCGTGCCACTCCAGGCGCGAACCGATCGCTCCGGCATACCAGACGTCGTCGGCATCGAGAAAGCCGAGCACCGGTGCCCGCGCCGCTACGATGCCGGCATTCCGGGCCGCCGAAACGCCGTGCTCCGCATCGCGCCGCAGCGGCACCACACGCGGGTCGCGCGCCGCGAGTTCGGCAAGCCACGCGCCGGTGCCGTCGGTCGATCCGTCATCGACCACGATGACCTCGAACCGGTCTATCGGCAGCGCCAGCGCGCTGGCGACCGCCCGCGGCAGGGTATCGAGCGCATTGCGGCAAGGGATAATGACCGAGAGCCGAGGCAGCATGGCGACACTCCTTCGTAACGTCGTTTCCCCCGTCACGGTCCGGCTTCGTCCGAACCGTGACAGCAAGTGGAGGGTGGGCGCAAAATGCGTATTTTCTCTTCGCGGCGTGCCGACGGCCTCACCCGACCGCGGTCTTGCCACCTGCCTGGCAGCATCCCTTCTCCCAGAACCGCGGCCGATCGGCCCAGATTTGCCGAATGTTGCCCTGCTTGATATTGCCGATGGCGGGCTTGGAGTGGCAGACCCCGATATCCCCATTGGCCTGGATTTGCAGCGTGGTCAGCGCCGAGCAAATCGGCTGCTGTTCGTGCGCCGCCTGCCCCTGCACCGCCGCCTGCAATGCGGCCGGATCACGGAAATACGGGATCATCGCCTCCAGTTGCGCGAAGCTGTTGGCGATCGGGTAGCCCTCCTGCTTGAGGCGGATCAGTTCATTCACCGCGGCAACCGCCGCCGCCGGGTCTTTCGGCCATGTCGGCGCCGTTTCGAACCAGCGCGAATCCTCGGCGCTGTTATAATTCTTGTCGATCGGCTGGTAGAACACCTCGAACCCGTGCTCGCGGGCGAAGCGCGCGACCTCTCCGGCCGAGTGGATGTTTTGCGCCATCAGCACGGTCTTGAGCCGGATGATGGTGTGCAGCCGGTGCTCGATCCGCAGCCGCTTCAGCATCTTCAGGGAGGCCAGCGACTTCTCCCAGAAATTCGGCCGCCCGCGCACCAGGGAATGGGTCTCGCCGATACCGTCGAGCGACATCGTGATGCGCCACGGGTCCGCCAGCGCCGCCCTTTCCAGCCGCTCCGGATCGGCCCAATAGCCGTGCGTCAGCAGCTCGATCGCCAGCCCGGATGCAACCCCGTGTTGGACAAGCTCCGGCGTGAAGGGCTGCAGCAGCGCCTCGCCGCCGGTCAGCGTCACCAGCACCGGGCCAAGCCAATCGGCCAGATCCGTCAGGCAGGTCTTCCAGTGCTCCAGGCCGGGGCTCTCCTCCTTGCCCTTGTTCTGCCAGATGTTGCAGTGGACGCAGCGTGCGTTGCACCGCTCGGTCAGCAGCAGCGCGATCGACACGGGGCGGCAGGCCGAGCGCAACCGGCCGCCGGCCAGGGTGCGCATCCGGTAGTTGGCGCCCTGGTAGAGCCGCCTGTAAGCGGTATCGATCGCCCGGTTCAGCGGGTCGAAGGCGGTCCGCACCGCGCCTTGCAGCAGGCCAGGCAATGCGACGATCGGGTTACGGTCCAGCGTGGCGATAGCGTCGGTCATGATCAGGCGCTCCGGGTGACTTGAGACGATTGAAAGCCGGGGGATACCTTGGCGAGCAGCGTCCGGTATTCGTCGAGCGTGGCGGTTACCATGCGATCGAGGCAGAAGGCGGCTTCGGCACGGCGCCTGGCAGCACTGCCGAGGCGGTCGCACAGTTCCGCGTCGCCCAGCAGCAGCGCGACGGCGGCCAGCAGCGCTTTGCGATCACCGGGCGTGATCAGCAGCCCGGTTTCACCGTCCAGCACGACTTCCGGTATGCCGCCGATGCGGCTCGCCACCACCGGCACGCCGGCTGCAGCGGCCTCCGCCGCGACCAGCGAGAACGCCTCGAACCAGCGCGACGGAACCAGCAGCACGTCGGATGCGCACAGCAGGTCCGGCACGTCGCCGCGGCGGCCCAGCACGAGGACACGCGGGCCGGCCGTGCGCTGCACCTCGTCGCGCAACGCGCCGTCGCCCACCCACACCATGATCGACGCGGGTTCAGCGGCGAGCATCAGGTTCTGTATCGCCAGGATGTCGTCGACGCCTTTGGCCTCGGACAGGTCGCCGACGAACAAAGCGATACGGGCGTCGGCCGGCAGCCCGAGCCGGGCGCGTGTCGCAGCGCGGCCCCGGGCCTCGGCGTGGCGGGCGCGGGACAGGTCGATGCCGTTGAACAGCGTCCGCACGCGGTCGCGGGCCACGCCGACTTCCCGCATCACCATGTCGCCGTTGAAGGAGGAAACCGGCAGCCAGCGGTCGATAAATGCCGCCTGCATCCGGCGCCGCAGCCGCCGCAGGGTGAGCTTGAGGCCGCCCACCGGCTCCACCGTCCGGCGCGAGCCGTGGTCCGTGAAGACGAAGCCGCGCGCGCCGAGTATCCGCGCGATCGGCGCCAGCACAGTGGAAGGCGAGCCGAAATGGCAATGCACCAGCGTGGGGCGGCGACGAAGCATTTCCTTCGCGAACTGCCACCCGCTTTCGAGAGCTCCATGCGGCAGGCAGGTCAGCGTCGCGCCGGCGGCTTCGAGATCGGCCCGCAAGGCGGGGTCCGCGACGGGTCCCGCGACGATGTCCACCACAAGGCCGGCCTCGTGGCCTCGTTCCGCGAGGCGGAGAGCGTAGTCCTCGAACGGAGCGCGCTTGTCGAGCTGGCCGAATACCCAGACGAGCAGGCGGCCCGGCTGGCGAGGCGCGGGGGAGGAAAAGCTCGACGAGACTGCCGGCCTGCGCGACCGGCTCGCCGGAACGGCTTGGGTGGGTTGAAGCAGGACCGACATGCCCGGGGTTCCTTCTTGGATGGCAGAACAGGAGACCCGGGGGGCGTAGGCTTGGGCGCCGTCAGGTCCTGCCCTGGCAACAGCAAGGACCGCGCCAACGCCGGACGCGTGCCGTGGACAACAATTCGCATTTCGCAACGCGTATCGCGTTTCATTTGACGGGTGTCCGTACCTTGCGTGCAGCAGGCGAGGAGGACGCCTGCCCGGGCATCGGCGGATCCGAAGGGTAATATCAGCGCCGGTGTTGACTGTGACCGATCGGCAGGTCGCCAATACCGTCATGGCGGGCGCAGGCCCCATAGGCGTTAAAATAGCGGCCGGCGGTTGCTGCTTCCCCCCGTCATGCCGACGCAGGTCGGCATCCACGCCGTTGCCTAAACCCGCACCGCAAGGCGTGGATGGTGCGCCTCCGCGCAC
>NZ_CAIWTY010000107.1 GCF_903915725.1 uncultured Rhodopila sp.
CGCCGGCAGCAGCACGCTGAACGAGGTGCATGTCGCGCCGACGGTCACCGCCGGGGGCACCGTCAGCTTCACCGGCGGCGGTTCGCCGGTAGTGCTGGACAGCACCCTGGCGCTGGCCGACGTCGATTCGGCCGGACAACTGACTGGGGCAACGGTGGCGATCACCAGCGGATTTGCCGCTGTCGATGTGCTGAACTTCATCAACCAGAACGGCATCAGCGGATCATACAACAGCGGCACCCTGACGCTGAGCGGCACGGCAAGCCTGGCGAACTACCAAACCGCGCTGGAGTCGGTCAGCTATAGCGTCACCGCCAACGGCGACCCGACGAACGGCGGCAGCGACACCAGCCGCACGATCTCATGGACGGTCAACGACGGCGTGGCGACAAGCGCGGCCGCCGGCAGCACTTTGCATACCATCCATACCGCGCCGACGATCACCGCCGGCGGGACGGTCACCTACAACAGCGCCAGCCCGCCGATAGCGCTTGACACCGGCCTGGTGGTGACGGACCCGGACAGCGGCGGCGTGCTGACCGGGGCGACCGTCGTCATTGGCACCGGCTTCCTGACCGGCGACACCTTGACTGTCGGCACCCCGGGCGGTCTGACCTCCGCCTTCAGCAACGGTACCCTGACGCTGAGCGGCAGCGCCAGCATCGCCACCTACCAGGCCGCCCTGGACTCCGTCGGCTACAGCTTCGCGCCATCGACAACCGATCCGACCGCGGGCAACACCGACCGGAGCCGCGCCATCGGCTGGACGGTGAACGATGGCATTGCCACCGCCGCCGGCAGCAGTTCGGTGACCGTGGCCGCGATCTACAATCAGGCGACCGCCTGGGTGGAGTCGACGGGTGCGGGTACCCTGTCGGGGTCCGGCGCCAGTTACACACTCGATTTCGGCACGATAGCCCAGGGCGGGACTGTGCCCGCGGGGGTGCTCGAACTGCTGAACGCTGCCCCGGGGCTGGCCGACGCGCTCAATGCGACGCTGTCGATCGCAGGTCCGTTGCCGTCCTTCATCAACACCGCCATCACCGCGATCGGCCCGCTGACGGGGGGGCAGACTTCAAGCGGCCTCGACGTTTCGCTCCGCACGACCGCCACCGGCACGTTCACCGAGACGCTGACTTTGGCGCCGACTGACACCGGCGCCGGCGGCACGACGAACCTGTCACCGATTACGATCACGGTGACCGGGACGGTGACGGGACCGGCCGGCCAGGTTATCGACCTGACCACCGGCAGCGATACCGCCAGCGGCGGTTCCACACCGACGACCATCGTCGCCCAGACCAACCAGCTTTCCTCCGGAGACACGATCGATGCCGGAACGAGCGGTTCGAACACGCTATCGTTGCAAGGACCTGGCACGTTCCAGTTGGGCGCCCCGTCCGTCTTGAGCGGCATCCAGACGATCACGGCGCAGGAGGGACAGACCGCCTATAGCCAAGGCCGCCTCAGCTCCGTCAGTGAAGTGCAGACGGTCACCCTGCGGGCGGGCATGAACGCGACGCTGAACGTGCTTCCGGCGGTGATCAACCCGAACAATCCCAACGCCTCCACCATCACGATCGTCGGGGCGGCGAACAGCGCGGTGATCAACCTCGCGACCGGCAACGACGTGGTGACCATGGGGGCCGGCGAGACGCTGAACGGCGGCAGCGGCAACGACACGATCATGGTCACCGCGGCGACGATCAGCGATGTCATCAACGGCGGCAGCGGCCATAGCACGCTGCAGTTCAGCGGCGGCGGCACGGTAACGGTGGGCGGCAACATCACCAATATCGCGACGTTGCAGTTGACGGCTTCGACCACCGCCTACCGCGCCACGGCCAACAGCATCAGCGGGCTGAAAGTGCTGGATTCGAGCACCGCGAACCTCGACACCATCCAGGCCGGAGGCGCCAACCAGATCCTGACCGGCGGCGGATCGGGCAAGCTGACGATGATCGGCGGTGCGAACACCGAGTTCGCCGATACGACGACGGTGTTCAACCATGACCACATCCAGAACTTCCTTGTCGGCGACTCGATCGACCTGACCAACCTGGGGTTCACCGCGACGGGGACCGGGGCCGGGCAGACAAATCTGTCGTTTGCCGCCGGAACCCTGTCGGTGATGCTGGGCAGCTCGGTGCAGAGTGCAATTTATATCGCCGGCAGCGTCGATGCGACGAAGTTTACGGTCGCTTCCGACGGCGGCACCGGCACGTTGCTGACCTATCATACGTAGGTGGCAATCCCGCCCGCTCCGTCATAGAATGGCCGGGAAAGCACCGAATTGGAGCCGAGACCGCGATGCCGTTGTTTAACTATCATTGCACCGGATGCGAGACCGAGTTCGAGACGCTGGTCATGGGCAGCGAACAGCCGGAATGCCCGGAATGCGGCAGCACCGCGCTGGACAAGCTGCTGTCCCGCGTTGCCGCTGAGCCGCGCATCCCGGAGCCGGTTGGGGCCTGCGGGTCGTGCGCGCAGTATGGCGCCTGCGCATCCGGCTAAGGCGGTTCGCTTCCTGGGAGACGCGGCCGAGGCGCCCGCTGTCCGCGGCGCCTATCTGCTGTTGGTGAGCCTGCCCGCGCCGCTGAGCGTGGTTCTGCCGGGCCGAGTGGCCGTGGAGCTGCAGCCGGGACGGTTTCTGTATGCGGGGTCCGCGCGCGGACCGGGTGGGCTGCGGGCGCGTCTGATGCGGCATCAGCGCGCCGGCAAGACGTTGCATTGGCATATCGATCGGCTTACCGAGGCGGGAGAGGTGCAGGGCGCCTGGATTTTGCCGGGCGGGGACGAATGCGCCATCGTCGCCGCGCTGCCGCATTTGCCGGTGCCGCTGCCAGGGTTCGGCAGCTCGGATTGCCGCTGCTGCGTCAGCCATCTGCTGGGGTGGCCGGATGGTGCGGGAGACGTCGCGGCCGTGCTGACGAAGGCCGGGCTTGGTCGGTGTGAGGCTGTTTGACGGCAGGCCGGGGGCGGCCTGCCGTCTGGTCCGTTGGCCGGTTAGCTCTGGTCCGCCGCGGCGCGGAAGCGGGCGTAGGCGCGCTTGCGGACGGGAAATTTGTGCCAGGCGGAGGTGCCCTCGTAGCGGGCATAGGCCGGAATCTTTTGCCGGGGGGCGCGGCTGAGGGCGTTCGGCGTCGCCTCGATGGCCGCCTTGGCGCTGGCGAGCCACTCGGCCGGCAGCGAGGAAACGGCGGTCAGGTTGGCCGGGGCGGGGATCTTGCCGGCGCGGATGGCGCGGCGGAGAACCCGCAGCGGAACGCCGAAATGGCGGGCTGCGTCGGGAAGGCCGATTTGGTGGGTGTCGGTCATGGGGTCGCTATCCTGATTGGTGCGGGGCTTTGACCACCGCTCGGGTTTGGTTGCAAGGGTTTGGTGCGGTTGTGCGCCCGTAGATCCGATGGACTGGTCGCTCAATCGAGCATATCATCGGCTCAAAGGAGCAATCGATATGGCTCATGCGAGATCCCCGGCGTCCGGGTCACCCGGCGCGACCAAACCCCCGGCGGCGAAGAGCGCCACGTTGGCTGGAGACGAGGCGCCGATGCTGTCCTACGGCACCGTCTATCGCGCCAGCCCGCTGGAGCGGATCGCCATGATCAGGCGCGGCATCCCGGCGTCCGAGGTGAAGCGCATTTTCGCCGATCTGCCCATCGGCCAGGGCGCCGGGCTCAAGGCGTTGAATTTGTCCACGGCCACGGTGAACAAGAAGGCCAGGCAGGGTGACACGCTCTCGCCCGACGAAAGCGAGCGGATCGTCGGCTTCGCGAGACTCGTGGGTCAACTGGAGGCAATGATCCAGGACTCCGGCGATCCGGCGAACTTCGATGCCCGCGCGTGGATGGCGCGGT
This sequence comes from uncultured Rhodopila sp., assembly GCF_903915725.1. GTDB lineage: Bacteria > Pseudomonadota > Alphaproteobacteria > Acetobacterales > Acetobacteraceae > Rhodopila. The sequence continues at coordinate 3,858 of NZ_CAIWTY010000107.1, forward strand.
GGCTGACCGAACCGTTGCCGGCTTTCGGCGGCGCTCGGCCAGCCGATATGATGGACACCATGGAGGGCCAGGGCCTGGTGTCCGCGGCATTGTCGTTGATGCAGAGCGGCGCCTACGCTTGAGTGTCACTGTCTGGCGGATCGCGACCGACACCAAGAGCTACGAGGCCGACGATCTGTCAGGCGCCGGTGCGAAGGCTACCGGCGGACGCTGGAACGCCGTGGGCGATGCGCTGATCTATGCGTCGGAGAGCCGGGCGCTGGCGTGTCTGGAGACGGTGGTTCACCTGAACGCCGGGGGCTTGCCGCTCAATCGCTATCTGGTGGCCTTGACGATCCCGGATGCTGTCTGGGAAGCGGTGCGGACGGAGACTTCGGGTAGCCTGCCTGTCGGGTGGGATGCTGATCCATCCGGCCGGGCCAGCATTCAGTTTGGTTCGGCCTGGATACGGTCGGGGGCGTGCGCGGTGCTGAGAGTGCCGTCGGTCATTGTGCCGGAGGAGTATAACGTGCTGATAAACCCGCTGCATGCGGACAGCGGGGGCATTACCGCGGTGAAGATGCGGAAATGGCTCTATGATCCGCGGCTGACGAAAACCGCCTGACCCGGGCAGGCGGGCGGGTATGGACAGACGCGCGGTGACGCCATGACGGCTGCCGGCCGTGGTGCTGGCCGATCAGGTGAAGAGCCTGAATTGGCGGACGCACGGGGCGACCCGGAAAGGTTCGGCGACCCGGGAGGAGTGGCGATTGTCAGGGCGAAGCTACGGGCGCTGATTGGGGCGTGAGGGGAGCCTGTCGATTGGGAAGTCGGGAATCCGCCACCCGGAGGTGACTGCCGATTGTGCTCCGACTTTTCACCCGCGAATATCGGGTAGAAGGTCACCGATGTCGAGGCAACTAAAGTCTTGCTTTACCAGGACGACTGGCGGACCTGATGCGTCATCTGTCAAGGAAGCCGTGCGCCCGTGCCCAAAGCCCCCAGTCGATGGCCTCGGCCTCGATGAGTTCCAACCGCTCGGTCAGCGCGTGATTGGCTGTGTAGATCATCAGATTGTCGCAGGCCCAGCGTGCGGACGGAGCAATCAAACCATCGAGGCCAAGGAATGCGATTGCGGCGTTGCCTGCGCGAGGCGCAGCGTCTGCGATGTCGAAACGCCCAGCCTCGACACCTTGAGAGGCTTGGATGTCGGCAGCGGGGTCAGCATCGCCAGATAGGAAACCACCTCGGCGAGCGCGCCGTCCCGCTCCAGGCTGGTGTAGAGGATGGGGACGTCGGAATCATCCGCCCGAGGCGCCCAACGGCCGCCATTGACGGAACTCGCCAAAGTATCGGCCGCTAGCGCCGGCGACCCGGAAAACGTCTCCGGCGAAGCGCTCGACGGGCAGCGCGCTGAGCTGATCGAGGAGGCCTTGGTCGTGGATCATGCCTCGCCCGGCGGTTAGAAGTGAACCGCGTCGCGGATTTGGCCGACGAGCCGCATGACCTCATCGATGCGTCCCTCGCGGATCAACTCGGCCGGCGACGCACCGGAGAGCAGCCTTTGCGGCGCGAACATCCACTGCCGCGCTTCGTCCGGCTTGTAGAAATCGGCGAGCTGGTCGACGAGGTACTCCAGCTCCAGCAGGGTCTTTTCGGTGCCGGCGTGGGGATAGGCTCGGCCCTGCTTCCAGCGGGAAACCGTCTCGGGGCGGGTTCCGAGCAGGTTGGCGACCTCGATGCTTTTCATCGCGCCTTTATCGCGAAGCGAATCGAGCTTTCTGGCGACTGCGTTCATGTTGGTGACCTTTGTCCGCGCATTTGCCTTGCCTGCATCCGGTGCCGCGGTTTTCCCGGCGCGGACGGGGCCGCGGGCGCCTTTATCACAGATATTGAAATTGCGCGATAGAATGACATTAGAATTGACGTTTTAATTGACGTCTTCCCCGCCGGGGGCCGATCCGGTGTTACGGCGAGCTTGCCGGAATCGCCCCGACATCCCAAAAGGTGCGAAAGGAACCTTTGCCCGCCCGGGAGAACGATCAATGCCGACGGTCCTGCGGGTTGATGGCTTCCGGGTCTATTTCTGGAGCCATGAGCCGAACGAGCCGCCGCATGTGCATCTGGACAAGGGCGGGGCGTCGGCCAAGGTGTGGCTGGAGCCTGTCCGGCTGGCGAGTAATGCCGGCTTTGTGGCTCATAGTTTGGGTGTTATCCTGTGATTGGTCCGACAGCATCAACCGCGGCTTCTGGAGGCATGGCATGAGTTTTTCGGCACGGGCTGAAGGCGCCGATATCCGGGTTCGCGACGTCTCGATCAGCGAGAGTTTTTCGGCACGGGCTGAAGGCGCCGATATCCGGGTTCGCGACGTCTCGATCAGCGAGGACGAATTGTCGGTCGCCCTGATGGACGGGCGGACGATCACCGTGCCTCTGGCCTGGTATCCGAGGCTGGAAGCGGCGACCGCCGCACAGCGTGCTCACTGGGAAATGGCGGGTGCGGGGTATGGCATTCACTGGCCCGAACTGGATGAGGATCTCAGCACCGAGGGTCTTCTGGCCGGAGCGCGGGCACCGGCCGGTTCGGCGGGGTGGCGATCGGCGCGGTAACCATGAGGCTGGCTGGGCGAGGCGGACGGCGAGTGCCAAGCAGGCTGGTTGTGAGCAACTCACAGAAGGGCGGTATCCAAAACTATCACACGCGCATCGGCGAGCGGGGCCTTGTTCGCTTCGAAGTGCTTGGCCGCGAGGCTGACCGCGAGCTTATCCGCTCCCTCGCGCGCCGGCTGGCCGAGTAGGGGCCTGAGGCGTCGCGGTGGCGCGCGGCCGTGACCCGGTCGATCGCCGGAGAGCCGACTCGGACGGGTGGCATTCTCGCGGCGCTGCGGCGGTCGTCGCTTGTTGGGGCCGATCTCGATCTGCGGCGGCCCCGCGAAGAAGGGCGTAGCGTCGAGCTTTGATTCTATACCTGCTTGTTATGTTGTTGGCTGACAGAGCAAATCAAATTCCGCATCACGCCCTAACTCCCAGTTCGCTCGCGGTGAAGCTCTCAGCGGCTGCCTCTTGATAAAGTGCATCAAGCGACGGCCCCAATGCCAGCAGGGCGGCAATGCGTTGGATCATCTGTCGTAGCCACCGCCGTTCGTCATCGTTCAACGGCCTGCTGTCGTTTCTGTCCGCTTGCCGATAGCCGAGCCACTTTTTGAGCACAGGGTAGCCGCCGAGCTGATAGAGCCATACCGCCTCGGGAACGTTGGCGAGATAAGTGGTGTCATTCAGGAAAAGGTCCCCTGTGCGTTCGCCCCAGGCGTCCGCCCATTCCGGACCCGGCCGTTCCTCCTCCAAGAATGGGCGTGGCTTCCACTTCCCTTTGCCGCCGCCCCAGTAATTCACTGTTACTTTCAGGTCATTAGCGGTGACGTTCGAGCCATCTACGCGGCGGAGTTGCCCGATCTGCTTCGCGCGCTCGGGCGACAGAGCGGTAGCAATGACGTCCCGCGCATCTCGATTGGCGTCCAGCAGGCGGGTTACGTTCTCACCGGCATCCACCAATTTCTGTTGTAGCGCCGGGTTCTTCGGGATCGGTAGATGCGCCCAGTCGCTGGCGAGGGCGCTCTTGTGCTCGGTTTGGTAACTCGGTGCATGCAATATCGAAAAGGTGATGCGGAACAGCCTACCAACGAACGCCAGCGCGTCGTCTCCGCTTCGCTTGCCGGTTAGGCTGAGGTGGTCACGGAGCACGCGCCACGCCGGTTCGGCAATGTTGGCATCCCGATGAGCCATAAGATCATCGCTGACGGTCTCCCGCGGAAATGCTACCGATCCCCGCTCATGCACGTGAAGATTAATCAACGTCGTCGAAAATAGCGGCCAAGCCTCCGAAACCTTGCGGGGTTCCGGAACGGTAACGAGCCATTCGTTGTGCTTTAAGTTCCGAAAGAATTCAGGCCGTGGTCTGTTTAGCCACTTATATTTCTCAACATAGTAAATGTGACGCTGATCTAATGGAAAGACAAGAAATGGAAGTATTAACTCGCTTTTGGGGTGTTTTTCCTCCGTTAAGGCGGTCCAAGCCTTCTCCGGATCATACCCCGCCTTCTCGTCAACAATTTCTGGCACGGCAACTGCAGCCGCGGCGAAAGTCTTCGCGGTGAAGTAACGCCGAAGCCGTTCCGCCAAAACAGACGCACTCACGTCAATTACGCCACCTTCCACCCCTCGATTGTGGTTTACGCCCTGGACCGCAACTGGAAATAATTCATCGAGAGCCGGCCAAGCTTCGAAACCGCCCTCGATCATTCTCGGAGCCAATCGCCAACGGTTCTCGATGCCAGGCTGAATGTCCTCATATACAGGGGCGACGTCGGGCGAACCTGACGTGCCCGTGGGGAGACTGGCGAGCAACCCCTGACGCTTCCGTGCCGCCGGACCCCAGAAGTCACGGTAGTAAACCTGCGTCGTTGCGGGCGGCGTCTTGGTCTCAACGCGCTTGATCCAGGTTACGATCGCCGTTCCGGGCTGGATACCGCGTGGGTCAGTCTCGGTGGTGAAGACGCTTTCATCCCGAGTTCCCGCGCCCGGCAGGCCCTTCGGGATGATTTTGCCGGTGCGGTATTTGTCTCCGTTCATGTTGTCGACCCAAACAGCATGGAAGTTCGACAACAGTGAACGCCGCATGAGCGGGTGCGACCGACCGGTGAGGTAGGAGGAGTTGGATATGTAGGAGACTACACCGTAGTCGGCCGCGACGCCGATCCGTTCTTCGGCAAGCCGTAAGAAACGGATATAAAGATCGTCGAGCAGTTGCTTGCGGACGCCAAACTCTTCGTAAAGGCCGCTGTTCCCGCTCTGTTTCATCAGCGGGCGCCCAAAACTGTCAATCTTAATCGCGCCGTCCTTCGTCTTTTGCTCAACGAGTTTAACGCCCTTGTAATGTGCTACGAGTTCGGCCTCCTCGGCCTGGGCCGCACCCGTAAATCGATCATACGGCGGATTGCCGAGGACGACGATAATGCGCGCGTCGCGCTTTATGTGTTGTGACGCATCGAATTCTTCCGCCATTTCCGGGAAGTTCAGCTTTACGTCGCCCGACTCGTGCCAACCCGACAGCGAATTCGTTAGAAATACGGCCAGACGTCTCTTCGGATCGGGCTTCGCCCCGAGCTGTTCGAGCAGGAGATACAGCTGAAGCTGAGCAATGGCGAAAGGCGCGGTTAGTATCTCAAAGCCGATCACGCGGTTCTGGAACGCAGTGGTCAGTTCGAGGCCGACTGCACCCCCGTCTCCCTCTGCTACCAGCTCTTCCGCTATGCAGCGCGCCGCCTCTAGCAAATAGGCCCCAGTCCCGCAACACGGGTCGAGGACGATCACCTCGGGATCGGCAAGACCGCGAGGCCGTTTCAGCTCGGTCTGAAGGAGATGGTGGACGCGACGCACTTGATAGCGAACGATTTCGGGTGGCGTATACCAGACGCCAAGTTCCTCCCGCAGCTTTGGATCAAAGGCTTCGAGAAAGGGTTCGTAGAAATAGGTGATGGCCGCAGTGGAGGTGTCGCCGTCAATACTTGGAAATGTCATGCGCCCGCGGAAGAGCGGACGTTCAATCCGGTTTAGTGTCGCAACGGACCGAACCAGATGCGGCTCCAGGCCCAGGTGCTTCATCCTGGATGGATGGCGAATGTCATGCAGCAGGGCATCCAGGAAGGGAATCCGCAGGAAGGTATGCGCGTCGTCAAGGTCGAAGATGGCTCCGGGATCAGCCTCCTTGTCCCAGAGAATCCAAGCTGCAAAGAGAGCATAGATGACAGATTGCACTAGTGACGAACGGAAGAAGCGAGCTCCTTTTTCCTCATCGACGTCGAAAGCGAGCCCGAGCGCTTGGCGATAGTCGTCGAGCAACGGCTTGAGCGGCTTGAGGTCGTCGGGTAGGGCATCTTTGGCGTCGCGGGCCTGGCGCGCAAGAATTTTTGCCAGGTCGGCTGGGGCACCGATACCGGCAAGATCCGTGACGGCGCGGGTAACGATGTCGACGAGGCCCGAAACTGCCTCGGCATCGACCTTGGGCTTCGTGCTGCCGCTAGTCGATGACCACAGGTCGACGATCTTGTCCAGCGAGCGCTGCTCCGGCGGTACTGGTGTCACGCCGTCCCGGACATAGCCATGCTTGCACGTGAGCAACCCGAGGCCGCGAACGTTGCAAACAAGGACCACGCCAGTTTGGGCAAGATAGCGCCCAATTTGGTCCTTCTGCTCGGTCGAGGTGGCGATGTCCTTGAGGGTGGTTCCGGCGCGCTTGACCTCGCCATAGACCCCGACGAAGAGCGCACCGTCGCCGAGCACGAAGTCGGGCATGTCATGGCTGCTAGCGCTCTTTTCGGAGGTGCCCGTCCGCACCTCAAAGGGCAATCGCTCGTGTCGGAGGACGGCGGTCAGTAACATACGAACGTCTGGATAGAACGTCGTCTCGGTCGAACTAGGAAGCGCATCGAGGGTCTTGGTGGCGGAACAGTATGTAGCGATGGCCTCGATAAGGGGAGGGGACAACTGCAAACCCTTCGACTCGAAAAATATATCCTGATCATAATAGCAACGAGACCGAGTCGGGTCGAGAGGCGTCTTCAGAAATCAGATCGGTTTCGCGCTATCTGCCTGGAAGACGACCGTCCAACCGGGCAGTTCCGACGATCGTGATGAAACCATCCCCCCTCAAACATGCAGCCCCGGCGCCTCATGCCCCGTCCGAGCCACATACTCCGTATACCCACCGCCATACTGGTGCACCCCCTCCGGCGTCAGCTCCAACACCCTATTCGACAGTGCCGCCAGAAAATGCCGATCATGCGAAACAAACAGCATCGTGCCCTCGAAAGAAGACAACGCCCCGATCAGCATCTCCTTCGTCGCGATATCCAGATGGTTCGTCGGCTCATCCAGCACCAGAAAATTCGGCGGGTCATACAGCATCAGCGCCATCACCAGCCGAGCCTTCTCGCCCCCCGACAGCACCCGGCAGCGCTTGCCGATCTCATCGCCGGAGAACCCGAACGCCCCCGCCAGACTGCGTAACGATCCCTGGCCGGCGTGCGGAAACGCACCCTCCAGCGTCTCGAACACCGTGCTCTCGCCATCCAGCAGATCCATCGCGTGCTGCGCGAAATACCCCAGCTTCACGCTGCCGCCGAGCACAACCGAGCCGGCATCCGGCTCCGTCGTGCCCGTCACCAGCTTCAGCAGAGTCGATTTCCCCGCCCCGTTCACCCCCAGCACGCAGCAGCGCTCCCGCCGCCGCACCAGCAGGTCCAGCCCGTCATAGATCACCCGGCTGCCGTAGCGCTTATGCACCCCCCGCAGCCGCGCCACGTCGTCACCCGACCGCGGCGCCGGAGCAAAATCGAACGCCACCGACACGCGCCGCTTCGGCGGCTCGACCCGGTCGATCTTCTCCAGCTTCTTCACCCGGCTCTGCACCTGCGCCGCGTGCGAGGCGCGCGCCTTGAACTTTTCGATGAAGTTGATTTCCTTCGCCAGCATCGCCTGTTGCCGCTCGAACTGCGCCTGAAGCTGCTTTTCGTTCAGCGCGCGCTGCTGTTCGTAGAATTCGTAGTCGCCGGAGAACTCCGTCAAACACCCGCCATCGATCTCGATCACCTTGTTGATGACGCGGTTCATGAACTCCCGGTCGTGCGAGGTCATCACCAGCGCGCCGTCGAACCCGGCCAGGAACGTCTCCAGCCAGATCAGGCTTTCCAGGTCCAGATGGTTGCTCGGCTCGTCCAGCAGCATGACGCTCGGGTTCATCAGCAGGATGCGCGCCAGCGCCACGCGCATTTTCCAGCCGCCGGATAGAACCCCGACCTCGCCGTCCATCATCTCCTGGCTGAAACCGAGGCCGTCCAGCACCTCCCGCGCCTTGCCCTCCAGCGCGTAGCCGCCGAGTTCCTCGAACCGCGCCTGCACATCCCCGAACCGTTCGATAATCGCCTCAAGCTCATCCGCCCGTTCCGGATCGGCCATCGCGTGTTCCAGCTCAGCCAGTTCGGCCGCCACCACGCTGACCGCGCCGGCGCCATCCATCACTTCGGCGACGGCGCTGCGGCCCGCCATCTCGCCGACATCCTGGCTGAAGAAGCCGATGGTGGTGCCGCGATCGATCAGGATCTGGCCGCCGTCGGGTTCCTCCTGGCCGGTGATCATGCGGAACAGCGAGGTCTTGCCGGCGCCGTTGGGGCCGACGAGGCCGATCTTCTCGCCTTTCTGCAGCGCGGCGGATGCCTCGATGAAGATCAGGCGGCTGCCGTTCTGCTTGCTGATGGTGTCCAGGCGAATCATGGGTCCTCGGGGGCTGCGGCAGTTGCGGCGCGCTTATACCCAACTCCCCGCGGGAATGAACCGGTTTGGTCTCAGCTCCGGCCGATGGTGTCGAGTTTCGCCAGCGCATCGGCGGCCAGCGTCAGCCCCGCCGCCGCCAAATTCTCCCGCAAATGCCCTACCGAGGACGTGCCCGGGATCAGCAGCACGTTCGGGGCGCGGCGCAGCAGCCAGGCCAGCGCCACCTGCATCGGGGTCGCGCCAAGCTCGGTCGCCACGTCGGACAGGACCGAAGACTGCAACGGGGTGAACCCGCCGAGCGGGAAGAACGGCACGTAGGCAATCCCCGCCGCCGCCAACCAATCGATCAGCTTGTCGTCCGCGCGCTGGGCAAGATTGTACTGGTTCTGCACGCAGACCACTTCGGCAATCCCCCGCGCCTGTGCGACCTGGGCCGACGTGGCGTTGCTGATGCCGAGATGCCGGATCAGGCCCTGCCGCTGCAGCTCCGCCAGCGCGGTGAATGGCGCCTCGATCGAGCCTTCGGAGACACCGTGCCCCATGACCCGGAAGTTGACCACGTCCAGCATATCCAGGCCGAGGTTGCGCAGGTTGTCATGCACGGCCTGCTCCAGCTCCGCCGGTGCCCCCGCCTCGTTCCACGACCCGTCCGCGCCTCGTACCGCGCCGACCTTGGTGACGATCACCAGCTCATCGGGATACGGATGCAGCGCCTCCCGGATCAACATGTTGGTCACGTGAGGCCCGTAGAAATCGCTGGTGTCGATATGGTCGACCCCACTCGCCACCGCCTCCCGCAGTACCGCCAGCGCCGCGGCGCGATCCTTCGGCGGGCCGAACACTCCGGGGCCGGCGAGCTGCATCGCGCCATAGCCCAGGCGGTTGACGCTGCGGCGGCCGAGCGCGAACGTGCCGGCGGCGGTGATGTCGGTCATGCGGAATCTCCCGGGCTGAACCACCGGCATATGGACACGATCCGGCCGCCCGATAACCCGCCGCCGGCATTCATGAACCGCCGATATAACCCCATGCCGCTTATGCCGCCTTATCGATAGCCGCTCGCCGGCCTACCTACCCCCCATTGCAGGAGGATCACCACATGCAGAAGCGCATACTCGGACACAGTGGCCTGGAGGTCTCCGCCATCGGCCTCGGCTGCATGGGACTGAACTTCGGCTACGGCCAGGCGCTCAGCCAGCAGGACGGCATCGCCCTGATCCGCGCCGCGGTGGAGCGCGGCGTCACCTTCTTCGACACCGCCGAAGTCTACGGCCCGTTCACCAACGAACAGATGGTTGGCGCCGCCCTCGCCCCGGTGCGCGACAAGGTCGTCATCGCCACCAAGTTCGGCTTCGACATCGATCCCGCCACCGGCAAGCAGTCCGGCACCAACAGCCGCCCCGACCACATCCGCGCCGTCGCCGACGCCTCGCTGAAGCGGCTGGGCATCGAGGTCATCGACCTGTTCTACCAGCACCGCGTCGACCCGGCCGTGCCGATAGAGGACGTGGCCGGCGCCGTTCGCGACCTGATCGCCCAAGGCAAGGTCCGCCATTTCGGCCTGTCCGAGCCATCCGCCCAGACCCTCCGCCGCGCCCACGCCGTGCAGCCGATCACGGCGATCCAGAACGAGTACTCGCTGTGGACGCGCGGGCCGGAGACCAATGGCGTCCTGCAAGCCTGCGAGGAACTCGGCATCGGCTTCGTGCCCTACAGCCCGCTCGGCAAAGGCTTTCTCACCGGGGCCATGAGCAAGGACACGGCGCTCGCCGACGGCGATTTCCGCCGCATCCTGCCCCGCTTCACACCGGAGGCGATGGAGAAAAACCAGGCGCTGGTGGACCTGCTGAAGCGCATTGCCGACACCAAGGCCGCGACCCCGGCGCAGATCGCGCTGGCCTGGCTGCTGGCGCAGAAGCCGTGGATCGTGCCGATCCCCGGGACCACCAAGCTGCATCGATTGGACGAAAATATCGGGGCGGCGGACGTCGTGCTGACCGCGGACGATCTGGCCGAGATCGAGCGCGCCGCCGCTGCGATCACGGTCGAGGGCGAACGCTACCCCGCGCATCTCCTGGCAACGACGGGCCGCTGATCATGACACAACCCATCGAAGGCAAGGTCGTCGTCATCACCGGCGCCAGCAGCGGCCTCGGCGAGGCAACCGCGCGGCACCTCGCCGCACACGGCGCGAAGCTGACACTCGGCGCCCGGCGGCTCGATCGTCTCCAGGCGCTGGCGGAGGAACTCGGTGCGGGCACCACCGTCATCAAGACCGATGTAACCGACCGTGCGCAGGTGCGAAACCTCGTCGATAGCGCCGTCGCCGCGCATGGCCGGATCGACGTGATTCTCAACAACGCCGGCCTTATGCCGCACTCGTTACTTGAGCGCGGCAAGGTCGAGGATTGGGACCGCATGATCGACGTCAACCTGAAAGGCGTCCTTTATGGCATTGCCGCCGCGCTGCCGCACATGACGCGGCAAAAGAGCGGCCACATCATCAACGTCTCCTCGGTCGCCGGCCACAAAGTGCGCCCCGGCAGTGCGGTGTATGCCGCGACCAAGGCCGCGGTGCTGATGCTGTCAGAGGGGTTGCGGCAGGAGGTGAAGCCGTACGGCATTCGCACCACGGTCATCTCCCCGGGCGCGGTGGAGTCGGAACTGGCCGACAGCATCACGGACCCCGAGGTGGCCCGCGGCACGCGGCAATTCTACGAGCAGTATGCGATCCCGGCCGAGTCGTTCGCCCGGGTCGTCGCGTTCGCAATCAGCCAGCCGGCGGAGGTGGACATCAACGAGATCCTGTTCCGCCCGACAGCTCAGGAGATGTAACTTCAGCTCGGTTCGGCTGCGGTCAACATTTTGCCGCTTGCCGGCGCCGGGCGCGCGAGCTCCTCCATCAGGATGCGCCGCACTTCCCGCACCGTCAGCGGGTTGGCCTGCGTCGAGTGGCCGGAGTGTTCGATCACCACTTCGGACTCCACCCCGTCGAGGTGGGCGCTCTTGTATTCCACCACGCCGTCGTTGCGCTCCTCCAGCGGCCCGTCCTGCAAGGTCGGGATGATCGAGTGCGCGTGGATCCCCGGCGCGACCGGAATCGCCCGCACCGCCTCCATCGCCGGGTTGCCGGGCGACATGCCGGCGAGGCTGTTCAGCCGCAGACGGTCCCTGTCCAGCCGCAGCGCATCGCCGGCATTCGTCAGCACGTCCGCGGTCAGCGCGGCAACCTTCAACGGCAGCGTCACCAGCTTCTGGAACAGCCCGACAATGGTCATCGTGGCGTGATAGCTGCCGCCGTGCGGGGTGGAGATGAACACCACCGTCTCAACGAATGGCAGCGCGTGCACGAACAGCGACTCCCGCAGCACCGCCTTGGTCTCCGGCTTCAGGTTCAGCTCGTCCAGCGGCTTGGAGCTGACCGCGTCCCAGATCCGGTTGCCGGAGTTTATGGCGATGAACTTGGTCAACAATCCGCCCTGGCTATGCCCGATGACCACCATCCGCCCGAGCGCCGGATCCGCCGCCACGCCGCCCAGCGACTGCACCGCCTGCGTCAGCGTTGTTCGCAGGATATTGGCCGAAAGCGGGATCGGGTTGCCGGTATGGTAGGTGAACAGCCAGAACTCGAAATGGTCACGGATCTCCTTGTCTTCCAGCAGGTCGTTGATCATGTCCGCCCAGCGGAACGGGCTGGAGGCAGTGCCGTGCACCAGCACGACCGGAATGCGGCCCTGCCGGTGCGGCTCCAGCGCGAACAGGTGGTCGGTCTTGGCCGGGTCGCTGAGCTGGTTGTTCAGCAGGCCGCTGAGTTCGGTGTCCCAGATCCGGCCCTCGGTGGCGAACAGGGCGCGCACGGCGGTCTGGTCATATTCCAACGGCACGTCATACGCGCCGATGCGGATGCTGCTGGTGTCGTAGATCGAGTAGACCGCCAGTTGCGCGGTCAACTCCGTGCCCGCCAGTTGACGCCTCGGATCGGCCATCTGCAGCACGGCGGTCGTCGGCACGCGCAGGTGCTTCGGCAGGATCAGACCCGTCGGCGGCCGCGACGCCGGAGCCAGTCCGGCGGCGAGCGGCGCGCCGAGGCCGTCACTGCGGTAGTCGTTCTGGAACCCCTTTACCTCGAGGTTCATCGTCGGCACGAAGGACTGCATCCGTCGCCCGCCCGCGGTTGTCAGGCTGGCCTCGTCCACCGTCACGTTCAGCCAGCCGAACGGCAGTTCATACCGGCCGCTTTGCAGCGTGGCGGTGCCTTCGGTGCCGGCGCCGCTGAGCACCAGGGTCAGCGCCAGGTTGTAAAAATCGTTGGCATGCACGAACTGCGGGCTGTACGGACTCGGCCGATCGGCTGCGTCGGCGGGGAAGAGGACGGCGTAGGCGTAGAGGGCGGAGGCCAGCAGCATGGTCTTGGATTTCGCCCGGCGGCCTTCCTCGTAGTTCAGTTCCGCCAGGGCGTAGAGGTCGCGCCATTGCATCCCGTTGGCGATGGTCTGGGCGCGGAGTGCGTCGATGGCGGCGGCGGGATTGGCGTCGAAAGTGTCGAGCAGGGCGGCGCGGCGCAGGACGGTGCGGGTGGCCTCGCTGAGCTGGTCGCTGGAGAGGGCGGTGCGGTTGATTTCCTGGTAGGCGGTGCGGAGATCGACGCGGTTCACCTCCACCGGCGCGCCGCAGGCGGTCAGGAGGAGGACGAGGCCGAACAGCAGGCCGATGCGGCGGAGGATCGCGATGGTTGGGGGGCGCATGGCTCGCTGGCGTTTCGGGGCGGGGTTTTGGGACCGCATTGATCGGGCATTGGTGGTTCGGCGTAAAGTGACGCGTTGACGAAGTTAAAACCGTCCCTCCAAAATCGTCATGGCCCGGCTTGTCCGGGCCACCTATCGCCGCACCCGTTGCGAAAGGCGGAACGGACACACAAGGCCGTGACGGGGAAACCGTGACTTTGGCGCCGCCGCGCCCTACGGCCCACCGACCCCAGGCGTGACGCTCCAGATGTCCTTGAATGGATTATAGCGGCCGGGCAGCGGGAACGACGCGTGGATTTCGTCGAAATGCGCATGGTTGCCGGTCGCAACGGTGGCGCCTTCGGCTATGGCGATTGCCGCAAACGCCAGATCGGCCGGGGTTTTCGGCTTTTTCTGCTTTGGGTCTGAAGCGACGAAATTTCGTAAGCGCGGCGCCTCATGCATCCGAGCGAAAAGGCGGGCGCAGCGACACCGAGAGAGACAACCTGAACGCCGCCCGCGGCAAGAAGACCGTCCAACCAGTGTTGTGTATTCGCGGCATATATCGGGTCCTGGCTCATCTGCCTTTTGATGCGGCATTGGATCTAGGCAATCGTAATCACGGTCGTTGACAGATCGATGGCGGCGGTCGCCTGAAGCCATCGAAGGACCGCGGGATACTTCGTTTGCTTCCGCCGGCTGCTAAAGACGTCGGTGTCGAGAACGAACATGACGTTCAGTCATCGGTCTCCCGCCGCCGGAGAAAGTCAGGCGCGTCCGATCGGACGCCGGCAAGGATGGCATCAAATTGGGCTTCGCCGGCTCCGGAGTAGCCCTTATTCAGGAGGAAGGTCTTAAGGTTGGCTTTGGTGCTGTCGAAATATTCGCGCGACACGACGACCACTTCCCTTCCGTCGCGGCGCTGCACGAATTGATGCTGGCCCGCCACTGCGGCATCGATGATGTCGCTGAATTTGTGCCGGGCGTTTGCGGCCTGCCACGTGGTCATTCTGATCCTAAGCCGGGTTGTGTCGCCAGACGCATCGGAGGAGAGGTCCGCTGAAGTGTCAATTGAAACGTCAGGTGGGGTGGAGGGATGGATTCCAGGCCGGTAGTCCGTTCGGTTAAATACCAGTCCGCCGTGACAGCGACTCTCCGGCCGCGCCGCCTCGTCATGCCGACGGAGGTCGGCATCCACGCCTTTTCCATGTGTAAACAAAGGCGTGGATGGCGGGCCTGCGCCCGCCATGACGGCAACGGCGATCGTGCCTATCGGGCAAATTCAACGCGAACCGGCATTACTGTCCGACCCGATCAGGCCAAATCATACCGATCCAGGTTCGCCACCTTGGTCCACGCCGCTGCGAAGTCCTTTACAAACTTCTCCTTCGCATCGTCGCTTGCATACACCTCCGCAACCGCCCGAAGCTGCGAGTTCGAACCGAACACCAAATCCGCCCGCGTGCCGGTCCACTTCACCTCGTTCGTCGCGCGGTCCCGCCCCTCGAACGCGCCATCGGAACCGGCAGCCTGCCACTCCGTGCCCGGGTCGAGCAGATTGACGAAGAAATCATTCGTCAGCGTCTCGGGGTTCTTCGTGAACACGCCGTGCTTCGACCCCCCCGTATTGGCACCCAGTACGCGCAAGCCACCGACAAGCACCGCCAATTCAGGCGCAGTCAAAGTCAGCAACTGCGCCCGATCCACCAGCAGTTCCTCGGGCGACCGGTTGTGGCTGCCGCGGAGATAGTTACGGAAACCGTCCGCTTTGGGTTCAAGCACCGCAAACGAGGCCACATCCGTCTGCTCCTGCGTCGCGTCCGTCCGCCCCGGAGTGAACGGAACCGTCACGCTGTATCCGGCCTTCTTCGCCGCCGCCTCCACAGCCGCGCCTCCGCCCAGCACGATCAGATCAGCCAGCGAAACCTGCTTCCCACCAGTGCTGAACTCACTCCGGATCTGCTCCAGCTTCCCCAGCACCGTCGCAAGCTCAGCCGGCTGATTGACCTCCCAATCCTTTTGCGGCGCCAGCCGAATCCGCGCGCCGTTGGCCCCGCCGCGCTTGTCCGATCCGCGGAACGTCGAAGCCGATGCCCACGCCGTCGAGACAAGCTGCGAAATCGACAGACCGAACGCCAGGATTTTCTCTTTCAGCGCCGCAATATCCTGCTCGCCGATCACCGCACCGGTCGCCTCGGGAACAGGGTCCTGCCAGATCTGCGGTTCGGCTGGAACCAGCTTGCCCAAATACCGCGCCCGCGGCCCCATGTCGCGATGCGTCAGCTTGAACCAAGCCTTCGCGAACGCATCAGCCAGAGCCTGCGGATTTTCATGGAAGCGCCGCGCGATCGGCTCATAGGCCGGGTCAAACCGCAGCGACAAATCCGTTGTCAGCATCATCGGCGCATGCCGCTTCGACGGATCATGCGCATCCGGCACCAACCCCGCCGCCGCCGGGTCCTTGGGAGTCCACTGAAACGCCCCGGCCGGACTCTTGGTCAGCTCCCACTCAAACCGGAACAAATTATCCAGGTAGTTGTTGTCCCATTGCGCCGGTGCCGTGGTCCACGCCCCCTCCAGCCCGCTGCTGATCGTATCGGCGCCCTTGCCGGTGCCGAAACTGTTCTTCCAGCCCAGGCCCTGCTGCTCTATCGGCGCCCCCTCTGGCTCAGGCCCGACATATTGCTTCGGATCGGCTGCGCCATGGCATTTGCCGAAGGTATGGCCGCCGGCGATCAGCGCGACGGTTTCCTCATCGTCCATCGCCATGCGCGCAAACGTCTCCCGAATATCAATCGCCGCGGCGAGCGGATCGGGCTTGCCGTTCGGCCCCTCGGGATTGACGTAGATCAGGCCCATCTGAACCGCGGCGAGCGGATTTTCGAGTTCACGGTCACCATGATAGCGCTCGTCCCCGAGCCAGGTTTTCTCCTGCCCCCAATCGATGTCCTCCTCCGGCTCCCAGACGTCCTCGCGCCCGCCGCCGAAACCGAACGTTTTGAATCCCATCGATTCCAAAGCGACATTGCCGGTCAAAACCAGCAGGTCCGCCCAGGAGATTTTCTGCCCGTACTTCTGCTTGATCGGCCAAAGCAGGCGGCGTGCCTTGTCGAGGCTGACATTGTCCGGCCAGCTATTGAGCGGCGCGAACCGTTGCGTGCCGGACCCCGCGCCGCCGCGCCCGTCGCCGATGCGGTACGTGCCCGCGGCATGCCACGACATGCGAATGAAGAACGGCCCGTAATGGCCGTAATCCGCCGGCCACCACGCCTGCGAATCCGTCATCAGCGCATGCAGGTCCTTGATCACGGCATCGAGATCGAGGCTCTTGAATGCCTCGGCATAGTTGAACCCCTTGTCCAGCGGGTTGGGCAGGGGCGAGTTCTGATGCAGAACATGAACATTCAACCCCGTCGGCCACCAGTCGCGATTCACCCTGGCGAGAATGGTCTGGTGTCCGGAATGGCCGCCCGCGACCGGGCACTTGCTGTCATCTGGCATTCTTGTTTCCTTCCGCAGCCTGAATTTACGACGACGTCCGGACGATATCACTTCGCCGTTTATCGGGCTAATCTTGGCTACCAAGAATAAAACCGATCCACGAACGAGCGCCGTCACCGAACGTCGAAGACAAAACCAATAGACGGGACCGGACGAACGGCGTCAAGCCGACAGGCGTCGCCTGGGACGGCTCGGCTCAGTGGCTGGTGCGCGCCGCCTCCGCCTGAGGGTAGCGATCGCCTTGCACCGCGATCTTTGCGGCGGAGGCGTCGATGCTACGCACATCCTCCGGCGCCAAATCGATAGCGGCCGCGGCAATGTTTTCGTCCAGCCGGTGCAGCTTCGTGGTGCCCGGAATGGGAACGATCCAGGGCTTGCGCGCCAGCAGCCAGGCCAGCGCGATCTGCGCCGCCGTGGCGTGCTTCTGCCGGCCGATGGCTTCCAGCAGATCGACCACCGGCCGGTTGGCCTTGCGGGCTTCCGGGGTAAAGCGGGGCAGAGTGGTGCGGTTGTCGTTGCCGCCGAACGGCGTCGTCTCGTCGATGGTGCCGGTCAGGAAGCCGCGTCCCAGCGGGCTGTAGGGCACAAAGCCGATCCCGAGTTCCTCGCAGAGCGGCAGGACAGAGGCTTCGGGGGCGCGATACCAGAGGGAATATTCGCTTTGGATGGCAGTCACCGGTTGCACCGCATGGGCGCGCCGGATGGTGTCGGCGCTCGCCTCGGACAGGCCGAAATGCCTGACCTTGCCTTGGGCGATCAAATCCTTGACGGTCCCGGCGACTTCCTCGATCGGCACGGCGGGATCGACGCGGTGCTGGTAGAACAGATCGATGCTGTCGGTCCGCAGCCGCTTCAGCGATTCGTCGGCGACCGTGCGGATGCGGTCCGGCCGGCTGTTCAGCCCGCCAGATCCATCTTCGCCGAGGTCGAAGCCGAACTTGGTGGCAATCACCACGCGCTTGCGGAATGGCTCCAGCGCCTCGCCCACCAGGTCCTCGTTGGTGAACGGGCCGTAGACTTCGGCGGTGTCGAAGAACGTGACGCCGCGATCGACCGCCTGCCGGATCAGCGCGATCATCGCCGCCTTGTCCGGGGCCGGCCCGCGATGATGGTTCATGCCCATGCAGCCCAGGCCGATAGCCGAAACCTCAAGGCCGCTGCGGCCGAGGGTACGCTTGTTCATATCGCTACCTCTCCCAGTGCACCGGGAGAGTAGTCGGGCCGCCTGCCTGGCTCAATCCCGCCCGGGCAGGCGGCGGTCATCACGGGAAAGGCGGCGAGTCCTGCGGGCACCTGGTGCCATCAGGCGGAAGGGTTCCATCGATCAGGTAGGCGGCGATGGTGTCTTGAGCACATTTGCTCGGGTTCAGAAGCTGGGTGTGGCCAAACCCGTCGACGGTCAGGAAATGCCCATCGTACATCTCGCGGGCTGTACGTTGAGAGCTGGCATACGGTGTGGCCGGGTCAAACGTGTTGCCAACGACGAGAACCGGCGCTGTCGGCTTGTTCCACGGGCCGAGATAGGGATCCGGCGTCCTGATCGGCCATCCCATACATACGCCTGTGAACGGAAAGTTGCTCAACCCCGCCCGCCGAAATGAAATGAACGTTTGTTTGATCTCAGCCGATATCGTGCTCAGGTTCGGACTTTCCCCGCAGATCACCGCCGATTCGCGCCCATAGCTGGTAACGTAGGTTGACGGTGTTGTGGGAGCCGGCGTTTCCGGCGGGGCTACCGGGGGAGCAGACTGGTTCCCGGACTCCGAGGCTACCCAGACTTGCTGCATCAGGTTTGCCAGGTATGTGAAGCCGGGAAAGCGGGTAAACCCGGGCACCGGGAGGATGGTATAGGTCGAGTTGTCCCAGTAGGATACCATATATGATTTTGTATATTGGATGTTATCCACCGTGACCGGATTGATTGCCAACCGCGCAAGCAACGTATTCCACTTAACGATCGTTGCTTCCGGCGTCTGATCGGCAAAGGCGCAGTGCGCAGGGCCGGCTTCGCCGCATGCGGACAAAAACGCCGTGAGTGTCTCAGCCGCGCCAAGGTCGGAGCCGATTCGGAGGAAGGTGTTCAGGACCGTGGCGTCCTTGTTGTTCCCCGCCCAGGATGTCGGGTAAACCGCTCCGTCCAGCACAGCGGCGCGCACCTTGTCGGGAAACATGTTGATATAGGTGGCGCCGAGATAAGTGCCGTACGAAGTACCGTAGTAGTTGATCTTATCTACTCCGACCGCCTGACGCAACAGATCGAGATCGCGCGCGTTTTCCGTCGTCGAAACATGCGCCAACAGCGTGCCTTCCCGCGCGACACATATCTCGTTGATCGCGATCCGGGCGGTAAAGTCAGCCTTGAGTTCGGGGACAGTATAGGGGATATCGGGGATCGACCCGAAATGTTCCGTAAGATAGTTCGTTTCTTCCTGTTCATTGTCAAAACATTGCACTACCGGCCGGGTAGATCCGCCCATTCCCCTTGGATCCCAGCTCACGATATCGAATTGACTTCTCACTTGCGCGGGAAAGCCGTCGATCGCAGCCGGCAAATAGACTGTTCCGGAATCGGTGGGGCCGCCGGGATTCCAGAACAGGGTCCCGAGTTGATTGGCTGGATCGTCTGCCGGATGCTTGATCAAAGCCAGCGTGAAACTGGCGCCGTCCGGTTGCGTGTAGTCGACTGGAACCTGTGCTGTAGCGCACAAAAAGCCCGCCTGGGCCGCGATCGTGCACGGCTGCCAGGTCAACACCGGAACAGCCGGCGTGTCCGACGCCATCGCCGGTTGCACCGCCGCGATGGCGAAAGCCGCGAGCGACCCGGCGACGATTGTGCAAGGCCAAGATGGAAACATGTGAAAGCCCCTTGAGAAGTCGGATAAACGGCCCGATGTCCGGGCCTCGTGGCCCCCTGGTTCAGCCATCGTCACGGCGCCGAAGCGGACGCCTTCTCGTCGCTCGATGCTGCGGAGTTCGTGATGAACGGCGCGTTGTCCTGACGGCACACGGCGCCCTTCGGCGGCAGCGCCAGGTTGATGAAGTAGTCGCTGACATAAGTATTGGCGCAGGTGCTCGGGTCGCCGCCGTCGGCGTGCCCATAGCCGCGGATCGTCAGCAGGCGCGCGTTGGCCAGCGACTCGGACAAGGTGATCGCCTCGCTGTAAGGCGTGGCCGGGTCGACGGTGTTGTTGATCAGCAGGATCGGGTTTGCGGTCGGATGATTCCACGGCCCGGTGTACTGGTCCGTGGCGGTGGCCCGCCAGGCGGCGCACTGCTCGTCGAGCCAGACCCAGTAAGGGCCGACGATACCGGCCCGCTTTGTCGCCAGATCGGCGAGCCCGTAATAGGCGTCCGGATCATGCGGATTGGGCGCCTCGGCGCACTTGACCGCCAGCACCTGCACCACCTGCTGACCCTGCACGCTGGGTTCGTTCGATGGGTAGCGGGACGGGTCCATGCTGCCCTCCCAAAGCGCTTCCAGGGTATTCGCCAGCGTTGGCCAGCCCGGCACCTGATAGATCGAGTCGACCACGGTGGTGACCACCAGGTCATAGTTGTAGGTCACATCGCCGACGATGACCGGGGTCGTCAGCAGGCGCTGCGCCAGGGACCGCCACTTGGCCCTTGTCGCGGCGGGACTGCCGGCCGAGAAGGCGCACTGGTCCACGGACGACTGGCCACAGAAGCTGAGAAACGCATCCAGGGTCTTCGCAGTCCCCTGTTCGGCGTTTTGCCGCAGTGCGACGTCGAGGGTGGGATTGTCATCGCCGTCGTTCGTCCAGGCGGTCGGATCGACGTTACCCAGGAACATCATGGCCCGAACCTTGTCCGGGAACAGGTTGGCGTACACGGTGCCCAAAAAGGTGCCGTAGGAGTTGCCCTGGTAGGTCAGTTGCGCATCGCCGACGGCCTGCCGCAGCAGGTCGAGGTCCCTGGCCGTATCCGCGGTTGAGACGTGGGACAGTAAATAGGCGCTGCTGCTGTTGGCGCAGGTCTGCGCGATATAGGCCCAGCCGTCGATCCAGGCCTGGCGCTGCTCCGGCGTCACCGGCACTCCCGCGGGAAGCTTGGCCTCGTAGTCCGCTTCCTCCTGCGGCGAGCCGAAACACTGTACCGAGGTCGTGTTGCTGCCGTTCGGCGGCGCGCCGATGCCGCGCGGATCCCAACTGATGATGTCGAAGCGTTCGTGCAGCGCTTCGGGGAACAGAACCGGGGATCCCGTCGCCGGCAGCGTCAATACTATCGGCAGAAACACCGTGCCGGCGGCGCCCGGACCGCCGGCATTCCAGAACAGCGATCCGATGCGGTTGGCCTGATCGGTTGCCTTGTGTCGGATCAGCCCGAGGTTGATGGTCTGGCCCTGCGGCGCTGAATAATCCAGCGGAACCTTTGCGGTGGCGCAGTCGAAGCCCGCCAGGGCCGGGGTGCACGGCTGCCAATTGAGCACCGGCACCGTCGGCGAACCTCCGGCGGCAGCCGAATGCGGCAAGGCGAGCAGTCCGGCAACCGCCATCCCAGCCGTCGCGGATAATAACGATCGTCCGAAACGAGCCGGAACGAAATCCCGGGCCTGATCTTCCATGTATCCCCCAAAATTTACTTTTAGTTCCATCCGGAACTAAGTCCTCAATAAGAAAAGGTCAATTTTTGGACCCTGGCAAGCGTCATCCCGATCACGGTTCCGTTGTCATAATTTTATGTTCCGGGTTTTGATCCTGAAGCCCAAATGATGCCGCAACGGCCGGCATGAGCAGCAGCACGGGCACAGCCGACGCAGCGGCGCTTCCGCGCGGACACGGGCGGGGATCGGGAAACATCGCTGCAAAACAGCCCGGGCGGCAGCGAATGACCGATCCGGGACAATCAGTCAAACAACAGGTGCAATGTTCACGAACCGGTGAGTCTGTGCGGTGCGGGTTGACAATTATCATACGCCGATCACCATCAGTCGCGAATTCATAATGTAAGAACATCGATCAAGACAAGGCCAGCTATCCTTACCCCGGGGGAGTCATTCCTTTGTTCAAACGCCGCTCTGTACTCGGCGCCATGGCGCTTGCGCCGCTGGCGCTTCGCACCTCGTCCGCCCGCGCCGGCGCAACCGGCTCCGGACCGTGTTTCACGCCGGCGCTTATCGCCGAGATCGAAGCGCTGATCGTGCAGAAAATGCCGGTATTCGATATTATCGGTACCGCGATCGCATTGATCCAAAATGGCGAAGTGATTTACGCGAAAGGTTTCGGTGTGCGGGACCTGAAGACCGGCGCTCCGTATACTGTCGATAGCGTGCATCGGATCGCTTCGACGACCAAGTCCATGACGTCAATGCTGAACGCGATGCTTGTCGATGAGGGGCAGTATGGCTGGGACACGCCCGTACGGACCATCTCAACCCGCTACCAGTTCCCGACGCAGGAGTTGACCGACTCAACCACCGTGCGCCAGATGTTGAACATGAGTACGGGACTCGGGGAGAGCGAAATCGAACCCTACATCGACCTTCAGACTCCGCGCGTCTTTTTCCGGACCCTTGCGACGCTGCCTGTCCTGGCGCCGCCGCAGACGGAATATTTCTATAACGATTACGTTTATGCCGGCGCAGGGTACCTCTATCTTCTTCAGCAGGGCACGGCACTCGGCAACCTGCCTGAAGCCTATGCGGCGCTGATGAAGCAAAGACTGTTCGAGCCGATGGGCATGCCGACGACGGCGATCACGAGTGATCCTACGACGTTGAGTGACAACGTATCGAAATCCTATGGCTTCGACCTGCGCTATGACGAGCAACCAAATCAGGTGCAGCCCTACCTGAAGGCGGAGATGGTCAGCCCGGCCGGCGCGACCGCCACCACGCTGCTTGACATGGCCCGCTATCTTATTACGCAATTGAATGGCGGCGTCACACCCGACGGAACCCGGATCGTCTCGAGCGAGGCCCTGGCGGAAACCTGGAAGGGCGTTATGACGGTCTCGACAAACCCCCCGGCAGCCTATGCCATGGGCTGGATGCAGGTCGTTGTCGACAAGATCCCGTACACCTGGCACAACGGCAGTGTCGACAGTTTCAAGACCGACATGTCGATGCTTCCGGAGGGCAATCTCGGAATCCTTATCTTCTCCAATACCGAGTCCGGGACAACCTTCCATCAGGCGATTCGCGGCCATATCATTGAGCGGCTGTATAATTTGGAGCAAACCGCCGTGGCGGCAGCGCAAGCCGCCTACGCCAGTGCCCAAGCCGTGGTGCATGCCCTGAAAGAGGCCATCACGGCCTATCAGGTGCCGGAGGAAACGATTGCGCCTTTTCTCGGTCGCTACGAGAAGGGATGGACTGTCCAATACATCGACGGGGTGCCGATGGTGACCCGGACCGATGGCGTTCAGTGGGTGCTGCTTCCGACGGCCGACGGATACCGGGTCTGCTCGACCACCTACGGCAACGGCTTTCAGGATGCGGTCGCGTTCGTGACCGACACCAGCGGTCAAGTCCACATGCAGATCACGAATCCCAACGAGAACAACGCTCTCGTCGATCAGGTGACCCGCCTGTCCCCTGACACATAGCGACTGCGCCTTCACCGCGAATTTGGGCAGTTGAGCGGCGCCCGGCATGTTGCTCCGACAACGTTGCGGGCCTGCGTCTAATGAGCACTCGGCCTTACACCAGGATCATCAGGCCAGCCGGAACCCGTCCCTGCTCAGACGACAGGTCAGGCGGTTCCGCCTGACCTGTCGTCGTGTCATGGAGCGCCGCAAGTTTCGCTACGGGCGGCCATCAGGTTTGCGAACCGGAAGCAGTCACGTCGCTTGAGGCCGAAGAATTCGTGACGAACGGCGCGTTGTCCTGCCGGCAAACTATCCCCTTCGGCGGCAGTCCCAGGTTGCAACGCCTCGGCGACCGGGCGGAAGCGGCCGGGGCCGCTGTTCAGTGCGCCTGATCCGGCGTCGCCAAATTGTCCAGATCCTGCTTCGCCCGGGCGACCATCCGCGTCCGGCAGATCCGGGGTGCGCATCCCGGTGACCAAGCGCTATAAACCGCGCACAATCATATCCGGGGTTCATCAATGCGGCGCGAGGAACTCGCCGATCTGTATGCCTTCCTGAGCGTGGCGGAGGAACAAAGCTTTACCCGCGCCGCGGCGAAGCTCGGCACCTCGCAATCGGCGCTCAGCTACACCGTCAGGCGGCTGGAGACGCGGCTCGGGGTCCGGCTGCTGACCCGCACGACCCGGCGTGTGGCGCCGACCGAGGCAGGCGAGCGGCTGCTGAAGACTCTCGGGCCGGCGCTGGAGGACATCGCCGCCGGACTTGCCGCGCTCAGTGAGCTGCGCGACAAGCCGGCCGGCACGATCCGCATCACAGCGACCGAACACGCGGCGCAGACCGTGCTGTGGCCAGTGCTCGAGAAGCTGCTGCCGGACTATCCGGACGTGCATGTCGAGGTGTCGGTCGATTCAGGTTTCACCGACATCGTCGCCGAGCGGTTCGACGCCGGGGTGCGCCTCGGCGAGTCTGTCGCCAGGGACATGGTCGCGGTTCGCATCGGCCCCGATTTGCGCATGGCGGTTGTCGGCGCGCCGGCGTATTTCGCCGCGCATCCGAAGCCGCGCGCCCCGCAGGACCTGGCGCAGCACCGGTGCATCAACCTGCGTCTGCCGACGGCTGGCGGGCTGTATGCGTGGGAGCTGGAGAAGGGCGGGCGGGCGTTGCGGGTGCGGGTGGACGGCCAGTTGGCGTTCAACAACGTGCCCATGATCCTGCGCGCCGCAGCCGCCGGTTTCGGCCTTGCGTGCGTCCTGGCAGATCAGGTCGAAGCGCTCGTCGCCGCCGGCAGCCTGGTTCGCGTGCTGGAGGGATGGTGTCCGCCGTTTGCCGGCTATCACATTTACTATCCGAGCCGGCGTCAGCCCTCGGCAGCATTCGCGCTGCTGGTCGAGGCGCTGCGCTACCGAGGCTAGAGCGTGGAAAGTTGGTGCACCGGCTCCCGCTCAATCGGCCGTGACGAACGAGGAAAGAAGATCATACACCACGCTCAAATCGCCGCCTCGGTAAAAATCCGGCTGGCATCTCCCCGCCACGCGCCATGATATTGCGCCAGCCAATGTTCCGCCTGTGTCGGCCGGCCTTCGGCGATTTCCTGCAACGGCGTCAGGAACACCTGCTCGTCATTGCCCGCCTGATCCAGCAAGCCGCGCGCCCGCAGCCCGTCCTTGGCGATCGCGACCACCTCCGCCGCGATGTCACGCAGGGTGCCGCCCCGCCATGGTGCCGCCAGCCCCTGCCGGGGCACCGCGGTGCGGGCAGCTATCGCGTCCTCCCACCCCGCCCCGCGCAGCATCGCCTCGGCCGAGGCCAGGGCCGCATTGTCATACAGCAGGCCGACCCATAACGCCGATTGGGCGAGCATCATGTCGGCGCGGCCGGCATCGGCACCGCGCATCTCCAGGAAGCGCTTCAGCCGAACATCCGTGAAAGCCGTCGTGATGTGATCCTTGAAGTCCCCCAAGGTCGCGGTCTCGCCCGCCAGAGCGGGAACCCGTCCGGCCATGTAATCAGCAAAGGATTCACCCGCCACGTCGATATAGCTGCCGTCCCGGTAGAGGAAATACATCGGCACGTTTTCGATCACCCACTCGGCATAGCGCTCGAACCCGAAGCCGTCCTCGAACATCACCTTGGGAATGCCCGCCCGGTGGTTGTCGGTGTCGGTCCAGACATGCGCGCGGTAGGACAGAAAGCCGTTCGGCTTGCCCTCGGTGAACGGCGAGTTGGCGAACAGCGCCGTCGCCAGCGGCTGCAGCAGCAGGGAGACGCGCAGTTTCCGCCGCATGTCCGCCTCGGACGCGAAGTCGAGGTTGACCTGCACCGTGCAGGTGCGCGTCATCATGTCCAGCCCGAGGCTGCCCACCGTCGGCATATAGCGCTTCATGATCGCGTAGCGCCCCTTCGGCATCCATGGCATTTCCGCCCGCGTCGCCAGCGGATGGAACCCCAGCGGCGCGAAGCCCAAATCGAGGCCGCGGGACACCGCCCGCACCTCATCGAAATGGGTCTCCAGCTCCTGCGCTGTCTCGTGCAGGCTGACCAGCGGTCCACCCGACAGCTCCAGCTGCCCGGCCGGTTCCAGCGACACCGACGCCTCGCCCAGCTTCACCCCGATGGGGTTGTCCCCATCCAGTATCGGCTCCCCATCGAAGGCGGCGAGGCCGACCAGCAGGTCGCGGATGTTTCCCGGCTGGCCGTCCGCGGCCTGGTACGGCGGCGGCGTCAGGTCCGCTTGGCGGAAGCCGAACTTCTCATGTTCCGTGCCGATGCGGAATTCTTCCGCCGGCTTGCACCCGGTGGCCAGATATTCGGCCATCTGCCGGGTCGACGTCAGCGGGGTGTGATCGGCGTCTCCAGGGTTGGACATAGGATTCCCAAGACAAATCGGTTGAACGCGCGGTTCGGCCGGCGGCCGGGTTACCCGAGCGTATCGTTTGAGTGAGTACTAGCCACAGCCCGGCGCCAGCAACAAGGCCAGACCGACGATGGCAGCGGTCTCCGCCCGCAATATCCGCGGCCCGAGCGAAGCCGGGCGCACGAACCCGCATCGCTCCAGCAGCGCCGAATCCCGAGGACCGAAGCCGCCTTCCGGGCCGATCAGCAGGGCTGCCGGGCCGTGCGCGGGCTTTAGCGGCACCGCCTCCGCCCGCTCCATCGCCGCGAACAACAGCCGATCGGCGGGCCAACCCGCGAGGGCTTCATGCAGCGGCCGGGCGGGATGCAGCACCGGAACGGTCAGCCGTTCGCTCTGTTCCGCCGCCTCCACCGCAATCGCCCCCAGCCGATCGGCGTTGATGCGGGCGGCGTTGGTGCGTTCGGTGAAGACCGGCAGCAGGGCGGAGACCCCCAGTTCGGTGGCCTTCTGCACCACCATGTCGGTGGTGTCGCGTTTCAGCACGGCGAACATCAGCCAGATATCGGCGTCGGCCGCCTGCGGCCTGACCAGGGTTTCAACCGAGAAAGCGGCCTTGCCGCGCCCCGGCATCGCGATCCGGGCCTCCCATTCGCCATCCCGCCCGTTAAACAGCCGCACCGCATCGCCAGCCGATCGGCGCATCACGGTGGCGAGGTAGTGGGCCTGGCCGGCGGTCGCGTCGATGGTTTGTCCGGCGGCCAGTGACGCCTCGACATGAAGACGGATCATGGTTGTGAAAGATGGACGGTTGACGAAACCATGGTTTGACGAACAAAACCTCCCTCGCATGCACACTGACATCGTTACCCACGGCTGGGTCGCTCGTCTGCCACGCTCCTGGCTGCCCTACCTGCTTCTCGCACGAGTGGACAGGCCCATCGGCACCTGGCTGTTGTTCCTGCCGGGTCTGTGGGGGATTCTGATCACCCGCGCGCCATTCACCGAGACGATCCGGCTGCTCGCACTGTTCGGCATCGGCAGTCTGGCGATGCGCGCGGCGGGCTGTGTTGTGAACGATTTATGGGATCGCGATATCGACCGCATGGTGGCGCGCACCATCGGGCGGCCGTTGGCCTCCGGCGCGTTGCGGCCTTTGCAGGCGTTGACCTTCCTGGCGGTGCTGCTGTCGGTGGCGCTGGTGGTGCTGCTGCAACTCAATCCGCTGTGCCAGGCGATGGGCGTCGGGTCGCTGCTGCTGGTGGCGCTGTATCCGCTGGCCAAGCGTTTCACCTGGTGGCCGCAACTGGTCATGGGCTTCACCTTCGGGTTCGGCGCGCCGATGGGCTATGCCGCCGGCACCGGGCGGCTGGATTGGGGCTGGGTGGCGATCTACGGCGCGGCCATCCTGTGGGACCTCGGCTTCGACACGATCTACGCGCACCAGGACCGGGAGGATGACGCCATCGTCGGGGTTCGCTCGACCGCGCGCCTGTTCGGCGAGAACACCCGGCCGTTCCTGGCCGTCTGCTATGGCGCGATGCTGGTTGTCCTGGGCGTGGCCGGCTGGCTCGTCGGTCTGGGCGGCTGGTACTATCCGGCGCTGGCCCTGC
The DNA here is from genome assembly GCF_903915725.1 of uncultured Rhodopila sp. Lineage (GTDB taxonomy): Bacteria > Pseudomonadota > Alphaproteobacteria > Acetobacterales > Acetobacteraceae > Rhodopila. The sequence continues at coordinate 31,400 of NZ_CAIWTY010000107.1, forward strand.
CGGCGATGCTGCTGGCGCGACAGGTGATCACGCTGGACATCCACGATCCCGCCCTCTGCCTGCGGCTGTTCCGCGCCAACCGGGAGGTTGGGCTGGCCGTCGGCCTGGCGATCCTGGCGGGATGGCTCTGAACGACCCTGAGGCGTTTATTCGCGCCAACACGCTGATCGCCGCCGCGCCGCAAGTTCCGGAAATCCGGCTGCATCTGGCTTCCGAGCTCACGCCGATATGGCAGGCGACGGAAACCTGGCTGACGGAGCGCAATGTCGAGCCGCCATTCTGGGCCTTCGCCTGGCCGGGCGGCGTGGCCTTTGCGCGGCACATCCTGGACAACGCTGATCTCGTCGCTGGCAAGCGTGTGCTGGATTTCGCCGCCGGCTGCGGCATCGCCGCCATCGCCTGCGGCATGGCGGGTGCGGCCTCGGTGGAGGCGTCGGAGATCGACCCCCTGGCGCTGGCGGCCGTCGGGTTGAACGCCGCGACCAACCGTGTCCCGGTGACATTGGCAGGCGACGTTGTCGGCGAGGCCTGCCGCTGGGACCTGATCCTGTGCGGCGATGTCTGCTACGAGGCGCCGATGACCGGCCATATCATGCCCTGGCTGACGGCCATGGCCGCTGTCGCCGAGGTGTGGATCGCAGATCCGGGGCGGGCGTATCTGCCGAAGTCGGGGTTGGCGGCGTTCGGGTCGTACCGGATCGAGACGACGCTGGAACTGGAGGATCGCACCGCCCGCGACGTGACGCTCTATCGTTTGGCCGGGGACTGAGCCAGCGGCACGTTGTTCACGGTGACCGCGCCGTTGGCGTAGTTGATGTCCCAGACCAGGCTGTCGCCCTGCGGTTTCGCCATGCCCTTGGCCAGGTACATCATGGGAAGCATCTGCATCGCCTGCGGGTTGCCTTGCAGGGTCGCCATCATGCCATCCAGGCCGCGAGCGGTCAGGTGGACGCTGTAGCCGATGGAATTGCCCGGTAGCGGCAGAACCTTGGCGGAACCCTGGACCGTCAGCGGGCCGGTCTCAATTGCCAGGCTTTCAACGCCGACACGCGCCTGCGGGTCGTTCAGCAGCGCCATGGCACTGGCTTGCAGCGCGGCGGTTTCGGTCTTGTCGGCGGTGGCTTCACGCAGCCATTGCATCAGCGCCTCGCTGCGCACACCGGAGACCGCGGGGCGGATCGCCACCCGGTGCGGCATCAGCGCGGCATAGTCAGGCGGTACCATGTTGGCCGACGGGTCCGCGACGTCGATGTCGAGATGGGCGTTCACCCGGCCGCCGCGGGAGTCTCCGGCGAGGCCGAGCCGGACATTGGCGACTTCGACCTTGCTGGTGCCGGCAGCCTCGAAATGCACGCCCTGGATGGTTTCGTCGATGTCGAAGCGGGTCAGCAGCGCACCGAAATCGTCGATCATCGCGTGCAACCGCTCGCGCGCGGCCGGCGACAGGGTCAGGCTTGCTGTTGGTGCGGCAGGCGGCCGGTTCTGGAGAGTGGTGCGGAGGTGCTCGGCGCGGGTGCGGTCGAGGCCCTCGACGTCGTAGCGGATGGCGGCGGAGCGCATCGACAGCCTGAAGGCGTCCGATGGCTTGTCGCCGGCCCCGGTGATCAGCCAGTTGGTCAGCGCGCCCAGCACGTGCGCGTTCAGGCGTCCGTGGCCGTCGCCGGATAGCGTGCCGTCCGTGCTGTATTGCTCGATGGTCTGGTCGGTGTGCTGCGGGGCGTTTTCGGTGCGAAGGGTGATCTTGCCGAGTTGCGCCTTGAACGGGGACGGGGTGGCCAGGGTGGTGTCGACCTTGCCATGGAAGCTCTGCTGGCCGATGGCGAAAGTCAGTATTCCCGGGGCGGCGGCGGCCTGGCCGGGCGTGTTGATGACGCCCGCTTGCGGCAGGGTGAGGGCGGTGATGTCCCAGATGCCGGTTCCGACCGGCCGGGCGGTAGCCTCGACCGCAGCGTCCGGCGGTTCGGCCAGCCCGGGGAGCGGGACGCGCACGCGATAGAGGTCGCCGTCATGCGCCACCCGGGGCGGCGGGTCGCTTGGGGCCAGCAGTCCGCCGCTGATAAGCGACAATGCGTCAAGCAGGCTGGCTTCGGGGGGCTGTGCCCGGGCGGCGAGGGGGATGAGGAGCAGGGCCGCGGCGAGGCGGGGTGTGCGTGACGGCTGCATGGGGGACCTCTCGGGAGCACGGGCGGCGTGTTCGGCTGTTCCCCCGATCCAGTCCGATAGGCAGGCTGTAGCGCGGCGGGGGGTGGGGGCTCAAGCGCGATGACGTTCTTGTCACGTGCCCCGCGTCATGGTTCGCGCAGGCGGACCATCCACCGCGTCACTCGTCATGGTCCGCGCAGGCGGACCATCCACGCCTTGCGGTGCTGACCGCCGGACCGGCGTGGGCGGCCCTTCGGTTACCATAGCAGCATACGGCGTCCGAGCGTTAAACCGAGCGGTCATTCCCGGACGGCCCCGCAGTATTGGCGCGGACACGGAAACGCCGCTACGGTTAGGGCAACAATGGCAATCGTGCGAACGCGGGATTATCTTCGGCGCCATGGACACGCTGCATCAGGGCGAATGCCATCCGCCCATCCCCGAAACCGAAGCCGATCGGCAGCGCCGGCACGCCCGGGAAGCGAAGATGATCGCGGAGGCTGACGCCGACATCGCCGCCGGGCGGCTGGTCGATCAGGCTGATGTGGATGCTTGGATCGACAGCATTGGCACTGATCGAGAGTTCTCGGTTCCCTACGCGAAAAGCTGATTCGGAGATAAAGTTAGTGCATCCGGGGATCGTATCTTGCCGAGACGGCCGCGCTATACCAACCAAGCATTGGCCGCCCTCAAGGCGTTCAACGGTCGGCTGACCCGGCATGCCGCGGTGCCGCCGCGCTTCGCAAACGGGCCGTCAAGCCCGCCGCGATCCGAAGCTTGACTCTTTCCTCCTTGGTCAGCATCCAGAGTTGCGATCAGGGCCGTTCTCTGCTTCATGCCACAAACTTATTACTGGGAGACCGAGGTTGAACGGAGAGAAAAGAAATAATGGCGGAAGTTACGGACAATGGAAGTATTCCGCGGGGGCGCCAATCTGAGCACGATTTCTAATTCGCATCGACGCCCATTGCGAGCGGGATGAATATAATGTCAGCAGCAGCAACATTTTCTCCAATCTGAAAGTTTCTGGTCTCTCGTGGCAAGCCTGCTTTTGATACAATATGGAACGCTTGAAAGCCGAAGAGCGTGCGGTGATGGGCGATAGGGTGGCCAAACATGTAGTCGGCGCAACCATATACAATGAGCGAAATCGTCTGCGTGTCATTATTTGATTTGGTTCCGTTGAAATTGGCTTTGTATGGGGTTATACCAAATCCGGATGTTGTCATTTTTTGGTGGCTTGGGGTGGCGATATCTCCTGGGAACATGATTTCTCTCCCCCATTGCCCTGCTGCAACTGGGGTAAGCTCCAAATTTGAGCAGTTTCGATCTCTTGCTTGCTCTAAAGTCTGAGCATTCCGCGCCGGCTGAGGTTGGATAAACCCCCAGGCGGCGGCATGTACGCCTAAGGCTGGAGAGCGCCCCACATTCGAAAGCGTTATTTTTGGGCTCATAGTTCCCAACACATCGCCGTTCAGCGAGTTTCCCGATAGCGGTGACCACTCCAAATCAGATGGATCAACGGATATTATCTTTATCCAAGGCCGGTTGTCGTCCTGCATCTCAATAAGCTGACGGTAAAATATTAAATCGGATACTCCTGAAAAAATGGCAGCTATTATTGCAAATAATGCAGTAATAGCGAGCACAATAAGTGTTATTCGATCACCTTTATTGCGAGCGGTTTCTTGCAAGTCGCGATTTTTATTATATGTGCTTATTGCGTCAGCAACGGTGCCAATGCTGTGCAGGATTGAAGGTGGGGGTGCATCCCGGTGCACCTTTCCGCCATCATCTTTGTCATTGTCAGATATCACCGGGGCTTTTTGTGAGTGCGCCTTTCCTTCGCGAGTCCAGTCATCTATCATTGATGATATCCGGCCAAGAACCGCAATCACCACCGCTAGCGTCGCTAGCGCGATGATAAAGAAGTACGCACTCATTGGCTCCGAGCTCATAGATCCTCCACCCGCACTCCTGCCCTATATATACAGCAATCGTTGCCAAAAGGAAAGTGCATATGATCGTGCCCGTGCCGAAGTTGGTGGAGGTTGAAAATAGGGCTCTACCAGGGCACTGATTCATGGGTTCTACATGCGACGCTTCATGTTGCCCAACTTATGAGACCCACCTCTGTTGACCCGTCTCCGCACAACTCTCATCGTGGTCGGGATCTCGGCGGCATCGCCTTCCGGATTGAACCAAGATCCAGCACAGGTCGCGTGCCTCAATGACTCGGATTCACGCTGGCTTGGTGAATATGCACCGCCGCGTAAAGAAAAAGCAAGGATGTTCGTTTGTACTATTTCTCAGTCAGGCTGCCAAACTAGACCTGCAACACCCACTTCATGTCTGTCCAGCCCCCTAAGCCTGCTTCCGCTCGATCAAACTCCGCCTGATCTTCCGCCCGCGTTCCACCTTGTCCTCGATATACGCCGAATCCCCCCAGCGCACCGCGCGGGCCATCGCCTGCGCATCCTCCATGAACCGCGCCAGCATTTCCAACAATGCCTCCCGGTTATTGAGGAAAATGTCCCGCCACATCACCGGATCCGACGCCGCGATCCGCGTAAAATCCCGGAACCCGGAGGCGGCATAATTCACCACCCCCTGCCGGCTTTCATCCGCCAGATCATCCGCCGTGCCGCAGATGGTAAACGCGATCAGGTGCGGCAGATGAGAAACGATCGCCAGCACCCGGTCATGATGTCCCGGCTCCATCCGTTCCGTCTGCGCCCCGCAACGCTGCCATAATGTTTCAACCGCCCGGATCGCCTCCTCGTCCGTCCCCGCCACCGGGGTCAGCAGCGTCCACCGCCCCTCGAACAATTCGACGAACCCGGAATCAGGACCGGAGTATTCCGTCCCCGCGATCGGGTGCGCGGGCACGAAATGCACCCCCGCCGGCACCAGCGGCCCGACATCGCGGATCACCGACTGCTTGGTCGATCCAACATCCGTCAGCACCGCCCCCGGCGCCAGATGCGGCGCGATCCGCGCCGCCAGATCCGCGAACGCGCCCACCGGAGCGCACAGCATCACGCAGTCCGCCCCCTCCACCGCCTTGCCCGGGTCCAACTCCACCCGATCGGCGAAACCAAGCTCCACCACCCGGTCCAGCGTCGCCTGCGTGCGCGCGTTCACCACCACCTCGGCCGCGATATCGCCGCGTTCCCGGGCGATCCGCGCCACCGAGGAGCCGATCAGGCCGACGCCAAGCAGGGCCAGCCGGCGGAAGACGGGCTCAGCCACGGGCATGGTGCATGAATTCGGTAAACGCCTCGATCACCAGGTCAACCTCCTCGGCCGTGCCGACGGTCACGCGCAGGCATTGCGGCAAGCCGTAGCCGCCGACTTTGCGCACGATCAGCCCCCGCCCGCGCAGGAACGCATCGGCCGCATTCGCCGCCTCCGCCGTCTCCAGGTCCGCCAGCACGAAATTCGCCTCGCTCGGCCAGACCTTGATGCCCGCGGCCTCGATCCCCGCCGTCAGCCGGGGCCGCTGCACGGCGTTGTGCTCGCATCCGGCTTCGACCCAGCCCGGTTCGGACAAAGCCGCGATGGCCGCCGCCTGCGCCGCGACCGAGACATTGAATGGCCCGCGCACCCGGTCCAGCACATCCACCACGGCGGGCGGGGCGTAGCACCAGCCGATGCGCATACCGCCCAGGCCGTAGATTTTCGAGAATGTCCGCGTCATCACCGTATTGCCGGTGGCGTCCACCAGCCGGACGCCCGCGTCGTAATCCGTCCGGGTAACATACTCGGCGTAGGCGGAATCCAGCACCAGCAGCACCTCCGGCGGCAGCGCGGCGCGGAACCGCGCGACCTCCGCCTCCGGCACCATCGAGCCGGTCGGATTGTTGGGATTGGCCAGGAACACCAGCCGCGTCGATCCCGACACCGCCGCCAGCATGGCATCCAGGTCCGCCGTCAGGTTCCGCTCCGGCACCTTGGTCACCCGGCTGCCGGCATAGGTTCCGGCGATGTGGTAGATCGAGAAGCCGTGCTCCGACATGATGATGTCGCGGCCGTGCCCGCCATAGGCGAGGCACAACTGATAGATCAGGTCGTCCGAGCCGGCGCCGCAGACGATCCGCGCCGGGTCCAGCTTCCAACGCTTCCCGATCGCCGCGCGCAGCGCATCGGCCCCGCCGTCGGGATAGCGGAAGACCTCGGGCGCGACGGCCGTGATCGCCGCCAGGGCGGAGGGCGGCACGCCGAACGCGCCCTCATTCGAGGACAGCTTGATCGTGCGGTTGGCACCGGCGATCTTCGACTCGCCACCGACATAGGGCTGGATCGTCAGGACTTCCGGACGCGGGGAGGGAGTGGTCATCAGGCGGCTCCGCCAATCGGTGATGCGTAGCTGCCGATGACGACAGGTCTGCGAAGGACGGACCCGAGGTGGCTCAGCCGCGGATCGTCGTCGGTCAGGTGCCCCTCGATCTCGACCAGCACGTTGGAGATGGACGAGCCTTGCACGCGCACCAGCAGCATCGCCTCGGCCTTCAGCCCGGCGGCGAGCAGTTCGCCCGACAGGCGCGCCCGGCTGACCTCGCTGTCGCATTCCAGCCCGAGGAACGACCGGTCGTCCCCGCTGGCGTCCGGCGGGGTGGAGGCGACGACCAGCGCGCGGGAAACGGGCGAGCCGTCCGGGCGAGGGGCCCAGAACGGCAGCCGGGCGATGATGTAAAGGCGTGGCTCGTGATGCAGCAGCGACACCCACCAGCTATCCTGGTCCGACGGTATCGGCAGCACGGCGACCGAGGCGGTGCCGTGGCTGACATCCGCCAAGGCCTGGCCGGCGCTGCCATGCACCCGCAGCGGGGTCAGGCCGCCGAAATGCTCGCGCGCCAACTGGGTCAGCGCAGCGCCGTGCTCGGAGTCACACACCGCCAGTGAAAACCCGCCCTGCATGGACGTCGTGCCGGCCAGCAATTCGCGCCAGATGCGGACCAGCGAAGCCGGCGGCAATCCGCCCTGGTGGCGCTTCAGCAGCCGGCGGACGATGGAGGCCTCCCGGCCGGGGCGGAATGCCGCGGGCTTGCCGGAGCGCGCCACGTGCTCCACCACCCGGGCGCGCTGCATCAGCAGGTCGTGAACCTCGGTATCGATCCGGTCGAGTTCGGCCCGCAACGCGGTCAGGCCGCCGCTGCGCCAGTCGTCCTGCGCGGCGAGCTCATCCCTGCCGGCGGCCGCCGGGCCGGGAGGAGCGGAAGTGACATCGACTGGTGACGCGGAGCTGGACATTGGCCTTGCCGTCAGGGGACAGCAGACTTAGCGGATGCGCACCGCTCTGCAAACCCATTCGGTTCCCGGCCGGTGCACGCCGCCAACCGGCCAGACAAGCGATTTGTCTCGCGCGGGTCAATCGTCCGGTTGCGAGGCCGATCGGCAGGTCCTATTCAGGCGCATCCATGGACCAGACCGCCGCGAGCACGGAGCTTATCCACACCCACGTCACCTTCGACGATGGGATCTCCCTGGAGTGCGGGACAATCCTGCGACGCCATACCGTCGCTTATCGAACTTACGGCACCCTGAACGAGGACCACTCCAACGCCATCCTGGTCTGCCACGCCCTGACCGGCGACCAGTACGTGGCGGAGACTCACCCGATCACCGGCAAGCCCGGCTGGTGGGAATCCATTGTCGGCCCCGGCCTGCCGATAGACACCAACCGGTTCTTCGTGATCTGCCCCAACGTGCTCGGCGGCTGCATGGGTAGCACCGGCCCGCTCAGCCTGCGGGAAAACACCGACGGCAGCGAGTCGGCCGAACCCTGGGGCACCGATTTTCCCCCCGTCACCGTCCGCGACATGGTCCGCGCGCAGAAGCGGCTGGTCGAGCATCTCGGTATCGACCGCCTGTTCGCGGTTATCGGCGGATCGATGGGCGGCATGCAGGCGTTGCAATGGGCGGCGCAATACCCCGATCACGTCTTCGCCGCTCTGCCGATCGCCGCGGCGTCCTATCACTCGGCGCAGAACATCGCGTTTCATGAGGTCGGGCGGCAGGCGATCTTCGCAGATCCGGACTGGCATAACGGACGCTATTGGGAGAAGCACCGGCTGCCGGCGCGCGGCCTGGCGGTGGCGCGGATGTGCGCACACATCACCTATCTGTCGGAGGAAGCACTGACCCGGAAATTCGGGCGGCGGCTGCAGCACGCGCCGAAGGATAACTCCGAAGCGATCAACCTGTTCGGCGAAATGTTCGAGGTCGAATCCTACCTCCGCCACCAGGGCAGCACCTTCGTGCAGCGCTTCGACGCCAACAGCTACCTGACCATCACCCGGGCGATGGACTATTTCGATCTGGCGGCCGACAGCGGCGGCGATCTGGCGGAAGCGTTCAAGGGCACGGCCACGCGCTTCCTGCTGGTATCGTTCACCTCGGACTGGCTGTTCCCGACGACCCAGAGCCGCGCCGTCGCCCGCGCGCTGAATCGCGCCGGGGCAAACGTGTCGTTCGTCGAAATCCCCACCGACAAGGGCCACGACGCCTTCCTGTTGGATGAGCCGGACTTCCACCGCACGCTCGCCGGTTTCCTGCGCGGCTGTGCCATGCATGCGGGGCTACCGGCTCTGTGAGCGCGCCCGATCCCGTCCGCTTCCTGGCGAAGAACATGCGCGTCGATCTGGCCCTGATCGCCGGCATGATCGCGCCGCGATCGCGCGTGCTGGATATCGGCTGCGGCGACGGCTTCCTGATCGACCACCTGTTCCAGACCAAGGGCTGCGATGCCCGCGGGATCGAGATCGACATGGCGCAGGTGACCCAGGCCGTCGCGCATGGCCTGCCGGTGATGCAGGGCGATGCCGACACCGACCTGGCGCACTATCCCGACGACGCGTTCGACTATGTGGTGCTGTCGCGCGCTCTGCAGGCGGTCGAGCGGCCGCGCGAGGTGCTGGCGCAGATGCTGCGCATCGGCACCCGAGCCGTGGTCAGTTTTCCGAATTTCGGCCATTGGCAGGTGCGCTGGCAGCTTCTGGTCACCGGCCGGATGCCGATGACCCCGGCCTGGGACCGCCCGTGGTATGAAACGCCGAATATCCACCCGTGCACCATTCATGACTTCTTTTCTCTGTGCGAGCAGGAGGGTTACGTCATCGAGCGCTGGCTCGCCGCCGATGATGGCGGGCGGCGGGCGCCATGGACGCGCTTTTTGATGCTCGCGAATATTTTTGGAGAGCAGGGCGTATTCCTGCTGCGCCGCCGATAGATTCGCTCCTATGCGACTGATCGGCCCGACTCGACGACGGACGCCTGCCAGCCGGCGCTTGTCGCGCCGCCGCGCCTATTTCAGCCGCGCCTGGACGGTGTCGCTGGCGATCCATCTGGCGATCCTGGTGCTGCTGCTGGTCACGCTGAAGAAGAAGGGCAGGGAGGAGTGGCTGCCGCCGCCCTCGCCGGTGACGATGGTGTTCGAGAGCGGTCGGAAGGAGGGGCCGACTTTGCCCGAACCTTCGCCGCAAGCCCGGCCGTCCGAGCAGGCGCCGCCGGTGCAGGAGCAGCAGCCCTTGCCGCTGCCCCCTGCGCCGCCTCCGCCGCCCCCGCCACCACCCCCCGCACCGCCCGCGCCGCCGGTACCAACGCCGGTGCCGCCGGCTGTCGAGGCGCCGCCCCCGCCGCCGCCGGTGGCAAAGGCTCCGGTCGAGCGGCCGCCACCCGTGCCGAAGCCGCCGCCAAAGCGGCCGCCCCCGCCCAAGCCGTCGGACTTCCCCGCGCCGACGGATTTCAGCCTGGGCAGGCCCTTGGGCGCGCCGCAGCCGAGGACGCGAACCTCCGCCGCGCCGCGTCAGCCGGGCACGCTGGACATGTCGCTCGGGCCGGCGAAGAAGGGCGCGCCGAATATCTCACCGTTCGCCGATATTGACACCGATGAGGGCGGCCCGGACTGGCGCAATGCGCTGTCCCGGTGGGTGTCGGAGCACGCCTACTATCCGGAGCAGGCGCGCGCCAATTTTGAGGACGGCGATGTCAGGGTTCACGTCGTGGCGCAGCACAACGGGCGTGTGACGGATGTCGAACTGATCTCGAAGTCGGGTTCGATGTGGCTGGATCTGGCGCTGCAGTCGATGTTCCGGGATGCGCATATCCCGCCGCTGCCGACACCGGGGAACGAGCCGATCGAGTTCAATTTCACGATGCATTATATTTTGCGGCGGATGCCGTGAGGGTCTCCCACCGCCATCACCCGGCAGGGGCGTTCCTGTTGTGTCATGGCCGGGACAAGCCGCCTGGTGTTGGCGGGGTTCCCGATGCTGGTGACCTCGCTGCCGGCCGAAATCCCGGCGAGGAGATTTGTGCCACCTACCGCCATGAAGTGGCAGATGGAACTGGCGTTGAAACGGCTGAGCCGAAAGACGGGGCTTTTGCCCCGCCTTTCAGACTTCGTTAATTGCTGCCGATCTGCTGATTTCGGGTTGCTGTTGCCATGCCCGTTATGTCTTGTTCCGGCTTGAGATTGCCGGCAAGTAATTTGATGCGCCAGTTTGTTCCTTCACGCGTCAGCAATTGCGCACCATAGCCGCTGATTTGCCGACCGGCAGCGAGCCCGGTTCCCTGGATTTGATAATCGAGGATCGCCAAAACATCGCTGCCCTCGCTTCGCGCGTCGATGACGTGGATGGCTTCTTTGGTCCATCCCGCCCTGATTCGTGCCGCCAGCGCTGTCGTCATGTCCGCTTGATCGGTCAGTATCGTGCCTCCGGGTGTCAAGTAAACACCGCCAGAAGCGAATAATGCGGCAATATCAGCGGGCTTATTGTGATTATAGGCGGAGGCAAATGTCTCCGCAACCTGCGTGGCCGCTTGTTTGGCATCTGAGGCAGAAACCGTTTGGGCCAACACCGGGCCAGCGACGCAGACAAGTATAGACGATACGAGCGTGCGAATAATCATAACGTCCTCCCTGTTTAGGCGTGACCCCGACACTAGGAACCGATCACTAATCACGCGCAATCGGAATCGTATTTCATGAACTTCACGTTCATGTACTTAACATTCCTCAAATTCTCAAACACTGATTGATCGCAGCGCTGGGGGCTTTACACCCGCCAAGTCTCAGGCTGTGACAATCACGGCCGGCCATGACAACGGGCCGTTGGCCATCCGGATCCTTGCATGTCAGCGCTTATGCCGACAAACCCGCTTAAGCCGCCTCCGCCAGCACCAGCCGCCGCCGCGCCACGGCCTCCACCGGCATCGCCGCATACACATCCTTGACCGCCTCGGTCAGTGTCACCCCCGCCAACCCCGGCATCAGCTTGCGGCCCGCCTGCTCGAATACCGGCGCGCTGCGCAGCAGGATCCGCATCGGCGACGGCGGCATCCACAAACATGCATCCCGGCGCTCGACCCGGAACAACGCGCCCGCCAGGAGCCGGCTGAGTTGCCCGGACGAATACGGTAACCCGTGGCCGAACGGCGTGCTGTCCCAGTACGCCCACATGCCGGAGCGGTTCGGCACGACGATCAGCAGCCGCCCGTCATCCTTCAGCACCCGCCATGCCTCGCGCAGCAGCCGCCGCGCGTTCTCCGCCATCTCCAGACCGTGAACCAACAATATCCGGTCGAAGGTTAAATCGGCGAAAGGCAGGCAATCCTCTTCCGACGTACATGACAAATTCGGCACCCCGGCCGGCCATCGCGCCGCGCCGATATGGGCCGGAGTCAGCGCGATGCAACGCTTCGCCTGATCGCGCCACAGCCTCAGGTAAGGCATTGAATATCCAAGCCCCAGCACCGATTCCCCGGGCATGGCCGGCCACATGGCGAACAGCCTTTCGCGCAGCACGCGCGCGGTGACGGCGCCGCGAGAGGAGCCGTAGAATTCGGCGACGAGATGTGCATCCGCTGTCATGGCGGCAGCGTATAGCACATCATGCGGTTTTCGGCCGAATGAACGCATGATAAGAAGTCGAGCATGACAATCTCCGCGACACCGGTCCCGATCCTGACGGACAACTATGCCTGGCTGCTGCGCGACAGCAACACGGGCGCCACAGCCATTGTCGATCCGGCGGACGCCGCCCCGGTGATCGAGGCCATTGAAAAGGCCGGCGGAAGGCTGGATGCGATCCTGCTGACGCATCACCATGCGGACCATACCGCCGGAACGGATGAGGTCCGCTCCCGCTTCAACTGCCCCGTCATCGGCGCCGCGGCCGATCGGCATCGGCTGCCGAAATTGGATGATGCGGTGAAGGACGGGGATGACGTTCGGCTGGGCGACGCTGTCGGCCGGGTGATCGAGACTCCCGGGCATACGCGGGGGCAGATCAATTTTTTCTTCCCGGACGGCGACATCCTGCTGTCGGGCGACACTCTGTTCAGCCTCGGGTGCGGCCGCCTGCTGGAGGGCACCGCCGAGGAGATGTTCCACAGCCTGCGCAGGCTGGCCGCTTTGCCCGGCGACACGCAGGTCTGCTGCGGGCACGAGTATACCGAGAGCAACGCCCGGTTTGCCCTGTCGGTGGACCCGGACAACAAGGCGCTGCACGCATTCGTTGCCAAGGTCGAGCAACTGCGCGCCGCCGGGCAGCCGAGCGTGCCGTCGGTGCTGGCGGACGAATTGCAGGCCAATCCATTTCTGCGCGCGCCGGATGTGGCCAGCTTTGCCGCGGTGCGGGCAAAGAAGGATAAATTCTAACCAGGGGGCGCCGCGGCCGTGAAGTTGTATTACTCTCCAACCAGTCCGTATGTGCGGAAAGTGGTGGCCTGCGCGATCATCCGCGGGCTGGACGGGCGGATCGAGCGGCAGGCGACCAACCCGCATGAGTCTCCTGAGGACTTGCTGTCGGACAATCCGCTGTCGAAGGTGCCCTGCCTGGTCACGGATGACGGCCTGTCGCTGTTCGGCAGCCAGTTGATCTGCGAGTATCTGGACAGCCTTGGGGATGAATTGCAGCTTTTCCCCCCGCAGGGCGCGCCGCGCTGGCGGGCGCTGAAATTCCAGTCCTTGGGCGACGGGATACTGGACGCGGCGGTGCCGTGGCGCGGCGAACAGGCCAAGCCGCGGGAGGAGGCGCGGGATAAGCAGATGCTGCGCTACCACGATGCCATCGCCCGGACGGTCGATGCGCTGGAGCGTGATCCGCCGCACAAGATTGTCGATATCGGCTCGATTACCGTGGCCTGTGCGCTGGGGTATCTGGATTTCCGGTTTGCGTTGCACCCGTGGCGGCCGGAGCATCCCAAGCTGGCGGCGTGGTTTGAGGCGTTCGGGCGGAACAAGGGGATCGCGGAGACAGCGCCGCATTAGGTTATCCGGGCTGGGTGCAGGGCCGCGGTATATGGAAGGCTGGCCCTCATGCGCTGAAAACCCTGTGCGGCGCATAATTTATTAATCGGGGTCCGCCAACCGTCCGGCGTTCGTGTTTACCTGCGCGTTTTAAGCGCAGAGCCGACCAGCGGCGGCCGCCGGCACCGCGGTGACGGAAAATGATGTCGGCGTTGCTGCAGACGTCATGGTGGCCGAAGGGCCACCATCCACGCCTTACGGTGATGACGCGAGCCAAGGCGTGGATGGCGGGCGACCGAGCACGCGAGGGAGGGCTGCGCCCGCCATGACGTCCAGCGGCACGTGCCGCGCCGGGCATTTGCATGGTAGAACGCTGAGATTATGAGATGGCAGAGAAGTATTCTTGCGCCACCTTGCGGCAACGTTTCAATTGGCGGAAGATCGCCACGGCTGTGCCGAGGCGCACGACTCTTCTCTGCGATCTCAAAATTTCCGTGTTCTCCGCGCATAATGCGAATCCTAAGCCGGCACCGGCGGTGCCGGTATTACCGGATCTGCCAGCGCGGTACGCGCTGTTTATCGCGGCTGGCGCCCGATCATCCCGTCTGTTCGACTGCCGGCATTGCTGAGAAGATCCCGGATGCTGTCTGCCTCCGGCAAATCCCGCCGGAAGCGCTTCGGCATGTGACTGTCGAGTAATTTTGCATTTGCCCGCGCCGGATTGAACGTTGCGCAGTAATACCGCTTCCACCAATCCTCCACATCATCCGCCGGCGGTGCCGCCGATCGGCTTAGACCCGGTGCGTATCGAACGGCCCGGCGATCCCAGTGCACCGACAGGTCGGGCGTCAGAACGGCAAACCGCAGACTGGCGAAGCGGTCGATGAAAAACGGAGTGACCCGGCGGAGTATTCGGTGCTGCGGTTCGTACCAGGCGACCGAGCATGGACCGTCTTCAGCTTCGACGATACGAAACCGGACGAATGCGGTCATCCTGTGCCGATCGCGCCGGACCGAGGCTGCCATCCGCTGGAGCCGGTGCACCAGCGTATCCGACGGTTGATCCATCAGCGTTCGCTCCCCGGCCACGAGACGCCAGAGCAGCTGATACAGCAGCGCCCAACGCGACTCATCGCGATGACAGGCAACCGCTTGGGCAAGCTCAACGAAGGCCCGCGGCACCGCGGCAATCCGTTCCGCGTCAGGCGGCACGTCCTGAAACAGCGCCGCATCCGGACAATCCGTCCAAGTAACGTCTGCGGGATCTATTCTTGCCGCCAGCAGCCTGCGTGCCGCCGAGCGAAACGCTCCGAGATCATCAGGCGGATCGATGATGATGGAATACATCAGCCGAACAGCGTCGGTTGCCGTACCCGCGGCGCAACCACACTTCGCAAGGCCGACCGGTCGAGCAGCCGAGCCGGATGGTGATCGGCCGTAACAATAAACGGCAGCAGCCGCCGGAACGATCCCGCCAGGCGGCGGATGTCATCCAACCTCAGCCGGCAATGAAGTCTCGCGCTCAAAACACGATCGACCGAGCGCACCCCGAGGCCGGGAACCCGCAGCAGGCTCTCGCGCTCCGCGGCGTTCACATCGACCGGGAACCGGTCGCGGTTGCGCAGCGCCCAGGCGAGTTTCGGATCGAGCTCCGGGTCCAGCATGCCGTCCGTGCAGCCGAACAGGATCTCGGCAGCGCTGAAGCCATAGAACCGCATCAACCAATCGGCCTGGTACAACCGGTTTTCACGCACCAACGGCGCCGGCCGCGCCGGCAACAGCGTGCTGGCCTCAGGGATCGGACTGAACGCCGAGTAATAGATCCGTTTCAGCCGATACGTCCCGTACAAGCCCGAAGCCGTCGCCAGCACGGTGGAATCGCTGCTGCTGTCGGCCCCGACGATCAGTTGCGTGCTCTGCCCCGCGGGCGAAAACCGCGGTCCCCGTCCATCGGTCTTCGCACCGGCGATTTTCACGCTGAGATCCCGCATCGTCGCATGGATCGTCGCGGTTCGTTTCTCCGGCGCGAAACGCCGCAACGACTCCTCCGTCGGCAGCTCGATATTGATCGACAGCCGATCGGCGTAGAGCCCGGCCTCGCGGATCAGGTCCGGGGAGGCTTCGGGAATCGACTTCAGATGAATATAGCCGCGGAATGCATGCTCGGTGCGAAGTGTCCGCGCGACCCGGACAAGCTCTTCCATCGTGTAGTCGGGCGAGCGGATGATGCCGGACGACAGGAACAATCCCTCGATGTAGTTACGTTTGTAAAACTCCAGCGTCAGGTCGACAACTTCCCGCACGGTAAAGCGGGCGCGCCGGACGTTGGAGGAGCGGCGGTTGATGCAGTAGGCGCACTCGTAAAAGCAGGCGTTGGTCAGCAGGATCTTCAGCAGCGACACGCAGCGGCCATCCGGCGTGTAGGAATGGCAAATTCCGTTGCCGGTGCTCGACCCGATGCCGCCGCTGCTGCGCGAGTTGCGCCGCTCACCCCCGGAGGACGCACAGGACGCATCGTATTTCGCGGCGTCGGCGAGGATTTCGAGTTTGTCGGCAACCGATAGGGCCTTGGTCATGTTCTTTTTATGTTCTCATACCGCACGCTTGTCAATGCGTCCGGCCGCGCCCCGTCTTGCCCTGCAACGCGTCGATCCGTTTCGATGCCTCAGCCTTGGATAGGTTCGGATCGAACGCCTCGCCGGCCTCCTCACACAGAGTCTTCAAGTATGACGCCTGCGCTCCGGTCATCGACTCCGCCCCGGTCGTCCACTCATTCGGGTCTTTCTCCGCATTCGACGGAAGGGGAGAACCAGTGTTGCTTTTCGGATCAGTGCTCATCCCGGCTCAACGCCGCCGATCGCGATTTGTTCCAGGCTGGGCGGTCAATATTCGAACTGGTACATCAGGCCCACGCTGGCGGCATCCTCGCTGCTCGCGCTGCCGGTGGCGGAACTCGATCCCGATGCTCCGGCCGTCGCTTCCAGCTTCAGGCCCTTTGCCAGATCGATCTGCACCGTCGCCTGAGTCCCATTCCCCGAAGCGCTCTGCTGCGCCCCGACATAGACGCCGCGCGCGATATACCGCCCCGCTTGCAAGGTCGGATTGCCCGCCGCATCGCTGCCGACGGTCAGGCGATCCAGGCCCAGCGACGTCCGGATGCTGTCCAACGGATCGAACGTCCCGGTCGCGCCCGACAGCGAGGCCAGCGCCGCCGCGATCTGCGCCATCTGCAACGGGCTCAGCTTCGACGTGGTGGTGCCAAACAAAAGCTGAGCCAGGATCTCGTCCTGCGGCATCTCCGGCACGCTCGACAGCGTAATCTTCGGGTCGCTCGCACTGCCGCTGACCGTCAATTTCGCCACGATCGTCGCCGTCGTCGATGTCGCCACGAAATGCAACGACGGATCGGCTATCCCCCCGCCGCTGAAATCGATCGTTCCTTCCGTGAAATTCAGGGTCGTCCCGATAACGCTCAGCGTGCCCCGCCGCAGATGCAGCCCGCCATTCGGGATCGGATTACTGACCGTGCCGCCGAAATGAATATTCCCGCCGAGTTCCGCGTCCAGTCCCCTGCCGCGGATGAACACCTGCTCCGGCGCATCTAGTGTCACATTCAGCGCGATCGTCGATTGCGGCGCCGGCGGGGCAGGGGGCGGAGGCGGCGCATTGGCGTTGCGCACCGGCAGCACCGCGATGCTCGGCGGCAGCTTGTCGGGGATGCGGATATCGGCGCGGCGGACGTGCAAAGTGCCACCGGCCTGGAGGTCGCCTTTAACCTCGCCCTGCACTGTCAGGTTGGCGTCGATCAGCGCTGTAATCAGGTCACTCGACAGCGGCCGGGCGTTGTCGGCGGTGAAATGCAGGTCGACCGGCATTTGGCCCGCCAGGCCGATCGTTCCGCTGCCGCCCAGCGTGCCTGGTCCGGCCTTGCCGGTGAAGCTGGACAGCCGGATCGTGTCGCCGGTCGCCTGCACCGTCGCTGCCAGGTCTGAGACATGCGCGCCGAGTGCGTAGTCCGCCACATCGCCGTTGCGCAATGTGGCGGTGCCGTTGGCCAGCGGCGCGGCGGTCGTGCCGGTCACCTCGGCGTTCAGGCTGACCTGGCCGCGCGCCCGCCGCCCCTGCGCCAACAGCAGCGGATCGAGCATCTTCAGATCGACCAGCCCGTCCGCTTTCAGGTCCAGCGCGCCGCTGCTGGACAAAGGCGCCGTGCCGGTCACCGTGATATGCGACGGCCCCGCGGTCAGCCGCGTGTCGATCCGGGCGGATTTCCCCATCAGCGTCGCATTGGCGGCCAGATTCGCCGGCGGCAGGGCCTGTCCCGGCCCCTGGCGCAGATGCACGCGATCCGCTGTGACCTTGATGGTTCCCTCGGGCTCGGCCGCGGTTCCGGTCAGGCGCACATCCGCCGCGAGCACCCCATCCGCCGCCAGCGACGGGTCCGCGATGGCAGCTACATTGGCCGAAAGATTGCGCAGGGTGGCGGTCAAATCGAGCTTGCTGCCGGCGCTGCCCGACACGTCCAGCACCGCCTGCTGGAAGCCGAGCCGCAGGCGATCCATGGAAACGCCGTCGGCAAAACCAATCCGCGCGGGCGAGAGCAGCCGCAGCACCTGGTCTTTCCAGCTTGCTTCCAACCGCGCCAGGGCCAGCGTCTTGTCCGTCACGTTCAGCGTGCCCGCGGTGTTGACCTTCGCGGCCCCCCCGGCCAGCGCCGGAGCATTGGCCGCAACCGTTAAAGCCACCGCTTCCTGCGGTCCCTTCGCCGTGACGCGCGCCGAAATCGCCTTGGCGCTGCCGGCTGACACGCCGTCCGCGGTCAGAACGCCGTCCACCGACGGATGCCCGTTCGGATCGGTTACCGTCGCATTCAGCACGGCCTTGCCGACGGAAGCGGTTCCCGGCAGCGACGCGTCCTTCACCGTCAACGCCAGCCGTGCCGCCTGATCATCCGAATCCAGCGTCGCCTGCGCCTGACCGGCAATCGGTTTGCCGATCAAAGGCTCCAGATCCGCCAGGCGGCCGAGATCGACGCGCAACTTGCCGGCCGGGATGACCGCCGGCGGCGTCAGGCTGACCGCTCCATTCGCCTGCAACGACTTCCATGATGCGTGGTCGATATCGACTTTCGTCACGCCCGCGGCCTGATCCGCGGTCAACGCCAGCGACAGCGGCGCGTTCAGCAGCGTGCCGTCCGCTTTGACCTCGGCATGCGGCGACCCGGGTAGCCCGGTCGCGTCCACATGCGCATCGAGATGCCCCGGCTGGCTGCCCTTCGCCGCGACATCCGCGCCGATATCCGCCTGCACGGCCAGCGCATCGAGAGGGCCGCCCGCATGACCCTTGGCATCCACCTTGCCCGACAAACTCGGCTGCACCGCCGCCAGATCGGCCAGCGCCAGCGCCCAGTTCAGGTCGAGCTTCTTGTCGGTCAGGCCGCCCTGCGCCGACACATCCAGCGCCTTGCCGTTCACCGTCAGGTGCGACAGAGTCGCGTCCTGCCCGTGCATCGATCCGGCGACATCGATCCGGCAATTATCCCCGATCAGTGCGGGCACCGGGGCCATCCCTCCGGTCACCGACAGGCGCCCTTTCGCCGAGGCGGTGGTCGTGTCGCCATTGACCTCGGCCTGCACGTCCAAATCGGTGCTGCCCCGAAGGTCCGTCCCGCCCGCCGCCGCCAGCGGAGCGAGATCCGGCAGCGCCAAGTGCGCCTTCAAAGTCTGGATGCCGGCCGTCTGCGCCGAACCCTCCGCCGATAGCAGCGGATGCCTCACCCCGAACGTCACCGGCCGATCGGCTGCGTCGAGGCGGGCGGAGGCGTCGACCACAATCGGCGCGGCGGCGAAAATCTCCGGCTTAGTCCCGGGTATGCGCAAATCCGCCACCGAGGCATGCAGATCGACCTGCCCGGCATTGCCCTTCACGTCCGCTGCCAGCGACCCAATGCGCGGGCCGCCAGCCTCCAGCGCCTCGATTCGCACCGTCCCATCGGCATCGACCTTCGCGAACGGGCCGTGCACCTTGGCGTCCACCAGGATCGACTGCCAGGAAATCCCCGGACCGGGAGTCATCGCCGGCGCCTCAGCCCGGACCGCCAGATCAGCCGCCTCGTGATCCAGGTCGATTGTCCCCGAAGCCGAGGCCTTCAGCGGTCCTGCCGTCAGCCCCAACTGAGTGCCGATATTATCGCGCGGCCCGTTGACCGAAGCCTGCAACGCGAGCGCCCCGACATCCGGCACATGGCCGATGGTCGCGATCAGCCCCTTGGCCGGCTCGTTCGCCGTGATGGTCGCCTGGATATCCCGCGGCGTCAGCGTGCCGTTGACGGCGTAGCTCCCGGGGCTGTCCAGCCGCCGCGCATCCAGATGCACCGTGCCCTGCGTCAATGTCGGCAAATCCGCCGAACCGGTCAGCGCCAGGGTGGCCGCCGCTCCGGCAACCGGCGCGCCGATCACGGCCTGATCGACCTGAAGGCTGCGCACATCGACCCGCACCGGCAGGCTGAACGAGCCGCCGCTGCTGCTGGCGGTGCTTGTCTTGGGATCCGACTCCGGCAGCCGGGCGAAATCCACTTTCGCCGCCTGCAGGCGATCCACCTGCGCCACCCGTCCGATCAGCTTCAGCGGCGACCAGTCCAGGACGACGTCCGAAACCGTGACATACGGGCCTTTATAGTCCGCGACCTGGATCTGCCCGACCCGCAGCGCATCGGGAAACCGCCCGGCAAGCCCCTCGATCGCCACCATCCCGCCCGTCAGGCTTTTTGTCTGAGTCTCGATCAGCCGCCGCCCGTAATCCGTGTTCGCCAGCACCAGGACCACGATCACCGCGCCAACCGGCAGCGCCAGCAGCACCGCCACGATCCCGGCCAGCCACTTCAGGATAAGCCGGGTCAAAACGCCTGTCCGATGCCGATATACACTTCGAATGAATCCCCGCCCGGCAGCTTGTTCAGCGGCACCGCGAAATCCAGCCTGATCGGCCCGATCGACGTATAGTATCGCGCGCCGATGCCCGCGCCCTCATGCCAGCCGCCGGTGAACGGCGAGCCGCTCGAGGTAACCTGTCCCGCATCGATAAACCCGACCACCCCGTAGTTCGCTAAGATCCGTTGGCGGAACTCGATAGTGCCGGTCGAGATCGCCGTGCCGCCCGTCGGCTTCTGGTCCGGGAATTGCGGCCCCAGAGTCTGATACCGGTAGCCGCGCACCGTGCCGCTGCCGCCGGCATAGAAGCGCTGATCCGGCGGCAGCCCGAAGACGCTCACGCCGGACGCCTCGCCCACCAGCCCGCGCACCGCGACGATACTGCGCCCGTCATTAAACACGTCGAAATAGGTCGAACCCGAAAGCTGCATGATCAGGAACGTGGCACTGGGCGTGCCCATCGAATAGGTCGGGGTGCCCATCAGCATGGCGCGAATCCCCTTGGTCGGGTTCAGCAGATTGTCGGTGCTGTCGTACCGAATGGTGGCCGGGATGCCGACGAGGTTATAGTGCCGGGTGACGTCCTCCTGGTCGATCGACTCCTGCTCACCCGCCAGGCCGAGGCTCACCGTCCAGTATGGCGACAGTTTCCGGTTCAGCGCGATCTTCTCGATCAGCGCGGTCTGGTCGTAAGCCTGCAAGCTCTGCTTGACCGCGTTGAGGTCCACTTCCAGGGTCTGGTCGCGGGTCAGGAAGTCCGGCTTGAGGAACTGCGCGCCGAAATTATACCCCGGCTTGGTGACCGCATCGCCACCCAGCAACGCCCCCGCGGTCAGGTTCAATTGCTCCGCGTTGCCGAATAGATTCCGGTCATGCCAGGCGGTGGAGAAATTCACCCCGAGATCGGTCGAATACGCCGCCGTCGCATCCACCGAATGCAGCGGCCGCTCCGTCAGGTCGAACTGGATTGGCAACTGCCCTTCCGGGTCCAGCGAATCGGCCGGCACGGCACGGACGACCGAGAACACCCCGATGGACGACAGGTCCGCGCGCGCTTTCTCAATGGTTTGCGGATTATATTGCTCGCCCTGGTGCAGCAGCAGCCGCTTGCGGACGAACGACTCGTTCATGTCCTTCAGGCCGGAGAAGGTAATCGGCCCGATATCCGCCTTCGGGCCGGTATCCGGCTGGAACTCCACATCCAGCAGATCCTGGTCCGGGTGCAGCAGCGCCAGCGGCACCGGCACCTTCGCCATCGGATACCCGTCCGCCCGCAGCGCCGCCAGCAACCGCCCCTGGGCCGCCAGCACATCGGCCGCCATCGCCGGTTGCCCCGACTCGAGGTCCAGATGGCCGGGAACATCCGGCGGAACCTCCCCGGCGATGGACACTTTGCCGAGGCGGAAGCGTGGCCCGAGATCGAATGTCGCCACGATCGGCACCGGCGGATTTGCCGGCGCGTCGTCGATGATCCCGGGAAGGTTGAGATCGTCCAGCGGATGTCCGGCGATCGTTGTGACGACTTTGGCCTTGTAGTAGCCGAAGCTGTGCAGCGCCGTGAGAAACCGCAGGCTGTCCTGGCGCGCTCGCTCAGTGAGGGCGAATCCGCCGACAGGCGCGGATTTTTGTAACGAGATCAGCGTCGCGCTGCCTTGCAGTGCAGCATCCAGCGCGCCATCTCCGGTTGGCTTCAGCGTCACGGTATAAGGTTGCGGATCAGCCGCATGAGAGCGTCCCACCCCCGAAGCGGCGAGCGTCGCAAGCAGGCCAATCGCCATCCACCGCGCGGCGGTTGGCATCAGGTTCCGGGGGGCGTGCATCTCGGCAGATTATCTCAGCTTTGTCCCGGGTGGTTTCGCTAAACGGTCACGGTTGCGCCATTGTTCCGCGACATGCAACAGGGTATCGCAAACGTCATGAATGACCCTTCGCCCGTTCTTCGAGATAAGCTGATGCCGCGTCTGGGACGCCGGAAGAGGCTCATCCCAAACCTGGATCACAATCCCGGGTTCCTGCTGGACCTGCCAAAAGGCCGCGAGGGCTGGCTGGTGGCAAGGCGCGTCCGCGTGGCCCGCCGCGCTATCGCGGTGCTGGCCTGGACGATTCCCGCAATCTTCATCCAGCTTGTCTGCCTGATCCTGCCGGGCCACGCCAAGGTCGCCTTTGCCCGGGTCTATTGGGCGGTTTTCACCCGGCTGATCGGCATCGAGGTCCGGGTCATCGGCAACCCCGCGGCAGGCGCCGACGGGCGGCCGGTGATGTTCGTCTCCAACCACTCCTCCTGGATCGATGTCCCGGTGGTGGGCGGCGTGCTGGAAGGCTGCTTTGTCTCCAAGGACGATGTGGCCAGGTGGCCGATCATTAGTGTGATCGCGCGGCTGGGGCGGACGGTGTTTGTGTCGCGGGCCCGGGCCTCGACGGGGCGGGAACGCGATGCGATGCGCGATACGCTGCGGGGCGGCGACAAGCTGATCCTGTTTCCGGAGGGCACGAGTTCGGACGGGTCGCGGGTGCTGCCGTTCCGGTCGTCGTTCTTCGCGCTCGCGGAGGCGAAGCCGGGCGAGGACATTCGCGACATCCCGCTGATCCAGCCGGTGTCGGTGGTTTACGACCGCCTGGGCGGGTTGCCGGCGGGGCGGGCGAGCCGGCCGGTTTTCGCGTGGTACGGCGACATGAACATCGCCTCGCATTTCTGGCGGCTGACGCAACATATCGGACTGCGGGCGACTGTGCTGCTGCATGCGCCGATTGACCCGGTGCGGTATGCGGACCGGAAGGAGTTGTCGCAGGCGGTTTGGCAGATCGTGGCAGATGGCGCGTCCACGCTGCGGCAGAATAGGCCGGCGCGTCCGTTGAACGCGCCACAGGCGGTGGCCCCGGATGTCACGGGCGGTGAGCCGGCGTTCGCTTAGGCGAGGCTCAACAATTACCTCTTCAGCCGGGCGTCCTTCACTTCCCGTAATGGCCTGAATTGTAGCCATCAGCTCTAAGTTTATTGGTCGGTAGCGAGCGTCCTTTGGTGTCATGGCCGGGCTTGTCCCCGCCATCCACGGGGGGCGACGTCCGTGCCGACAGTCATCAAGTTAGCGCATTTGCGGACCAGCCGGGCCGTTACGAATGGGGTGACCCGGCGCAACCTCACTCCACTCTCACCAATCGGTGCTGCTTCCGTCCCGCGGATAGCTTGATTGCCCCGTCGCGCAGCAGGTCCGTCCCGATCAGCCCCCCCTCATCGGCCACGGCCGCATCGTTCACCCGCGCCCCGCCGCCGCGGATCAGCCGTCGCGCTTCGGCATTGCTGGCTGCCAGACCGGCCAGGACGAACAGCCGGAATGCCGGGATTCCAGCCTCCAACTCCGCCGCCGGAACCGTCACGCTTGGCAGGGTCGAAGCGGCCTCGCCCTCCTCGAACGCCCGCCGCGCCGTCTCCGCCGCCGCCGCGGCGTGCTCGACCCCGTGCGCCAAGGCGGTCGCCTCGGTGGCCAGCAGCTTCTTCGCCTCGTTGATCTCCGCCCCGCCGAGCGCTTCCAGCCGCGCGATCTCCGGCAACGGCAGGTCGGTGAACAGCCGCAGGAAGCGGCCGACATCGCCGTCCTCGGTATTCCGCCAAAACTGCCAATACTCATAAGCCGACAGCCGATCGGCGGTGAGCCAGATGGCGCCTTGGGCGGTCTTGCCCATCTTGCCGCCGGAGGCGGTGGTGATCAGCGGCGTGGTCAGGCCGCAGACTGATTTCGCATCCGTCCGCCGCGTCAGTTCCATTCCGGCGACGATGTTGCCCCACTGGTCCGACCCGCCAATCTGCAGCGTGACCCCGTGGCGGCGGCTGAGCTCGCGGAAATCGTAGCTTTGCAGGATCATGTAGTTGAATTCGAGGAAGGTCAGCGGCTGCTCGCGCTCCAGCCGCAACTTCACGGAATCGAATCCGAGCATGCGGTTGATGGTGAAGTGCACCCCGACCTCCCGCAGCAGCGGGATGTACCCGAGCGTGTCCAGCCAGTCGGCGTTGTTCGCCAGCATCGCGTCCGACGGCCCCTCGCCGAAGCGCAGGAACGGCGTGAAGCAGCGCCGTATGCCCACCATGTTGGCGGCGATCACCTCATCCGTCAGCAACTGCCGCGACTCGTCCTTGCCGGAGGGATCGCCGATGCGGGTCGTCCCCCCGCCGAGCAGCACCACCGGCTTGTGGCCGTGCTTCTGCAGCAGCCGCAGGATCATGATCTGCACCAGGCTGCCGACATGCAGGCTGTCCGCCGTGCAGTCGAAGCCGATATAGGCGGAAATCGGCCCGGCCTCCATCGCCGCACGCAGCGCGTCCGTGTCGGTGCACTGAAACACAAAGCCCCGAGCGGTGGCTTCGTCCAGGAAAGAGGTGGTCGTCATGGCGGCAGACCCGTATCGTGAGAAGGCACGCGGGTTAACACACACCAGCACGGGAACAAATGCCGCGCGTTATCGGCCTCATGAGCGGAACCTCCCTGGACGGCGTCGATGCCGCCTGGCTGGACACCGATGGCGAGACAATCGCAGCGTTCGGGCCGTCGCTGACGCTGCCCTATGACGCGGGGCTGCGCCGCGATCTGCGCATGATCCTGGACCTCGCCCCGACGCTCGGGGACAGCGATCCCCGCCTGATCAGCGCCGTGGATCGGCTGACCGGCTACCACATCCGGGCGGTCAAGGCGCTTGACCGAGGCGCCGACATCATCGGCTTTCACGGCCAGACCATCCTGCACCAACCCGCACGCCGCCGCACCTGGCAGGTGGGAGACGCGGCGCGGCTGGCCCGGGAAACGGGCGTGCCCGTTGCGCACGATTTCCGTTCGGCCGACGTCGCCGCGGGAGGGCAGGGCGCCCCGCTGGTGCCGGTCTATCACGCAGCGCTGGCGGCGAAGCTGCCCAAGCCGCTGGCAGTGCTGAATATCGGTGGTGTGGCCAACGTGACCTTCATCGGCCGCGACGGGGCGCTTCTTGCCTTCGACACCGGCCCCGGCAACGGACCTCTGGATGACTGGTGCGCGCGGCACACCGGCCAGCCATTCGACAAGGACGGCGCCCTGGCCCGGTCGGGTCAGGCCGACAAGGCGGTGCTGGTTCGGTTGCTGGCCGATGCGTATTTCGCTGCACCTGCCCCCAAGTCGCTCGATCGGCTGGATTTCGGCCGGGTGCTGGCCGCCAGCGGCCTAAACGGACTATCAGCACCGGACGGAGCCGCAACCCTGGCGGCATTCACCATCGGCTCGGTTGCCGCTGCAATCTTCCCCGAGCCGCCGGCCCGCTGGCTGATCTGCGGTGGCGGCCGGCGCAATCCGGTGCTGATGGACGGACTGCGCCGCACACTCGGCGTTCCGGTCGAACCGGTAGAGACGGAGGGCTGGGATGGCGACGCGCTGGAAGCCCAATGCTTCGGCTTCCTCGCGGCGCGAGTAGCAAACGGACGGCCGATTACCTTTCCAACGACAACAGGTTCGCCTGTCGCGATGGCTGGTGGCCGTATTCAAAATATATAAGAAAGTGCTGCGGGGCGGCAGCGGCATGACGCCGCCGCCCGGGTGCCGGTTTGCCCGGTCTAATCCGCAGCCAGAGCCATCTGCTTGCGGGCGATCGCCTTGCCGCAGAAATCATCCACCGCGTCCGCCACGACGTCGGCATGGCTGGCAAACACATGGTCCGCGCCGGTAATGATCCGGTAGTCCACATGAACGCCCTTCTGGGTATTCAGCTTGTCCACCAGCTTCCGCACCGCCGGTTCGGGCACCAGTTCGTCTACATCGCCATGCAGCATCAGACCGCCGCATGGACACGGGGCGAGGAAGCCGAAGTCGTAGTGGTTCGCCGGCGGCGCAACGCTGACCCAGCCGGAAATCTCCGGCCGGCGCATCAGAAGCTGCATGCCGATGAACGCCCCGAACGAATAGCCGGCGATCCAAAGCCCGCCATGGCCCGGATTGACTGCCTGCATCCAGTCGAGCGCCGCCGCTGCATCGCCGATTTCGCCGATGCCGCCGTCGTAACGGCCCTGACTGCGGCCGACACCACGGAAGTTAAACCGCATCACCGAGCAGCCAAGTTTCTGGTATGCTTGGTACATCGAGTATGTGATACGATTGTTCATCGTTCCGCCATGCAGCGGATGCGGATGCAGAATCAGGGCGACAGGCGCACCTGACTCCTTGGAGTGATGATAGCGACCTTCAAGCCGTCCATCTGGACCGGCGAACATGACCTCGGGCATGGCGATAAGTAACCTGTTTCCTGTCCCACCGGCAGCGCACACAGCGAGGCCACCGCAGCCTCGAGCATCGTGCCGGGCATACACATCGCGCGGGTCAGGACAATTCCCCCCTTGGCCGCGCGCGACCCCGATCAAATAGGAACGCAATCCCTGGATTTCAGTTCCGTGGCACGTATGCAAACCATTAAATCTTGACCTGTGCAGTCGGATATTTTAGGTCAGAATTAAGTGTTCACGGGAACCTGAAGTGCGCATTTCCTTCTGTAGCAAAAACAATAACACCTCCGACGGGCGTCCCGGATGGGCATCTACCCCTAGGAGAACCGCGTTATAGGACAATCAAAGCGATCTTTCATCATGGAAATGTCGCATGGGCTTCATGTTCCGTGTAATAGACAGGTGTGCCGAATAAAAGAGCGCAATCCCATAAGACGATGCAAAATAAACTATATGCTGCCACTGGAGGTTGTGTTTTTGGCCCCTTCCAAACCTTTTGAATCGCTTCGGCCCGCCCCCTCCGTCTATTTTGGCATGATTATCGCCTCTGGCGATCCGCCAGCCCGCGGCCGCCGAGTGCCCTTCAACGATCAACTCCGGCACTACTCCATGTTTGACCAGAAGACCCGGACGATCCGCCCGGTGCTATTTGATCGGCGGCGCTCTGTTGGCCAAAGACTTTCGCCCGTGCAGGGCGCCGGCTGAAGCGCCGTGCAATTGTCCACCCGGGGCCGCTATGCGGTGATGGCCATGGCCGATCTCGCGACGCGGAGCAGCGCCGGGTATGTCGTCGCGGCGGTTTCGCTGGCGGATATCGCCGAGCGTCAGCAGCTCAGCCAATCCTACCTGGAGCAGCTTTTCGGCAAATTGCGCCGCGCCGGGCTGGTCGGCTCCGCCCGCGGCCCGGGCGGCGGCTACCGGCTCGCCCGTCCGGCCGCGGAGATCGCCATCGCGGACATTGTCGCCGCGGTCGATGAGCCGACGAAGGCGACGCGCTGCGATGCCGGCAGGGGCGGTTGCCTGCTCTCATCTTCCACGGGTATAGGCTCGGGGCAGTGCCTGACCCACGAGCTTTGGGTCGAACTGGGCCGGCAGATCGACCTGTTTCTCGCCGGCATCACCCTGGCGGACGTCGTCAAGGGCCGCGTCAGCGGACGTGCTGCCGCGGTGGCGCCGCTGCCGGGAGACCACGCCGGAGTTCAGTGACATGCCTTACCTGGATGCCAACGCGACCCAGGCGCTGCGTCCCGCCGCCCGAGCCGCTCTTGTCACCGCGCTGGAGGTAACGGGAAATCCGTCTTCGGTGCATCAGGCCGGCCGCGCTGCACGGCGCATCATGGAGGACTCCCGCGAAGTTATTGCCCGCCGCTTCGGCGCCCGGCCGGAGGATCTGGTGTTCACCTCCGGCGGCACCGAGGCGGATGCGCTGGCGATCCACGCCATGCGCGCGCATCGGCGTCTTATTATAAGTGCGATCGAGCATGATGCGGTGCGGTCCGCGGCCGCGGGCGCCGCCGTCGTGCCGGTTGGCGCGGATGGCGTTGCCGATATGGCGGCGCTGGACGCGCTGCTTGGCGACGGGGTGCCGTCGCTGGTCTGCCTGATGCTGGCCAATAACGAGACGGGCGTCATCCAGCCGGCGCAGCAGGCCGCTTCGATCTGCCGGCGGCACGGGGCAATCCTGCACGTGGACGCGGTGCAGGCGGCGGGACGCATGCCGGTCGATCTCGCCGCACTGGCGGCGCACAGCCTGGCGATCTCCTCACACAAGCTGGGCGGACCCGCGGGCGCCGGCGCGTTGTTGCTGGCGCCGGATGCGCCGTTCGGCACAGCCTTGATTGCCGGTGGCGGGCAAGAGCGCGGGCGGCGGGGCGGGACGCCTCCCGTCGCTCTGTTCGCCGGGTTTGCCGCGGCGGCGGTTGCCGGCGCCGAGGATGATCTGGCCCGCGTCGCCGGCTTGCGCGACGCAGCCGAACGCGCGGCCGTGGCAGCCGGAGCGGTGGTCTGCGGCGATCCGGCACGGCGGCTGCCGAATACCACCTGCCTCGCGCTTCCCGGTGTGCGGGCGGATGCGCAGGTCATTGCGTTCGACCTGGAAAAGATCGCCGTCAGCGCCGGGGCGGCGTGCAGTTCGGGCAAGGTGGCCACCAGTCATGTGTTGCAGGCGATGGGCCTTGGTCCGCTGGCCGAACAGGCGATCCGGGTGTCCTTGCCGTGGCATGTGACGCAGGCTGACATCGACGCCTTCGCGGAGGCCTATCCGCGTGTTGCGGCCCGGCTGCGGTCGCCCCTGGCGACGCGCGCCGCCTGATCCTAAGTCTCGGTGATGACCGAGCCTCCGCCGCGCCCGAACCGGCCCGTCTACCTGGACAACCAGGCGACCACGCGCTGCGATCCGCGCGTGGTGGCGGCGATGCTGCCGTTCTTCACCGAGGCGTACGGCAACCCGCACAGTGCCGAACATGTCCTCGGCCGCCGCGCCGAGGAGGCTGTCGAGCAGGCTCGCGCCCGGGTCGCCGCGCTGCTCGGCGCCGGCAGCAACGAGATCGTCTTCACCTCCGGCGCCACCGAGGCGAATAACATCGCCATCAAGGGCGCCGCCCGCTTCGCCGCCGCACAGGGCGATCCCAAGCGGCGCATCGTCACCGTGGCGACAGAACATAAGTGCGTGTTGGAATCGGTAGCCGATCTGGCGGCCGAGGGGTTCGAGCCGGTTGTCCTGCCGGTGCGCTGCGATGGGCTGCTGGACCCGGACGTGCTACGCGCGGCGCTGGAAACCCCGACGCTGCTGGTCAGCATCATGGCGGTCAACAACGAGACCGGCGTGATCCAGGATGTTCGCGGATTTGCCGCCATCGCCAAGGCGGCCGGGGCGCTGTTTCACACCGACCTGGCGCAGGCGGCGGGAAAGATCCCGGTCGATCTGACCGCCTGGAAGGTCGATCTGGCGTCGGTCAGCGGGCACAAGCTGTATGGTCCCAAGGGCATCGGCACGCTGTTCGTCCGCCGCCGCCCGCGCGTGCGCCTGATGCCGCTGTTCTCTGGCGGCGGGCAGGAAAGAGGATTGCGGTCCGGCACGCTGCCGGCGCCGCTGATCGTTGGGCTGGGCACGGCGTGCGATCTCGCCGCGGCGGAGATGCCGGGCGAGGCCGAGCGCATCGCCGGCCTGCGCCGCCGCCTGCTGGATCGCCTGTCCGCCGGCATTCCGGAACTGCGGATCAATGGTAGCCTGGATGCCCGCATCGCCGGCAACCTGAACCTGACCTTTCCGGCGCGCGCCGCCGCCGCGCTGATGGCGGCCGCACCCGACCTTTGCGTTTCGACCGGATCGGCCTGTTCCTCGGCCGAGATCGAGCCGTCTTATGTGCTGCGCGCGATGGGGCTTTCCGAGCGCGAGGCCGCTTCGACCTTGCGCATCGGGATTGGACGCTTTACCTCCGCCGCCGATATCGACTACGCCGCCGCGGCGCTCGTGGCGGCGTATGCCGATGAGCCAGCCGGGGCCTGATCCGCATGCCGAAGATGACTTTCATTGATCCAAAGGGCGAACGTCGCGAGGTCGATGCGCCGCTCGGACTGTCCGTGCTGGAAATCGCCCATAAGCACGGGGTTGATATCGAAGGCGCGTGCGAAGGCTCGCTGGCCTGCTCGACCTGTCACGTCATCGTCGATGCGGCCTGGTTCAAGAAGCTGGAAACGCCGACGGAGGACGAGGAGGATATGCTCGACCTGGCGTTCGGCCTGACCCGGACATCGCGGCTCGGCTGCCAGATCGTCATGACCGAGGCGTTGGACGGCCTGGTCGTGACGTTGCCGGCGGCGACGCGGAACGCCCAGGGGTAAGCATGCGGGTTGTGGTCGCCATGTCCGGCGGCGTGGACAGCAGCGTGGTTGCCGGGCTGCTGCATGAGGCCGGGCATGAGGTCATCGGCGTCACGCTGCAATTGTACGACCATGGCGCCGCCTCGGGCCGCAAGGGCGCCTGCTGCGCCGGCCAGGACATCCATGATGCCCGCCGCGTCGCCGATACGCTGGGGATCGCGCATTATGTGATCGATGCGGAGGAGCGGTTCGCGAAAGCGGTGATCGCCGATTTCGCCGACAGCTATGCGGGCGGTGAAACGCCGGTGCCGTGCATCCGCTGCAACCAGACGGTGAAGTTCGGCGATCTGTCGGAGCTGGCCCGCGGCCTCGGCGCGGAACGCCTGGCGACCGGGCATTACGTCCGCCGTATCGATGGTCCCGCAGGCCCGGAACTGCATCGGGCAGCCGATGCGCAGCGGGATCAGAGCTGGTTTTTGTTTGCGACGACGCGGGCGCAGCTGGAGAGGTGCCTGTTTCCGCTCGGCGGCATGGCGGACAAGCGGGCGGTGCGCGATGTCGCGCAGCGGCTGGGGCTGGGGGTTGCCGAGAAGCCGGACAGCCAGGACATCTGCTTCGTACCGTCCGGCGACTACACGGGCGTGGTGGGACGGTTCCGCCCGGATGCGCTGGAGCCGGGCGAGATCGTCACTTCGGACGGACGCGTCGTCGGCCTCCATGACGGTATCGGCCGCTATACGGTGGGGCAGGGCAAGCGGCTCGGCGATGCCGCGGTGGTGGCGGGGCAGCGGCAATATGTCGTCGCAACCGACCCCGGGCGGCGACGGGTGGTCATCGGTCCTCGCGATGCCGGGACGCGGACGATTCCGTTGCGGGATGTCAACTGGCTGGCGGAGGCGGGGGAGTCGTTTCGCTGCACGGTCAAACTGCGGGCGCACGACCAGTTGCGCCCGGCGACCGTTTGTACGGCGCAGGGCGAAACCACGGTCGAACTTGGCGAGCCTGCCTTGCCGGCGCCCGGACAAGCCTGCGTGTTCTACCTCGAGGACCGGGTGCTGGGCGGTGGCATCATCGCACGACCGGAGCCGGCCAGCACCTGAATCCGATAGCGCAAAGCGGGAATGCGATGGCCGATCGGCGGTGCGGGTTGCGTCAAAGAAAGGTGTGACACGGATTTACACCGATTAAGTCACAGATTGCACGGATCTCCCGGTGGTGCCTTGGGCGGCACGCCACCCGGTGGCCGGGACGCTGCATCGGCAGGTTTCGCGTCGGTGTAATCTGTGACTTAGTCGGTGTAAGTCTTTGTTCCACCTTGTTTTTGCTGCTGCGAGGACATGCGAACCAAGTTTCCCCGCTTGCTGCCGCCGACCTCTCCCATCTGCCAAGCATCGCCAACAAGCCTTGACCCCCGCACCCCACTGGCGCACATCCCGCCCGCCAGACAGTCGGGCGGCCGCTGCCGGCGGGTCATTCCGCCGGTGGAGGAAAGTCCGGGCTCCACGGGAATACGGTGCCGGCTAACGGCCGGCGGGGGCGACCCCAGGGACAGTGCCACAGAAAACAAACCGCCCGTGCAAGGCCGCCTTTCGGGACGGACCCCGCGGGCAAGGGCGAAACGGTGCGGCAAGAGCGCACCGCGCCCCTGGCAACAGGGGCGGCAAGGTAAACCCCACCGGGAGCAAGACCGAATAGGGGCGGCCGCGATATCCGGGATTACAGTTCCGTGATGATCGCAGGGACATTCCCGTCCCGCCGCCCGGGTTGGTCGCGTGAGGCGCACCGCGAGGTGCGTCCCAGAGGAATGGCCGTCCCGCCTCGCAAGGGCGGACAGAACCCGGCTTACAGACTGTCTGGCAGCTTCCCCCGTTACCATTTATCCCCGGGTGTGCTTGTCCACCGGACCCCTGCGCGAGGCTCGTTTCAGCCCCCCATCCACAGGGTTGTCCACAGGAACGAAACGCGAATATTCGCGTGATCAAGAATTGCTTTGGAGTGAATCGGCCCCCCCCCGGTAAGTGTTTGACTCACAGCGAATTTTACCCGTCCGACCGGCCAGTATAGTGGGGAATCCTTTTGACGGACCATGAATTCCCATGCTATCCCATGCTAACCCATGACGGACCATCGTCCACCACCGGGTGCGACCGGATCTGGCCTGAATCCCCCCTCGCCAAAACCGGCTGCCGGCTTCACCGCTCGACACGAAAGGCGCACCGGTCCGCATGGGCCTCTTCATCGGCACGCACCAGAATAAACTGGACGCCAAGGGGCGTGTGTCGGTGCCCGCATCATTTCGTTCTGTACTCAAAAAGATGAGCAACGCTGGCGAAGGCGCCCCGGTGGCCCCGCTGGTGCTGCGTCCCTCGCACCAGCATCCCTGCATCGAAGGCTGGACCGAGAAAGGCTTCGAAGCTCTCAGCGCGCCGCTGGACAACTACGATCAGTTCAGTTCTGAACATGACGATATCGCCATGGCGATATTCGGCGACGCCTGCCCGATGGAAACCGACAAGGAAGGCCGCATCCAGCTTCCGGCGGACCTTGTGGCCTATGCCGGACTGACCGACAGCGTCGTGTTCATCGGCACCAGCAAGACCTTCCAGATCTGGGAGCCGGAGGCCGGTGCCCGCCGCCTCGCCGAGGCCAAGGCGGCGGTCAGGGCGGCACACATGACCCTGCGCACCGGAGCGCCGGCATGAGCGGCCATGTCCCCGTCCTGCTCGATGAAGTGATCGCCGCGCTCACGCCGCGCGACGGCGGGATCTACCTCGACGGCACCTTCGGCGGCGGCGGCTATGCCCGCGCCATTCTGCAACATGCCGCCTGCACGCTGTGGGCGATCGACCGCGATCCCGAGGCGATCCAGCGCGGCGCCAGCCTGGTGGCCGAGTTCCCTAGCCGCCTGCACCTGCTGCACGGCCAGTTCGGCGACATGGTGGCGTTGCTTGCCGCCGCCGGCGTCACCGCGCTGGATGGCGTTGTGCTGGACCTCGGCGTGTCGTCGTTCCAGATCGACGATCCGCAGCGCGGGTTTTCCTTCCGCTTCGACGGTCCGCTCGACATGCGCATGGGAAAACATGGGATCAGCGCGGCCGATGTGGTAAATACGCTGCCGGAACGGGAGCTGGCGGATGTGTTGTACGAACTGGGCGAAGAACGCGCGTCGCGGCGGATCGCCAAGGCCATCGTAGCCGCCCGGAGCGAAACCCCGATCGAGACGACCGGGCGGCTGGCGTCGATCATCCGTTCGGTCATGCCGCGCGACAAGTCCGGCAACGATCCGGCCACCCGCAGCTTCCAGGCGCTGCGCATCAAGGTGAATGATGAGCTGCGGCAGATCGAGGATGCGCTGGCCCAGGCGGTCAGCCTGCTCGCACCCGGCGGCAGGCTGGTCGTGGTGGCGTTTCACAGCCTGGAGGACCGCATCGTCAAGCGGTTCATGAGCGAGGCGGCCGGCCGCACCGGCGG
Source organism: uncultured Rhodopila sp. (assembly GCF_903915725.1). Taxonomy (GTDB): domain Bacteria; phylum Pseudomonadota; class Alphaproteobacteria; order Acetobacterales; family Acetobacteraceae; genus Rhodopila. The sequence continues at coordinate 65,250 of NZ_CAIWTY010000107.1, forward strand.
TCTGTCGCGGCACAATCCCGGCGGCCTGTTCGAACGCGAGGCGCCGCGCTTCCGCCTGCTGACGTCCCGTGCCGTGCGTCCCGGCGCCGCCGAAACCGGGGCGAACCCCCGTTCCCGCAGCGGCCGGCTGCGGGCGCTTGAACGTCTGACGCCTCCCGCCGCGCGCGGGCACGACAAGGGCCTGAACCCATGATCCGTCCCCTGACGATCGTCACCTTCCTGATGGCCTCCGGTTCCGGGCTGTATTTGTATCAGTCCAAGCACGAGGTGCAGATGCTCGACAAGACGATCGAGCGCACGGTGCATGAGACCAGCGCGCTGCGCGACCAGAGCCGTCTGTTGGCGGCGGAGTGGACGATGCTGAACGACCCGGAGCGGCTGCGGCAGTTCTCCGACAACTTCCTCAGCCTCAAGACGATCGCCCCGTCGCAGTTCACCAGCCTGGCCGATTTGGATAACAGGCTGCCGGCCGTGCATGTCGAACCGCCGAAGGTCGAGGAACCGCCGGTGCCGGTGGCAGCCTCGCCCGCTGCGCCGGAGTCCGAGACCGCTCCGGCCGCGCCCGAAAGCCCGGCCGTCGCCGAAGAGCAGGAGGATCTGCCGCTGCCGCCGATGCCCGCCGCGGCTCCGGTGGTCGCCTCGGCACCGCATCCGGTGGAGCACAAGGCCGCGGCGCCGAAGCCCGCCGAGCCCGCTCGGGCGGTGGCGACGGCCGAACCGCGTCCGACCGAATTGCATCCGGCCCGTCCGCCGGAGAACCGCCCATCAGAAGGCCGGGCGGCCGAAGCGAGAACCGCCGAAGCGAGGCCCACTGAGCAGCACGCCTCAGCCGCGCCGCCGCGGCCGTCGCAGCCGCCGTTACAGGCAAGGCCCGCGGCCCCGGCGTCGGTGGTTGCGATGGTGCCGAAGCCGGCGCCCGTGGTGGCCATGGCGCCGCGGCCGTCGCCGCCGCCTCCGCAGCCCGCCGCCGTTGCAGCCGCTTCGCCGTATGGCGGGTCGCTGCTCGGCATGGCGCGCGGATCGATGGCTCCGGCGCCGCGGCCGATGCCGGTCAGTTCCACGCAGTGGTCTAACACGAACTAAGTCCGTATCAGCATGAGCGATCCAGACGATCCGTTTCCGCCGAACGATCCGCCGCCCCAGCAAGACGGCCGGTTCGGCAGGCTGGCGTCCCGGCGCGGTGCAAGCCGCGCCGATGCCGTGTTGCGCATGGAAAATGTTCGCGTTACCGCGCCGGACCTCGCACGGCGGGCGGCGCTGGAGAAATCGCGCTCGCGGCTGGTGATTTCCGCCGGCGGTTTCACGTTCCTGTTCGGCGCCGTGCTGGCGAAGCTTGCCTTGGCAACGATCTTCACGCCGCTGGCGCCGCACCGGGTGGAGCGTCCGGTCAGCGAGATCGTTGCATCCGCGCCGCATAGTCCGATCGAATCGACCCTGCCGGGCCAGCGGGCTGCCATCCTTGATCGTAACGGTCAGCCGATGGCGATCTCACTCAATACGGTATCATTATTTGCCGATCCGCGGCAGATTGGGAATGCGGAGGAGGCGGCGGAGAAGCTGAAGCAGGTTTTGCCTAGGCTTGATCTGGCGGAAACGACCGAGCGCCTGAAGCGTGACGACAAGAAATTCATTTATATCGCCCGAGAAATAACGCCGCGCGAGGAGATGGCGGTCAACGACCTCGGCATTCCCGGCATCGATTTCCGGCCGACGCAGCACCGGCAATATCCGCTCGGCCGCACCGCCGCGCAGGTGCTGGGCGGCGTCGACGTGGACCAGAGCGGCTTTGCCGGGGTGGAGAAATATTTCGACGAACGCCTGCGCAACAATCAGGATCCGTTGCGGCTGTCGATAGACCTCCAGGTGCAGGCCGCGGTGCGCGAGGAGCTGATCGCGGCGATGCAGATGTTCACCGCCATCGGCGGCTGCGGCATCGTCATGGACGTGCACACCGGAGAGGTGCTGGCGATGGTCAGCCTGCCGGACTACGACGCGAACCTGGTGCGCACCGCCCCGGCGGACGACCGCTTCAACCGCGCGGTCGAGGGAACCTATGAGCCCGGCAGCACATTCAAGCTGCAGACGGCGTCGATGGCGCTCGACCTCGGCGTGGCGCATATCTGGGACGAGTTCGATGCGTCGCACAACATCTCCATCGGCCGGTTCACCATCTCCGACTTCGAGGGCAAGCATCGCTGGCTGTACCTGCCGGAGGTGCTGGCCTACTCGTCCAATCTCGGCGCGGCGCATATCGCCCAGGCGGTCGGGTCGGAACGGCAACGGAACTGGCTGCGGGGCATGGGGATGTTCGGCCGCACCGGGATCGAGCTGCCGGAGTCCGCGCGGCCGATCATCCAGCCGGCGGCGAACTGGAAAGAGATCGCCACGCTGACGGTGGGTTTCGGCCATGGCATTTCCGTCACGCCGCTGCACGTGGTGCGCGGCACCGCGGCGATCGCCAATGGCGGGTTGCTGGTTCGGCCGACGATCCTGGCGCTGGAGCCGGGCGCGCAGCCGGAGGCGGTGCGGGTGATGCAGACCTCGACCTCGGACATCATGCGCCGGCTGATGCGTCTGGTGGTGACCGACGGGTTCGGCAAGTCGGCCGAGGTGCCGGGCTACTACCCCGGCGGCAAGACCGGCACGGCGGAGAAGGTGCAAGCGCATGGCGGCTACAAGAAGCACGCCAACGTCGCGGCGTTCATGAGCGTGTTTCCGATGAACGCGCCGCGTTTCGCCGTCTACATGATGCTGGATGAGCCGCACGCGACCAAGGCCACCTACGGCTATGCGACGGCGGGCTGGGTGGTTGCGCCGGCGGCCGGCAAGGTGATCGCGCGGATCGCGCCGATGATGGGCATGTTGCCGGACCTCGTGGACATGCCGGCGATCAACCAGGCGCTGGCGATCCCGTTGCAGCCCGGCCGCCCGGCCGGCGCACCTGCCCGCGGACCGGGGGCGCCGCCGCCGGCGGTTGATGCCGCGGCGAAGACGGTGCGGGAGAACAAGCCGAACCTGACGGTCCCGGCCACGGTGCTGCCGCCGGCGATAAGCCGGCCGGTTCAGGACATCAGGCGGCAGACCCGGCTGTTTGAGCCGCCCCCCGTCATGGCGGCCGAAGGGCCTGACTCTGCCGTCATGGCGGCCGAAGGGCCGCCATCCACGCCTTCGCCGCTCCCGGCAGAAGGGGTGGATGGCACGCCTGCGCGGGCCATGACGGGATGGGCCGATGCGCCTCCGCCCACTACGATGGGTCGGGTCGGCGGGCGTGGCATGTTTGTCCTGGCGACCTCCGTTGCGGCTCGCTGACATCATGCGCGGCATTGCAAATTCACCCGGCGACCTCCGGGCGTTGGCGCAGTTGGAGATCGCCGGTGTCACCGCCGACAGCCGTCACGTCGTCCCCGGCGACCTGTTCGCGGCGCTGCCGGGCACCAGGGTCGATGGCCGCGACTACATCGCCGATGCGGTGAAGCGCGGGGCCGTCGCGGTTCTGGCTCCGTCCGGCACGATCTGGCCGGAGGGCGTGCCGCAACGGCCGATCATTTATGATGTGGAACCGAGGCGGTGTCTGGCGCGGATCGCGGCGGTGCTGGCCGGGCCGCAGCCGGAAACGGTCGTGGCGGTCACCGGCACCAACGGCAAGACCAGCACGGTGGAGTTCACCCGGCAGCTTTGGGCCTCGGCCGGAGAGAAGGCGGCCAGCCTGGGCACGCTCGGCCTGATTGCTCCGGGCTTTGAACCCGGCCCCGGCCTGACCACGCCCGATCCGGTCAGTTTGGCGGAGACGCTGGCCGGCCTGGCGCGGCATGGCGTCAGCCGGGCGGCCATTGAGGCGTCCTCGCACGGCATGGACCAGTTCCGCCTCGATGGCGTGCGGCTGGCGGCGGCGGCGTTCACCAACCTGACGCGCGACCACCTGGACTATCACGGCACCCTGGAGGCCTATCGCCTCGCCAAGCTGCGGCTGTTCGAGGTGCTGCTGCCGGAGGGGGCCCCCGCCATCGCCTACGCCGAGATGGACCCGGCCACCCTGGACGCCCTGCGCGAGATCGCGCAACGCCGCCGGCTCGATCTGCGCAGCGTCGGCGAAACCGGCGACTTCTTCCGCCTGATCGATGCGCGTCCCCGCCCGGACGGGCAGGACCTGACGATCCTGGCGGACGGGCGGCGGCACCAGGTCGTCCTCAACCTGCCCGGCCGCTTCCAGGCCGACAACGCGCTGGTTGCCGCGGCGCTGGCCGAGACGCTCGGTCTGTCCGGCGCGCTGGAGCGGCTGCCGGCGCTGCACGGCGTCCGCGGCCGGATGGAACGTGCCGTGCTGCTGCCGAACGGGGCCGCAGCTTACGTCGATTACGCCCATACGCCGGACGCGCTGGAGCGCCTGCTCTCGGCGCTGCGCCCGCATACCACCGGCCGGCTGCACGTGGTGTTCGGCGCCGGAGGGGACCGCGACCGCGGCAAACGCCCGCTGATGGGGCAGGCCGCGGCCCGCCTGGCCGATTGCCTGATCGTCACCGATGACAACCCGCGCAGCGAGGATCCCGCGACTATCCGCGCCGCCATCATGGCAGCCTGTCCGGCGGCCTCGGAAATCGGCGACCGGGCAACCGCCATCGAGACCGCGCTGAACGACCTCGGCCCCGGGGACGTTCTCGTCGTCGCCGGGAAGGGCCATGAGCAGGGCCAGATCGTTGGCAGCACCGTCCTGCCGTTCGACGACGCCAGCGTGATCCGCCGCCTCGCCGGGACGGAGCCGCGCGCATGAGCCTGTGGTCCGCGCAAGAGCTGGCGGAAGCGACGGGGGGCGTGCTCTCCGCTCCGTTTGCCGCGAACGGCGTGTCGATCGACACCCGCACCTTGCAGCCGGGCGACCTGTTCGTGGCGCTGCTGGGCGACGGCCGCGACGGCCATGCCTTCGTGGCGGATGCGCTGGCGAAAGGCGCCGCAGGAGCGATGGTGCACGCCGACGTATCGCCTGCGGCGCCAACCCTGCGCGTCGATGACACGTTGGCCGCGCTCGCCCGCCTCGGCGGCTTTGCCCGCGCCCGGTTTAGCGGCCGCCTGGTGGGCATCACCGGCAGCGTCGGCAAGACCACGACGAAAGAGATGCTGCGCGCCGCCCTGTCCGCCTTTGGGCCGACGCATGCCGCGGCAGCGTCCTACAACAACCATTGGGGTTTGCCGCTCACCCTGGCCCTGATCCCCCGCCCCGCCCAGTTCTGCATTGCCGAGATCGGCATGAACCACCCCGGCGAAATCGAGCCGCTGGCCCGGCTGGCGCGTCCGCACGTCGCGCTGATCACCACGATCGCCAAGGCGCATGTCGGGCACCTCGGCAGCATCGAGGCTATCGCTATCGAGAAAGCCACCATCACACGCGGCCTGGAACCGAACGGGATCGCGGTTTTCCCGGCCGATTCGCCGCAGCTTTCGCTGCTGCGCGCAGGCGCGCTCGGCGCCACGGTAATGACGTTCGGCAGCGATCCGTCCGCCGATGTGCGGCTGCTGGCCGTCGAGGCCGATGCCGACGGGTCGCTGGTCGACATCCGCATCCTCGGCCGCGCCGTCCGCCTGCGGCTGAACGCACCGGGGCGGCACATGGCCCTGAACGCAACCGCCACGCTCGCCGCCGTTGCCGCGCTCGGCCTGGACCCGGCGAAGGCCATCCCCGCGCTGGAAGCCTTCGCGCCGCTGGCCGGCCGGGGCGCCCGCCGCGAGCTTGCCATCGCGGACGGAACGATCCTGCTGCTCGACGAAAGCTACAACGGCAACGGCGCCTCGATGCGGGCCGCGCTGGACGTATTGCGGCTACAGCCGAACCGGCGCCGCGTCGCCGTGCTCGGCGATATGCTGGAACTCGGCGACGAGGGCCCCGCTGAGCATGCGGGTCTCGCCGAGGCGGTGGAGCAGTCGGCCGACATTCTGTTCACCTGCGGTCCCCTCATGCGCCATTTGCATGACTCCGTCCCATCGGCGCTGCGCGGCGCACATGCCGCCGATTCCAATGCACTGGCGCCCATCGTTGCAAAATCGATCGTAAATGGCGATGCGGTTCTGGTCAAAGGCAGCCTCGGCAGCGGCATGAGACGTATTATCGCCACCCTCGAAGCTGCTACCTCCCGCCCTTCAACGACCTCGGCGGGAGCCGCCTGATGCTTTATATTCTTTTCCGCCCGTTGGCGGACCAATTCATCCTGTTCAACCTGTTCCGCTACATCACGTTCCGCGCGGGTGCGGCGTGCCTGACCGCGCTGGTCGTCAGCTTTCTGATGGGACCTTGTGTCATCCGCTGGCTGAAATCGTTTCAGCGGCAGGGCCAGCCGATACGCCTGGACGGACCGGAGCGGCACCTGATCGAGAAAAAAGGCACGCCGACGATGGGCGGCCTGCTGATTCTCGGCAGCCTGTCCGTTTCGACTCTGTTGTGGGCCGATATGCGTAACGGATACGTCTGGGCCGTGCTGTTTGTTACGCTTGGCTACGGCGCGCTGGGATTCTGGGACGATTACCTGAAAGTAACGAAACTCAATACGCGCGGCGTGTCCGGGCGGATCAAGCTGATCGTGCAGGCGGTGGTGGGTTTGGTCACCGCGATCTGGATCACCGAGTTGGCGCGCGGTCCGCTCGGAACCGCGCTGACCTTTCCGGTGTTCAAGGAAGTTTCGCTGCAACTGGGCTATTTCTTCCCGGTATTCGGTGCGCTGGTGATGATGGGCGCCTCAAACGCGGTGAACCTGACCGACGGGCTGGACGGACTGGCGATCGTGCCGACGATGATTGCCGCATCGGTGTTCACGCTGATCGCCTACCTCGTCGGCAACCGCGTCTTCGCCGACTACCTTCAGCTCAATCCGGTTGTGGGCGCGGGCGAGCTGGCGGTGTTCTGCTCGGCGCTGGTGGGGGCCGGATTGGGCTTCCTGTGGTTCAACGCCCCGCCGGCCAAGGTGTTCATGGGCGATATCGGCGCGCTGGCGCTGGGCGGGGCGCTCGGGGCCGTGGCGATGGTGACCAAGCACGAAATCGTCCTGATGATCGTCGGCGGCCTGTTCGTGGTCGAGACGTTGTCGGTCGTCATCCAGGTGTTCTGGTTCAAGCGCACCGGCCAGCGGGTATTCCTGATGGCGCCGCTGCACCATCATTTCGAGAAGAAGGGCTGGGCTGAACCCACCATCGTCATCCGTTTCTGGATCATCTCGATGATCCTCGCGCTGGTCGGTCTGGCGACCTTGAAGATCCGATGAGCACGTTCCCCCCGACCCTGTTCAGCGGCCAGCGCTTCGCCGTCGTCGGCCTCGGCAAGAACGGCCTGCCCGCGGCGCATGCGCTGCGCGCGATGGGCGCCGAGATCGCTGCATGGGACGATCGTCCGGAGGCGCGCGCGGCTGCCGCCGATCTCGATCTGCGCAACCCGCTGCAAGGGGCGTTTGATTTCGACGCGCTGGTGCTGTCGCCTGGCATTCCACACCGCCTGCCGAAGCCGCATCCGGCGGCGCAGCGTGCGATCGACTCGGGTGTGCCGATCCTGTCGGACACCGAACTGCTGTTCCGCGCGGTGCGGGCGGCCGGGTCGCGGGCGCGCTTCGCCGGCATTACCGGCACCAACGGCAAATCCACCACCACGGCGCTGCTGGCACACATCCTGGAACGCGCCGGGATCGGCGTTGCGGCGGGCGCGAATCTGGGGCCGGCGGCACTGTCGCTTCCTCTGCTACCACATGATGGAGTGTACGTGCTGGAGATGTCCTCCTACATGTTGGAGCGACTCGCGAGCCTGCGCTTCAATGCCGCCGCAATGCTCAACCTCTCGGCGGACCATATCGATCGGCATGGCGACATGGGCGGCTACGCCCTGACCAAGCGTGCGATTTTCGATCGCCAGCAGCACGGCGACCTCGCGGTCATCGGCGTGGACGACGCCGGCTCGCGCGACATGGCGGCGTGGCTCGAGTCGCGCCCCGCCACGGTCGTGCGCGTGTCCGGTGCCGAATCGCCGCTGGCCTCGGGTCCTGCTCTGCCCGGGGCGCACAACGCGCAGAACGCCGCCGCCGCGACCGCCATGGCGCGGTATTTCGGCGTTTCCGATGTGGTGATCGACGAGGGGCTGGTCAGCTTCCCCGGCCTGCCGCACCGCCAGCAGCGCATCGTCACCATCGACGGCGTGACCTTCGTCAACGACAGCAAGGCGACCAACGCCGACGCGGCCGAGCGGGCGCTGGTCTGCTACGACCGCCTGGTCTGGATCGCCGGCGGCATGGCCAAGGAGGGCGGCATCGAGCCGCTGGCTCCGCTGTTCCCGCGCATCGCCCGGGCCCAGCTCATCGGCCGCGACGCCGAGCAATTCGCCGCCACCCTGTCCCGCCACAACGTCCCCTTCGACCTGGTGGGCACGCTGGAGGCCGCGGTGCCCGCCGCTTTCGCCGCCGCCAAGGCCACCGCGTCCCCCGTCGTCCTGCTGTCGCCGGCCTGCGCGAGCTGGGACCAGTTCACCGGCTACGACCAGCGCGGCGACCGATTCGCCGACCTGGCGCGCGGCCTGCAGGCAGGAGGCGCCTGATGTCGATAACCCGCACCGACGACTCGCTGCTCGGCCGCTGGTGGTGGAGCGTCGATCGCTGGACTCTCAGCGCCATCGGCATTCTCATTGGCTTCGGCTACATCATGATGCTGGCCGCCAGCCCGGCCGTGGCCGAGCGCATCGGCTCGTCCCGGGAAACCTTCATCTTCAAACAGGTGTTCTTCCTGGCGTTGGCGGCGGGGATCGTCGTCGGGGTCTCGCTGCTGTCGCCGCGCGGCATCAAGCGCCTCGCCATCGCCGGCTGCGTCGTCGCCCTGGCGCTGACCGCGGCGACCATGGTGATGGGCGTCGAGATCAAGGGTGCGAGGCGCTGGATTTCATTGCCCGGCATGACGATCCAGCCGAGCGAATTTCTGAAACCCTGCTTCGCCATCGTCGCCGCCTGGCTGCTGAGCGAGGGCAAGAAGTCGCCGCGCTTCCCCGGCATGATCGCCGCCTTCCTGGTGTTTGGCACGATCGTCATGCTGCTGAAGTCGCAGCCGGATATCGGCATGTTGGCCGTCGTGACCGTGGTGTTCCTGGCGCAGTTGTATATCGCCGGGCTGCCGCTGGTCCTGGTCTGGGCCGCTATCGGCATGCTCGGCGGCGCGTCGGTGATGGCGTTCACCTTCTTCCCGCATGTGCGCAGCCGCGTGCTGCGGTTCTGGGACGGCACCGGAGACAACTACCAGGTCACCACCGCGCTGGAAGCGTTTGGCAATGGCGGCCTGATGGGCCGCGGGCCGGGCGAGGGGCATGTCAAGGACATCCTGCCGGATGCGCACGCGGACTTCGTGTTCGCGGTGGCCGGCGAAGAGTTCGGCATGCTGGTCTGCGTCTTCATCCTTTGCGTGTTCGCCTTCATCGTGCTGCGCGGCCTGCTGCGGCTGCTGCGCGAGCATGACCCGTTCATCGTGCTGTCCTGCACCGGCCTGGTCACCGGGTTCGGCCTGCAGGCGTTCGTCAACATGGCGTCCACCCTGAAGCTGATCCCGACCAAGGGCATGACCCTGCCGTTCATCTCCTATGGCGGGTCGTCTGCCGTCGCGGTGGCGCTCGGCATGGGCATGCTGCTGGCTCTGACCCGCCGCCGCAGCCGGGATGAGCCGGCATGAGAGGCCCCGCCGTGCAAACCATCGTCATCGCCGCGGGCGGCACCGGGGGACATTTCTTCCCGGCTGAGGCGCTGGCCGCCGAACTGGTCGCCCGAGGGCATCGCATCGTGCTGATGACCGACGGTCGCTCGGGCGCCTTGAACAGCGCCGTGTTCGCCGGCTGCGAGCAGCACGTGATTTATGGCGCCGGCATCGCCGGACGGGGCGCGCTGCGCGGTGCCGCCGCCATTGGCCTGCTGGCCGCGGGCGTGGTACAGGCGCGCAAGATGCTGGCGCGGCTGGATGCCGCCGCCCTTGTCGGCTTCGGCGGCTACCCGTGCGTGCCGCCGATCCTGGCGGCCGGTCTTCTGCGCCGTCGGCCGTCGGTGATACTGCAGGAGCAGAACGCGGTGCTTGGCCGCGCCAACCGGTTCCTGGCGCGCCGGGCCGATTGCCTGGCGCTGGGGTTCGCGGGGACCGAGCGGGTGCCCGCCGGGGTCGAGGCGATCGTCACCGGCAATCCGGTGCGCCCGGCCGTCGCCGCTCTGGCTGATCTAGCCTATGTGCCGCCGTCGGACCGGATCAATTTGCTGGTGCTGGGCGGCTCGCTCGGGGCACGGGTATTCAGCGATGTCGTGCCGGACGCGGTCCGGTCGCTGCCGGAGGGCCTGCGCGCGCGCATCAGCATCGTGCAGCAATGCCGGCCGGAGGATCTGGATCGGGTCCGCGCCGCTTACGCCGAGGCCGGGATCGCTGCGGAGCTGGCGGCGTTCTTTCCGGATGTCGCTGATCGACTGGCTGCGGCACACCTTGTCATTGCCCGGGCCGGCGCGTCCACGGTCGCGGAGCTCGCGGTCGCCGGGCGGCCGTCGATCCTGGTGCCGCTGCCGGGCGCGATCGACGACCACCAATCCGCGAATGCCCGCGCTTTGTTGCGGGCGGGTGCGGCGCTGGTCACGCCGCAGTCCGGATTCACCGCCGCGTCGCTGGCGGAACAGCTCAATCACCTGCTTTCGGCGCCGGACCTGCTGGCCGCCGCGGCGGCGGGGAGCCGATCGCAGGCCCGCGCCGATGCCGCGCCGCGCCTGGCCGATGTCGTCGAAGCTCGCATCTGCCTTCGGGCCGGAGAACGCACATGAGGGCCCTTCCGCTCTCGATCGGGACCATCCACTTCGTCGGTATCGGCGGCATCGGCATGTCGGGAATCGCCGAGGTGCTGCATGAGCTCGGCTACAAGGTGCAGGGCAGCGACATCGCCGAGAACGCCAACGTGCAGCGGCTGCGCGCGGCGGGGATTACCATCCATGTCGGCCACGACGCCGCCAATCTGGGCGAGGCGCATGTCGTCGTCGTCTCCACCGCGGTGAAGAAGGACAATCCGGAGGTCGCCGCCGCGCGGGCGCGGCTGATCCCGGTGGTGCGGCGGGCCGAGATGCTGGCCGAGCTGATGCGGCTGAAATGGTCCGTCGCGGTGGGCGGGACGCATGGCAAGACCACCACCACAAGCCTGATCGCCTGCGTGCTGGAAGCGGCGCACCTGGACCCGACCGTGATCAACGGCGGCATCATCAACGCCTACGGCACCAACACCCGCATGGGCAGCGGCGACTGGATGGTGGTCGAGGCGGACGAAAGCGACGGGTCCTTCCTGCGCCTGCCGGCCATCATTGCCGTCGTGACCAACATGGACCCGGAGCACCTGGATCACTGGGGCAGCGCCGAGGCGATGGTCGCCGGCTACGACCAGTTCGTGAACAATATCCCGTTCTACGGCTTCGCCGTGCTGTGCATCGACCATCCCGCCGTGCAGCAGATGATCCCGCGCCTGTCGGACCATCGCATCGTCACCTATGGTTTCTCGCCGCAGGCCGATGTGCGGGCGGACCGCGTCACGCCGGACAAGCTGGGATCGACGTTTGAGGTCGTGGTGACGGATCGCCACCGCAACCGCTCGCGGCGGATGGGGCCGTTCCGGCTGCCGATGCTCGGCTCGCACAACGTGCAGAACGCGCTGGCCGCGATCGCCGTCGGGATCGAGATGGAGATCGACGACGCGACGCTGCGCACCGCGTTCCTCGGCTTCAAGGGCGTCAAGCGGCGCTTCACCAAGATCGGCGAGGCCGGCGGCATTACGGTGATCGACGATTACGGGCATCACCCGGTGGAGATCGCCGCGGTGCTGAAGGCGGCGCGGCAGGCCGGGGCGAGGGACGTCGTCGCGGTGGTGCAGCCGCATCGCTACACGCGGCTGGAGTCGCTGTTCAGCGATTTCTGCACCTGCATGAACGACGCGGGCACGGTAATCGTCGCCGATGTCTATGCGGCTGGGGAGCAGCCGATAGCAGGGATCAATCGGGATGCGCTGGTCGAGGGGCTGCGCGCGCGCGGCCATCGCAGTGTTGTGGCGCTGCCGAATCCGGGGCGGCTGCCGGAGATGGTGCACGCCATCGCGCGGGCGGGCGATTTTGTCGTGTGCCTTGGGGCCGGCTCGATCACCCAGTGGGCGGCAACGCTGCCGGCGGACCTGGCGGCGTTGCAGGCGCCGAACGCCAAGCGGGCGGTGGGCACATGAGCGGGGGAGCGGGTCTGATGCGCGCCGCACCGGCGGGTGGGCTTTGGCTCTTGGGCACTAACATACGGGCCGATGGCGCAGCCACCGCCCCCGCCTCCGCCCCCGTGTCATGGCCGGGCTTGGCCCGGCCATCCACGACTTGCGGTGCTGGTCGGGGCAAAGTCGTGGATGGCCGGGCCAAGCCCGGCCATGACACAGTGGGAACGGCCTTCGCCCGTCGTGATGAGGGGGCAGCTGCCTTCGCCATCCATGACGAGGGGGCAGCTGCCTTCGCCATCCATGACGGGGGGCGCGGCTATGACGGCGGCCCCGCCCATGACGGCATGGGAGCCGACCTCGCATGATGACCGCGGCACACATCCCCGGCTTCCTGGAAACACTGCCGCCGTTGCGTGGACGCATCCAGGCCGATGCGCCGCTGGCGCCGTTCACCTGGTTCCGTGCGGGCGGCGCGGCCGAGGCTCTGGTGCGTCCGGCCGATGCGGACGACCTCGCTGCCTTCCTTGGCGCGTTGCCGGGCGAAATCCCGGTACATGTCATCGGCGCCTGCTCGAACCTGATCATCCGCGACGGCGGGCTGCCGGGCGTGACCATCCGTCTGGCGCGCGGGTTCTCCACCATCACCGCGGAACCGGACGGCATCGTGGCGGGCGCGGCTGCGCTGGATGTGACCGTGGCTGAACACGCCGCCGCCGCAGGACTGACCGGGCTGGAGTTCCTGTCGGGCATCCCCGGATCGCTCGGCGGCGCGGTGGCGATGAACGCCGGAGCTTACGGCGGGGACATGGCGACCGTGCTCGACTGGGCGGAGGTCGTCACCCGCACGGGCGAAAAGCTTCGTCTGGCCGCGCCGGCCCTGGCCTTCGCCTACCGTCACGCCGCCCTGCCGCCCGGCGCCATCGTCACCCGGGTCCGGCTGCGCGGCCAACGCGGCGCGGCCGCGCTGATCGCTGCGCGAATGGCGGAAATCCGCGCCTCCCGCGAGGCGACGCAGCCGATTCGCGCGCGCACCGGCGGCTCCACCTTCCGCAATCCCGACGGCCAGAAGGCCTGGGAGCTGATCGACGCCGCCGGCTGCCGCGGCCTTGCCCGCGGCGGCGCGCAGGTGTCGGAGAAGCACTGCAACTTCCTGATCAACACCGGCGACGCGACCGCCGCCGATATCGAGGGTCTCGGCGAGGAAGTCCGCCGCCGAGTCCTCGCCGCGACGGGAGTCACGCTGCACTGGGAAATCCGCCGCATCGGCATCCCCGCCGGCAGGCCGGAGATCGTCGCATGACCCGTGTCGTCGTCCTGTATGGCGGCATCTCCGCCGAACGCGAGGTCAGCCTCGCCAGCGGCATCCAGGTGATCGCCGCGCTGCGCGAATCCGGCTTCGAGGTGACGCCGGTGGATGTCGGGAGTGACCTAGGTGCCGTAATCGCCGCGCTGTCGCCGAAGCCCGACGCGGTGTTCAACGCGCTGCATGGCCGCTTCGGCGAGGACGGCGCGATCCAGGGCGTGCTCGACTGGCTCGGCATTCCCTACACGCATTCCGGCGTGCGCGCCTCCGCCGTCGCGATGGACAAGGAGGCGGCGAAGGCGCTGTTCGAATCCGCCGGTTTGCCGGTGGCGCCGGGCCGCATGGTGTCGATCGCGGAGCTGGAAGCGGGCGATCCGCTGCCGCTGCCCTATGTGATCAAACCGGTGAACGAAGGTTCGTCCGTCGGCGTCACAGTGGTGCGCGGCGGCGACAACCGGCGGTCCGAGATCGCCCGGGCCTGGAGCTTCGGGCCGCGCGCGATGGTCGAAGCCTATATCCCCGGCCGCGAACTGACCGTCGCGGTGCTGGACGATCGGCCTTTGGCGGTGACGGAAATCCGCGCCGTCGCGGGCGCCTTCTACGACTACGAGTCAAAATATTCCGACGGCGGCTCCCGCCACATCATCCCGGCGGACGTGCACCCGGAGATCTACGCCCGGGCGATGGAGATGGCGGTCGCGGCGCATCGCGCCATTGGCTGCCGCGGCGCCACCCGCACCGACTTCCGTTACGACGACACGCAGGGCGAACCCGGCCGTCTCGTGCTGCTGGAGATCAACACCCAGCCGGGGATGACGCCCGTGTCCCTGCTACCAGAACAGGCGGCGCATTGCGGGATCAGCTTTCCGCAGCTCTGCACCTGGATGGTGGAGAATGCCGCATGCCGCGCGTAGGCCGCTCCCCCCGCAATTCCCTGAACGATCGCCCGTCGGCGTGGCGGCTGATGCTGCGCCGCCAGCGCCGCCTGCTCTGGCCAGCCGCCGTGCTGGGCTGCGCCGGGGTCGCGGGGGTGTTCGTCATCGCCGCGGTGCATTCGCTGGGTGGTGGAGTCTCGGGCAATGCCATGTCCAGCCTGCGTGAAAGGGTCGGGACCGCGACCGCCGCCTCCGGCCTGCGGGTGACCGAGGTGGTGATCGAGGGCCGTGCCAATACGCCGGAAGCGCTGTTGCGCTCCGCCCTCGGCGTCAGCAAGGGCGATCCGATTCTCGGTTTTTCCCTGGAGCAGGCGCGGGCGCGGATCGAAACCCTGTCCTGGGTCGAGCATGCCACCGTCGAGCGCCGCCTGCCGGGCACCGTGGTGGTCTATCTGCAAGAGCGCGCGCCGTTTGCGATCTGGCAGAACCAGGGAAAATACGTCCTGGTGGACCGCGTCGGCCAGGTGGTCACCAACCAGGACGTTTCGCAGTTCAAGAAGCTGCCGCAGATCGTCGGAGCCGGCGCCCCGGCCGCTGCGGCGGAGCTTCTGGATGCGCTGACCGAACGGCCGGCCCTACAGGAAAAAGTCGCCGCCAGCGTGCGTGTGGGCGAGCGCCGGTGGAACCTGGTGATGGGCAACGGCATGAATGTGATGCTGCCGGAAGGCCACGTCGCCGCCGCGCTGGATCGCCTGATCCAATTGCAGCGCGATCATGCCGTGCTCGACCGACCGCTGGCCGCGATCGATCTGCGCCTGCCGGATCGTCTGGTCATGCGGCCGCGCGCCGAAGCGAAGGACGGTTCGGCGACGCCGCCGCCGTCGCCGCCGGCCGGAGCGCCCACGGTTCCCGTTATCGCCAAGAAACCAACCTGAGGAGCACGAACGGATGGCTGACAATCCTCGCCGCGTGCTTCCGCCCCCGGAAACCGGGCCGCCCGATATCGACCCGTCGCGGCATCATCGCGCCGGCCACTTCGGCGTCGTCGATATCGGCACCACCAAAATCGCCTGCCTGATTGGCCGCGTCGAAAGCGACGGGACGCCGCGCGTGCTGGGTTTCGGCTGGCAGAAAGGCAGGGGTGTCAACGGCGGCGACATCACCGACATCGATGCGGCGGTGAAAGCGATCCGTACCTGCGTCGGCCAGGCTGAGGACATGGCCGACGTCCGGCTGCGCTCGGTCACCGTGAATCTGAGTTGCGGCCAGCCCGAATCGCGGCTGTTCAGCGTGCAATGGCCGGTGGGCGGCCGCGCGGTGACCGAGAACGACGTGCGCGGCGTGGTCAATGAGGGTCGCGGCCGCGCCGCGGTGGACGGGCGCGAGCCGATCCATGTGCTGCCGCTGAATTTTGCGGTGGATGCGACGGATCATGTGGCCGATCCGCGCGGCCTGTTCTGCGGCGTATTGAATGCGCGGCTGCATGTGATCGACGCGGCGGCGACATCGCTGCACACGCTGGAAGCCTGCATGGCGCGCTGCGAGCTGGATATCGAGGAACTCGTTTCGGCGCCTTTGGCCGCCGGCCTGTCCAGTCTGGTGCGCGAAGAGCGCGAGCTTGGCGCGACGGTCATCGACATGGGTGGCGGAACGACCGGGATGGCGGTCTACGCCGACAACCAGATCATGCACACGTCGCAGCTCGCCATCGGCGGGCTGCATGTCACCAAAGACCTGGCCATCGGCCTGTCAACAACTCTGATTCACGCCGAACGGCTGAAGACGTTGTACGGCAATGTCGAAGCCAGCCCCGACGACGACCGCGAACTGCTGCCGGTTCCTCTCGTCGGCGAAGAAGACCATCAACTCGCGAAAGTGCCGCGCAGCATGGTGGTCAACATCATCCGCCCGCGGATTGAGGAAACCTTTGAGTACATCAAGGACCGCCTCGATTCGTCGGGTCTGGGACGCGCCGCCGGCAATCGGGTGGTGCTGACCGGTGGCGCATGCCAGTTGCCCGGCGTGCGCGAAATGGCGTCCCGAATGCTCGGGCGCCAGGTGCGACTGGGCCGCCCGGCGACGCTGCGCGGCTTGCCTGAACTAGCCTCGGGACCGGCGTTTTCGACCGCCGCGGGACTGCTCGCCTGGGCGGCCGGCGACGGGCGAACGTTTCACGACATGAATCTGGAGGGGGAGCCGCCGGCCGGGCTTTTCCGCCGCCTGGTCAATTTTTTGAAAGAACGTGTCTGATCTGCCGCGAATCGACCGCCGACTGGTAACAATCACCTTACAGCCGTACCCGTAGCACGGGGGAGAGAGCCAAAATGACCCTTAACCTGACGATACCGCCGATGAGCCACACCGATTTTTCACCGCGCATCACCGTCATCGGAGTCGGTGGCGGCGGCACCAACGCAGTCGACAACATGATCGCCGCCAATCTGCAGGGCGTCGAATTCGTTGTTGCGAACACCGATGCTCAGCAGTTGATGCACAGCCGGGCGGACCGCCGCATCCAGCTTGGTCCACATATCACCCAGGGGCTTGGCGCCGGGGCGAAGCCGGAAATCGGCAAGGCGGCGGCGGAAGAAGCCGCCGACGAGCTGTATAGGCATCTGGATGGCGCCCACATGGTGTTCATCACCGCCGGCATGGGCGGCGGCACCGGCACCGGCGCTGCCCCGGTCATCGCGCGCATGGCGCGGGAACGGAACATTCTGACTGTCGGCGTCGTCACGAAGCCGTTCGGTTTCGAAGGCGTCCGCCGCGCCCGGTCCGCGGACCAGGGCATCGAAGAGCTTCAGCAGTATGTGGATACGCTGATCGTCATCCCGAACCAGAACCTGTTCAGGATGGCGAATGAGCGCACCACCTGGCGTGACGCCTTCAAGATGGCGGACCAGGTACTCTATATGGGTGTGCGGGGCGTAACCGACCTGATGATGGTGCACGGGCTGGTCAACCTCGACTTTGCCGATATCCGCACGGTGATGGCGGAGATGGGCAAGGCGATGATGGGCACCGGTGAGGCCGAGGGCGAGAACCGCGCCATCAAGGCCGCCGAAGCGGCGATCAACAATCCTCTGCTGGAAGACACCAGCATGTCGGGCGCGCGCGGCCTGCTGATCAACATCACCGGCGGCGAAGACCTGACCCTGTTCGAGGTCGATGAGGCGGCGAATCGCATCCGCCAGGAAGTCGATGAGGAAGCCAATGTGATCTTCGGCTCCGCGGTCGATGAAACCCTGACCGGGCGGATCAGGGTTTCCGTCGTCGCGACCGGCATCGATTCGCAGAAGAGCGTGGAGCAGCAGCCGCGGCCGAAGCTGGTGGCGGTTGGCGGCGGGGCGGCCCCGGCTCCGCAGCCGATATTGGTCCGCGGCGTCGCGAAGGAGCCGATCCTGGCCGGCGCGGGTGTGCACGCGACGGCGGTATCGCCGTTGCGCCATGCTTCGCACGACACGGAGTCGGTCGGGAACACGGCGATCGCGATGGAAGCCGCGCCGCAGCCTCCGGTGCTGCAGCAGCGGCCGCTGCCGGTGCGCCAGCCGCAGTTCCAGCCGCAACCGATTGTGCCGCCGGCATCCCGCGCCACTCTATTTACCGATGCGCAACGTCCGGCTTCGATACCGCCTTCCCAGGGCCAGATGTATGCTGCGCCGGATAGCGGCCGGCCGAGCCTGTTCAATACGGTAACGGGGGCATTTCGTCGCCGGGCGGCGGCGCCGGCCGCGGCGCTCCAGCAGCCGCAGCCGATGCGGCGGGATTTGCCTGTCGAGGACTACCAGCCTGAAGCGCCTCGGGTTTCGGTGCATCAGACTTCGGCCGCGGAAGAGACGGGTATCGAGATTCCGGCCTTTCTGCGCCGGCAGTCGTCCTGAAGGACGCGTGGCGGGACCCTGCAGGCCGGTCCCGCCCGATGCGCCATGCCGACGGAGGTCGGCATTCACGCATTTTCCTTGTGTGGAAAAAGACGTGGATGGCGGGCCTGTTCCCGCCATCACCGTACTGGCGGCCTGCCAACCGGTCAGAGTCAACGCCGGTTGGTATGGCCTCACGCGTTGATCGGGGTGCGGGTGCACCTGATACCAGACCACTTTGAGACCAATTCTGCGGCTGCGCCATCCACGCCTTTGCCGGTGCAACGCAAGGCGTGGACGCGGGCTGCAACCGCCATGACGGCAAAAAGCCGAATCCTCCAGCCGGATATCAGGCTTCGAGCCGATGGCCTCGCGTATTGCTACCCGCAAGCGCCGGAGGCCGGTGTGATCTCGGAAACGTGATAATGCCATTCGGTGCTGCCGGTTTTCCGTCACAAGTCCCGGCTCGGCAACAAGCTGGCCATTCAGGTGGCGCACTGCCGCTTTCTGCTCGCCCACTGCGCAGCCCGGGGGAGGCCCGGGCGCGATGCCGGTGCCACCGTGGTGGCGCAAAGGCGGCCAACCGGCATGAAACCCGGAAATGGCAATGCGGATGGAAGGGTCCCAACCGCAGGGAAAGCGCCAGTCTCAGGGCGGTGAGGCTCGATTGTGGGGCAAAACGTCCGATTGACCGCCATCCGGCGGCGCTCTAAGGATCGTTGCATTCGACGGCGATTTGCCCGTCCGGGTGGTCCACCCAAGCGACCCCTGGTGAGCCGAAGGATGGCCGCCGGGTTTGCAGATGCGCTGGATACTTTTGTGCGGGTTCTGATATGTGTCCAGTATGCAACAGTGTGGCTCAATCGATGCGCCGCCTCTCGCTATTGGTCGTTGAGGTCGGTATATGGACAGCAGCGAATGAGCGGGTCTTCGCATAAGTTCCGGACCTGTTGCGTGACGTAGAGAAAACTAAGGAGAGGTTGTATGAATTTCCGCAATGCTTTGGTGGCTGCCACGATTCTGGCGCTGCCGCTCGCGGCCAACGCCCAGCCGGTTACCGGACTTTACGTTGGCGGCGGCGTTGGACCCGACTTCCAGTTGAACACCCAGGTTAAGAACCTGCAGCTCGGCGCGGGCGCCTTCAATGGCCTGTCGACGTCCGGCAAAGAAAAATACAGCACCGGTTTCGCCGGTCTCGGCAGCGTCGGCTTTGGCTTTGGCAATGGTCTCCGGGCTGAAGTCGAGGGCGACTACCGTCAGACCAGTGGTAACGGCTATACCGGGTTCACCCGCTTCGGTGGCATCAACGGTGGCGGCACGCAAGAAAAATACGGCGCTATGGGCAACGTGCTGTATGACTTCGTTGGCTTGGTTCCGGTCGTGCAGCCCTATGTCGGCGTTGGTGCCGGCATCCAGTGGGTCGATGACAAGAACAACCACGCCTACAACACGAATGGTGTGACCGTTAACGAAACGGCTTATGCGCCAGGCGCCATCAGCGTCGCGAGCAACGGCACCAAGGCGGTCTTTGCCTATCAGGCGATCGTCGGTGCGGCTGTGCCGATCGACGCAGTCCCCGGCTTGGCTCTAACGGCCGAGTATCGCTTCCTTGGCACGGCCGGCAATCGCGCCGAGTCGGCGACCTACAAGGCCGGCACCCGGAGCGGCCCGGGCAGCGTGCAATACGGCCCGACCTTCGACAACGCCGTGCTGTTCGGCGTGCGCTACAACTTCGGCGTCGCTCCGGCTCCGATCGCCCCGGCCCCGGCCGCGGTTGCTCCGTCGCCGGTCTCCCGCTCGTATCTGGTGTTCTTCGATTGGGACAAGGCGGCTCTGACCGACCGCGCCCGCCAGATCGTCTCGGAAGCGGCTGCCAACTCGACCAAGGTGCAGTACACCCGGCTTGAGGTTAACGGCTACACCGACACGTCGGGCACGCCGAAGTACAACCAGGGCCTGTCCGTGCGCCGCGCCCAGGCTGTGGCCGCGGAACTGGTCAAGGACGGCGTGCCGAAGAGCGCCATCTCGATCCAGGGCTTCGGCGAGACCCACCTGTTGGTGCCGACCGGCGCGAACGTGCGTGAGCCGCAGAACCGGCGCGTCGAAATCATCATCAAGTAGATTTCGGCTAACCGGCTATAAGAACGGGGGCGCCTTCGGGCGCCCTCTTTTTTTGTTCCCCCCGGCCCTTGCGTCGCTGCTTCACGGCATGACGTAGCGGCACCGCCGAAGAGTCGCTGTCACGGACTGGTATCAGAACGAGCCGCAGGCGTGCCCGACTGTCATTCCCACGAGCTGCTGCCGGAACCGGATCTGGTACGCCGACCGAATGCGATTGACAGCTTCGAGGCTCGCGGGATCGTCTGGCAGAGCGGCCAGCAGCACTTTCGTCGCTTCCCGGGTCGCTCTTTGCGTGACGGGATTCATCCAAGCGCCGCCGGCATCGAACACCGTGAATCCGTCGGGCAAATTGACGGCGATCGTGTCATCAATGAACTGACGCCACTCCGCGCCGGTCAGATCGCCGCGGCCCGAAATCGCTTCACCGAAGTAAAGGTCGAACACCAGCACGGGGCGCCCGTAGCCGGGTGCGCAGGATTGCACCGCCGGAGCCGCGCAGCCAATCAGGGCGGACGCAACCCCGCAAACGCCTAATACTTTGGGGATACGGCTCACCCGAAAACCCGGGCGCCCCGCTTCCAGGTGCCGAGCATGACGCCTTCGAGCGCGCGGCCGTCGAACGGGGTGTTCTGGGCCTTGCCCGGCAGCTTGCCGGCATCGACTTTCCAGATCCGCTCCGGCGCAAACAGGCACAAATCGGCTGGTGCGCCGCGGGCGATGCGTCCTGCCTCGATGCCCAGCAGCGCCGCCGGTTTCGCCGTCAGCAGATCGATCGCCGCGGCCAGCGCCAATGATCCGTTGTGCACCTGCGCCAAAGTCACCGCCAGCAGCGTCGCCAGGCCTGACCCGCCGGCCGAGGCCAGCGCGAACGGCAGGCGCTTGTCGTCCACGTCGCGCGGCTGATGGTCCGACGCCACCGCATCCACCGTCCCATCCACCAGCCCCGCCACCACCGCCCGCCGATCGGCTTCCTTGCGGAGGGGAGGGGAGAGTTTGGCGTAGCTCCGGAAGTCGCCGATGGAGGTTTCGTTCAGGTCGAAATACGGCGGCGCTGTATCGCAGGTGACGTGCAGGGCCGCCGCCTTGGCCCGGCGGATCAGCTCCAGCGCCTCGCCCGTCGAGATGTGGGCGAAATGCACCGCCCCGCCGGTCAGCTCCGCCAGCCGGATATCGCGGGCGACCATCAGCGCTTCCGCCGCCGCGGGGATGCCGGGCAGGCCGAGCCGGGTCGCCTGCTCGCTTTCGGTCGCGGCGCCGCCGGCGGCGAGCGACGGATCTTCCGGATGCTGCACGATCCGCGCGTTGAAGCCGCGGGCATAGGATAGCGCCAGCCGCATCAGCCGGGCCGAGGCGACGGGCTTGAGGCCATCGGTAAAGGCGACCGCGCCGGCTTCGCATAACAGGCCGAACTCGGCGAGTTCCTCGCCGCGGCAGCCTTTGGTGACCGCGCCATATGGCAGTATCGTCAGGCTGCCGGTGGCCTCGCCCTTGCTGCGCAGCCACTGCACCAGCGCCGGATCGTCGATCGTTGGTTGGGTATCGGGCAGGGCCGCCAGGGTGGTGATGCCGCCGGCCGCCGCGGCGAGGGCGGCCGAGGCGATGGTTTCCCGATATTCCGCGCCTGGCTCGCCGAGCGCCACGCGCATATCGACCAGCCCGGGGCAAAGGATGGCAGTGTCCGCCTCGATCACGATGGCACCGTCCGGACGGCCGAGCGATGCGCCGAAATCGGCGATCAGACCGTCGCGCACCAGCAGGTCGCCGACAAGATCGACGCCGGAGCCGACGATGCGGACGCCGGAGAACAGCGTGTCAGGGTTCATTCCGGCCGTGTCCCTGCGACAGGATGTCCAGCACCGCCATGCGGACGGCCACACCCATCTCGACCTGCTCCTTGATCACGCTGTGCAGCGCGTCGTCGGCCACGGCGCTGTCGATCTCGACGCCGCGGTTCATCGGGCCGGGGTGCATGACGATGGCGTCCGGCTTGGCGTGGCTCAGCTTGGCCTGGTCGAGGCCGTAGAAGCGGAAGTATTCGCGGGCGCTGGGCACCAGGCCGCGCGACATGCGTTCCCGTTGCAGGCGCAGCATCATGACGACGTCGGCTCCGCCGAGGCCGGCGGCCATCTCATGGAACACCGTCACGCCCAGATCGGCGATCTCGGCCGGGATCAGGGTGGGCGGGCCGACGACGCGGACCTGGCAGCCCATCGTGGTCAGCAAATGGATGTTGGAGCGGGCGACGCGGGAATGCGCGATGTCGCCGCAGATCGCCACCGTCAGGCCGGCGATGCGGCCCTTGCGGCGCTTGATGGTCAGCGCGTCGAGCAGCGCCTGGGTGGGATGCTCGCGGGTGCCGTCGCCGGCGTTGATCACCGCGGCATCGACGATCTGCGCCAGCAGGTTGGGCGCGCCGGACTGGTCGTGTCGCACCACCAGCAGGTCGCAATGCATGGCGTTCAAGGTGGCCGCGGTGTCGATCAGCGTCTCGCCCTTGTTCACCGAGGAGGATGAGACCGCCATGTTGATGACGTCGGCCCCGAGTCGCTTGCCGGCGAGTTCGAAACTGGTGCGGGTGCGGGTGCTGTCCTCGAAGAACAGATTGATCAGCGTGCGGCCGCGCAGCAGGTCGCGCTGGGTTTTGCCGGAGCGGTTGAGCAGGACGTAGCTCTCCGCCAGGTCGAGCAATTGGCTGATCGCGGGCGGTTCCAGCCCTTCGATCGCCAGGAGATGTTTCTGCCGGTAGAACACGCCGCTTCGTTGCAGCAACGGGGGCGGGGCGTCAACAGGAAGCGTGTTCGAGTCGGGGTGCCACAGCCACCCGTGAAACCGCCTCTCCGGTTGCGTCGCCTTGTCATGCCGACGAAGCATGCCCCGGCGAAGGCCGGGGGTTGGCATTCATGGTGTCGCTTAGGTAATGAGGAGCGTCGTTGATAAGCCTTCGCGAAATCGGGCGCCGAGCGACAGGCACATTGGCCGCCTTGATGAAGCGGCTGTTCAACTCGGCGGCTCTGCGCGTCCGGGGATTTCGGCCGAGTCCCAAAGAATATTGAAGATAATCGGGTCGCCGTCCGTGGTGTAGGCGAACCAGTATCGATGGACTTTGACCCACTTGACGTTAGGCCATATCAGATTGGCGTAAACGGCAGGGTAGTCTCGGCCTGCCAACGGACGTAGTCCGATCGCCAGCCTGGCCTGATCGACCGCGTCATTCAACCTTTCCGCCGCCTGATCGTAACCCCGAGCCAGATAGTAGTCGATCAGATCAAGGTATTGTTTTTGAGCGGTGCTCGATATCCTGACCATACGCCTGCCGCATGCTCGCTCTGCGATGCGCTGCGACACGGCGCCGACCCTCGGAGATAGCCGCTTCTACCGATACGACACGACCACGCTTCACATCATCCAGCCCGTGCCGGAAGGCTTGCGCGATGTCGTAAGGCACACCGATGAGACTGATTTCGTCTTGTTTTGCCATCGCTCCCCTCTACGATCTTCGGCTGGCATCCATCAACCGGAAAAGAAATGGCGGCCCGAAGACCGCCATTTCATCCATTCAGCCCGGCTGAGGCGCCGGGGCCACCCCGCCCGGGGGAGGCGCCGCCGGCCGCCCGGCCGTCGGCACGGATGCCCGGCGCGACTCAGGTGCCGGTTCGTCCACAACCTTGCGGATCACCGGTTCGCCCCGCAGCACCGTTCTGATCTCGTCGCCCGACAGAGTCTCATGCTCCAGCAGGCCACGCGCCAGGCGGTGCAGTTCTTCGACGTTCTCGGTCAGCAGCCGCCGCGCCTTGGCATAGGCCCGGTCGATGATGCCCTTGATCTCGCCGTCGATCTCCCGTGCCGTGGCTTCCGACACGTTCTTGTTCTGCGTGACGGAGTGCCCCAGGAACACCTCCTGGCTGTTGTCGCCGTAGGCGATCATGCCGAGCTTGTCGGACATGCCCCACTCGGTGATCATCCGCCGCGCCTGGTCCGTTGCCATCTTGATGTCGCCCGAGGCGCCGTTCGACACCTTGTCCGGCCCGAAGATGATTTCTTCCGCGGCCCGTCCGCCCATCGCCATGGTCAGTTCCGACAGCAGCTTGGACTTGGATTTCGAATACCGGTCGCCCTCCGGCAGGCTCATGACCAGGCCCAGCGCACGGCCGCGCGGGATGATCGTCGCCTTGTGGACCGGATCGCATTCCGGCTCATGCATGGCGCACAGCGCATGGCCGGCCTCGTGATACGCCGTCATCCGCTTTTCGGCCTCGGACATGACCAGCGACCGGCGTTCGGTGCCCATCATGACCTTGTCCTTGGCGGCCTCGAACTCCGCCATCGCCACGACCCGCTTGCCCAGCCGAGCCGCCAGCAGCGCCCCCTCGTTCACCAGGTTCGCCAGATCGGCGCCGGAGAACCCCGGCGTGCCGCGGGCGATCACCTTCGGATCGACGTCGGAGGCCAGCGGCACCTTCCGCATGTGCACGCGCAGGATCTTCTCCCGCCCGTTCACGTCCGGGTTCGGCACGACGACCTGACGGTCGAAGCGGCCGGGACGCAGAAGGGCAGGGTCGAGCACGTCCGGACGGTTGGTCGCGGCAATCAGGATGACGCCTTCGTTGGATTCGAAGCCGTCCATCTCGACCAGCATCTGGTTCAGCGTCTGCTCACGCTCATCGTTGCCGCCGCCGAGGCCGGCGCCGCGGTGCCGGCCGACAGCGTCGATTTCGTCGATGAAGATGATGCAGGGCGCGTTCTTCTTACCTTGCTCGAACATGTCGCGGACACGCGACGCGCCGACGCCGACGAACATTTCGACGAAGTCGGAACCTGAGATGGTGAAGAACGGCACGTTCGCCTCACCCGCGATGGCACGCGCCAGCAAGGTCTTGCCGGTGCCGGGCGGGCCGACGAGCAGCACGCCCTTGGGGATCTTGCCGCCGAGGCGCTGGAACTTCTGCGGGTCCTTCAGGAACTCGACGATTTCCTGCAATTCGCCCTTCGCCTCGTCGATGCCGGCCACATCCTCGAACGTCACGCGGCCCTGCTTCTCAGTCAGCATGCGGGCGCGGGACTTGCCAAAGCCCATGGCACGGCCGCCTCCCGACTGCATCTGCCGCATGAAGAACACCCAGACGCCGATAAGCAGCAGCATCGGGAACCAGGACAGCAGGTAATGCAGCAGCGGATTGACATCGCTGTCTTCCGGCTTGGCGATGACCCGCACGTTCTTATCGGTCAGCGTCTTCACGAGTGCCGGATCTTCCGGCGTGTAGGTCTGGAAGGTGCGCCCATCGTTCAACTGGCCGGACACGGTGCGTCCCTGGATCACCACATCGCGCACGCGCCCGGAGTTCACTTCCGTGATGAAGTCCGAGTAGGCGATCTGCGTCGAATTGGTGTGGGTCACCCCGGGCTGGAACAGATTGAATAACACCACGAGCAGCAGGGCGATGATGACCCATAGCGCGAGGTTCCGGCCGAAATTGCTCATATGATTTTGCTCACGTTTTCAGTCCGTCAGGGGCGCCGGCCAATCGTGAGACACGACCGGCTGGCTGTGCAGCCATACATAGTGTGCGGAACCGAACCTACATCCCCGCCAAATGAGGATGCTCCACCAAGCCGGCGGGAACAACGACCCCTCGGCCGCTTTTCCGCCTCCGAGACGGCAAAAATCATACCCCCGGGACAAAGCACGGATCGAAATGTCCGGAAGCAAACATTATGGTCATTTGTACGTCATCCTCGAGCAATGCATAGCCCAGATGAGGCACGGAAGCCACAACTTTACCAAATCTGATTGCTGGCAGCGTTCGCAGGACGGCCGAAGGCAGTTTCGACAGGGACCGGAAACGCGCCGCATCATCGCCCAGCTTGCCGATGGTGGCACCGTCCAGTGAGCCGCGTTGGATGATCAAACGGTAGCGATTGTCCCACACGGCTTCGGGCGCGGCCGGGACCGGTCCGGCGATGGCGGTTTCCTCGCGCAGCATCAGCCAACCGTTCCCGAGCCGTCCCGCCGGCATAATCCGCACCCCGGCCACCGTCGCCGAGCGGGGTTCGCCCGCCAGATCGGCGATTTGCGAGAGCGCGGGCGGGTAGGCCGCGCCGCCAATGGTCCGCAGCAGGCTGGACAATGCGGCTTCGCTGATGCGGCCGGGGGACAGCAGGGCGTAGCCTTCCGGCCGGATTTCGGCCCGGGCTGCAAGTTCGGCGGCGGTATCGGCTTCCTCTTTGGCCCGCATCCGGCCGATGGCGGCGATAGCGTTCAGCAAGACCGGGGTCGCGCCGGCAGGCATGTGGTCCGCGAGCAGGCTTCGCAGCCTGGGACGCAGCGCCCGGAGGTCGCGGTTGGACGGGTCCTCGATCCAGGCGATGCCGCGTTCGGTCAGGTATTGCCTCAGTGAGGCCGGGGCGATGCCGAGCAACGGGCGTAGCCACCGAATGCCGTGCATTTCACGCATGGCGGCCATGCCGGCAAGACCATGCGTGTGGCTGCCGCGCAGGGCCCGCATCGCCACGGTTTCGATCTGGTCGCCGGCATGATGGCCCAGCAGCAGGTGCCGGTATCCGGACTCCCGGCAGGCATCGCACAGCACCTGATAGCGCATGATGCGCGCGCGCTCCGCCAGCGCCGGGCCGCGTTCCAGGGCGGTCAGCGACAGCAGCCGGGCCGGGACTCCAAGATGGCCAAGCCGATCGGCGGTGACGGTGGCCTCGTTGGCGGATTCGGGGCGCAGGCCGTGATCGACAACAAGGGCGGCGACGGATCCGCCACGTTCGTTGGTCCAGTCCCTGGCCAGGACCGCCAGCGCCATGCTGTCCGCGCCGCCGGAGACAGCAACGGCGAGGCGGGGCGTCACCCGCGCCAAACCAGCGGGATTGGCCTGGCTCGTCGGATTTGTGTCATGGCCGGGCTTGCCCCGGCCATCCACGACTTTGCCTGTTTCGGCACCGCAAGTCGTGGATGGCCGGGCCAAGCCCGGCCATGACACGGTGGCGACATCCGTGCCGCCAGTCCTTGAGTGAGCGCCTTTGGGTTCAAGCCCGGCTATGACAGTAGGGGCGGAGTGCGCCTCAAACCGCCCTAGCCGATCCATCGCCGCCGCAAAGGACGCTGCGACGGCCTCCGTCACCGCAAGCCTACCGGCAGGCGGCCCGCTGCGAGGCCACGGCCATTCCGTCGCGAATGTCGGGACGCAGTGTCGGGAAATCGTTCTTCAGACGGCTCAGGGTGTCGCACGATGCCTTCTTCTCGTTGATTGCCGCCAGCGAGTTGGCCAGGCCAAGCAGCGCATCCTGCGCATGAGCGCCCTTGCGTGAGCGATTATACGCATCGTCGTAGGCGATCGCCGCCTGCGCGTATTGCTTCTGGCCGGACAGCGATTGCGCCAGCAGCAATTGCGCATCATACGCCCGCGGCGAGGTTCGGTTGGAAAGCACCTCGCGCGCCGATGCCTCCGCCGACATATAATCCCGCCGCGCCAGCGCCGCGTTGCCCTCCTGCAAGGCCAGTTCAGGGGTGCGCTTCACCGGTGCCGCGGGCGGCGGCGGCGGCGAAGCCACCGGCGGCGGGCTGCGGGGCACCGGTCCGGCGGAGCCCGGCGGGACCGGCGCTGCGCCCACGCCCTGCGGATTGACCTGGAACGCCAGGTCGTCGATCCGCTTGTTGACGTCGGCACCCTGCCGCTGCACCTGGTTCTGGGTTTCGTCGATGCGGCCGCGCAACTGGCGCACCTGCTCCTCCAGCGAATCTACCCGGGTCAGAAGCTGCGCCACCAGGTCGCCGGATGCCGCGGGAGCCGGCGCATAGGCCGGCCCCCTGGCGGGAGCGCCGCCACGCGCGATCTGGTCCTGCAGCCCTCGCAGATCCTGCCGTAGCTGATAGATCTGGTTCTGTAGCGCGATGCCCTCGCGGCTGTCGATCTGTGCGAAAGCCTCGCCCATCGGCTGGGCCATCAGCAACGTAGCGGCGACAAGACAAGCACCGGCGGAGCGCATGCGACTTCCTCAAAATGGGATGCAACCCGGATGGCCCATCACCGCGGCAGTTTAATGGCATCCTCGATACGATGTCGCCCGGATTTTCAGTCCGCCGGCAAGTGCCGCGCGATATACGGGGGCAGATTGAATGCCCCTGCGTGCAATTCCGGAGTCCAATACTGCGTCGTCCCGAGTATCCCGGCCTCCGCGGCGCGTGCCCGGATCGTCTCCACCGGCGTGGTGGCCAAAGACGGATCTTTCGCCGCCCATCCCAGCGTCATCAAGCCGCCGACATATGTAGGGACAGCCGCGACATAAGCAGTGACATGGCGGAAGAACTGCCGCCGCCGCGCGCTGGTGTCGTGCAGTTCGTCCGCCTGCATGAACGGCACGCCGCACTGGTTCACCACCAATCCGCGAGCGGTCAGGATCCGCGCGCAGTTGCGGTAGAAATCATCCGTGAACAGCACCTCGCCGACGCCGATGGGATCGGTCGAATCGACGATGATGGCGTCGAACGATGCGTCCGCCGCGCGCTTCACGTAATCGATGCCGTCGCCGACGATCACCTCGGCCCGCTTGTCCGTCCAGGCGCCTGCAGCGATGCCGGGCAGGAATTCCTTGGAGAGGCGGATCACCTCGCCGTCGATCTCCACCATCACGGCGCGCTTGACATTCGGATGCTGCAACACCCGGCGCAGCACGCCGCCGTCGCCGGCGCCGATGATCAGCACCGTCTCGGCCGCACCGTGCGCGAGCAGTGGCACATGGGTCAGCATCTCCTGATAGACGAACTCGTCCGCCTCGGTGATCTGGATCGCGCCGTCCAGCACCATCACCCGGCCGTGACCAGCACTTTCGAAGATCGCGATGTCCTGGAATTCGCTCTGCACCCGCGCCAGTTCGCGCACGACCCGGAACCGCTGGCCCCAGTCGGGATACAGCGTTTCGTTGATCCAGCTATCGGTGGCCATTAACATGCTCCATGCGAACGCGGCCCGGGCCTGCGCCCGAGCCGCTTGTCATCCAATGCCTGCCGCCGCCGTCAGGCGATCAGGCCGCGCCGCTGTTCGCCGAGGTTGATGGTGGTGGGGTTGAACGCCGCCTTCAGCGCCGGCACCCCGCGATACGGATTGCATGCCCCGCACATGAAGATGTCGATCGCGGCGAAGTCGCGCTCGGGCCATGTGTGAATCGAGATATGGCTCTCCGCCAGCACGAGCACGCCGCTGACGCCGCCGTTCGGCTCAAAATGGTGGAAGTGGCCGTGCAAAATCGTCGCACCGGCAGCCTCCGCCGCATCGCGCAGCGCACGATCGATCAGTTCGGGATCGCCCAGATTGGATGCGCCCCATAGATCGATCAGCAGATGCGCGCCGGCGAATTTCACGCCGTCCTTTTCGATGAAGTAGTCCTTCTGGACCTGAACTTCCGTAAGGCTCCGCTCAGCGTCGGAGAGAATCT
The DNA here is from genome assembly GCF_903915725.1 of uncultured Rhodopila sp. GTDB lineage: Bacteria > Pseudomonadota > Alphaproteobacteria > Acetobacterales > Acetobacteraceae > Rhodopila. The sequence goes on from NZ_CAIWTY010000107.1 coordinate 95,046, forward strand.
GGTTGCTGCTCGGAAGTTCCGAGACCATCCCCAGTGGGCTGAGTGCGTTCATCGCGTACCCCTTCCTACCAGTAGACGGCCTGTTGGACCGTACGCGCGAAATCGCGCCCGCGGTCCCCTGGGGCCAAGAGCCGCGGAACATGATGATTTGGTCCCCGGGGCGCAAGCCCATTCGTGCGGTCAGAGGTCGAAAGCGTGCATGGCCGCTGCGCAACCTTTGGACATCAATGTGACATAAAGCGGGTGGCGGTCAGCCCCCATCGTTATGACCCGGCTTCACCGCGCCACCGTCCCCGCCTCCAGCGCCTTCAACCCCGCCGGCAGCGAGTCGGCAAAGTGCGTCTCCTGCTTCGCCCGCCCGATGTCCCGGGTCGTCCGGACCGGTTCTGCCGTTAGCAGCCGGACCATGTCGCCCAGCGCGCCGCCGCCGATGCGATCCGCGTATTTCGTCCGCAGCGCCGCAAGCGCCGGGTCATCGCCCGCCCGCGCCGTCGCGGTCGCCAGCCGCACGATCGTCCGTGCCGCCGCCTCATCCAGCGGACCGCTGTCCGGCACGGTCAGGCCGGCGCATTCGGCCCACGCCCGGGCAGCACCGGGCCAGTCATCGACCGACTCGAGAATCTGCGCCCGCGCCGCCGCCGCCGGACCGGTCTTCAGCGCGGCCAGCACCGCCGCGCCACTCGCCGCATCGCCCAGCCGCGCCATCGCATTTGCCCGCAGGATCGCCCGCTGCTCCGCCAGACCGGCCGGCAACCCGGAGGCTTCGGACCCGTCGAGTGCCGCCAGCGCGCCGGCATCGTCCTTTTCCCGCGACAGCAGCCGCCCCAGGCTCACCCCAAGCCGCGCCTTCCCGGCATCCGTGGTCGCGGAGCGCATCAGCTTCTCCAGCAGCGGCTTCGCCCGTCCCGGCAAATCCAGCGCGACCAGCCGATCGGCCAGGGGTTGGGCGATGGCGTCCTCGTCGTCGGGGCCGGCGATCAGATCGGCGTTCTCGTCCAGCATCGAGACGAAATCGAGGGGCGGCATCTTGCCGGTGTCCTGGTCGCGGATGATGGCGGCAAAGGTGTCCTTAAGACGCTCGTGCACCGCGGCGGCCTGATCCGGAAAATCCGCCTCGGTCTGGCGCAGGCCGGACAGAGCCTCCCGCCAGCCGCCGGTCTGCGCCCGCAACGCGGCGACCCGCTCACGCAAGGCCAGTTCCCGGTCGTCGCCGCGCCACGCATACAGCAACTTGTCCAGCGCGTCGGCGGCCGTGGCGGTATCGATCTTGCGCGCGGCCAGCCGCAATTCCACCGCCCGCACCGCCGCCCGCGCCCGATCGTCCTGGTCGCGGCCGTTCGCCAGCGCGTCCAGCAAAGTCAATGCCTTGTCGGTGTCACCCTCGGCCTGCACCCGCAATGCCCGGGCGTAGGCCAGTTTCGGGTCGTCCGGCCGCTGGTGGAGCAGCCGGGTGGCAGGGCCGATCTCGCCGCCTTGCAGCATGGTTTCAAGGATGAGGGGGAGGATGCGATCGCGCACCGCCGGCGGATAGGCAGCGGCCATCGGCGCGGTGGTGGCGAACACCGCCGCCGCGGCGGGCGACCCCGGGTCCTGAATCGCCTGCCGCACCGCGCGCCACATGGCGATCTCATCCGTTCCGGTGAGCCGCGGATCGTCCAGCCCGTCCGCCTCGTTCGGCCGCCCGGCCAGCAGGGCGGCAACTCCGGTCAGGGCTGCGGTGTCGGCCGACGCGCCCTCCTTCGGGTCCTGCTCGGCCGCGACGCGCAGCAGGCTTTCCGCCTCGGCGTCCATCCCCAGCAGGATCATGCTTTCCGCCGCGGCGCGACGCTTCGGGCCGCGCGCCATCGGTGGCGTCGTCGCCGAGTCGGAGACCTGCTCCGTCAGGTGCCGCAGCAACGCGTCCGGGTGCGTGGCAGTGCCGAATTTCAGCCGCCGTGTCAGGCTGGAGGCGTCCATCAGCCCGTCCGTGCCGTTCGGCTCGGATAAAGCCAGACCCCCCGCACCGCCGCCGAGGGTGAAACCGTTCGGAGTGGCTTTCAACGCCACCACATCGGACAGCGGTTCCACAACCACGCCTTGCAGCGTCGGCCGCATGATGAAGTCCACCGCCAGCCGCCCGTGCGCCACGGCCTGACCGGGGCGGCGCTGCGTCCCGACGAGCAGCGTCGCGCCGGTGGCGGGGTCCGCCATGCTGACAACCTCCCCGGCCTGTTCCGCCGGCAAGGTCAGCCGCCCGGACGCCTGGAGCGCGGCGATCGGCTGCGGCTTGGGTACCGCGGTCAGCGCGGCGACGCGCCAGCCCTGCGGCGTCTGCGTCACCGCCACGGACAGCGATGGCGGCAGAGGCACCGCCAGCAGCGTGCCGTTCGGCAAAGTCTGCACCGCGGCCTGCCCGAACACCGGATCGCTGCGCAGCGAAACCATGTCTATCGGCCGGCGCTCGTCGAACACGACATAGGTGGTGTCGCCCTCGCGGAACGCGGCCGCGCCGGTGGTGTCGCTGAACGGCAGCAGGACACCCGATCCGTCCATCCCCTTCGGCAATTTCACCCGCCTCGCCAGCAGCGCGACCGGCCGATCGGCTTCGGTTTGCGCGGCGGGGGGCTGGCGGGTGACTTCGAGAAGCGGCGGGGTGTCCGGGTTCGGCGGTGTCGCGGGTCGGGCCTGCACCGGCGTGCGCTGCGCCGCGGCCGGGGGAACAGGCGGGGCCGATGCTGCGGCAGGCGGCGCCGGCGCGGCCGGTGCCGCGGCGGCTTGTGCCGGTGGCGGTTCGGCGGGGCCACGCCGACCGCCGAGTTCCGGCGAGGCCGTCATCGTCGTTTGCAACGGGGGACGAGCCGCCGCGGGCTTTGTCGGTTCACGGTCTTTCGCGGGTGACGCCGCCGCGGTCCGGCCCGGGTCCATGACGTCGATCACGAAGCGGTCGCCGATGCGGTTGGACCGGATCGCGCTGCCGGACTTCACCGACAATTCGATCGTCCCATCGGCCAGCCGGATCGATGTCACATTGTGCGGCGGCGGCGGCGGGTTTCCGAGGGTGACGGGGGAGAGGAACCGGATGACGACATGATCTCCGCTCTGGTCCACCTGGTAGGCCGCCCGCGCGCTGGTATCGACGACAATCCGGCCGAACCCCGGATGATCGCCGGAGCGGATCGCCACGGTGCCGTCCGGCGGTACGGCGGCCGCAGCGATGCCGGCCGCAACCAGCCCGCCAAGTAGCGCCAGGCACCACGATGTCCAACGTCGGATCATTCGAAACTGGCCATGAGCTTGTCGATGTCGGACTGGTCCATGGCGTGGGCGGGGAGCTGCGGGCCATTCAGCAGAAGGGCGTCCGAGCCGGCGTCATGTTCCTTGTTGCGCGCGGCTTCGACGGCCGATGCGCCGAAGGTGGCGATGATCTGGGCCACCTTGGTTTCAATCGTCTTCAGCGTGGTCACCACCTTGGTGATCCGCTGGCCGGTGATGTCCTGGAAGCTGCACGCCTCATAGATGCGGGTGGTCGCGGCCTGCAGCTTTGCCGCCGGCTCGCCGCTGACGGTACCGGACACGTCGTCCAGCATCTCGCAGCTTTCCAGGATCGCATGCGTCGCCTGCGCCGTGTGATCGACGATCGCGTCGAGTTCGTCGGTGGCAAACGGGATGTCGTGCCCGGTGATGTCATCCACCCGCAGGATGGCGATTTCGGCTTTCGCGGTCGCGATGGTGCGGCCGAGTTCCTCCACCTCGCGCAGGAGCGTCGCTTCCTTCGCCGTGAGGTCGTCACTGATTGTCTGAAACACGGCGCGCACCACCTCCGTCACCATTTCGGGCTCGAGATCGGGCTGCCGCGCCCGGATCGCCGATAGTCTTGTCTTGAGCGCATCGATACCGCGCGGCACAATGCCATCCTCGGGATCAAGCATGGCCGAGCACTTTCTCGATCTTGTCCTTCAACGTTTCGGCATTGAACGGCTTGACGATATAGTTCGACACGCCCGCCGCCTTGGCCGCGACGACGTTCTCGGTCTTGCTTTCGGCGGTGATCATGATGAACGGCATGGTCTTCAGTCGGTTGTCGGCACGGACTTCCTGGAGAAGCTGCAGGCCGGTCATCGGTGCCATGTTCCAGTCGCTGATCACCAGGCCGAAATTGCCGCCGCGCAGCTTGGACAGCGCATCGGCGCCGTCGGTGGCTTCCTCCACGTTGTTGAACTCGATCTGCTTGAGCAGGTTGCGGATGATCCGCAACATTGTCTTGTAGTCGTCCACAATCAATACATTCATCGATTTGTCGATAGCCATTTCGGATGCTCCTTTCATGTCAACTGCGTGAAGGCTTGTCGGCCGCCGGCGGGTCGTGACCCATGCGCATCTGCACCAGCTCCGCCGTCACATCGCGGGCCTTCTCCGGGGTCATGGCGGACAGCACCGCCGCCGCCTTGGCGTCCTTCATCCGATCGAGCACGGGCAGCAGCACGGGCAGAGCCAGGTCGTTGAAGATCGCCGCCGCATCGCGCGGCTTCATGGCTTCGTACATCTTCACGAGGCCCTGCCAGCCGGCGTCCTCCTTCTGCTTCTGCGCGGCATCCAGGGCCTCCAGTCTCCTCTGTAACGACTGCAGTTCGGTGACCCTGGCGGCGATCTTTTGCTCGGCCGCTGCCAGCAAAGATTCGCGGGCGGTCAGGGACTCGCCAAGCGCGTCGAGTTGCTGGCGCCGCTGCCGCAGGTCGAGCAGGACGGATTTCTCGCTGTCGCTGATCTGCGGCGGACACTCGGCGGGTTTTTGTTCCGGTGGGGGCGCGGGTGGCGGTTTGACGTGCTCCGCCTCACGTTCGGGTCCGGCTGCTTTGGCGATCGTCACCATCCCGCCGCCGGGCTTGCGGCCCTCGGTCAGGGCCGCTTCGAGGAACACGACGGACTTGACCGCCAGCAATGCGGTGAGCGTGGCGATTGTCATCGGCAGCAGGCGCGGGGCGGGGATTTTCAGGGTCATCTGGCCATCCGCAGCGCCTGGAGGATGTCCCGTTCGGTCTGGCTGGAAGCGGCCGGCGGCCTGGCGGCGGCGGGCCGCGGCTCATGTTCCCGCGCCAGCGGACGCGCCTCGCGCACCAGCGCCTCCAGCCGATCGGCCAGGCGGTCGCCGCGCTCGGTTAGAAAGCCGAGATCGTCTTTGAGGGAGACGGATCCGGCGATCTGGGTTTCGAGCTCGCGTCCGGCGCCGTCGGCGGCGGCGCGCAGCCGCTGGATGCCGGACTCGGCCAGGTGGGTGCTGGTGTTGAAGCCAGCGACCAATTGTTCCAGCGCGGCCCGGTCGCGGCGCAGGACGCCGAGGGCGCGCTCCAGCCGGATCGCGTGGAACAGCATCGCGATCAGCAGTCCTGCAAGGATCAGTTCGAGGGTCCATTCCATGCCGCGCATGGTGGCAGGCAAATATTAACAAATGATTGAGCGTTGCGGGTGTTGCGATTTTTATTTTGCGGGTCGTTGTTGTGAGCATACGATTGTAGCCGGCGTCGGCGTTGCTGCTGACGTCATGGTGGCCGAAGGGCCACCATCCACGCCTTACGGTAATGACGCGAGCCAAGGCGTGGATGGCGGGCCTGCGCCCCATAGGCGTTAAAATAGCGGCCGGCGGTTGCTGCTTCCCCCCGTCATGCCGACGCAGGTCGGCATCCACGCCGTTGCCTAAACCCGCACCGCAAGGCGTGGATGGTGCGCCTCCG
>NZ_CAIWTY010000108.1 GCF_903915725.1 uncultured Rhodopila sp.
AATCTTATCGAGCGGGTGTGGTGTCGGATGAAAGACTATCGCCGCATCGCCACTCGCTACGACAAACTCGCCCGCAATTTTGCTTCCTCGGTGGCTTTGGTGGCCGTCATTATTTGGTGGACTGATTGAGTCTGGAGCCTAGCGCGTGCCCGAACCCCCGAAGATACTGAAATGCGAAAACTATGGGTTGATCGGGCAAAGCATGAGCTTGTATTGGCCGAAGCCGCTCTTGCCGGACGCCGCTGACGCCTTGGTGTCAGAGTCAGGCAGGGCTTTTCTCCGCAGCGGACGGGCCGCGAAACAGATTAAGGCTCCCCTGACAATGGTGCTCTGACAACTGCTTAATCGGCTGATCGAATCAAAAAACAACACGCGGGAAGGGCTGTTATGGCGTGTTATTCATCGAGCCATTCCGCGAGTCGGGCGTTTCGGTCTTGTGGTCTGCTCACCTGGGATTACTGAGCATGAACGCGTGCCACGAAGACGCTACGCTCGGCAATTGCTACCATCGCAGGCAGCTCTGCCGGCGGGCGTCCCGCCCGCAGTTCACGGGCCAGCACCAAGCAGTCCTGCGACAACTCGGCCGGCAAGGCGTCTTCCGTGCTGTCGCGCAGCCAAAGCGCCAACAGAACCAGCCGCTCGGCCCAGGCATCCCGCCGCGCTGGCAGCACTTCTTCCAGCACCCTGCGCAGCGCCACATCCGGCTTCAATCGTGGCCTCTTATCGACCAACGCCCGAACTGCCGCGCCGTCCTCGAACCAGGATTGCACCATTGGGTCTCGGTCGATCCACTCGCCACTGCGCCGCAGCGACAAGGCGATCTGTGCCGGACTGGTCGCCGCTGCGCATGACCCGGCCAACAGCTGCTCAGTTTCCGCCGTCATGTCGAGAGAGCGGTCTTTCCAGTCAGCGGCGCCGATCGCCTCGGCGATTTCAAGGAGCTGCAGTTGCGGCAGGTTTCCCAGCGCGAGACCCCGCGCGATGTGATGCTGCACAACCGTATTCAGGTGGTCGCGTCCAGTCATGCGCCACGCCATTTCGCATCGCGCTTCCTTAAGCGAGCGGGTGATCTCGCGCCGCGGCACCGACAGGTCGCACCAGGCGTCCCGCACGCCGAAGCCCTGCTTGAGCAGGAGCCCGGCAAACAGACCGATGCGGCCGGTTGGCGTGGTCAGGACGACACTCTGGGCACCGGAGCCGTCCACAATAGTACACTGGATCGATAGCGCCGACGCCGGTGCCCATTGCGCGCACTCGACGCCTTTTACGCGCGCTTTGCGCACCAACCGGTCGATAGCGGCGCGTTCCTCTTCAGGTATCCAGTTACGCAACAGCAGGGCCCGCCGCAGCATCACCGGCGAGAATGTCTGCGGGGACGCAATTTGTTCCAGCACCGCCGCCGCCGATCGGCGAACCACAGGCTCGGGATCCAAGAGCAAAAGCGGCACCGCCTCGCGGAGAACCGCATGCGATGGCAAACCCAGTTCGTGAGTGATGAAGGCTCGCAACTCAACAGGCATCAACATGCCGATGTCCGCCAGCTCCTCAACCACCCTGAACGGGTCTTTGGCCGAACGGCCAAGTTCATCGACAGCTCGGCTCACTTCCGCCGGGATTCCCTGCGGTGACAGCGCCTCGCCAGGGGGAGTCGCATCCAGGGCTGCCTTGGCCAGTGCCTCGCTCATCTCAGGCCGGATCGGCACCTTGGCGACGTTGAGCAGGTTGACGAGGGCGAACCAGTCCTCGCTCCGTAAAGTTTGGGCGCGGGCCAGCACAATCAGATTCTCCTGATAGGCGTCGAGCACGACGCTCGCCCAGTCGTAATCGCGTTCAAGTTTGTAGCGGATCAACTCCAATTGGTTGGCGAGCAACCAAAGGCAGGCTGCGACCAACTCCTCGTCGCGCGGTTCGGCTGCGCTCGCGGCCACCGTGGTATCGAGGAGCGACAAAAGCGTTTGTGGCCGCCCTTCCAGCCAAGCCTGGTCTACCGCGCCGAGCGACGGCGCATTGTGCCGCCGCATTGCCGATGCCACGGCATACGTCAGCGCGCTGACCCGCTTGGTGTCGGCAGGGGTATGTAACGGCAAGGGGGAAGCCAGGGTCATTCGGTTCCTCAACATGAACGATTCGTGGCAGGTGCCGCGGCTCGGCAAAGCTTCGGCAGACATGCGGAGCTGCGGTGCCTACCCTCCCGAATCGATACAGGCCGTAGAATAGATCATCGGCCAGTCCATCGGTAGCGATGGGAGCTTACCATCGGAGTTGCTTGGTCACGATCGGGAACCGGGGTGCCCCGGCCACCCGCACGGCTTTTCCGCACCGCCATGGCGCAACCTACTGATTTGGTGTAATTTCCCTTCTGGAAACCAATTTGCGGGAGCCAGAAGGTGCCGAAACAGCCGCGGGCTCAGCCAGCTATAATGGTCGAACGCATTGCGAAGGCGCTTGCCAAGGCCGACGATAAAGTCGTTGCGCCCGACCCGGCGCGGTACCGGCGCCTGGCGCTTGCGGCACTGAAGGCTTTGACGATCCCAACCGAGACCATGATCGACGCCGCCCACGCAGTGGTGTGGTTCGATGATGCATGGGGCATCGACAACCGTAGCGATTTCCAGCGGGCGGTTCGTGCCATGATCAAAAAGGCAATCACCGAAGCGCAGGGGACGGAAGGCTGACGTCGTTTGTACAGCGCCCACTCCGTGAGGACCGTCATCGCGGCGAACAGCGACCCCGGCCGGGCTGCGCGCACGATACCGGCCGTTGTTGTCCGAATCGGGGCGGCGCGAGGAGGCGTCGCACCGAGGAGGCAACGGGTCGAGAGCCGGTGAACTGTCGCCGCGGACATGCATATGCCCGTGCACAAAAAAAGCGGCGCTTGCGGCGCCGCGGGAGTTTTAGGGAGAAAGTGTCCGGGATCGACGGGCGCAGATGCACCCGTCGGACGCACGTTGCCGCGAGTTCGTCGGCGACCGTGACCTGAGCCACAATGGTGCGGGATCGGCAAACCTCTCTGTCGTCTCTGACGGGGGTTCCACGCTCTAGAACCCCGGATTGTGAGGCGAACCCATAGCTCATCGTTCAGGGATCCCGCCGGCGAGGCGCATCGGCAGCACGAGACGTAGTGACTCGGGCAATCGTACGAACCCATGTGCTGCGTAGAAACCTGCAGCCGGTTCGTCCAGTGCATCGACGATCACCATCGACGACCCGACCGTGCTCGCGCTCTCGAACGCCCTCTGTAGTGCGTCGGCCAGCAGAACGGCACCCAAGCGCTGTCCCTGCCGATCCGTTGCTACGGCAAGCCTTCCAATCAGGGTGGCGCTCACTAACGGGTAGCGCGGCACATGCTTCCGAGCGGTATCCGGCACGTCGCCTTGGGAGATCGCCATTGCGCAAAGGGTGTAGTAACCCAGAATACGATTTGGCCGGCCGAGTTCGCTCAGTATGAACACCGCGTTGGCCTTTCGGCGCACGTCCTGGCTGGCCCGGGTCTTAAGATAGCGATCCAGGCTCTCCACCCCGCAGGTGAAGCCGCTCCGGTCGTGTTCCTCTCCGAGCACCACGATGCGAAGATCCTCGGATAGACGCTTGGTCATTCAAGGCACGATCCGGCGCTTATGGTCTGCAAACGCGCGCTGAAGCCGTTCGCTCGGCGCCGGCGGGTTTATCAAAGCCTCAAAGAACACCGCCCGGTCCTGATCAGACAGGACGAGCGTCTCGTGCTGAGCGATCGTCCGATGGGCAGCGTCGGTGAGTGCGGTCATACAGAAATCGGTGAGCTTGCGCCGTTCAAGTTGCGCAGCCCGCTCGATCAGGGCCTTCGTCGACTCATCGACCCGAAACCCAAGCCGCTCTTCTCGCAGGCGCCGATCGTGCTTTGCTGTCGTTGCCACGGGTACCTCCAGCGCCATATGTACGTCAATTGGACGAACCTTTCAATGAGAACTTGTCGTCAGCCTTCGGCTTTTCCGTTTCAGCGCAGCGGATGAAGTGAGTGACGCCAGAAGACGCTCGGCAAGGAGATGTCTGTTCGCGGTGTTTGGAACTGGAGCAAGGCGCAAGCCGGGCCAGGGGAACTCCCCGCCCCTTAGTTTCGTCAGATGACTGAAATCAGACCAGGTTAAGACGGTTAAGACGGCGCTCGCCGTCCCCAGCCAGCCCCGCCATTCTCCAGCCATGTTCGTTGTCACCGAAGCCGATGCCGCCGCGATCCGCACCGTCTACGAGCAGGATGGTGAACTGTCGGCGGCGATCGAACTGCGCCGCCGGTTCCCCGGCATCACCAACAACGAAAAGGCGCGGCAGTGCGCCAGGAGCATCGCCGGATGGACGACACCATCCGGGTCGCCGGCCGAGGTGATTCCGCTGCGCCCGCGGGAAGTAGGACGTCCGCGTCCCGCTGTGGAACCCGACCGCGGAACACCTGCTCGCTGATGCCCAGCAAGGAGTTCAGGCCGTCGTTGACCCGATTCGGCTGATCGGATACTGCCCAAAATAACACGTGGGAATGCGAGTTATCGCGTCTTAGGCCGTGCTATAGGGTCCTATCTGGTCAATTCCGTCACTGAGGCGCGCAAGCGGCAGCTCGCACGGTTGGACGGCGCCAGGCGGCCGATGGTGCGCAAAGCCATGGCGCTGGATTCGAAGCCTTGCGACCAACGTCTTCGCATGCCGATCTGCTCGCACGCAGACGCCACTGGTGGGTCGTCCAGCCTCAGCCCGCTACCCGTTGCCGCTCTGAGCAGCGATGGTTGATGTTCAGAATGACGATATCGGTCAGCCATTTGCTGCCGACAATTTGTAAAAGGCTGATTTCGCAATAGAAGCGGCATCGCGACATAGGTAGTTTCCGAGCCTGTCCTTTGCTCAACGCTGGGCGCTAGGGTGCGTGATGACTTGTTCCGGTCGGTGTGCCGGCGGCGCCTCAAGGGAACACTACTTCCGCAACGTCCCGGATTGCCGCGGTGCGACAGCGTGCTGAACACTTTGCCACATAGCCAATGTAGAACCATCGAGATTGCAGGGCCGAAAAATGGATGCATCAACCCCGACGCAAGACGTCGATACACGGCATGTTTCGGCGGGCGGCCTCAGCGGCGAACCGACCCTGGCCCACGTGGAGCTTAAGAAAACCAACGCCTATTGGCGGGCCGCCAACTATCTGTCCGTCGGGCAGATCTACCTCCGGGATAACCCGCTGCTGCGCGTACCGCTGAGGCTGGAGCATGTGAAACCGCTCGTGGTAGGACATTGGGGCACCACGCCCGGTCAAAATTTCATCTACGTCCACCTGAATCGGGTCATAAAGAAATACGATCTCGACATCATCTACATTGCCGGCCCCGGTCATGGCGGTCCGGCGCTGGTCGGTAACGTGTATCTTGAAGGGACATGGACCGAGGTATATCCAAACGTCACTCAGGATGAAGCCGGACTGAAAAAGCTGTTCAAGCAATTTTCGTTTCCTGGTGGCATTTCCAGCCATGTCGCTCCGACGACACCGGGTTCCATCCACGAAGGCGGCGAGTTGGGTTATTCGTTAAGCCATGCCTTTGGCGCGGCATTCGACAATCCTGACCTGATCGTTGCCTGCGTCGTCGGCGACGGCGAATCGGAAACCGGCCCGCTGGCGACAGCCTGGCAGTCCACAAAATTCCTCGATCCGATCACCGATGGTGCCGTGCTGCCGATCCTGCACCTGAACGGGTACAAGATCAGCAATCCGACCGTGCTGTCGCGGATCGCCCACGAAGATCTGGAACATTTCTTTCTCGGCTGCGGTTGGACACCTTACTTCGTGGAAGGCGACGACCCGGACACGATGCATGAGCTGATGGCCACCGTGATGGAACGGGCGATCAACGATATTCGCCGGTTTCAGACCTCGGCACGGGCCAGCAACGATGCCTCCCGCCCGCGCTGGCCGATGATCGTGCTGCGCTCGCCCAAGGGCTGGACGGGACCGAAGGTCATCGACGGTCTGGAGATCGAGGGCACCTTCCGCGCGCACCAGGTGCCAATTCTGGTCGATGGCGACCATCCGAAGCACGTCGCGTTGCTGGAAAGCTGGATGCGAAGCTACCGGCCCGAGGAATTGTTCGATGAGAACGGACGCCTCATCGATGAATTGGCCGAACTTGCACCCAAAGCCGATCGGCGGATGGGCGCCAATCCGCGGGCCAACGGCGGGATATTGTTGCGCGATCTGCATATGCCCGATTTTCGCGTGCATGCGGTTGCCGTGCCGTCTCCGGGGGCCGTCGATGCGCAGGACACCCTGGTTCTCGGCAAGTTCTTCAGGGAGGTCGTCAAACTGAACCCGGACAACTTCCGGATCTTCGGTCCGGATGAGACGCTTTCCAATCTGCTTGGCGCGGTGTTCGAAGTTACGAATCGCCAGTGGGATGCCGATAAGTCGGAGAATGATGAATTTCTTGCGCCCGCCGGCCGGGTGCTCGATTCCATGCTCAGCGAGCACCAGTGCGAGGGGTGGCTGGAAGGCTACCTGCTGACCGGGCGGCATGGGGTGTTCAATAGCTATGAGGCTTTCATTCGCATCATCGATTCGATGTTCAGCCAGCATGCGAAGTGGCTGAAGGTGACGCTGGAATTGCCGTGGCGGCGGAAAATCGCTTCGCTGAACTATCTGCTTGCCTCACATGTATGGCAGCAGGATCATAACGGATACACGCATCAGGATCCCGGTTTCCTAGACCATGTGATCAACAAGAAGGCCGACATCGTGCGCGTTTATCTGCCGCCCGATGCCAACTGCCTGTTGCCGACCTTCGATCATTGCCTGCGCAGCCGCCACTATGTGAACGTGGTCGTCGCCGGCAAGCACGCCCTGCCCCAGTGGCTGACGATGCAGCAAGCGGTCGTGCATTGCACACAGGGTCTTGGTATCTGGCAGTGGGCGAGCAACGATCAGGACAGCGAACCGGATGTTGTTATGGCCTGCTGCGGCGACACACCGACTCTGGAGATATTGGCCGCCGTTTCGATCCTGCGCCGGCATCTTCCGGACCTGAAAATCCGGGTCATCAACGTCGTCGATCTGATGAAACTGCAATCCGCGAGCGAACATCCGCACGGGCTCAGCGAGGCCGACTACGATGCATTGTTCACAAAGGACAAGCACATCATCTTCGGCTTCCATGGCTATGCGTCGCTGGTGCACAGGCTGACCTATCGCCGGACGAATCATAACCTTCATGTGCGTGGCTACAAGGAAGAGGGTACCATCACCACGGCGTTCGATATGCGTGTGCAGAACGATCTGGACCGGTTTCATCTCGTTCAGGATGTGCTGGACCGTTTGCCGGACCTTGGGAGTAAAGGTGCCTATCTGAAACAGATGGTTCAGAACAAGCTTGTCGAGCATAAGCTTTATATCAATGAGCACGGCCAGGACATGCCGGAAATCCGCAACTGGAAGTGGGGTGTTGCCGAATGACCGCGGAACCATGCCTGTATCTCATCCGCCATGGTGAAACCGCGTGGTCGTTGTCCGGCCGGCACACGGGCCGAACGGATATCCCGTTGACGGCGCAGGGAGAGGATCAGGCGCGCGAACTCTTGCCGTGGCTCCGACCGATAGGATTTGCGCGCGTTTTCACCAGCCCGCGCCAACGGGCGCAACGGACCTGCGCGCTGGCAGGGTTGAGCGCCGAGGCGGAAATCGAACCGAACCTGCAAGAGTGGGACTACGGTGACTACGAGGGCCGGCAATCCTGGGATATCCGCGCCGATCGGCCCGGGTGGAATGTCTTCGAAGACGGTTGTCCCGGTGGCGAAACGCCAGACCAGATCGCCACCCGCGCCGATCGGCTGATCGAAAAACTTTGCACGGTGGACGGCAATGTGGCGCTGTTCTCCCATGGTGAATTCGGCCAGGCATTGACCGCACGATGGATCGGGCTACGCGTGGCTGACGGACAGCATTTCCTGCTCGCCACGGCTTCGCTGGGTATCCTTAGCACCAATCCCGCTCATCCCGGCGTTCGGGTCATTGCGCTCTGGAACGCGTCCCCGGGCCATCACCAGCTTTTCAGAAGCGGAACGACAGGCTGATCGAACCGAAGGTCTGAGTACCGCGTTGTCCGCTGAATTCCTTGCTGCGGATCACCTGGGTATAGGCAATCCGGGTGCCTCGCCAGAAGACCGCACCGCCGGCCTGCGCCTCGCCGACGAACAGGCTTCGGTTCACCGAGGGCCCGCTGCCTCGGAACGTGTTGCCATCAAGGAACAGATCCCGTCCGACAACCCGTCCGTCCAGGCCGGTGAAGACGTACCAGCCGAATTCCTGCCTTGGTTGAAAGAATGATGATCCGGCCAACGCCGGATGGATGCGTGGCGGTCCCCAGTCGGCATCCATTCCATGTCCGAGCCGTAGCATTCCCCCTGCGCCCGCATAGATGGCGACGTTGCCGAGAGCCGCCATCACGGACGGGATCACCTCGGTGTCCAGGCCCGCTACCGTGCCCAACGGCAGTCGCCAACGACGCTCCACCATGGCGTTCAGTGTCGGTTCGTCCTTGAGCTGATAATTCCAGCCATTGAGGCGGGGGACATTGATCAGGCGATGATAGTTGTTCTGCACCTGCTCACCCAGGGCGGACGGCCCGACCACCCCGGCCTGAAGCTCGAATAGCGTCTGCATCGTTTCAGCCGATCGGCTGAGGCTGAACGCACCATAGAGCTGGCCGGCATAGGGACGGTCGTGAGGATCCGGAACGTAACGATACTTGTCCTGCGGGGTGTAGATGTTCTGGCCCAGTGACAAACCCCAGCGGAGATTTCCCGGACCGAGCAGCCAGGTAAGATGCTCGTCCAGCCACGCGAACGGTTTCGGCAGATCGGCTGAAGGCGAGCGCCAGGTCAGCAGCATGCCGTTGGTATAGTAGCGGTCGGTGCCGCCGCCCAATAGATCGTTTTCGGATATAAATGTCAGCGTGCCGAACGGGTCGGGCGGCGGGACAATGGCCTGCACGGTCGCCTTGCCCATCGGCGGGTCCGGAACCGGGGTGATCTCTGCCATGACCGACAGGGGGAGCAAAAAAGTCAATGCCGGGATTAGCTTGAACACGGACCTGGCGAAATATCGTTTCATAGCGCTCTCATGGACGTGGGCAGGCTGCACGTCTCGAGGTGCGTCAGCATGGCAACCTGATGTTGTGCGTCGGGGACGCCACGCTGCGCGACCGTTGTGGATCAGCTTTTCGTGTTATACTTGAAATCCGGGAGCGCCTTCAACGAATCCTTGGTTGCACCCGGAAGCACAATCTGTTTGCCCTTCACCTGGCAACAGGGGCAAAAAAGTGGGCCAGCCTGCATTTTTCGCTTGCCCCGGCTCGAATCGGTCAGATTCTGTGCGGATGTGCCGCCGCCACCCGCCCTCTCCGATCTGAGCCGTGCAGAGCTTGAAGCTCTGCTGGTCGAAC
>NZ_CAIWTY010000109.1 GCF_903915725.1 uncultured Rhodopila sp.
CCGATGCAGACCTTCATTGACACGCTACCGGTAGCGAGGGAGAAATTGCTGCAAGCGGCGTGATCAGCGACACGAGATATTCGTCGGACACCCACCACGGCGGAGACCCGACCGTCAGATCAAGTCCATACTTTTACACCTGAGCCAAATCGTCGCGCTTCACAATTGCCCCCATCGGCATCCGTCTAAGTGCACTCTGTCGCCCAATTGGTCGATAGGGTGTTCACCTGTCCTTCTACCGTCTCCTTATCCCAACGACTAGCCCCTACAACCCGCACGCAATATCCAGCGCCATCCGGATCAGCTTGTCGCTCGCCTCCGGCGTGCGGAACGCGCTGTGCGCCGACAGCGTCACATTCGGCAGACTCGTCAGCACATCCCCCGCCGGCAGAGGTTCCGTCGCGAACACATCCAGCGCCGCGTGCCGCAACCGCCCCGACCGCAAAGCCTCGATCATCGCAGGCTCATCGACGATCGCCGCCCGTGCCGTATTCACCAAAATCGCCCCCGGCCTGACCCTCGCCAACCGCTCCGCGCTCAGGAACCCGCGCGTCTCGTCATTCAGCAGCAGGTGCACCGACAGCACATGGCTCTGCTCCAGCAGCGTATCCAGATCAGCGAACGTCACCCCGGGTGCGGTCTTCGGCGTCCGGTTCCAGGCCAGAACCCGCATCCCCGAGCCGGCGGCGATCCGCGCCACCTCGGCCGCGATCCCGCCGAAGCCAATCAGCCCGATTGTCTTGCCGGTCAGCTCGACGCCCTCGGTGCGCAGCCACTGGCCCGCCCGCATCCCGCCATCCATCCGCGCCAGCCCGCGCGCCGCCGCCCACATCAGCGCGATTGCGTGCTCGGCCACCGCCGTATCGCCGTAGCCCTTGATGGTGTGCACGGCGATCCCGAGGGCGGCCAGCTCCTCCGGGTTCATGTAGCTGCGCGCGCCGGTGCCCAGGAAGATCACATGCTTCAGGCCGGAGCACCGCCGCATCGCCGCCGTCGGCAGCGCGCTGTGGTCGTCGAAGATGAAGTCATAGCCGGCGGTCAGCGCGGGCAGTTCCTCCGGGCTGATCTCGCCCCGCTCCAGCACGTCCATCGGCGGGTCGTCCGCCCGCACCATGCGATGGAAGACACTGGCCAGATCGTCTACCGCATCCAGAAACAGGCCCTTCATCGCATCGCCTCCTGACGCACATAAGCCACAACTCTGGGCAACGATGCCGCGCTCGACAAGCGGTGACCCGAGCCGCCCGCGAATCTGCTAAACGTCACGAGAATGCCTCGCACCGCCCCAACCGTGCCCCGGTTCTACCCGTCCGAACCGGAGACCCTGGACGAACCCGCCGAACCGCCGCGAGCCCGGGGGTCGCGCAAGAAACGCGTCCTGCTCTGGCTGCTGCGCTGGAGTTTCATCGCCTCGGTCTGGCTGGCCCTGGCTTGCGCCGTCATGGTGCTGTGGTATTCCCGCGACCTGCCCCGCCCGGAATCCGCGCTCGATGCCGCCCGCCGCCCCAGCCTGATCCTGCAGGACCGCTCCGGCCACGTCATCGCCAGCTTCGGCGACCTGGTGGGCGAACCGCTGCGGCTGAAGGATTTTCCCGCCGCGCTGCCTGCCGCCGTCGTCGCGGTGGAGGACCGCCGCTTCTGGCATCACCATGGCATCGACCCCGTCGGCCTGCTGCGTGCCGCCGTCGTGAACCTGACCGCCGGCCACGTCGTCCAGGGCGGCTCCACCCTGACCCAGCAGGTCGCCAAGACCCTGTTCCTGACCAACGCCCGCACCACCAAGCGCAAGGTGCAGGAACTGCTGCTGACGCTCTGGCTGGAGCGCCACTTCACCAAGACGGAAATCCTCGAGATCTACCTCAACCGCGTCTACCTGGGCGCCGGAGCCTGGGGCATGGATGCCGCGGCGAAGACATACTTCAACGTGTCAGCCCGCCACCTGACGCTGCCGCAGGCGGCGGTGCTGGCCGGCCTGCCGCGCGCGCCGTCGCGCTTCAACCCCAGGGTCAACCCGGCCGCCGCGCTCGCCCGCGGCAGGGAGGTGCTGGCCGCCATGGTCGAAAACGGCGACCTGACCGCGCAACAGGCACAGGCCGCAACCGCGCAGATCGCCTTCCCGTCCGCCCCGTCCGCCCCCGGTTGGTTCGCCGATTGGGTCGCTGATCAATCGCAAACCCTGGTGGCGCCGGACGCCGACGCGACCTTGCGGACCACCCTCGATGGTCGCGACCAGGCGGTGGCCGAGGCGCGGCTGACCGCCGTTCTGGACGGCCCGGGCGTCGCCGCCGGAGTCTCCCAGGGCGCCGTCATCATCCTCGACACCGCCAGCGGCGCCGTCCGCGCCATGGTTGGCGGCCGAAACTTCCGAGAGTCGTCGTATAATCGGGCGGTGCTATCGCGCCGCCAACCCGGCTCCGCCTTCAAGCCGTTCGTCTGGCTGACCGCGCTGGAAATCGGGATGACCCCCGATGACACTGTGATGGACGCGCCGCTGCGTATCGGCGCCTGGAGTCCCACCAACATCGAGCGCCGCTATCTCGGCGAGATCACGCTGGAGGAAGCCCTGGCGCAGTCGGTTAATACCGCCTCGGTTCGCATCCTGCTGAAATCCGGCGGTCCCAAAGCGGTCGCCGCCACCGCGGCACGCCTGGGGATCGCCGACAAACTGCCGAACGACGCCTCCCTCGCCCTTGGCACCGGGGAGGTCGGCCTGATGGAACTCACTGCCGCCTACGCGCCGTTCTTTAACGGCGGCAATCGCATCGTGCCGCACGGGCTGGATCGCATGCCGCATCAGCCTGACCGGGTGGTGGATCCCGATAAGGCGGCGATGATGGCGCGGATGCTGGGCGCCGTTGTCAACCGCGGCACCGGCCGCGCCGCTTCCGTCCCCGGGCGCAGCGTCGCCGGCAAGACCGGCACGACGCAGGACTTCCGCGACGCCTGGTTCGTCGGCTCGACCAAAGGCGTGCTGATTGGAGTGTGGCTCGGCAACGACGACAACGAGCCGATGAAAGCGGTTACGGGCGGTGGCCTGCCGGCGCGTCTGTTCCACGACATTGCCGCGAGCATCGACTGATCGCACCAAGGTGCGGCCGCCTTCGTGGCTGCCCGGGGCGCCACGTTACGGATGATTGGCGGGATGCAAACTCGTCGGAGACTACGTATCCGCGTAGCTCGTACAACAATCTGTCGGTGATGATCAGTTGTTGAGCAAGATTACCACTGTAATGTGTCGGAAACATTTACACTGTATTTCACTTATGAGGGACGTTGAATATGAAGGCATTGATTGTTATGGATATTTCGGGTTGGCATATGGTTTGCTTCGTATTTGGCGGGTGTTTTTTGCCCAAGAATATCGGAATTTCCGGCCTAGAGGCAGGAGCAGGAATGCAATGGGACGTAAAGACGATCAATCGGGGCTTCTGGCGGTAACCGGTTTACTCGGTGTTGCGGTAGTTTCATTTGGGGCTGCGCGGCTGCTTCCGCATGAAGTCGCCAGCGTTCTTGTCGCTTGGATACTGGCATCCCTGCCGATCGGCATGTTGTTCGGCCACTGCGCGCTGAGCGAGGATTAGGGCGCGTTGAATATGTTAGCGGACGAACAGCCGTATCCCTGACCAGCGGCGCCAACATCGCCCGGTCAGCCCATTCGTTGCCATCCAACACCAAACTGAGCCGCCCCGAAAATTTCCGCCACCGCCTGCGTCGTCACGCGGCAGCCGGTGATTCCCGGCCTGTGCCGCGGCCTCGCTGGCAGGCGTTGCGCGATGCGTCACGATGGTGGAGGTTTGGCCGGCGCGCCATCCGGGCGGCAAACCGGCACGGTGTGATCCGACGATGTACTCCGCAACTCTTGGCCAGCAACGCCATGTCTTCGGCGACCTGAAAACTCTGATGGCACAGGCCACGCCGCTGCGCAGCGGCGATCTGCTGGCGGCCATCGCGGCGCCGGACAACGAAGCTCGGGTGGCGGCGCAGTTCGCGCTGGCCGACCTGCCGCTGCGGCGTTTCCTCGAGGAACCGGTCGTCCCCTACGAAACCGACGCTGTGACGCGGCTCATCATCGATGGCCATGACACCGCCGCCTTTACGCCGATCGGCCATCTCACGGTGGGCGGGTTCCGCGATTTCCTGCTGTCCGATGCGGCGACGCCCGAGGCGCTGACGGCTCTGGCGCCCGGGATCACGCCGGAAATGGCGGCCGCCGTTGCCAAGATCAGCCGGCTTCAGGATCTGATGGTGGTCGCGGCCAAATGCCGCGTTACAACCCGCTTCCGCACCACCGTCGGCCTGCCCGGTCGGCTATCGACCCGGCTGCAGCCGAATCACCCGACAGACGATCCGCGCGGCATCGCGGCGAGCATCCTCGACGGGCTGCTGCTCGGCTCCGGCGACGCCGTCATCGGCATCAATCCGGCTAGCGACAGCCCGCAGCGCACGCATACGTTGCTCTGCCTGCTCGACGATATCCGCCAGCGGCTGGAAATCCCGGTGCAGAGCTGCGTGCTCAGTCATGTTACGACCACGCTGGACCTGATCCGCCAGGGATCGCCGGTGGACCTGGTGTTCCAGTCCATCGGCGGGACCGAGGCCACCAACCGCGGCTTCGGCATCGACCTGTCCATGCTCGCGGAGGCCCGCGACGCGGCGCTGTCGCTGCATCGCGGCGGCGAGCAGGTGATGTATTTCGAGACCGGCCAGGGCAGCGCGCTGTCGGCCAACGCGCATCATGGCGTCGATCAGCAGACGCTGGAGGCGCGCGCCTATGCCGTGGCGCGGCACTTTCATCCATTTCTGGTCAACACCGTGGTCGGGTTCATCGGTCCGGAATACCTGTTCGACGGCAAGCAGATCATCCGCGCCGGGCTGGAGGATCATTTCTGCGGCAAGCTGCTCGGGCTGCCGATGGGCTGCGACGTTTGCTATACCAACCACGCGGAAGCAGATCAGGACGACATGGACACGTTGCTGACGTTGCTGGTAGCGGCGGGGGTGAATTTCATCATGGGCGTGCCGGGGGCCGACGACATCATGCTCGGCTACCAAAGCACCTCCTTCCACGACGCTCTGGCGATGCGCGAACTTTTTGGCCGCGGCCCGGCGCCCGAATTCGAAGCCTGGCTGACCGAGCAGGGGTTGCGAGACGGGTTCGGCCGCATCCGCCCGCTCGGCCTGCCGGAGCGGCTGCGGCGTCTGCTTCCCGCGGCATGACAGGGGCGCAGGATCACCCGCCAGCCGCCGGCGAGGCCTGGGCGCGGCTTCGCGGCCTGACCGCCGCGCGGATTGGCCTGGCGCGCAGCGGCGCCTCGCTGGCGACGGCGCCAATGCTTGATTTTCGCCTTGCCCACGCAAGGGCGCGCGACGCCGTGCACGCCCCGCTCGACGATGCGCGGTTGGCGGAGGATGCCGCCGCTCTCGGCCTGCCGATCCTGACCGTTGACAGCGCCGCAGCCGATCGGCGGGTTTATTTGATGCGTCCGGATTTGGGGCGGCGGCTCGAGGCGGAGGGGGCTGCCACGCTGGCCACCCGGGCGGGCGTCTATGATGTGGCGTTCGTTTTGGCGGACGGGCTGTCGGCGCGTGCGGTGCAGAACCACGCGGTTCCCGTGCTGGCCGCGGCGTTGCCGGCCTTGCGCGCCGAGGGTTGGCGCATCGCTCCGCTGGCGATCGTCCGGCAGGGCCGCGTGGCCATTGGCGATGCGGTCGCGGGGGCGCTCGGGGCGTCCGGCGCCGTCGTGCTCATCGGCGAACGTCCCGGCCTGTCGGCACCCGACAGCCTCGGGGCTTATCTCACCTGGCAGCCGCGGCCGGACAGCACGGACGCCGACCGCAACTGCATCTCCAACATCCGGCCGGAAGGCATCGGCGCGGCGGACGCAGCGTTCAAGATGGTCTTTCTGCTGCGCGCGATGCGCGCCCGCGGCGTGTCGGGCGTCAGTCTGAAGGACGAATCGGCGGCCGTTGCGATTGGCTGACACCACCAGCGCGGGCTGACCCGGCGGAGGAGGCGCCGTGTCGCCGAGCTCTGTACCGGACTTCTGGCCGAGTGGGCGTGCGCTCGCGCGGGATCAGTGCCCCGACACTCCCGGAGCCGCTATGTTAACCTCGTTCTCCGCAATTCCTGTCGGACATAGCGGGCAATCTGCGCGTCGAGGTCCTCGGCGAGTTGTTCCAGCCGAGGTCCGGCGGCGTCGTCATGGATCAAGTTGGCGAGGCGTCGGGCACTGGCCGCCCGATCCAGCAGGTCGGTCAGCGTCTCGTCCAGCACCATTAGTCTTAATGTCATGGACGCTAACGTCCTTCCGGACCCGGGGGTTCGAGCCAACCGGCCATCGCGGTCAGCCCCGATCTTGCGGGGGAGGCAACCGAGCAGACGTAGTGCGCTTGATATGCAAATCTGGCACGCTCCTTATGACCCTAGTTGTATCATTAGAAAATCGAGGCCGGGCAGGGCTGGCCATGCCATGACTGGCGTCCAAACAAACAAAACGAGTACATGCCATCAATCTGTTGGACTTGCTGGCCGGCGCCGTTTCGCATCGTCAAATCATGCAAATTGATTTTCTATAAGGACGCGACACCAAAACCTCTGCCGGGCGCAAGCAAATGCGCCAGATCTCGGTCATCGATGACGAGCAGTTGATCCGGGTCCATTTCTTTTGTAGGTAAATGACGGGAAATATAAATAAATGTCAGGGAAAAACTGACAAGCACGGAACCGGCCTTGAACCCCCTCGCTCCTCGTGCTCGGCCTGCGCGCCGCAATTCCACCCGGCGGAGGGCTGCGGCACCGGCGTGGGCTCCGCCGTCGCCTAATGGCGGTTCGGCTCGGCCGCCGGGCCGCTGCTGGCGGGCGCGCTGATGGCCGCCGGCCGCTTGTGCTCGGAGGTTTTGATCATGCGCGTGCCGATCGGCTTGGTGAACCGGATCGTCACCGCGGTTCTGGTGGCGCGGCAGCCGTCGATCCTGCCTGGCAGCCGCTTGAATGTCCCTCTACTAAGGCGACGCCCATGAATTATCGAATCGGGTGACGGCGCCCCCTGTCGTCATGGCCCGGCTTGTCCGCGCCACCTATCGCGGCAGTGTGCTGGCATAGGTGGCCCGGACGAGCCGGGCCATGACGGTTTTTGCGACACTGCCAAACGCAGCGACTATTTTTGGGCGTCGCCTAAAAAGCTCCATCGTTTCGCATGGCGCTGGAGGATCAGGATGCTTCCCATTGGCCTGCTTTGTGGGTAGAGAGCCTCCAACGACATAATACCAACTTCCGCAGCAGAGACTCCCATGTTTGAAAGCCTGCCGTCTTTTCCCGCTGACCCGCTCCTTAGCCTCATCAGCGCCTTTGCTGCCGACGCCCGGCCGGGGAAGATCGATCTGGGAGTGGGCGTATACAAGGACCCGTCCGGCGATACTCCGGTTATGCAGGCTGTGAAACTGGCTGAGCGCTGGCTCGTTGATCAGCAACGCACAAAGACCTATCTCGGGATTACGGGAAGTATCGACTTTCAAAGAAACCTGACGAAGCAGCTCGTGCGCGGTGATTTGGCTGCCTCGCTCGCCAGCAAATTGGTAACCTTCCAGGCGATTGGGGGTACAGGCGCTCTTTGGCTTGGCGCCCAACTGCTGGCGAAGATGTCGGGCAAGCCGCGAATTTGGATCAGTGACCCGGCGTGGGCTAACCATCCCGGAATATTCCTCGCCTCGGGCTTCACGGTGGAGAGATATGATTATCTGAACGCCGTTTCAGGAGGGGTTGACTTCCAGGCAATAACGTCCGCTGCCGGCAAGATGCAGCGCGGCGATGCTTTCTTGTTGCAGGCAAGCTGCCACAACCCTTCGGGCGAAGACCTGTCGATCGCACAGATACGGGATTTGTTTGATATCTTACGAAATCGGGGGGTTATTCCCTTGATCGATATAGCGTATGCGGGATTGGCGCTCGGGTTCGATGCGGATCTTGAGATCATCAATATCGCCTTGGAGAAATTCGACGAGGTACTTTTTGCATTTTCCTGCTCGAAGAATTTCAGTTTATATCGTGAGCGGGTTGGATTGTTCTTGGCGAAAGCGTCCTCTGATGCGGGTGCTGATAAGGTTCGCGGGGCGTTAGCCTCGATTGCGCGGTGTAGCTACTCCATGCCGCCGGATCACGGCGCGGCCATCGTATCAGCAATCGTTGCAAGCGACGAACTTCGCCGGCTGTGGCTTTCAGAGCTCGAGCAAATCAGACAAGAAATTGTCATGAAGCGTCAGCGCCTGTCGAGCGCCTCCTTCGGCAACAGCGTGCTGTCAAGATTGTCCGCCCAAACGGGCTTTTTTTCTTTACTTCCGCTCTCGCCGGCCGACTGCGGTCGATTGACGAGTGAGTACGGGATCTATCTTCCGGATAGTGGCCGCATTAACGTTCTCGGCATATCGGACGCAAACGAGGCGACATTTATGAGAAGCCTTGGCGAGGTCCTGAACGGGTAGAACGCCTCCGGGCACAAGTTGCTGTGTTGCGACAGACTAATCTGTGGCGACTCGCCAAGGTCGTGCTTGAGCCCGTAAACCCCGGTCCAATCGCACATGACCGACTGATGGTCTACCCGCCCGATGTGTGAACACGCTTGACGTCAGCACCCCGCCTTGTGATATATGACCACATGTGGTCATATAGGTGCAGTCATGCGAGAAATGCAGTTGCGTGAGGCCAAAGCGGTATTTTCATCGGTGGTTGATAACGCGGCTAACGGTGACGAAACCGTGGTCACGAAGCACGGGTCGCCGGTTGCCGTGGTTCTCGGGTATGAGCAGTGGCGTGCCCTGAATGGGGCAAAGCCTTCATTCGCATCGTTACTGTTGGCGTTCCCCGGCGTCGGGGAGATCGAGCGTGACCAGACACCACCGCGTGACCTATGACCCGAGGATACCTGCTCGATACCAACGTCCTGTCAGCGACGGCACCAGACAGGCGGCCTGAGCCGGCAAAGGCTCGCGCCCGGCGTTGGATTGAAGACCACGCAGAGGATCTATGGTTGCCGATGGTGGCTGTTGGCGAGATTGCCGCCGGTATCGGTAAACGGGAAGCAGGAGGCGCCACCGGGCATGCGGCTGAACTCGCAAACTGGCTCTCTCGGATTCTCGCGTTCTATCCCGCGCGGATCATGCCGTTCGGACTTCAGGAGGCTTTGCACCTGCGTCAGCTTGCGCGTGCGGCTCGCAACAACGGCGTCGAGATCGGCATCGCGGACATGATGGTGGCGAGCATTGCTGTCAGCGCTGACCTGGTCGTTGCGACCCGAAATGAAAAGCATTTTGTCGCGATGGGCGTTGCACGGGTGAACCCGTTTGAGTGGGAAGGTTCCGCCGCCTGACATAACGGTCTCTCTCGTCAGGTCCCCGCGGATCACGCCGATCGGCCCGCGAGTTCCGACGGCCGGGCGGTGGCTCGGTCGTGTGGTTTGTCCCGCGCGGGAATCCGGGCTCGCAAAAACCCGCCTACCTCACACCCCGACCCGCGCACCGACCAGCCCCCATCCCTCCCGAACCGCCGCCAGATTCAGATCCGCAAACTTCGGCGGCGTCTCAAGGCGAACTGCCTGCTCCAACACCTCCCGCGGCACCAAACGGCCGAGATGCGCAAGCGCCCCTAGCGCCACGACATTCGCAATCCGGGGGCTGCCGACCTCGACCGCCCGGGCGGCCATTGGCAGAACATGCAGGTCGAAGCCGGATCTCGGCGGCTCCGGCACCAGCCGTTCATCGACGATCAACAGCGCGCCCGGCTTGATCAACGCCAGCGACCGGTCGAGGCCGATCTGCGACAGCGCAGCGACCATGCCCAGACCAGTCGCCAGCGGATAGTCGCCGGAATCGTCCGAGACTATCAGATCCGAATAGCAGAACCCACCCCGCGAGGTCGGCTCGTAGCTCTGCGACTGCGCCGCGCGCTTGCCCTCGATGGCCAGGGCGCGAAATAGGATATGCATGCCGGTGATCAGCCCTTGTCCGCCGCTCCCGGCGAGGCGGATTTCGGCGCGATGGGCGTGGACAGTCATGACTTTGCCTTCGCTTTCGCCTGCTCCGCCGCGGCGCGCAGCCGGTAGACGCTGCCATATTCGGGGCGGTCTCGTTGCGCGATGATACCGGCGCGCAGGCGATTGGCGCGGAACGGTTCGTCCGCGACATTGCCGAACGCCTCGGGACGCATGTCGCTCTTCTGCGACATGATCATCTCGGGCGACTCGCCAAGATCGTTCTTGCGCCCGTATATCTCGGTGCAATCGGACATGACTTCGATGAACGAGAAGCCCTCATGCGCAAGTCCGGCCTTGATGACGTTCTTGAGCGCCGGCGCCTGGCGGGTCACCTCCCGCCCGACAAAGCTCGCACCGGCTGCGTCGGCAAGCCGGCAAGCATCGAATGTGGGCTCCGCATTGCCGTGCGGCGTGGTGGTGGTTAGGCGATCGATCGCCGTCGTGGGCGACACCTGACCGCCGGTCATGGCATAGACCTCGTTGTTCAGCATCAGGCAGGTGATGTCGAGGTTGCGGCGGCAGGCGTGGATCAGGTGGTTGCCACCGATGGCGAGGCAATCGCCGTCGCCGGTGATCACCACCACCGTCAGGTCGGGCCGGGCCAGCTTCAAACCGGTCGCGAAAGCAAGCGGGCGCCCATGCGTCGTATGAAACGTATTGGCGTCGATATAAGCGCCGACGCGCCCGGAGCAGCCGATTCCGCACACGACCGCAAGCTTGTCCTTGTCGATGCCGAGTTCATGCACCGCCCACAGCAGGCAGCGCAACGCGATGCCGTGGCCGCAGCCCGGACACATGAAATGCGGCATCATTTCAAGCCGCAGGTAGTCCTTGACGTCGAACGGCGCTTCCAGCGTGTCGTTCATGCCGCAATCTCCCGGATCCTACGGACAATGTCGCCCGGCGCGATCGGCTCGCCATCGATTCGATTGAGCCGCGCGACCCTGTCGGGCCCGACAATCCGCTCGACTTCAAGCGCGAGTTGGCCGGCGTTCATCTCGGGAACCAGTAAGCATTTTGCCCTCGCCGCGGCTTCGCGCAACGCTTCCTCGGGGAACGGCCACAGCGTGACGGGCCGGAACAATCCGACACGCAGCCCGGCGCTGCGCAGCTCCTGCACGGCCCGGCGCGCCGCCCGCGCGACAATGCCGATCGCAACGATTACGACGTCGGCGTCTTCGAGGTCGAAGGTTTCATTACGCTCAATGCGGTCGCGGTTGAACTCGATCTTGTCCAGCAGCCGCTGCGTCGCCTTGGCGGCGAGGTCCGGCCTTTGGGTCGGAAAGCCATCGGGGGTGTGGGTCAGGCCGGTCACGTGGACGCGGTGCCCGTCGCCCGGCCGCGCCATGACCGGCACGCCATCCTCCGTCACGGCGTAGGGCAGGAATGTCGTTTCTTCCCCGCTCGCCCATTTGCGCGTCAGGGTTGGCACCGTGTCACGCTGCGGGAGGACGACGGATTCCAGCAGGTGCGCGATCACCTCGTCGTAAAGCACGATGACCGGCGTGCGGAACTCCTCCGCCAGGTTAAAGGCGCGGATGGTCTCGTCGTAAATCTCCTGCACTGACGCGGGTGCAACGACGATCACCGGATGATCGCCGTGCGTCCCCCACCGCGTCTGCATGATGTCGGACTGCGAGGGCCGTGTTGGCATTCCGGTCGATGGGCCGCCGCGCATCACATTGATGATGACGCAGGGGACTTCGGTCATCGCGGCGTATCCAAGATTCTCCTGCATCAGCGAAAAGCCGGGGCCGCTGGTCGCGGTCATTGCCTTGACGCCGCCGAGCGACGCACCGATCACCGCGGCCAGCGAGCTGATCTCATCTTCCATCTGGATGAAAACGCCTTCGGCACGCGGCAATTCGCGCGACATCTGCTCGGCGATTTCGGAGGAGGGCGTGATCGGATAACCGGCGAAGAACCGGCAGCCTGCGGCGATGGCGCCGGCCGCGCATGCGCGGTTGCCGTGCAGCGAGGCGAGCGAGGGTGTTGTCATTCTGAAACCGTCATGGGGACTTTTTGGGTCGTGTGGACTTCGATCGCGAAGTCGGGGCAGAGCCACTCGCACACGTGGCAACCGGTGCACGCCTGCGGCGCCGTGAGATAGGCGACCTGATACTCGTTCAGCGCCAGGCACCGTTCCGGGCAGAGCTTCACGCAGATGTCGCAGCCCTTGCACCAGGCGGCGTTGATGTCGAGCCTGACCGACACCTCCGGCAGGTCTGCGTGCGTCACATCCGCGGCGAAGCCGGCGTCGAAGCGCAGCGACGAATCGTTGTGCGCCGCCTCCGCCCAGGCGCGGCCCGCCTCGAAAGCCTTGTGATTGATCGCGCGCGACTTCGGCGGGACCAGCATCTCGAGCACCGCGAGCCACTCGGCGACGGGCACGCCCATCGAGGCCGACAGCACGCCGAGCAGCACGGTGTTGCCGGCGCGGGATTCACCAAGCCCGGTGGCGATCGCCGCCGCGTCGAGCGCATAGCCTTCGCTGACCTTGTCGATCACCTCGGCCGGCGTCTCGCGCGCATAGGCCATGGTGGCGCCGCGGCGGCGTGAACGGCAGGCGAACGGCGGCACGATGCGGCGGGTGTCGGCGATGAACACGCCGGTTTCCGGGCGGAGGTATTCGAGCCAGCGCAGGCCCTCGGCCCATTCCAGCGCGATCAGCACGTCGGCCTCGCCCTTGCAGATGGTCGGCGACCACACTTCCGCGCCGAAGCGCACATGGCTGAATACCACGCCGCCGCGCTTGGCCATCCCGTGCACTTCGCTCTGCTTGACCTGAAGGCCCTGCTTCTGGCCAATCAGCGCCAGCGCCTTCGAAATCATCAGCACGCCCTGACCGCCGACGCCGACGATCATCACGTTGGTGGTACGCGCTGACGCCGTGGTGGCGGAAGCGGTCTCGATCTCCGGCACGGCGCTCATGCCAGGACCGTCGGCTGAATGCAGTCGGTGGGGCAGACCTGGGCGCAGAGTGTACACCCGATGCAGGCGGCGGCATCGATCGCAACCTTGTGCCGCCCCTCATGCAGCGCGTCGGACCAGATCAGCGCCGGGCAGCCGAGATTCATGCAGGACTGGCAGGCGACGCAGCGCTCCTGCGACACCGCGAGCGGGTTGCCCTTGATCTTGACCGGATCGAGCACGCACGGGCGTTCGGAAATGACGACCGAGACGCCCTTGTGCACGACCGCCTCGCGCAGGGTCTGGTACATGTGACCGACATCGTAGGGATCGACGCGGCGAACCCAGCTCACGCCGACGGCGCGGCAGATCGCCTCGTAATCGGCCTTCGGCGCGGGATCGCCGCGCACGCCGCGTCCGGTGCCGGGATGGTCCTGGCCGCCGGTCATCGCGGTGATGGAGTTGTCGAGGATGACGACGGTGATGTTCGCTTTGTTATACACCGCGTTGATCAGCGGCGGAATCCCGGAGTGCAGGAAGGTCGAATCGCCGATAGTCGCAACGATCGGCTTTTTCTCGCCGGCCGCCGCCATGCCGACAGCGTTGCCGATGCTGGCACCCATGCAGATGGTGGTGTCGATCGAGCGCAGCGGCTCGACCGCGGCCAGCGTGTAGCAGCCGATATCGCCAGCAACCCGCGCCTCGAGCCCGCGTAGCGCGAAAAAGGCGCCGGTGTGGGGACAGCCGGCGCACAAGACCGGCGGGCGCGCCATCGGCTCAATGCCGATGGAGACGGGCGCAGGGGCCGCTTCGGCGAGGCCCGCGGCGGCGAGGCCGGCCCGCACCAGCTCCGGCGACAACTCGCCGGCCCGCGGGAAGAACACCTTGCCCTCGGCGGGCAGGCCGAGTGCGCGGATTTGCGCTTCAAGCGCCGGCTCAAGCTCCTCGACGACCAGAAGCCGATCGACGGATGCGGCGAAGGCGCGCAGCGTCGCCTCGGGCAGGGGATAGGCCATGCCGAGCTTCAGGATCGAGGCGTTTGGCGCGATCTCCTTGACGTAGAGATAGGATGTCGAGCCGGTGACGATGCCGAACGTTGCGGCGCCTTTCTCCCACCGCGTCAGGGGCGACGTCTCGAACCAGGCGGCGAGCTTCGCCTCGCGCTCGATGAGCTTCGGGTGGAGCCTGCGCGCGTTGGCTGGAATGGTGACGGTCTTGCCCGGCGCGTTGACAAAGCCTTTGGACGGCGGCGCGACCCGGTCGCCGACGCGCACGACCGAGCGCGTGTGCGACAGGCGGGTGGTCGAGCGCACGATCACCGGCGTATCGAACTGCTCCGACAGGTCGAAGGCGAGGCGGGTGAACCCATAGGCTTCCTGGGCGTCGGACGGCTCCAGCACCGGCACGCCGGCGAAACGGGCGAACAGGCGGGTATCCTGCTCGTTTTGCGAGGAATGGATGCCGGGATCGTCGCAGACGATCAGCACCAGGCCGGCGTGAGCGCCGATGTAGGACATCGACATCAGTGAGTCTGACGCGACATTCAGGCCGACATGCTTCATGCAGGCGATGGCCCGCACGCCGGACAGAGCGGCGCCGATAGCGACGTCCAGCGCGACCTTTTCGTTGGTGGACCATTCGGCGTAGAGATCGGAGGCCGGATATTGGCTGAGCGATTCGAGGATCTCGGTCGAAGGCGTGCCCGGATAGGCGGCGGCGACCTTGACGCCTGCTTCCCAGGCGCCGCGCGCGATCGCCTCGTTGCCCATCAGCGGCAAGACATCCGCGGCCGCTTTTGGCCAAGCCTCTACGTTCATCGCGTTAGACCCCCGAAATGGGGTTTCGTTTGCACCGGTTTTTGGACGGGTGCAAGGACGGCGTTGGTTTCGGCAAAGCGTCAGTTTGCGTGGCGGGTACGTTGAAATTGCAACGGTGTCCGGTCCGCGGGCAACAATCGTTAGAAGCGGTGGCTTGCCCGTTCGCGCCGGCCGAACCTGCACGGGAACCGGCAATCATCAGACCATCTGCAGTTGGGGGCCGAAGTCAGGCCGGCCCCGGAGGTCGCAAGACCGCACGGGATCACAGGCGCCGTCTGAAAACGGTGCGGCCATACGCGTGCAAGGACGCGGCCACCCTGCTGGCCGATTTTTGGACGGACGTCATTGCCGTCTGCCGCGAGAGGGGGTTGACCTGTGAAGGTGATGAAAATCGGTATAGCGCCATTCAAGGACTATCAGGCGCGTACCATGGCGATTGCCCGCGGCGAACTGACACCTGAACGGCGCCGGTCATGGTCATCCCGCCGCCGGGGCGATGAAGTTCCTGGTCGGTAATATAGGGGTTCTCGGGCGGCGTCCCCGGGTGGCGGAACCCGAATGGACCGGGCTACGACGTCGAACCCCACCGCGCTGAAGGAGTGGCTCGACCTGGCCGAGCTCACAGCCGGGCCGCTGTTCCGCAAGGTCAACCGCGGCGGCGCGGTCGAGACCGCCCGGTTGAGCGCGGACCGGGTGCGCCACATCCTGCTCAAGCGCGCCGCCGCGGCCGGCTTGAGTCGTGGTCGGCCATCTGCCAGCTTTACCATAGTGGACCACGGCACGGACAGACAGGATGCCGTGGAATCACGGCGTCTCTCCAGTCGGGGTCCGGGAACCGGCGGGTGACATCCTCCTGCGACACAAGGCTGTCGGGTACCAGAATCCGGAACGGCGAAAGTGTCGCTCGCTGTGCAACGCGGTCGCCGAATGCAGCAGGATTTTAAGACGCGGGAATGTCCGTCATGCGGCTTAAGCCGTGCTATAGGGACCGGCATGGTCGATGCCGTAACCAAAGCCCGCAAGCGGCAGTTCGCACGGCTGGACGGCGTTCTGAGGTCGGAACGGCGTATCATCTGCTGAGTACGACGATGACCGCCGAACGGGGACCGGGCGCAAAAACGTCTTTGGAAACGTCTTGTCGCGGCCCTTGATGAGAGAAACAGCGTGAGCGGATTGCCAAGCTGTTTCGATGAATCCGGCGAGACCGGTTTTGCCGCGCTGGATGCCCTGAGAACTCCCCGGCGATTCTGTGAACCGGCAGAAAACTCACAGCCGACCTGACCATCCGAATGGGCAACCGCCGCTTCACGCGCCTGACGGATGCCTTTTCAAACAAGGCTGCCAGACATATTTGAACGCACCAGCACACCGCCGTAGACATGGGGAGACCAACTGAGCAGCATGTACACCGCGCCATCCTTGTGTCCTCTGGCCCGGCCATACTCGGCAAGACCGATGACATGGTCGCACGCATGAACATGTCCGAAGCGTGGTATCGTGTCTTGAAATGCACGATCCGGACTAAGGGCGGCAGCCGCCGCCGAATATGCCGAGTAGACAAGGCTTCCGTTCGTACAAAACAAAGCCTCGATACATTCGGCTTCCAGTTGGCAATATTCGTACAGCCTGTTCGCAACAATCTTAAGATTCTTGTAGCCCCGCAAAATGTCCGGTCCCGGTGTCGCATCGGGACCGGCTGCCGGCACGAGCTCCGGACTTGTGTGAGAGAATGCCGCCAGAAGTTTGAATGGTCCCGGCTCGAGGGATAAAATGCAGGCCGCGATCCCGTCACTCAGAATCGTCGCAGTACTCGGATCTATCCGGCTGGACCCCGGCATCACGCGACCGCTGACTATAATCAACACCTTGCCCGCAAAACCGGTCGCGCACAGGGTCCGGCGCGCCGCCTCTAGAGCCGCAACGAAGCCGCTGCATTCTTCCGAAGGCGAGATCATCAGCAACGGAACCGAACCGATGCCAGCGGCAGACAGTCCTGCCGTCATCGCCTGCTGTTCGGCAAGGGCGGGCCCATTGGTCACAATGCCTAACACCACGGCAGCGATCTCATCCGCCCCGGTACCCGCTGCTTCAAGCGATGACTTTACGACCGTCGTGCATAAAAGCTCCGTACTCTCCTCCTGAATGCAGTAATTCTTGAGACCCCGGCTGATGTAGAACTCAAGAGGCAGCATGCCCCGGGACTCGATAGCGACTAATTCGGCCAGGTCGGTCACACGGCCAACCCGGTAAGCCAATCCCGAAATATAACAGCTTTCCGTCACAATGGTATCTCTCTCACAACCTGATCCCGCCAGCAGGCGGCCGCACCACTCAACGCCCATTACCTGTCCGATACAGCCAGATTCGGCTGAAGGCGACCGCCAGGACGCGGTTATCCGGACTTGGCATGACGTCGGCGACCCGCGCCGCGTCCGGATGGTCGAACACGATGTCGATCGGGGCTCCCGGTTCCACGCTTATCGGACAATGCAAGCGTGATTCCCGCGTCAGCCGGAAGGTGACGATCTCGCGGCCATTCGCCACGATGGTCATGCGCTGCGCCGGCAGTGCCGGCGTGACAAACGGCCGGACGAGCAGCTCCAGCAGCATATCGCCGCCGCCAGCATCGTTCGGCAGTATCAGGCGGCTTTGCCGGCCGACGCTCCAGATGAAGCCGTATTCCGGGTACGACCACCAGCCGTCGGCCAGGAAACTCAAGCCATTGCCGCCGCTTGCGAAAACAAATTCCGATATCAGCGTATCATCCGATATGAACGCGCCGCCGTCCTGGTCCGCGCCGGCAGCGGTCTGACGCGGCAGCGAGACGGCCTGCGCCGCCAACCACGCCTCGTAGGCCGCGCGGCAGACCGCCAGCCAGGATTCGATATCCGGCTTATGTGCTTCGCCGGGGGGCGCGAATGATTGCAGATGGCCGACCATCAGCCGCTCGCTGATGACCTCGACCGTTCCGGGCTTGCTGTCCGCACCGGCTTCGACCACCCATAGCAGCACGGCACGGCGGTAGATCGACAGGGCACTGAGCAGCCGCACCAGCTCCTGCGCCAGCATCGGTTCGCGCTGCTGGTAGACGAATATCTTCGTCCCGCTTTCCAACTGCTCGATCAGGCGGCTGGTGAGAATGCGAATCTTGGCGCATTCCAGATGACGAAGCTGCTCAACGGATACGACGCCCTCAAGCATTTCCGTATGATACAGAAAGCCGAAGTTCTCGATGTGCACTCGATATTCATCGTCCCATGTCGACAGCAGGACACTGTCCGGGACGGCGATGCCGGCAAACCGGGTACGAAGCGCCCGGGTAAGCCCCTCCAGGGGAACGCCGGCAAAGCGCAACAGGCCGATCGGCTCGGCATTGCACAGGCGTTGCAGGAAGCCGAATTCGCAGTCCGCGGTGATACTTTCGAAATGCGCGACCAACTGGCTGTCGGAAGGGGTCATCGCTCACCGGATCCTGCATCCGGGGCACCGCCCGCGGGCGGGCAAGTGCCGAACCGCGCGCCGATGGCGGCGGCAAGCGGCCGGTAGGCCAGCGCGATTGAAGCCTGCAGTTCCTTTTCGCCTAGCGTGATGCCGAAAGCTGTCTCCACGGCGAGTATATACAGCAAGAGTTTCATCGAATCGAAGTGGGAGTCTTCGTCGATCCGGGCATAGGCCTCGACCGTTTCAATCGGCACGCCAAGCGTGGTGGCGGCGATGCCGCGGAGCTTCGCCTCGGTCTCGACGACGGACATGGGTTACCTTTCTCCCCCGACACGGAAGCGATCCGATTTTGCCGGGCGACTCCTAGATGCGCCAGGGAAATGTGTCGAGCATTAATCCGGCGTTCGCGGCCATCTTGCAGACGCACGGAACATCCCTGCGGCCAGGCAGCCTGACAAAGCCTGTACGGCGAAGAAATATGCCGCCCGGGCGGGCAGGCAGGACACGACCACCGCGCCAGGTTCGTGTTGAGCTTCACGCCAGCACGCGAGCCAGCGCCTCGGGCGCCGGATGCTCCAGCAGCGCGCGCAGCGGCAGTTCGACGCCCAGTTCGCCGCGCAGCCGGGCGATCAGATGGAACGCCAGCAGCGAATGGCCGCCGAGCGCGAAGAACTCGTCGTCGATGCCGACACGGGCCACCCCTGTGAGTTCGCCAAACAGCCGGCAGAGCAGCGCCTCGGCGGGGTCGCGCGGGGCGCGGTAGCGCTTGCCGGTCTCGACCCCCTCCGGGTCCGGCAGCGCCCGGCGGTCGAGCTTGCCGTTCGGAGTCAGCGGCAGCGCCTCAAGCGCCACGAACGCCGACGGCAGCATGTAGTCCGGCAGCCTGGCCGCGAGCGCCTGGCGCAGGTCGGCAGCCGGCGGCGCCACCTCGCCGGGGCGAGGCACAAGGTAGGCGACGAGCCTGGTCTCCCCCGCGATCTCCCGCGGCTGCACGCTGGCCAGGGCCACGCCGGGGATGGACCGCAATGCCGCCTCGATCTCGCCCGGCTCGATGCGGAAGCCGCGCAGCTTGAGCTGCTCATCGGCGCGGCCGAGGAAGTCGAGCGTGCCGTCCGGCCGCCAGCGGGCGAGGTCGCCGGTGCGATACATCCGCTCTCCCGGCGGCCCGAACGGGCAGGCCAGGAACCGCTCCGCCGACAGCCCTGGCCGGCCGAGATAGCCGCGCGCCAGGCCGGCGCCGGCAATGTAGAGCTCGCCGGCGACACCGACAGGCAACGGGGACAGGGCTGCGTCGAGGACATAGGCCTGCTCGCCCGGCAGGGGCCGCCCGATCGCGCTGTCCGGCTGATCCGCGGCGACAGGCTGCGCGGTCGACCAGATCGTGGTTTCGGTCGGACCGTAGACATTGCTGACCGGTCCAAGCGCGGTCAGCGGTGCCACCAGATCCGGCGGCAGAGCCTCGCCGCCCACCAGGACCTGTAGTCGCCCGTCCAGACCTTCGGCACACAGTGCACGCCAGAATGCCGGTGTCGCCTGGACGAGAACCGGGTGGAGAGCCCGGATCGCCTCGACAACCTGCCGTGGATCGCGGGATGCCGCATCGTCCAGCATCGCGAGCCGGGCGCCACGGGTAAGCGGCAGATAGAGTTCGAGGCCGGCGATGTCGAAAGCCAGGGTGGTCAGCGCCAGCATCGTCTGATCCGGGCCGATGCGGTCAGCGAATGCTGCAAGCAGCCGGGTCAGGTTGCCATGTCCGACACCAACGGCCTTGGGTGTCCCGGTACTGCCCGAGGTGTAGATGACGTAGGCAAGGTTGCCGGGATGCAGCGGGCCGATACGCTCGGCGCCGGTCATCGGATGGTCCGGCAGCGTTGCGAGGTGGCGCTGCAAGCCTGGATCGTCGAGCACGAGGCAGGGTGGCAAGGCGGCACCGCCCGCCTGCAGCGTGGCGAGCGTCGCGTTGCTGGCGATCAGCCTGGCAGCCTTGCCGTCAGCCAGCATGAACGCCAGGCGCTGTGGCGGATAGTTCGGGTCGAGCGGCAGATAGGCCGCCCCCGCTTTGAGCACGCCGAGCAGCGCGACCACCATCTCGGTCGAGCGCGGCAGCGCCAGAGCCACCAGGCTCTCGGGCCCGATCCCTTCGGCCGCGAGATGCCGCGCCAGCCGGTTCGCCCGGGCGTCGAGCGTGGCGCAGCTCAGCCGTTCAGCGCCGCAGATCAATGCCGTGGCATCGGGCGTCCGGGCCACCTGCGCCTCGAACAGATCGGGCAGCGTCGCCGCCGGCGCCGCCGGCGCCGTGGCGTTGAAGCCTGCCACCACAAGGTCACGTTCGGCCGCGTCGAGCAGCGGCAGGGTGGCGGCCGGCCGGGTTGGCTGTGCGGCCAGCCCGTTGAGCAGGCGCAGCCAGTAGCCGGTCCAGCGTTCGGCGGTGGCCGCATCGAACAGGTCGGCGTCATATTCCAAAACGCCGGTGATGCCGCCGTCGGGCGCCGGCGCCAGCGACAGGGTCAGGTCGAACTTGGCCTGCGGTTGGCCGATCGGCAGTTCCGTGGCGCGGATGTCGCCCAGCGCGAGATCGCCTGCCCGCTCCTGGCTCTGCCAGATCAGCATGGCCTGAAACAGCGGCGTATGCCCGAGAGAGCGGCCGACAGCGAGATCCTCGACCAGCCGCTCGAACGGCACCTCCTGGTGGGTGAGCGCATCCAGCACCGCATCGCGGGCGCGCCCGACAAGCCCGGCCGCATCCGGGTTGCCGGCGAGGTCGAGGCGCAGCGCCAGAGTGTTGACGAAAAAG
>NZ_CAIWTY010000110.1 GCF_903915725.1 uncultured Rhodopila sp.
ATGCGCTGACAACTTGCCAAAACGTTCGCGAATCGGGTCAGGGTCAATCATCCCACGATGATATCGTCCAACGAGTCCGCCGAGAATCCGGCACGTTCAGGGCGGCAACGCGATTCGATAGTTCCCGGACGGGCCCTTAGCTTGCCTTGGTGATGGACCGGCAAACCGAAGCTCACGGCAGGATCATGCGGGCCTACGCGCTGCGGAACCATTGCGCTCATAGCGGGAGCACCGAGACGGTGATCCCTATCGAAGAGTTCGTTGCTGATCTTTATGCGTGGCGGGCCTTGTTGCGCCGTTGACACCTCGACCACCCCTTCGCCCGCATCGGGAGCTGGGCGACGGCGCACGGGCTGACCGTGAAGGATGGCGAGAAACGGCCGATGCCGGAGGAGCGGATGGAGCCGGTGTGATTCGCATCCGTCGGTCGGACGTTCACGCTCGCCCAAAATTACGACAACGCATCAATCTACCGAACGCGCGTAACTATCCAAAGCAACAATGTTAGGTGACAGAACGACTATGCGCCACAGTCCTGCCCGCGGCGCATAGTCGATCAGATCTTTGCCCTACCTCTCCAACACAGCCCGCATCTCATCCAGCGCCGCCGGATCCTCGATCGTCGGCGGCACGATCGCCTCCTCATGGTCCGCGATCTTCCGGATCGTCGCCCGCAAGATCTTGCCCGACCGGGTCTTCGGCAGCCGCGGCACCACTCGCGCATCCTTGAACGCCGCCACCGGGCCGATCTTCTCGCGGATCAGGGCAACGAGTTCCTTCTCGATCTCCGCCTGCGGGCGGCTCACGCCCGCCTTCAGCACCACCAGGCCGATCGGCGTCTGCCCCTTCAGCACGTCCTTGGCGCCGATGACCGCGCACTCGGCGACGTCCTTGTGCGAGGCGAGAACCTCCTCCATCGAACCGGTCGACAAACGATGTCCGGCGACGTTGATGATGTCGTCGGTGCGGCCCATCACCCAGACATCGCCATGCTCGTCCACCACGCCGGCGTCGCCGGTGCGATACCAGCCCGGGAAGTCCGACAGGTACGACCGGACGTAGTTCGCATCATCCTGCCACAGCGTCGGTCCGCAGCCGGGGGGCAGCGGCAGGCGGATGGAAAGATTCCCCGTCTCGCCGCGCGGCAGTTCCTTGCCCTCGTCGTCCAGCGCATGCAGGTCGTATCCCGGAACCGGCCGTCCGCCCGAACCCGGCTTGAACGGGAACAACCCGAACTGCCGGAACGACGCGGTGATCGCGTACCCCGTCTCGGTCTGCCACCAATGGTCCACCACCGGCTTGCCGAGCAGTTCGTTCGCCCACACGCCCGTCGGCGGATCGCAGCGCTCGCCCGCCAGGAACAGGGCTTCCAGCGACGACAGGTCGTACTTCTTCGACAACAGCCCGTCCGGATCCTGCTGCCGGATCGCCCGCATTGCCGTCGGCGCGGTGAACAGCACCTTCACCTTATGCTGCGAGATCACCCGCCAGAACGCGCCGGCATCCGGTGTGCCGACTGGTTTGCCCTCATACATCACGGTCGTGCAGCCGCGCAGCAGCGGGCCGTAGACGATGTAGCTGTGGCCGACGACCCAGCCCACATCCGAGGCCGTCCACCAGACGTCGCCGGCATCCAGGCCGTAGATCATCCGCATGGAGTTCCACAGTGCCACCGCGTGGCCGCCGTTGTCGCGCACCACGCCCTTCGGCTTGCCGGTGGTGCCGGAGGTGTACAGGATATACAGCGGATCGGTTGCCAGCACCGGCACGCAGCCGTGCGGCTTGGCGGCGGCGACCGCTTCCTCGAAATCGAAATCGCGCCCGGCCGTCATCGGCGCCTCGGCCTGCGGCCGCTGAAGCACCAGCAGCGAGTCCGGCTTATGCGAGGACATCGCGATCGCCGCGTCCAGCAACGGCTTGTATTTCACCACCCTGCCCGGCTCCAGCCCGCAGGAGGCGGAGATGATCACCTTCGGCTTGGCGTCGGCGATGCGCGTGGACAGTTCCGCCGCCGCGAATCCGCCGAACACGACCGAGTGGATCGCCCCCAGCCGCGCGCAGGCCAGCATCGCCATCGCCGCTTCCGGCACCATCGGCATGTAGATGACGACCCGGTCGCCGCGCACCACGCCCAGCGCCGACAGCGCGCCGGCCAGCTTCTCGGTCTTCGCCAGCAATTCGGAATACGTGAAAGTCTTCAGGTGCCCGGTGATCGGGCTGTCCCAGATCAGTGCGGTCTGCTCGCCGCGGCCGTTTTCGACATGGCGGTCCAGCGCGTTGTAGCAGGTGTTCAGTTCGCCGCCGACATACCACTGGCCGTACGGGCCGAGCGTCGGGTCGAACACCTTGTCCCACTTCTTGGTCCAGGTGATGCCGAAAGCCTCGGCCGCCCAATAGGCTTGGGGGTCGCGCATCCACGCGCCATAGGCTTCGTCATAGGAATGGGCGGTGGTCATAACGCGTTTCCCCTTCGAGTTGATTCGCTGCTTTGTCGGGCCTGACCGTTCGCCGGTCAAGATGGTCTTGCGCCAATCGGCCGACGATGGTTTGTGCTTCTGACGGACGGAGGACAAAATGATGCAGATCAAAAATTGCGCGGCACTGGTGACCGGTGGCGGCTCGGGCCTCGGGGCGGCCACGGCCGCACATCTGGCCTCGCTCGGCGCCAAGGTGACGGTGGTTGACATCAACCAGGACGCCGCCCGCGCACAGGCCCTGACCATCGGCGGGCTGGGGATCAAGTGCGACGTCGGTGACGCCGCCTCGGCCGAAGCAGCCTTCGCCACCGCCCGCGCCGCGCATGGACCTGTGCGCATCCTGGTCAACTGCGCCGGCATCGGCACCGCCGGCCGCATCGTCGGCCGCGAAGGCCCGCTGGCGCTGGACGCATTCGAGCGCGTCATCCGCGTCAACCTGATCGGCAGCTTCAACATGCTGCGCCTCGCCGCGGCGGAGATGTCGGCCGAGGAGCCGCTGGACGGCGGCGAGCGCGGCGTCATCATCAACACCGCCTCCATCGCCGCCTATGAAGGCCAGATCGGCCAGGCCGCCTATGCGGCGTCGAAAGGCGGCATCGTCGGCCTGACCCTGCCGGCGGCGCGCGAACTGGCGCGGGCCGGCATCCGCGTGGTGACGATCGCCCCCGGCCTGTTCCATACCCCGATGGTGGATGGTCTGCCGCCCGAGGTTCAGGCCAGCCTGGGTGCCGGCATCCCCTACCCGCCCCGGCTCGGCCACCCGCCGGAATACGCCGCGCTGGTCGAGCACATCGTGCGCAACCAATTCCTCAATGGTGAGGTCATCCGTTTGGATGGTGCCTTGCGGATGCCACCGCGCTAAGGTTGTGCAATGAGCCACACACACCAAGTCGTCATCATCGGCGGCGGCCCGGTCGGGCTGGGCCTTGCCATCGAACTCGGCCAGCGCGGCATCAAGTGCTGCGTGGTGGAGCGCTACACCAAGCTTCTGCATATCCCCAAAGGGCAGAACCTGACGCAGCGGACGCTGGAGCATGTCCGGCACTGGGGCGCTGAACCGCAACTGCGGGCAGCGCGGACGATCCCGACCTCCTACGGCATCGGCGGCCTGACGGCGTACGGCACGTTGCTCGGCGACTATCAATACAACTGGCTGCAGCGGGAACTGGTGCGGCCATACTACGCCGCCGACAACGAACGGCTGCCGCAGTATGAAACCGAGGCGGTGCTGCGACAACGGGTCGCCGAACTGCCCTCGGTCGAGACGCTGTACGGCTGGCAGGCCGAGGAAGTCGTGCAGAACGCCGACGGCGTGTCGATCGCCACGGTGGAGCGGCACGGTCCCGGCCGGCGCTGGCTGCGGGCGGAGTATGTCGTCGGCACCGATGGGTCCCACTCGATCGTCCGCGACCGGGCGCAGATCACCCAGACGCTGACCGACCATGACCGGCTGATGGTGCTGCTGGTGTTCCGCTCGCCCGGCCTGCACGCGCTGCTGGAGCGGTTTCCCGACAAGTCGTTCTTCTGCGTTCTGACTCCGGAATTGAAGGGATACTGGCAGTATTTCGGCCGGGTCGATCTGGGCACGACGTGGTTCTTCCACGCG
Organism: uncultured Rhodopila sp.; assembly: GCF_903915725.1. GTDB lineage: Bacteria > Pseudomonadota > Alphaproteobacteria > Acetobacterales > Acetobacteraceae > Rhodopila. Next base: position 4,084 of record NZ_CAIWTY010000110.1, read on the forward strand.
CCGGTGCCGATGGGGACGACAAAGGACAATTTCGACTTCCGCGCCTATCTGAACAAGGCTGTCGGCGGCGAATTCGATGTCGAGCTCGAGCATATCGGCTTCTGGGACCTGCGCTTCGCGGTCGCCGACAAGTACCGGAACGGGCGTGTGTTCATCGCCGGCGACGCGGCGCATAGCTACCCGCCATACGGCGGATACGGGGTGAACACCGGGCTGGAGGATGTCCGCAACCTCGGCTGGAAGCTGGCGGCGACATTGCAGGGCTGGGGTGGCGAGGCGCTGCTGGACAGCTACTCGGCCGAACGGCAGCCGGTGTCGGCGTCCACGGCGCGCGACTTCATCGAGGCGTCGATCGAGGCGGACCGCGATTTTCTGGTATCGTTCGATCCCGCGCGCGACCGTGCAGCATTCGAAAAGAGCTGGGCGGAGCGGGGCTCGGGCGCCAGGGCCGAGGTGGATTCGTTCGAGCCGCACTACGAAGGTTCGGCGGTCGTCGATGGTCCGGTGGGCGGGCACTGCAGCGCGCACGGCTCGCACATGTTCATCGCCCGGCCCGGGCATCATCTGGCGCCTCAGCCGCTGTCGGACGGGCGGAATGTGTTCGATGCGCTGGGTGACGGGTTCACCTTGCTGGCGTTCGGCGCGGATGACGGGGCGGTGGCGGTGTTCGAACAGGCCGCGGCGGCCTCAGGCCTGCCCCTGACGGTGGTCCGCGACAGCCGAAACGGCGGGCGGGAGCAGTATAACGCGGCGCTGGTGCTGGTGCGGCCGGACCAGTTCGTGGCCTGGACCGCCGATCGGCCGCCTACGGACGTTGCCGCGCTGCTGCGGAGGGTGTCCGGGAGGCAGTAAGGGGGCTTGGCGGTTTCCGGCGAGCACCCGCGTTGAAAAGGCGGATGGTCAGCCCACCCGCCTTTTCGCCTCGTGCTCCATAAAAGACCGCAATACGGCATTCATACGGGTTTGATAGCCCGCACCCTGATTCCGGAACCAGTCAAGAACTTCGGCATCGATGCGCAAAGACAAGAGCTTCTTCGCATTTGGCATGACTGCTTCAGCCTTTAGGTGCCAGTCGCTTGGAACGTCATGCCAATCGGTGTCAGCCGCGATTTTCTCCTCGATCTCTGCCTCCGTCATTTGACGGAGGCGAGTCATATCGGTGCGACTTTCCTTACGAGCACGCAGCTCCAGATCAGCTGCTGAAAACTTTGTCATAGTGTTGCTGCTCACTCTTTCTCGCCTTCCACATCGAGATAAGGCGAGTAACCGACCCACGTGGAGTATAGACGATGGCGACATACACATCGTCCAACTTGCCAATCGCCAGCCAACGTTCCTTCACCCTTCACCGTTTTAGCCGCCAGGCGCAGGTAGGGGCCTCGGAATACATAACCCGCATCGAAAAAGTCCAGGTAATGCTTTTCGAGATTCATTCGCCGCTTGTTCTCGTCCCATTCGAATTCGTCCATCGGTGGAAGTCCTCGGCGCGCCGGCACCGGCAAAGCGCGGTAAAACGGGTTGCTGGCTGAACATTAGAACCACCATTTCAAAAACTAGACACTCTATGATAGCTACGAACCGTAGCTACGACCCCTCACTCATATTAGCCCAAAATGGAGAATGCAAGATTTGTTTGGCGCCGCCCGAATCGGCCCGTTCACGGGTTACTCGCGGAGCCATCGCCGGCAAGCAGATCGTCCAACGTCCCCGGGCACTCGGCAGGCACGGGGCCGGGCGGCACGCCGTCGGTATCCTCCGGAATCGCAGGCAAAAACGACGCAGCCTCCCGCGCCACCCTCATCCGGCCCGCAGCACCGCCTCATAAACATCCAGCGTCGCGTCCTGCATCGCCCGCACCGTCGGCACCGATGCCCTCGCCCGCTCGCCCAGCGCCAGCCGCTCATCCGGCCCCAGATCCAGCGCCACCCTGATCGCCGCGGCCAGGGCGTCCGGATCGCCCGGCCGCACCCGCCAGCCCGTCTCACCGTGCCGCACCGTCTCCACCGGGCCGCCCAGGTCAGACGCGATCACCGGCCGCCCCATCGCCTGCGCCTCGATCACCACGCGCCCGAATGCCTCCGGCCGGGTCGAGGCATGCACCACCACATCCGCCAGGCAGAACGCCGCCGGCATATCATCGCACTCGCCGACAAGCCGCACCTGATCGCCGATCCCCAGGCGGGTGGCAAGCTGCGCCAGATGGCGGGCGTAGCGGTGACGCCCCTGATGCGCACCCACCAGCACCGCCATCACGTCGCGCCGCCCGAGCCGGGCGATCGCCTCCAGCAGCACCGCGTGGCCCTTCCAGGAGGTCAGGCGCCCGGGCAGCACAACGGGGCGGACTCCGTCCGGCAGCCGCCACGCCTCTGCCAGCCGGGCGATACGGCTGCCGTTGATCGTTGCAGGATCGAACACCGCAGGATCGACGCCGCGCGGGATCACCCTGATCCGCTCCGCCGACACGCCATGGCGTTCCTCTACCAGATCGGCTATGTAACGACTGGCGGCGATGACGATGCGTCCGCGCGCCATGACGTCGTTGTAGCGGCGCTTGAACGGCAGTTCCTCGCCATAGGCACCGTGATAGGTGGTCACGAACGGAACGCCGGTGCGCTGGCAGGCCAGCCAGGCCGACCAGGCGGGGGCGCGGGAGCGGGCGTGCACCAGGGAGACGTGTTGCTCCCGGATCAGCGCCTCCAGCGCGGCGGCATTGCGCCAGATGCCGAACAGGTTCTTCGTCGTCAGAGGCAACGTGAAATGCCTGCCCCCTGCCCGCTCGATCGGCCGCACCAAAGGGCCGCCGGCGCTGGCAACCAGCGAGGTCGCTTCCGCTTCGGCGATGGCCTGCGCGATCTCGACGGTGCCGCGTTCGACCCCGCCGGTGACCAGGGATGGCAGTACCTGCAGGATAACCGGCGAATCGGGGGACGGCGACATGGCAGCGACGGTATCATGCTTGTTGCCCGGCGGAAGCACGGGTAGATTCACCCGTGTGATTCGACCAGGGAGGCGTGCGGATGCGAACCCCGTTTTATGACCACAATGCCAAACGCAAGACCGTCAGCGTCACCTTGAACGCCGATCTGGTGGCGCGCTCGGCGGCGCACGGGATCAACATTTCCCGAATTGCGGAGGCCGCGTTGATCACGGCCTTCGAAACCGCGGAAAAAGACAAAATCCGCGCGGAGCTGAAGGAAGACGCCGCCTGGGTCGCCGGCTTCGTCGCGAAACACGGCTACCCGTTCCCGGAATCGATGGCGATGTTCATGCCTGATGAAGATGACGATGCAGCATAAGCTGTTCGTCAATCCGAGCCGGCGCGCCCGTGCCGCCTACCCCTTGGTCGTGGTGCTCCAGGTGGACATTGCGGAGGGTGCCGAGCGCATTGTCGCTCCGCTGTCCCGCGCGGAGGGCGAACCCGCGTCGCGGTTGCGGCCATTGATCCAGCATGACGGCAAGGAATTCATCGTGCTGATGCGGCTGTTGGGGGTCCTGCCTGTTCGCCTGCTGCGCCACCCCGTTGGCTCCATCGCGCAATACCGGGATGACCTGATCCGCGCCATCGACTGGCTGTTTTGCGGGATATGAACTCCATGACCGAGACCACCGGCCGCCTCGACCGCGGCAACGGCACCGAACTGGCCTGGGCGCGCGTCGAGGGGCGCGAGCCGACTGTCGTCTTTCTGCCCGGCTTTCGCAGCGACATGACGGGCGATAAGGCGACCATGCTCGCCGCATTTTGTGCCGGACGCGGACAGGCGATGCTGCGCTTCGACTACTCCGGCCATGGCGCATCCTCCGGGGCGTTCGAGGACGGCACCATCGGCGCCTGGGCGGCCGATGCGGTGGCGGCGATCGATGCGCTGACGGCGGGGAAGCTGATCCTGGTCGGGTCCTCGATGGGCGGCTGGATCGCGCTGCTGACCGCGGTTGCCCGCCCGGACCGGATCGCCGCTTTGGTCGGCATTGCCGCGGCGCCGGACTTTACTCAGCGGCTGATGTGGGACGCGATGGCGCCGCCGGAGCGGGCGAAGTTGCAGCGAGACGGCGTGCTGTATGTGCCGAGCCAGTATGGCGAGCCGACGCCGATCACGCGGGCGCTGATCGAGGACGGCGCTTCGCACCTGGTGCTGACGGGGCGGGTTCCGCTGCGGTGCCCGGTGCGGCTGCTCCATGGGCAGGCGGACCCGGACGTACCGTGGGAACTGGCGCTGGAGATCGTCAGGCAGGTGGAGACGCCGGATGCCCGGGTTACGCTGATCAAGGACGGAGATCACCGGCTGTCGCGGCCGGCTGATCTGGAGGTGTTGCGGCAGACGGTTGCGGGGTTGCTTGGGTAATTCGTTGCTATGGACCGGATACCGCCTCGTGCCTGTCGTGGCTATGGTTGCCAGCGAGCCAGACAGCCCTCCAGGAACGCAGCCGTTTCCGCCAGCCCCAAACGGCGCAAGACCTTAACATAGTCGGCAGCCGCGACCCTTGGGTGTGTCAGGCGGGCGACGCATTCTTGCACGCCATCCTGGATTTCGGACGGCATCTCGTCGATCAAGGCTTGCAGAAAAGCGTCGGGATGCTGGGCAACCAGACCGTGCGGGGCCAACGCCGCCGGCGGAAAATCCTTGATGTTGAAGGTGACAATGACATCGGCCCCCGCGGTGATCGCCGCTGCCAGCACGTGCCGGTCATTTGGATCGGGCAAAGACAGGACAGGGATCAAAGCCGCATGGCCCGTCACGAGTGCATCCGGAATGGCGCGATGCATGACCGCCCGGGTGCGATCGATTCGTTCGGCCAGATCCGGGCGGGCCGCGAGCAGATTGCGGCTCCATTCGTCATCGATCTCGGCCGACCAACGCGCTTTGTAGAGGCCCGAAAAGGCAAGCTGCATCAGCAGGTCGCGCAGCAATGCCGGATAGAGCACATTGGCATCGAGCAGCGCGACGGCTGGTATCATACCTCGTAGCCGATGCCGATTTCCTGCCCGAGCTGCGCCAACTCATCGAGTGCAGCGCGGCGGTCGATGTCGGAGCGGGCTTTGTAGGCCATCACCTCCTGCAACCGGACCCGGCGCTGGTTGCCGACGAGGCGGAAGGGCATTTCGCCCTTCTCCAGCAAGCCCACCAGGTAAGGGCGGGAGACGTTCAGAATATCGGCTGCTTGCTGCGTCGTCAGTTCCGCATTCAGCGGCAGCAGCGACACGGCGTTGCCGGATGCCATCACGGACAGAGCGGCGACCAGGATACGCAGCGCCGAGGCCGGGATGCGCATCTCGCCGGTCGTGCCGGCTTCCCCGGTTACGGTGATGGTGGGATCGCTGGTGGTTTGGGCAAACGCGCCGAGCGTCTGGCGAGACTCGGCCGCCAGCAGCATGTCGTGCATGCTTGGTATCGTCGCGGTGCCGGTGTGCGGCAAACCCGGCTCGATTGCGGTCGTCTGGATGGTCATGGTGCACCTCCGAGCGGCAGCCTACTCGAAATACTCGAAACCGTCAAGAAGCTCTCAAGCTGTAGCTTTACCGGCGAAATCGGGTGCACGATGAATATAATTCTGGTGGCCAAACGCCGTCGCCCTGGTTACACCGTGGCCAAAAGGAAATTGAGCCATGATCGAGTTTGCCGCTGCTTCGCATACGGATGTGCGACACCACCGCCGAGCCTTTGCTGGAGATCACCCCCGACCATGACGTTCAAGACAGCGCGGGTTTCACGATTGGCCCAAAACACGCGCCTGATCGCACAAAAGGTGTGACAATGACGGCCTCAACTAACTCGGCAGACCATCAGGCTGATATGCCCGACGCGTCAACGAATGATCGAACGACCGCGGAGATTCTCGAGCTGTTTCGTCAAAAAGCCTTCGAGGGAAAGCACCGCCCAGAAAGTGCTGAGCATCGCTATGATGCTACGCCCATCACTAAAATACTCGAGAGCAGCGATCAAGACAATAGCGTTCGGCAACAGATTTTATCCGATATATTACCCATCTTCGACGAATTTCTCAGCTGGTTCATGAGCGTCACCGACACGCTTTGCCTGACCCTACTCTCAAGCAACAAACGGACAAGGCCGAAACGAGTAACCGCCCTATTTATTACGAATAGCGCGATATTATCTCAACTATTTGCTGTTAGGCGCTTAGTTCTTAGTGGCCTGGACCTTCCGGCTAAGCAAATCCTGCGCTGTCTTGTCGAATATATAGATCTGGCCGTCCGATTGAGCCTCGACGATAGCGTGGTGGCCGCGTTTATGAGGTATAATCGGCTAGACGGCCCAAGAGGGGCAAAGCCCTTCTGGTCAAAATACATCCAGAAGTCTAAAAGCGCACATCTGCGGGAACGCGTATACACCGAGATGGAAAGCCGTCTTGGGAAAAGAGCAATGACCAGCTGGAAGAAATATCGGCTGGGCGAGGAAACAGTGTTGAACGCATGCACTCATCCAAGCTACTTAGCTGCGCAGATAAATGCCGTCGGCACCGAGTTTATGTCGTCTTCAGGCGAGAAATCCTATGGACTACCTTACTATGGTCTAATCGACATCGCCACGAAGCGAACGCTTGACTACGCCATAATGTCTCTCTTGGACTACGCTCTCTATGGTTATCTACCATCCTGGGACGGCCTGCCTCGATCGTCACGGAATAACGCAGATTCCGCAGCCATTTTGAAAGACGCATGCGACCACATACATCGCCAGCGAAAGGTCGTCCTCGGACTTGCCAGCTACCTCGTTGACTCTGTCAACGCCGAAAGAGAGAAATCGCGACTGGCGGCCCGGGCCAGCAAGCGAAGTCAGGGAAAATCCGTTGCGGGTGATGATCCGAAACTAGAGTGACTTTCGACTTACCATTGGGGCGGCCAACGATCCCCGATCGGGTTTTGCCTGCTCCCACGCTAGAGGGGCTGCCTAGATCAAACCCTCTCCCCCCTCTTCCGCCAGAATCCCCCGCAGCCCCTCCCGATACGTCGGATACAGCCAGCCAATCCCCAGCGCCGCCTTCGTCTTCTGGCTGGCCACCTTCCGGTTCTCCGCCCAGAACGTCCGCGCCATCGGGCTCATATCCCGCACCGCCACCTCGAACGGCACGAACGGCGGCGGCGTCACCCCCAGCAGCTTCGCCGCCTCGGTCATCACCAGCGCGCTTTCCGACGACTCATCATCCACCAAATTCAGCACCCGCCGCCCCGGCAGCCGATCCTGCCGCATCGCCGCCACTACCGCCCGAGCGATATCGTCGCGATGGATGCGCCCGAACGTATGTCCCGGCTTGACCAGCCGCCTCGCCCGCCCCGCCCGCAGATCGTCGAACGCCGAACGCCCCGGGCCATAGATCCCGCCGAGCCGGAAGATATCCACCGCCCGGAAATCCCCGAACCGGCACCAAGCCTCCTCCGCATCCAGCCGCGCCTGCCCCCGCCCCTGAGACGGTGCGGCCGGCGTATCCTCATCCACCCAGCCGCCGCCGCGGTCGCCGTAGACGACCGTGCTCGACAGGTAGCCGATCCACCGAATCCCCGGCGAAGCGGCAATCAGGTCCCCGTAGCGGGCCAGCACCGGATCGCCCCCGGCATCCGGCCCCGCCGTCGAGACCACATGAGTCGCCGCCCGCACAGCCGCCTCCGCCGCATCGAACGCGATGCTGCCGCCCCCGCCCGCCCGGGTCGTGCCGGACACGGCGAACCCCGCCGCCTCCGCCGCCCGCGCGATGGCACGCCCGCTATAGCCCAGTCCGAAAATCAGCAACCGATTCATGCCACCCCTCGCCGCCGCAGGATCATCCGCCCCACCGCCCCCAGCCCGAAATTCAGCACGATGCCGGCCAACGCCAGCAGCACCAAAGCGGCGAACATGCGCGGCATCTCCAGTCTGAAGCTGGCCTCCAGAATGCGGTACGCAAGGCCGGAGGCGAACCCGCCCGACCCCGCCACCAGCTCCGCCACCACCGCGCCGACAAGCGCCAGCCCGCCGGAGATGCGCAGTCCGGACAGAAAATACGGCAGCGCCGCCGGCAGCCGCAGCAGCGCCATCGTCTGCCACCGCCGCGCGCCATACAGCCGGAACAGATCGTCCAGCTCCGGCGGCGCCGAGGCCAACCCGCTTGCGGTATTGGCGAACAGCGGGAAGAACGCCACGATCGTCGCGCAGACCACCAGCGCCACGAACGGATTGCCGACCCAGATGATGATCAGCGGCGCGATGGCGGGCAGAGGCGTCACCTGAAGCGCCACCGCCCAGGGCTGGATCGCCGCCTGAGCCAGCCGGCTGCTGGACATCGCCACAGCCATCGCCCCGCCCAGCACCGCCGCCACGAACAGCGCCGCGAACGTCACCAGCAGCGTGGACGCCAACGCCGTCAGCAGCCCCACCGGATCAGCCATGAACGCCCCGACGATCGCCAGAGGCCCCGGCAGCACATAGACCGGCACATTCTCGATCCACACCGCGCCCTGCCACAGCGCCAGGGCCAGCAGGCCGAACAGGGCGGGCGCCCACCTCATGCCAGCGCCTCCGCCATCGCGCGCGAGACCTCCGCCACCAGCGCGGCGTAAGCCGGATCGAGCCGCGTCTCGGCGGCGGCCACCAGCGACGACCGGATCTCCTGCGCGATCTTTCCCGGCCGGGGTGTCATCAGCACAATGCGCCGCGCCAGGAACGCCGCCTCGTAGATCGAGTGCGTCACAAACACCACCGTGCACCCCGCCTGCTTCCACACCTCCAGCAAATCGGCCTGCAGCTTGTGGCGGGTGAATTCATCCAGCGCGGCGAACGGCTCGTCCATCAGCAGCAGCCGAGGCCGCGTGACCAACGCCCGGGCGATCGAGACACGCATCCTCATGCCACCGGACAAGGCGCGAGGCCGGGCCGTCTCGAACCCGGTCAGCCCGACGCGGTGAAGCGCCGCCTGGACCTGCGGCATCGCCTCGGCCCGGGCCATTCCGCGCAGGCGCAACGGTAGGAAAACGTTGTCCTCCGCGGTAGCCCAGGGCAGCAGCGTGGCGTCCTGGAATACGAAGCCGATGTCGCCCGGGACGGGAGGTCCGCCGTTCCAGTCGAGGCGTCCGCTATCCGGCTGGTCCAGCCCGGCAATCAGCCGCAACAGCGTGGATTTGCCGCAGCCGGACGGGCCAAGCAGTGCGATGAAGTCGGATTCGTCCATCCGCAGCGAGGTGTCGCGTAGTGCCTCGATACCCCCCGGAAAGACGCGGCCGACGCTGCTGACGGTCAGCACGAAGTCTGATCTTCGTGGCGGATGCACGCTCCCCCCGTGTCGTGGCCGGGCTTGGCCCGGCCATCCACCACGTTGCCGCAACCAGCACCGCAAGTCGTGGATGGCCGGGCTTGGCCCGGCCACGACACAATGGAACCAAAGTAACGCAAAACCGGCGTCAACGCCCGCTACCCAACCCAACCTTCCGATTCACAAACTGCAACGTATACGCCTTCGTCACATCCAGCCCCTTCGGATACAGCCCCTGCTCCACCGACGCATCATAAAATTCCTGCCACCGCTCCGCCCGCATCGCACCAATCCCCAGCGTCGCAGCATCCCCCGACTCCACAATCCCGTGCGCCTTCATCGATGATATCCCATACGCGATCAGCGCATCCGTCATCTCCGGATTCGCCGCCTTGATCAATGCATTCCCCGGCGCCGGATCGCCGCCAAGATACGAATACCACCCCTCGATCGAGGCATCGACAAACCGCTGCACCAGATCCGGCTGCTCCGCGATCCGCTTGTCCGAGGTCACGATCAGCCCGGCGTAGCCCTGGAACCCCGCATCCGCGACCAGCAGCACCACAGGGTCGAAATGCGCCTGCTCCTTGATCGAAAACGGCTCCGACCCGAGATACCCCTGTTGGATCGCCGTCTTGTCCGCCAGGAACGGCGCCAGGTTGAAGGTATACGGCCTGATCTGACTGTCCGAATACCCAAACTTCGTCTTCAAAAAATTCCACCACCCGATCCGCGTATCCCCGCTCAGCATGATCGGCTTGCCCTTCAGCGCGGCGAAACTATCGTTGCCCTGCCCGGGATGCGCGATCAGCACCGCCGGGTCCTTCTGGTAGATCGACGCGACCGCCCGGAACGGGATGGCCTCCTTGACGAAGTTCAGCGCCAGGAACGCATTGCTGGCGATGTTGAAATCCAGCCGTCCGGCGATCAGCAACTGGGTGTGGTTGACCTGCGGCCCACCCTCGCGAATGGTCACGTCCAGCCCGTGCCGCGCATAAATGCCGGTGGCGACGGCCTGGTAATAGCCGCCGTATTCAGCCTCGGCCTTCCAGTCCAGCCCGAACGTGATCTTGTCATTGGCTCTCGCGGGGCCAGACATCAGCAGCAGGCACAGGATCGCGGCCAAGGTCCGCATTGTCGGGGTTTCCCTCATTGGTGCGATCGTGAGTTTGGCACCGTTATGGATGGAGGCAAGATGGGCCCGGCGCGGCACCGTAAATGATCGTGCCGCCCGTGCCCACCGATTTGACGCCCCTTCCCCACCCCTATAACGAACCGGCCACGAAGGGAGACTCGCCCATGGACCTGAATTTCACCCCCGAGGAACGCGCCTTCCGCGAGGAAGCCCGAACGTTCTTCAACACCGCCATCCCCGAGGCGATCCGCACCAAGGTCGCCGAGGGCGAGGGCCTGACGCGCGACGACCTCGTCACCTCCCAGCGCATCCTGAACCAGCACGGCTGGGCGACGGTGAACTGGCCGAAGGAATGGGGCGGCCAGGACTGGTCGCCGGTGCAGGTCTACCTGTACCAGGACGAGATGCAGCAGGCCAACGTCCCCGCCCCCATCCCGTTCAACGTCAGCATGGTCGGCCCGGTGATCGCCCAGTTCGGCAGCCAGGAGATCAAGCAGCGCTTCCTGCCCGCCACCGCCAACGCCGACATCTTCTGGTGCCAGGGGTTCTCCGAACCCGGCTCCGGTTCCGATCTGGCGTCGTTGCGCACCAAGGCCGAGCGCAAGGGCGACAAATACATCGTCAACGGCCAGAAGACCTGGACCACGCTGGCGCAATACGCCAACTGGATCTTCTGCCTCGTGCGCACTGATCCGGCGGCCAAGTCGCAGGAAGGGATTTCGTTTCTGCTGATCGACATGAAGAGCCCCGGCATCACCGTCCGCCCGATCGTCACCATCGACGGCGGCCGCGAGGTGAACGAAGTGTTCTTCGACGACGTCGAAGTGCCGGTGGAAAATCTCGTCGGCGTCGAGAACAAGGGTTGGGACTACGCCAAGTTCCTGCTCGGCAACGAGCGCACCGGCATCGCCCGCGTCGGCGCCTCCAAGGCGAAAATCGCCCGCATCAAGCAACTCGCCGCGCTGGAATTCGCCGGCGAGACGCCGCTGATCGAATCCCCGCGCTTCCTGGAAAAACTGGCGGCGGTAGAGGTCGAACTGAAAGCGCTGGAAATGACCCAGCTTCGGGTTGTCTCGGATGAGCGCAAGCGGGCCAAGGGCGGCCAGAACCCGGCGTCGTCGATCCTGAAGCTGAAAGGTTCCGTCATTCAGCAGCAACTGACCGAACTGCTGATGGATGTCGTCGGGCCCTTCGCCCTGCCCTATCAGCGCGACTTCGACGGCAAGAATGAGCCGATCGTCGGCCCGGAGTATGCGACCGAGGCGGCGCCGATGTATTTCAACTACCGCAAGGTGTCGATCTACGGCGGCTCCAACGAGATTCAGCGCAATATCATCGCCAAAGCGATCCTGGGGCTATAGACATGGATTTCGATCTTTCCGACGACCAGCGCCTGCTCAAGGACAGCGTCGATCGTTTCATCACTGATCAGTACGGCTTCGAGCAGCGCAAGAAATACATGCATGAGGCCGGCGGCCACAGCGAAAAGATGTGGGCGCAGATCACCGATATCGGCCTGTTCGGCCTGCCGTTCGAGGAAACCCTCGGCGGCTTCGGCGGCGGCGCGGTGGAAACCGCCATCGTCATGGAAGCCTTCGGCCGCGGGCTGGTGGTGGAACCGTATTTCGCCACCGTCATCCTCGGCGGCGGCCTGCTGCGCCGGGCGGCGTCGGAGTCCGTGCTCGGCGCCCTCGCACCCCGCGTCGCGGCCGGCAAGCTGAAGCTGGCGTTCGCGCATCTGGAACGGCATTCCCGCTACGATCTGGCGGACGTTACGACCACGGCGCGCAAGGACGGCACCGGGTACCTGCTCGACGGCGCCAAAAGCGTTGTGCTGCACGGCGATGCCGCCAACAAGATCCTGCTGACCGCCCGAATCAAAGGCCATCGGCGGGACCGTTCCGGCATCGGGTTGTTCCTGGTGGATGCCGGAACGCCCGGCGTGGCAGGCCGCGGCTATCCGACCCAGGACGGTCTGCGCGCCGCCGAGATCACCTTCACCAATGTGCGGGTGACCGCGGACGCCCTGCTAAACGACGACGCCCTGCCGCTGATCGAGCACGTCGTCGATGAAGCCATCGCCGCCCTGTGCGCCGAGGCCGTCGGCTGCATGCAGGCAATGCAGGATTTGACGCTGGACTACCTGAAAACCCGCAAGCAGTTCGGCCGCCCTATCGGCTCGTTCCAGGTGTTGCAGCACCGCTCAGTGGACATGCTGGTGGCGCTGGAACAGGCCCGCAGCATGGCGATGTTCGCCGCCGTCATGGCATCGGAAGAAAACCCCATCGAGCGCCGTAAGGCCATCTCCGCGGCCAAGGTCCAGATCGGCCGTTCGGCGAGGCATATCGGGCAGGAGGCGATCCAGTTGCATGGCGGCATCGGCATGACCGACGAATACGCGGTCGGTCATTACTTCAAGCGCGTGACCATGATCGACCAGTTGTTCGGTGATGCCGACACCCATCTGGCTTGGCTCGCGAAACATGGCGGCCTGTTCGGCCACGCCGCTTGAACCGCACGGTTCTCCTCGACCTGGACGGGACCATCGCGGATTCCCGTCCGGGTATCGAGGCGTGCTTTAAGTTCATGCTGGCGGAACTCGGTCACGACCCCGGAGTCCTCGGTGACCTGTCATGGGCCGTCGGGCCACCCATCGGCGTGTCGGTCGGGACCTTACTGGAGAAGTATGGCGACGATCGGGTCGAGCTTGGCCTGACCACCTACCGTGCCCGGTATTCCGCTGTCGGGATCTACGAATGCGCGGTCTATCCCGGCATCCCGCAGATGCTGGCGTCGCTGACAAACGCGGGCCGCACGCTGTGCGTCGCCACATCGAAACGGCGCGATTTCGCTGAACGGGTCGTGGACTTCCTCGGCCTGCGCGCATTTCTGCCGACGGTTTACGGCGCCCTGCCCGGCGGCGGACTGGACGATAAGAAGGACATGATCGCTGAACTGCTGCGGGCCGAAGGCTACGACCCCGCCGCCACCACCATGGTCGGCGATCGCATGCACGACATCCGCGCCGCGAAGGCGAATGGACTGCGGTCGATTGGCGTGCTGTGGGGCTATGGCGGCGAAGCGGAATTGCGGGACGCCGGTGCGAATTGGATGGCGACGACTCCGGCGGAGGTCGTGGCTTTGGTATGAAACCAGCTCACCGCCAGACTTTCGGCCCGGGTCTATGCTTTCGCCGGTTTTCCCTGCCCTTGCTCCGATCGGTCGTTCCAATCGGCGGTCAATCCGCGCCGGCGCGAATGCTGCTCGTCAGTGGTCAAACCAATGGCCAAAAGAATGACTCCTGCGACATAATAGTAGCGGTGAACATACGGGTTTGCGGAGATGGTCAGTGCATATCCGATCCCCGCCACCGCGAGCATCTGTCTTAACCCGCGCCGGGCCGCAAACCAGGCCAGGACCGCCATCAGAATTGCCACTCCCATCTCGAAACGACTGTCCCGGGACTCCAGGCCCAGCCAGCCGAGCAGATTCGAGGCGGCGATCTGGTTCGCGGGGTTGCCCTGGATATGGGCCTGTGCCAGGGCCCTGCGCGGCCCGTCGACGAACAGCATTTCCAGCGCCTCTCGGGATCTCACGAATGGCACGAAACTGACCGCCAGCGTAGCGGTTCCCACCGCCATGATACGCAGCCAGGTGCCAAGCCGGATACGCCCGGTCAGGGCGATCGCCACGATAGCGGCCGGCACCAACGCCGTTTGACGCAATCCGATTGCCGTTGCCGCGATCGCGGCTGTCCAACACCAGCGCCCGCTCAGGGTCATCAGCCCAAAGCCCAAGATGGCAAGCCAGTACGGCCAGACCTGCCCGGAATGCATCATGGGGAGCGCCAGCGGGCTCAGCAGAATCGGATAAACTCCCGCGCGCAAAGACGTGCCGCCGCCGCGAGCCTGCCGTTCCACCAAAAGTATGATGGCGGCGGCACTCAGCAGATTTATCACGCGCAAGTCGATCCCGAATTCCTGAGCGGGCAAAAAGACAAGCCATTGCGCCGGTGGATAGAAAAATGGATTGGGATCGATTACGCTGAAATCGGCGAGGTAGGGATCGCCGCCGGCACGGAATATTTCAATAGCGTGTGCAATAAACGGCAGCATGTCCGCCCGGTTCACATCGATCGGGATCGCCATTATGCTACCGGCATACAGGATGAACCCGGCCGCCATCGCCCACGCCACCGCCGCTGTCCAATTGATGCGCCAAGCCAATATCGCCCCGCCTGCCCAGGCTACCGCGATAGCCGGCAGGGCGAACCGGTTCGGCAAAATAAAAAAAAGCGACAGGCCAAGCTGGCTCAGGCACAAAGCCGCCGCAAGGCGCATCGTGACAGTTGACTCGCTCGTCCAGGTTCTCCGTTGGAGAATCAGCACCAGAATCGCCGTCATTCCCACGAGCGCAAGCGCTGAGGCAACACGGAAGATCGCACCCCGCCAAGCCGCCGGCCAGGCGGAGTCGAACCCGTAAACGACAGCCATAAGCGCCAGCACCGCGTGCAGCAAAAAGAGAGCGGGCACGCGCCGATCACGCCCGTGCCACGTCACCGGATCGTCACACATCGGCGGCTTAACCAAAATCATAATCTCGTCGTAACCTTATGCGTCAGGCTCTAACATGCAAGTCGCGTCTTGGCCATAACGAATGAGGGATCGACCGGCGGTTGCAACGGATAAACCGCTCGTGAATCGTGGTGGATTCGCTCAACAGGGCTGGCCCGCGAGAGCGGCTGGTGCGTACGGACAATCGCAACAGGCTGGACGAAGCACCTCGCAACAGGAGATAGCTCCGCCGCTGCGCTTGCCGCCGCAACCCGCCTGGCCTGCAGTGTGCCGGCGCAGAAAAATCGCCGGCGTTAACCGCTTGTCAACTATTCATGCCGATAATCGCTGCGCGCCTGTTGTCCGGCCGAAGCGGGAGCCTGAACGTGCCGTCAATCCTATCTTCTTTGCGCCTGGGACCTAAGATCGGTCTGTCGATCGGTTTGTTCGTCCTGCCGGTCGCGCTGATCCTGGTCCTGCTGGCCATCGGCCAGAACAAGGACATCGACTTCGCGACGAAGGAAGTCGCGGGAACCCGGGCGCTGGCCGCTGTGGGGGAGGTCCAGGCCGGGGCCGATATCGCGCTGCTGTCAGGGAACGGCGCCATCACGGCCGGCGGCCTCGACGCCCGAGCGTTCACGCAGCTTGGCCTCGACCGGGAGGCTGCGGCGCTCGGCCAATCACTGAGCGACGCACACGATCCCCGCAGCCTGGCCGCCGCCCGGACCGCCCTGCGCGACCTCCAGAGCAAGGTGGGCGACCGCAGCAACCTCATTCTCGATAACGTGCTGGACACTTACTACCTGACCGATGTCGTTCTGAACCGGCTGCCGGAACTGCTGGACCGGCTCGCCGACATCGGCCATCTGGCCGCGGCTCAGGGAATCTCGGTGGAAGCGCGGGCGGATTTCCTGATCGCGCTGGGCGGCCTGTCCGCCGTGCTGGATGGAATGGATGCCTCCCTGCGCGCGGCTGTGGACGACGAGGCCACAGGCCTATGGAAGCGCGCGCTCCTGCCGGAGTATGAGGCACTGCACACCGACCTCGCGGATCTTTCCGCGCGGCTGCAGAAATCCTCCGATGCCGCGGGAGATTCCGCGCTGCTGGCTCGCACCGCCGGCTTCGTGCGGCAGGCGAACCGCGAGCTGGACCGGGCGCTCGATCAGCGCGTGTCCCACCTGAAGACGGTCCAGCGCCTGGCCTTTATCGCAACATTTGTGCTGTTCGGCCTCGCCGCCACCGGCACCATGCTGGTGATCCGCTCCGGGGTCGTCAGGCCGGTCAACGCGTTATGCGAGGCCACCTGCCGTTTGGCAAACGGCGATCTGGATACCGCGGTGCCGCAACGCCAGTCGCGCGATGAGGTCGCCGAACTCGCCCGCGACATCGCCGAATTCCGCCAGCGCCTGATCGACAAGCGTGAGTTGGAAGCCGATCAGTCACGGGCCGCTGAGTTGCGGGCTGAGCGATACCTCGCGATGGGTGAACTCGCGCGCGACTTCAACACCTCCATCAGCAGCCAGCTCGCCGAATTAAGCAGCGCGCTGGAGCAGTTGCGCGGCACCGCGGAAACCGCCGCCGCCCGCGCGGACGGCACCAGCCGCGATGCGGCCGACATCAACGAACGCACCGGTATGGCCGATCGGAACACCCAGACCGTCGCCGCAGCGACCGAGCAGCTCGCCGCCAGCGCGCGCGAGATCGCCGCCGCGGTCGGGCGATCCACCGAGGCCAGCGGGCAGATGCAGCGCCAGGCGGAGCAGGCCGCCGGCGTGATGGCCGACCTGACCGGGGTCACTCAGGGAATGGCCGGCGTGATCGAGCTGATCAGCAGCATCGCCGGGCAGACCAACCTGCTGGCGCTGAACGCGACGATCGAGGCGGCGCGGGCCGGCGAGGCCGGCAAGGGTTTCGCGGTGGTGGCATCGGAAGTGAAGGCACTGGCCGGGCAGACCGCCCGGGCAACCGAGGATATCGGCCGGCAGGTCGGCGCCGTGCAGGGTTCGGCGGAACGGGCGGCGGCTTTGATGCACCTGATCGCCGATCAGGTCATCCGGGTGGAGGACAGCGCCGGCGCGATCGCCGCGGCGGTCGATGAACAGGGTGCCGCGACGCAGGAAATCAGCCGCAACGTCCAGCAGGCCGCGCTTTGCATCCGGGAGGTCGCGGACCGGATGGACGGCCTCGGCCGCGATGCCGGCGCCACTCGGGAAAGCTCCGCCGAGATGCTGGCGGCCTTCCGGCGGATGGCCGGACAGGCAGCGGAGCTGCACCACGAGGTCGATGCCTTCCTTCTGTCCATCGGCCAGGCCGCCGATCGGCGGACGTATGAGCGGCACGCGGTGGAGATCACGGCAGCCAATGGCCGGGTGCATCGTGGCCGGTCGGTCGATTTCGGCACCGGCGGGTTCGCCATGCGCTGCGACACTCTCCTGCCGGTTGGCGACGCCGTCCGGGTCGACGGGCTGGCGGAGCGGCCGTTGCAGGCTCGTGTCGTCGCCTCCGGCAACGGGGTGCTGCGGCTGCATTTCCGCTACGACCCGGAAACCCAGGCGGCGGTCGAGACGGCGCTGAAGCGGCGGTTCCCGGCTGCAGCGGCGCAAGCGGCGTGAGCGGATTTGTCGGGTTCCGGCTATGTTCGAGCGCCGAGGAGGCTTCCGGCCTTTTCGGACGCGATCCGCGCGAGGCGAAAAACGCCGATGCCTGTTGAGCTGAGTGCGTTATCGACAGCGGGGCCCGGAAGGCCACCGATCACCACAGCAGTGCTGCCACCTCCCCAAACCCCAAAACCGTGTCCCCCAGCAGCGCATCCGCCGCCCCGCGCTCCCACGCTGCCTCCTCTGGCGCCAGCGGATCAACCGGCGACAACCGGTGAGCCAGCACGAACCGCGCCACCAGTGCCCGCCTTGCATCCGCGCCGGGACGAGATCCCTCCCACGCCAGCAGCACGGCGCTGGACGCGTCGTACAGCGCCGTCGCCGCCTGCCGCGCCAAAGCCTCCTGCCCGACGACCCGTTCGGCGAGGGCAACTGCCCTGTCCACCGCATCCCCCAGCGCAGCGCGGAACGATGCCGGCAGCGCGGCCGCTGCCTCCAGGCGGCGGTGCAGCATCGCCTGCAGCGCCCGGTGCGCGGCCGCCTTGCCGACAGCCCGGCCGATGACATCAAGCGCGTTGATGTTGCTGGTGCCCTCCCACAGCAAACCGACCTGAGCGTCGCGGATCAGCCGCGGGTTCACCCAGTCCTCGATATAGCCGTTGCCGCCACGCACCTCCATCGCGCCGGTCGCCACCACCACGTTGTCGCGGCAGGCGCGCAACTTCAGCAGCCCGGTCAGTATCCGCAGTTCCGCTGCCGCACCTCGCCCCATGGCATCGGCCGTGCACAGCGCCATCGACAGCGCCTGCTCGGCCGGCACAAGCAGTTTCATTAATTGCCGCCGCATCAGCGGGAAATCGGCAACTGTCCTGCCGAAGGCGGAGCGCCCTCGGGCAGCGGCCAAAGCCTCGTTCAAACAGCGGCGCATCATCGCGGCGGCGCGCACCCCGTGCGACAGGCGGGACAGGTTCACCTGCTCCATCATCTGCTTCAGGCCCTGGTCCGGCTGGCCAATCAGGTACGCCTCCGCCCCTTCCAGGCGGATTTCCCCGCTGGCCATCGAGCGCGTGCCCAGCTTGTCCTTCAGCCGAACGATCCGGTAAGCGTTGCGCGCCCCGTCGCGAGTCCGGCGCGGCAGCGCGAACAGAGCCAGGCCGCGCGTGCCGGCGGGTGCACCTTCCGGCCGCGCCAGCATCAGCGCGACATCGGCGTCGGTATGGGAACAGAACCATTTCTCGCCGTGCAGACGCCAGATCCCGTCTGTGCAGCGCGCGACCGTTTCGAGCGCGCCGACATCCGAGCCGCCAGCCTTTTCGGTAATGAACTGCGTGCCCTTCCACAACGTGGCCAGGTCCGCCGACAGCATCCTTGGCAACAGATAATCCTGCAACGAATTACTGCCGAACCTGCGGATCAGGTGGATCGACGTGTCGGTCACGCTGATCGGGCACATCAGCCCGAATTCACCTTGCACGAACAGATACTGGAGCGCATATTTGGCTACCGGCGGCAACGGCCGATCCATGCCCAGAACGCCTGCGCGGTGCGACATGGCATGGAACTGAAAATCGCCGAACGCGATCTGCTCCATCTCCCTGTAGGCCGGGTGATACTCGATCCAGTCTTCGTCGCGTCCAAACCGGTCGCGGGCATGCAAAACCGGCGGATGCCGATCGGCGATGCGGGCAAGGTCGTCCAGGCGGCCGCCGGCAAGCTGGCCAAGACGTTGATAATGCGGTGTAAGATGCGCCAGCACCGGCGCGGGCAAATAGATGCGGAGCAAATCGCGCAACCCCCGATCCGCGGCAAAAAAGTCCATTCCCGCAGCGTCGGGCGCGATCAGGTCGGAACCAGACAGTGCATGATCCGGCTGCATGACATTTCCTCCGGCGTTTTAGTTTGACCCGCCTAGCGCAACGGTCGATTATGGGGTTAGCGGATGGTCCGCAAAAGCCCTGCCGAGACCCCCGTGATGCTCACTGTCGAACCCATCAACGTGTACGCCAGCCTGATCGAGCGGGTTGCCGATTTCTATGGGCAGCCGCTGATCGCATCGCTCCCGGACGTTACGCCCGACGGCGACCATGCAGCCGCGTTTGAAGTTCTGTTAGAACAGGTACAGCAAAGCAGCGTCGTCGTGTTCGCCGCTATACGGCCCGGCGACCTTGACGCTTTCTTTCACCTGCGCCTGGCCGAAATCCTGAAAGACCGTCCGCCGCTGCGGTCCGTTTCCGTCGTGGAGCTCTCGTCCGAAGCCGGCGCGCTGCTGGCGGCCGGGTTCGCCGATCGCTTTCGGTCTGCTTGGCCGTTCGAGCGCTGTGTCTTCGTGACGGACGGCGGCGACGCCTCGGCGTTGACCCGCCTGCTCGGACTTCCGGTAGCCACGTCCGACTCGGAGCCGGAGATCCTGCGCACGGAGGCCAGGTCCGGCCAGAAGATCGCGCTGCAACTTCAGGCGCCTTGGCGCCGCTGCGGCAGCACGACAGCGTTTGAAAACCAGATCGAAGATCTCGTCAAAGCGGGCCTCCTGACGATCCGGCTATTTACCAGCGGTCAAGCCCGGCGCGGTCCGACATTGGATGCGCGACTGGAGACAGTCATCCGGGACAACAGCACCCGGGCCGGGGCCCATATCAATCTTCTGGCAGTGCCGGACGGACCGGCAGCATTCACCGAAACCGACGATCCGGCCGTTGATTGGGCGACGTGGCTCGGCACAACGGCATCCTGCCACATCCGAGACAGCGCGGTCATCGAAGCGGCGAAGCGGGCGGACTCGGTCATTGCCAACGACATCGGCACCGTCGGTCCCGCGCTCCATCTCGCCCCGCGGGCCAGGCTGCTGCTCGACGTGCACGACGACGCCGTGGCGGCGAGCCGGGAATGGATGCTGCTGGCAGGCAAGAGCGAAACGGAGACCGCGGCCGCCGAAGCCGCGGCGACGCAGGTCCGGGCAAGAGTGCTCGCGATCCCGGACATCTGCACCCATGCAAGCGTCACCGAACTGGCAAGACTCGCGGTTTATAGCCAGCGCAGCGCCATCGTTGTGCCCCGAATCTATCTGCCGGCAGCCGTTCCGTCCGTGCCACCAAAGTTCGACATCTTGCTTGCCGGTGATGAGCACGATTTCAGCATTGCATCGCTGCGCTGGTTTCTTGACGAAGTCTGGCGCCCGTATCTCGAACCATTCGCCGTTCGTGTGGTTATTGCCGGTCGCGCCGGCGACCGGATGGTGGCCGCGGAGTACGCTTCGCCTTTGTTGCATTTCCAGGGAGATATCGCGGATCCGGATAGGCTGCGATCCTCCTGCCGTATGACCGTCGTAGCCGATCGAGCCGGCAGCGGCATAGCGATCAAGCTGCTTGCCGCCCTCGCCGCCGGCCATCCGCTGGTCACTACGCCAATCGGCATACGCGGTTTGGACCATGCGGTCGCCAGTCTGTTGCCGGCATTTGATGATCCTGGCGAGTTTGCCGCCGACATCCTTGAACTGCTGCGTGATCCCGAACGCCTCGCGGAGCGGCAGTCAAAGGTTGCGCAGGCGCACGAGGCCTTGCAGCGCGGACGCGACTACGCGGACCTGCTGCGCTCGGTTCCGTTGCCAAGCACACATGTCATCAGGCGACGCCTGGCCGAATGGGCCAGTCTGACCGCAGCAGCATTGCCGCGTGATAACACCGTCCACCAATTCGCGCTCGACGAGCCGTTCTCAACGACGGGCAGCAAATGGGACCATCAGGTGCTGATCCGCGGCTGGCACGACGCCGAGCCGTGGGGACGGTGGACCGATGGCGCCGAAGCATCGTTGCAGATCGAACTGGCGGCCCCGATTGATGAGCCATTGCGGCTCGAACTCGATATCGTGCCAACGGCCGTCGCGTCGCCGCTTACGCTCTCGGTTGACGCGGAGCCGTTCGAGGCGGTTCAACCCGGGCAGGGCGTCATCGGCTGGGACCTGCCGCCGGGACTGACCGCGGGCAAGAACCGGCTTATCGTTACTTTGCGGGTGGCCGAAACGGTATGCGCGGCACGAACCGGGACTTCACCTGATGACCGCATTATCGGCATCGGCGTCAGTGCCGTTCGGCTGGTGTCACGCCAGGCGCATCCTTGTGACCCGGGCCGCTATATCCCGATACGGTCGGATGCGATGCCGCGGAACCTGCTACTGGCAGGCTGGCACCCGGCGGAGGAATGGGGCTGCTGGAGCAATGGCAACACCGCATCGTTCCAACTGACATTCGCCAGGCCGTTGCGGGGTTCGCATCGCCTGGAGCTCAACCTCATGCCGTCGCCCGCAGGCGGAACGTTGACGCTGTCCGTCAATGACCGCCCGCTGCCGCCGGTTTCGGTGAGCGACGGGACCAACCGTTGGATCCTGCCGCCGGAGGTAACTGCGGGCCAGACCCGGCTGCTGATCGTCCTGTCTGTCTCCGTAACGTTTTGTCCGAAGGCGGCCGGAACCGCGGCCGACGACCGCATCCTTGGCGTCGGGCTGCGCGGGATCAAGCTGCTTGACTATGTGCCGGGGACCTGCGCTGTCGGCCGTCCGTTGGCACTGGCACCGCCGATGGATTTGGATGGCATTCTGCTGGAAGGCTGGCATCCCTCCGAAGGCTGGGGCACCTGGACCAACGCACGCGGCGCGACGCTGCGCCTGACCTTGGGCGAGGCGATGTCAGGTTCGTTCGCGCTCGAATTCGAATTTGCCGCCCGGGCGATCGAAACGACCGTGACGGTGTCCGTGAACGGCTTCGAGCTACCCGGCGTTCACACGTCGGGCGGCCTCGCCGTCTGGCGGCTGCCCGCATCGTGCACGGACGGCCAGCGCGATCTGGTGGTCGGCTTGCAAGTTGCGGACACATTCCGCCCGGCCGATTTGGGCGCATCCCGCGACGACCGCGACCTTGGCATCGGTGTACGATCGGTTACGCTAATCCGGGAATCCGCCGCGATCTGCCCGATCGGTCCGAAGGTGGCGGTTTCGAGCAGCCTCGGCGAAAGCGGCATGCTGGTTGACGGCTGGCACCAGTTGGAGCCCTGGGGCTGCTGGACCACCGGTACCGACGCGACGATGATAGTGCAGTTCGGCACCCTGCTGGAGGGCACTTTCGTTCTCCAGATGGACCTCGTGCCGCCGCTGCTGGATCGGCAGGTCGATCTGGTTGTCAATGGTATCGCCCTGGAACCGATTGATGTGGTTGACGGGCTGAACGAGTGGATGCTGCCGCGTGACAGCACTGACGGACAAAGCGTGCTGACCATTGGCGTTCATGTCGAACATCCGGCGCGGCCCCTGGATGTCAAGGAGTCTAGCGACGACCGGCTGCTGGGGATCGGGCTGCGGACGTTCAGGATAGTTCCGATTTCGTAGCGGCAGTCCCGGGGGAGAAACGATCGCGGCTGCCTTATACCTGTCCACCTTGACAGCAACTCTCCGGGCTGACCGGAGAGGCGGCGGACGCTAGCACACCGTCATGGCCCGGCTTGTCCGGGCCACCTATCGCGGCATTGTACTGGTATAGGTGGCCCGGACAAGCCGGGCCATGACGACTTAAGGTCGCGGTCACGATTCCGGTCAGCCTGAAACCGCTCTAGCCCTTGCGCAGGTTCCAGAACAGCGCATAGCCCGGCAGTACATCCGTGACCGATTTCCGGTAGACCGTGGACGGCAAAATCTGACCGAGCGGAATATACGGCACATCGACGAAAACCTGTTGCTGGATCGATGCGGCGATTCGCCGCCGATCGGCCGGCTCGGTCGCATCCAGCCAGTCGTTGCGCAACGATTCCAGCGCCGCACTGGCCGGCCAGCCGCGCGACGCCGCCCTTCCGTTGCCGCGTATATACACATGCACCGCGGGATCGAGCTGATCCAGTCCGGACCAGTAGGTATGGAACAGGCTCCAGCCGCCCTGCTCCACCGGCTCGGTCCTGGCGAACCGCTGCAACGCGCTGCCCCAGTCGGCATATTGCGCATCGACGTTCAGGCCGATGTGCTTGAGCATGTCGGCACCAACCTCGCCGAGCGCCTTCAAGGTCGGGAAATCCGACGGTATTACCAGCACCACCCGCTCATTCGCATAGCCCGACGCCGCGACGGCCTTGCGCACGGCACCCGGATCCCGAGGCCCGGTCAGCACCTCCATCCCGGCGGTGTTTGCCATCGGCGTGCCGGGACAGAACACCCCTACCCCGTCGCGCCAATTCGCCGGATCACCGGCGGCGGCGGCCATGTAGTCCTGCTGGCTGACGGCGCCAAGCAACGCCCGGCGCAACGCCGGATTGTCGAACGGAGGCTGCAGGTGATTCATCCGCATGCAGCCGATGTAGCCCATCGGGTCCGGCGGCGGAACCGTCAGCGCGGCGTTACGCCGCAGTAATGGCACCAGGTCTGCTGTCGGCGCCTCCCACCAATCCACCTCGCCGGCCTGAATGGCGGCGGAGGCGGTGCCGGCATCCGGAATGATCGTCCATTCGACCCGCTCGACATGCACGATTTTCGGTCCGGCGGTGAAACTTGTAGCGCCCTCCGGACGCGGCACATAGGCCGGGTTGCGCTCGTAGACGACGCGCGCCCCGGCAACACGCTCATCCGCCCTGAACCGGAATGGTCCGCTTCCGGTCATTTCGCTGATTTGCTTGAATGGATCGGTTTGCGCGAGACGTTCCGGCATCATCGCGCAGATATTCGAACCGGGCTTGCCGAGCGCGGCGGGCAGCAGCGGGAACGGGCGTTTCAGGCGAAACCGGATGGTCCTGTCGTCCGGCGCGGACAATTCGTCCGTCACCGCCAGCAGCGTCTGGCCGAAACCGTCGCGCGCACCCCAGCGGCGGATGCTGGCGATGCAGTCGCCGCCGAGAACTTTTTCGCCGTCGTGCCAGACCAGTCCGTCGCGCAACGTCAGCGTCCAGGTTCTTGCGTCGTCCTCAACCGAATGGCCCGCAACCATCTGCGGCGAGATGCGCAACGCGCTGTCCATGCCGTACAGCGTGTCGAACACCATCAAGGCATGGTTGCGGGTGACATAGGCCGCGGACCATATCGGATCGAGAACGGCGAGGTCTGATTGCGGAACAAACCGCAGGAAGGACGTGGCGGCCCCACGCCCGATGGCGGGCGCGGCCAGCGCGGCGGCGGTTGCGAGCACTGTGCGGCGGCGGATCATCGGATCACTCCCAGCCCGGCCAGGAACGCGGTCAGGTTGGCGCCGAGACGCTCGACCAGGTAGCCGCCCTCCTGGATCAGCACCGTGGGCAGGCCCAACCCCGCGACCAGTGCACCGGCGGCCCGAAAACCCTCGGCGCCGACGCACAGATTGGCCGCCGGATCACCCTGCTGCGCGTCGAAGCCGACTGAAACGACAAGCCCCGATGGCTGCTTGCCGGCGATGGCTTCATGTCCGCGGATGATCGCCGCGATGAAGCTATCGTCGCGCGCACCGGGCGGCAGCGGCAGGTTCAGGTTCCAGCCCAACCCTCTGCCCTGGCCGGTTTCATCGGCATAGCCGGCGAACCAGGGATACAAACCGGCCGGATCGCCGTGCACCGAAACGTAATGCACGTCGTCGCGCTCATAGAAAATCTGCTGCGTGCCGTTGCCGTGATGCACGTCGAAATCCAGGATAGCCACCGGCCCGATGCCGCGATCCAACAGGCGCTGCGCGGCGATCGCGGCATTGTTCAGGTAGCAGAACCCACCTGCCATGTCGGTGTGCGCGTGGTGCCCCGGCGGGCGGCACAGCGCATAGGCGAACCGCTCGCCGCCCAACACCGCGTCGGCCGCTTCGACGGCGGCGGACGCGGAATCAACGGCGGCGCTCCAGGTTGCGGCGACGATCGGGGCGCTGAGGCTGCTGAGATAATAGCCCGCCTGCCCGAGCACACCCTCCGGCAGCCGCGCCTTATGCCGAACCGCATAAGCCTGCGCCCGCAGCATCGGCCCGGCATCGGAAAGTTCCTGCCAGCGCGAGAAAGCCGTCTGCAGGAACGCCAGATATCCGGCGTCGTGGACGCGGCCGATGGGCTGCAACCCGCGATCCGCCGCCAGGCGTGTCGGCAGGCCGGCGGCGAGGACCGCTTCCAGCAGGGCATCCGCCCGCGCCGGAACTTCCCAATATCGGCGGAGCTCGCCGGGCAGGGTAAAACGGTCGGGGTCGTGCCCGGCGTGGTTTGTTGTAATGACAATCATTTGTCAGCTCCGCCTTGCGCGGATGTGACAATGCAAGCCGGGCGGTCAACAGGCAAGGCTGCCTCTTGCCGAACCCGGCGGTATCATCACTTATAACCTGTAAAGATGGCGGTTTTCTATTCTACCGGGAGCAGAAGTATGTTGATAGCGCGGTTCCTCGTTCTGAGTTTGGCGGCCGGCATTACCGCGGGCGCGATGGCATTCGCTCAAACACCGGCTCCGGCCAGGGTGCGGGGGACGATCAGTTCGGTTGACGCCGGGGAACTGCGGGTGACCAGCCGCTCCGGCGACACGGTGGCGCTGAAACTGCCGGCGGATGCCACGGTGACGATCATCGAGCCGATTGCGATCGACGCGATCAAGCCGGGGTCGTTCATCGGCACCGCGGCCAGGACCCAACCGGACGGAACGCTGCGGGCGTTGGAGATTCAGGTGTTTCCTGAATTGATGCGCGGCGTTGGTGAGGGCAACCGGCCGTGGGACCTGGGTCCGGACAGCAGCATGACAAACGGGACGGTCGGGACCCTGGAGAAACTGACGGACGGCCGCACGCTGACGCTGGGTTACAAGGGCGGCGAAAAGACGGTGATCGTGCCCGCGGGGGCGCCGATCATTACGTATGAGCCGGGCAGCAGGGCGGCTTTGAGTCCAGGGGCGCATGTCATCGTGACGGCGACCCGCAATCCGGACGAGACGTTGACGGCGGTGCGCGTCGGCGTCGGCAAGGACGGGCTGGTGCCGCCCATGTAACGATCAAGCAGGTGGATCGAACGCCCGTATCCGCGGCAATGCGCTGTCGTACCGTTCCACCTGCACCACGGTCAGTTGCCCGGTGCAAGCCTGCGCCAGTTTCGACGTCTCCGCGTCCAGGCCCGTCGGCGCCGGCAACTTTTGCCGATCGGGGTCCCGGCGGAAGGCCCGCACGATGCCGCCGGTCCAGGGCAGCGTCGGCAGGGTCAACTCGCCCCGCGCCCAGAACGCATGGAAGTCCGACGGATCATCGCCGCGTTGCGGCCCGCGGCGGGGCAAATCAGAGAAAATCGCGTGGTCATCCCGCGACTGGCCATACGGCGCAGACACCGGTTGCATCGCCACCATCAGCGGATCGTTCGCGGACGCGCCGATATCCGACCGCTCCAGCGTCACCGTCGCGGGAAACACCGATCGCCCGGGCCAGGACAACGGCACCCACTCGTCCCGTCCGCGGCGGCGATCCGGGCCGGGACCGCCCTCCAGCCAGCCGCGCCGCGCCATCGGCGTGGCGATGCGGACGCGGTGGGTCAGGGAGGCGGGCATCTTGCCGAGCAGTGGTGCCGGGTCGGGGTCGCGCGGATGCGGCTCGATGTGGATGCCATCGCCTCGGCGCAGGACCGAGAACGCGCCCCAATGCGAGCTATGCGGGATCGGGGCGCCGCCAGGGCCGGTGTCCATGGTCGGATTGGCGCATGGAAAGCCGCGGCGGGCTATGGGCGGGGTGCTGTTTTACTCTCGTCATGGCCCGGCTTGTCCGGCCCCCTGTACAGGCAATCTGCCGCGATAGATGGCCCGGACAAGCCGGGCCATGACGAATGGAGCGAATGACGTAACGGACGAATTGCTTCAGATCGTGTAGTTGAACGACTGATACGCCAGGTCGCTCAGCGTCTGGTTCATCGACTTCATCGGCTCGTCCGTCTCGGCGATACGGACCACTTTGGCCGGTACCCCGGCTACCGTCGCATGCGCCGGCACCGGTTTCAGCACCACGGACCCCGCGGCGATGCGGGCATGCTCACCCACCTCGATGTTGCCGAGGATCGCTGCGCCGGCGCCGATGACGACGCCGTGACGCACCTTCGGGTGGCGGTCGCCGTGCTCCTTGCCGCTGCCGCCCAGGGTGACGTGGTGCAGCATGGAGACGTTATCGCCGATCTCCGCGGTTTCGCCGACGACGAGGCCGGTGGCGTGGTCAAGGAAGATGCCGTGCCCGAGCTTGGCCGCCGGATGGATGTCGGTCTGGAACACCTCCGACGAGCGGCTTTGCAGGTACAGCGCAAAATCGCGCTCCCCGTGGTTCCACAGCCAGTGGTTCAGGCGGTGCGCCTGAATGGCGTGGAAGCCCTTAAAATACAGCAGCGGCTCGATCAGCCGGTCGCAGGCCGGGTCGCGATCCAGTACGGCGGCGATGTCGGCCTTGGCGGCTTCGACGATGCAGCCGTCATCGGCGCAGGCCTTGTTGAACGCCTGGACGATCAGCGGCAGCGAGACGACGTCGTTGCGTAGCCGCGCGGCGACGCGATGGAACACCGCGGTTTCGAAGCTGGGCTGGTTGAGGATCGAATCGAAGAACAGCGGCGCCAGTTTCGGCTCCCGCTCATAGGCTTCCTCGGCTTCGCGCCGCAAGCGCTGCCACAGCGCGTCGGTGACGGCTTCGGTTTCCTCCGTCGGCACAAGGGTCAGGCGGCAGGGGTTCGGGCGCTTCATGCTGGTTCCCGTCGCAGAAAGATTTTCATCCATTATGGAATGCTATTCTACATCATCGGGCGCCTGAGGGATACGTCAACTCCTTTTGTCGGAGATTCCGCTATTACCGCGGCGTCTCGCCGACTGTGTCGGCGGCGTAGGCCTGCCGATCGCCCATTGGCTTCGGACTTCCGACGGTTGAATCGGCGGTCGTCTGCCGCTCGGCCTCGGCGTTGATGACCGCGCCGAACAGCGCTGCGAAGGCTGACAAATATAGCCAGGTCAACATGATGACGACCCCACCGAGTGAACCGTAGGTCTTGTCGTAGCTGTTGAAATGGGTGACGTAGATGCTGAACCCGACCGATCCGGCGATCCACAGCAGCGTCGCGATGATGGCCCCTGGCGACACCCATCGCCAGCGGGCCGTCTTACGGTTCGGCGCATAGCGATACAGCACCGACAGGCCGGTCATGACCAGCAGGATCAGCAGCGGCCACTCCAGCCCCGTCACCACCCATTGGACGTCAGCCCCGAGCCCGACCACCTGCATCGCCGCCGGCAGCACGCCGACAAGCGCGATGCTGACGGTGCCGCCAACCAGCGCCAGCAGCGTCAGGCCGATGGCGATCAGGTTGAGCTTGAAGAAGCCACGCGTCTCCTTCTCCCGGTAGGCGATGTCGAGGGCGGTGATCATGCCGCTCATGCCGCGCGATGCGCTCCAGAGCGCGAACAACAAGGCCACCACCGCGCTGAGGCCGAGCGATCCGCTCGACGCGGTGACCAGCTTGTGCAGTTGATCTGCTACCATCTGCGTGCTTTCCGGCGGCAGCACGTCCGCCAGCGCTTCGACCTGGCGCTCGACCTGAACGGGGTCGAGCAACAGGCCATAGATCGAGACCAGGGCGGCCAGCGCCGGAAACAGCGCCAGCAGCACGGCGTAGGTGACGCCGCCGGAGACCAGGAAGATGTTGTTTTCGGACACCTCGGCCCAGGAGCGAACCAGGATGTCTTTCCAGCCGGGCGCCGGGATTTGCCCCGGATGGCCGGCCGATCGGCCGCGGTTCTGCTGGGGGGCGGACGGCGGCTGCCGCTGGGGCGCCAGCGCTGCCAGATCGTCTTTCAGCTTGCCGAGGCGATCCGCGTTGCCCATGGAAGTCCCTTCACCGGTAGCAGGGTGAACGGGCGCGGCGGGGCCGAGTTGCCGCGGATCCTAAAGCAAGGATTGAGCAGGCTCCAGCAGATCCGGTCCATCGTTGCGCACGTTGCCGATACGCCTGTCTATCGGCCAGAAGCGCAGAACGCCATCGGCGGATGGCTTCAGCAGCGCCGCGGGATCGCCGGCCGTTTCACCGAGCCAAATCGGCCAGTCCGCCGGCTCCAGGATGACCGGCATGCGTTCATGCAGCGCGGACATCTGTTGGTTGGCGTGCGTCGTCACGATAGCAAAGCTGCGGAGGATGTCGCCGTCCGGGGAGCGCCAGCCCTCCCAAATGCCGGCGAAACCCAGCGGATCGCCGTCCATGCGGACGATCGCGAACGGTGTCTTGCCGCCCGGGTCCGCCCGCCATTCGTAGAATGCCGCGGCGGGAACCAGGCAGCGGCGCTTGGCGAAGGCGGCGCGGAACATTCCGGATGTGGCGACTGTTTCCGCCCGCGCGTTGACCGGGCGGCGGGCGGCCTTGATGTCCTTGGTGAAGGCCGGGACGAAACCCCAGGTCAGCAGACCGAGGTGGCGTTCCCCCGTCTCCGGATGCCGCCGCACCACCGGCGCATCCATCGTCGGCGCCATGTTCCATGTCGGCTTCAGGTTGGGCAGCGAATTGCTGGTCCCGAACAGCCGGGCGATCAGGTCCGGTGGAAGGAAGCTGGCGTAGCGTCCGCACATGAAGATCAGTTTGCGCGAAAGCGGCCGATGGGCAACCCCCGATGATCGCGGCGTTATGAGCGGGGCCGCTGCAACGCCCTCCCTGCGGCGGACATTCGGATGGGATGTCTCAGCAAGGTAGGCGTTCATGAAAGCTCTCGCGTGGCACGGCAAAGGCAAGATGCGCTGCGATACCGTTCCGGATCCGAAAATCGAGCATCCGCGCGATGCGATCATCAAGGTGACAAGTTGCGCGATCTGCGGCTCCGACCTGCATATCTATGACGGGGTGATTCCCTCGATGCAGCACGGCGATGTGCTCGGGCATGAAACGATGGGCGAGGTCGTCGAGCTCGGTTCCGAGACGCGGAATTTGAAGATCGGCGACCGCGTGGTCGTGCCGTTTACGATCTCTTGCGGCGAATGCTTCTTCTGCACGCGGGGGTTTTACTCCGGCTGCGAGCGGTCGAACCCGAACAAAGAGATGGCGGAAAAGCTGTGGGGTCATTCGCCGGCCGGTTTGTTCGGCTACTCCCACCTGCTCGGCGGCTATGCCGGCGGTCAGGCCGAGTATCTACGGGTGCCATACGCCGATGTCGGGCCCATCACGGTGCCGGACGGGATCACGGACGAACAGGCGCTGTTCCTGTCGGACATTTTCCCGACCGGCTACATGGCGGCGGATTTCTGCAACATCCAGCCGGGCGACACGATCGCGATCTGGGGCTGCGGTCCGGTCGGGCAGTTCGCCATCCGCAGCGCGTTCCTGCTCGGCGCCGAACGGGTGATCGCGATTGACACGGTACCGGAACGCCTCGCCATGGCGCGGGAAGCCGGGGCGCTGACGCTGGATTTCAAAGCGGAAGATATTTACGACCGCATCCAGGATCTGACCTCCGGCCGCGGCGCCGATGCCTGCATCGATGCGGTCGGAACCGAGGCCGATGCGACCGGCAGTGCGGACTCGCTGATCGATCGCGTCAAGGTCGCCACCTTCATGGGCACCGATCGGCCTCACGTCTTGCGGCAGATTATTCATTGCTGCCGCAATTTCGGCAACATATCGATTGTCGGAGTCTATGGCGGGTTCCTCGACAAGGTCCCGATGGGGTCTGCCATCAACCGCGGCCTGACGTTCCGCATGGCGCAGACGCCGGTGCAATATTACCTGCCGATGCTGATGGAGCGTGTTCAACGGGGCGATATCGATCCATCCTTCGTCATTACCCACCGCGCAAGGCTCCATGACGGACCGGACCTCTACAAGACATTCCGGGACAAAAAGGACGGCTGCATCAAAGTCGTGCTGAAACCCTGACATCGGAGAACGCCATGGTGCCGGAAACACGCGCGCTGGCAATTGTCACCGGGGAATAGCCTTCACAGGCTCGCCACCACGGATAATGCCAGGTCGGGACGGTCGGAGATCAATCCGTCCACGCCCCAATCAATCAGCCGCTGCATGTCCGCCTGCTGATTCACCGTCCATGGCAGGACGAACAGGCCGAGCGCCCGGGCGTGGCTGACTGCAGCCTCGGTCAGATCGCCGTGGTCGGGCGCCCACACCGGTCCGCCCTCGGCTGCTACAGCGTCCGGGACCGAGGCAGCGCCGGCGATCCCGTCCCACCACAGCGCGGAGTCCTGCACCGTCTCGGCGCAGGTCAGCCAGGCGAGCCTGATCTCGGGGCGGGTGCGGCGGACATGCCGCTGCACCCGCCAATCGAAGGACTCGAGGATGACCCGGGCCGCGGCACCGGCGCGGTCGATCACCGCCAGCGTGACATCGGCCAGCAGGTCGGGCGGAGCGGTCCAGTCCGGATGGCGCGGGTCCGTTTTGATCTCGATGGTGAAGCGCGCCTCCGGCAGCGCCGCCAGAACGGCTGCCAACTCCGGGACGCGGGCGCCGTCCATCGGGGTCTGGTCGGGGAATCGCCTCGCGGTCGCGGACCCGGGGCGGATGCGGCCGACATCGAAGCGGCAAAGCTCCGCGTGGGTCAGCGACCGGATCAACGGCCCTCGCCCGTCCAGCCAGGCGCCCGATGCGTCGCGCGTCAGATCCGGATTCAGCGCGGGATCGTGGCTGACCACAACGACACCGTCCGCGGTCAGGCCAACGTCCAGTTCGAACGCCGTCACGCCGAGCGCGGCGGCGGCCAGGAAGCCCTGCAGCGTATTCTCCGGAAACAGCCCGCGCGCGCCGCGGTGTCCCTGAATGTCGATATATCGCGTCATCTGCGGTCCAGTGCTAAACTGGCCGTATGAATAGCCAGGAAATCATCGCCAGGCTAAGGGAACATGAGCCTGCGCTGCGTGCGCAGGGGGTCCGTCATGCGGCCCTGTTCGGCTCGCGGGCGCGGGGCGACAACCACCCGGACAGCAACGCCGATCATGATCGAGCTCGGCCCGGCTGCTCTCATCGGCGTCTGGGACTATGTGGGGATTAAGGAGTACATCTCCGGGCTGTCCGACGGACAGGTCGATGTCGTGAACCGGGACGGACTGAAGCCTTTCATCCGCCCGATCGCCAGGACCGACGCGATCTATGCCTCTGACGCCGACTCGTCGCGCCGGTGGCTCGCGGACATCAGGCATCACATCACTATCGCTGAAAGTTTTGTTTCCGGCATCGACTATAGGCCTTCAAGGACGACAACCTCGGCCTGTATGCCGTGACACGCTGCCTTGAGATCATCTCCGAGGCGTCTCGAAGGTTGCCCGAGGAGATGAAATCCCGCCATCCGTCCATCCCATGGCGGAACGTCGGGGCTGCCGGGAACATCTTTCGGCATGAATACGAAAAAGTGGCGGCACAAGCCCTATAGCGGACTCTGACCACGATCTCCGCATCCTGTTCGACGTGGTCAGTCCTGTTTGCCGGTCTCTTAAGCCGCCGCCTGGATAGACAGACAATTACCGCCGGGTTCTACTCCCTATCAGCCATAAAGGCAGGAGGAACGACCCATGTTGACCGAACCCCAGGTCCGCCAGTTCCACGAGGAAGGCTACCTCTTCCTGCCGGAAACCTTCTCCGCCACCGAGATCGCCATCCTGAAGTCCGAAGCCGAAGCGATCTACCGCCAGCAGCGCCCGGAAGTCTGGCGCGAGAAATCCGGCGCCCCGCGCACCGCCTTCGCCGCCCATCTTTATAACGAGGCGCACGGCCTGCTGGCGCGCCACCCCCGCATGATCCGCCCGGTCGAGCAACTCTTCGGCGAGCCGGTCTACATGCATCAGTACAAGATCAACGCCAAAGCCTCGTTCACCGGCGATGTCTGGCAGTGGCACCAGGACTACGGCACCTGGGCGCGCGACGACGGCATGCCCGAACCTCGCGCCATGAACATCGCCGTTTTCCTCGACGAGGTGATGCCCATCAACGGCCCGCTGATGCTGGTGCCACGGAGCCACACGCATGGGGTGCTCGCCGCCGGACACGATACCAGCACGACGTCCTATCCGCTGTGGACCCTCGACGAACCCACCGTGACGAAACTCGTCGCGGCCGGCGGCATCGTCGCGCCGACGGGCAAGCCGGGCGGGCTGCTGCTGTTCCACGGCAACCTGGTGCACGGCTCAGCCGGCAACATCACGCCCTATCCGCGCAAGATCGTCTACCTGACGCTGAACGCCGT
This sequence comes from uncultured Rhodopila sp., assembly GCF_903915725.1. GTDB lineage: Bacteria > Pseudomonadota > Alphaproteobacteria > Acetobacterales > Acetobacteraceae > Rhodopila. The sequence goes on from NZ_CAIWTY010000110.1 coordinate 37,738, forward strand.
CTCCAACTTCATCCGCAAGCCGACGCGCCCGGAGTGGATCGCGCATACCGATTTCCGGCCGATTGTGGCCGGGGATGCGGACGCGCTGACCCGTTACGCACAAGGTTTCAGTCAGGCGGCGGAATAAGGAGCTCACACGCCCGTGACCCGACGATACGATCCCCTTGCCGATGCGGCCGGATCAGCAGGAGGGATAATGCAGCGACGCAACGTAATAGCCGGCGGTGGCGCAGCTCTGCTCGCCCCGGTTTCGGCGCTGGCGGACGGCCTGGTTCTGCCGCCGGAGTTGCCGGACGGCACGAAGGAGATCGCCCGGCTGGTCAATCTGCCCGGCAAGATCCGTCTGCTGCGGCTGGCCGATCGGCCGCCAAACTACGCGACGCCCACCGAGGCCTTTGCCGACGCCATCACCCCCAACGACCGCTTCTTTGTGCGCTATCACATCGACGCCGTGCCTTCGCCTCCGCCGATAGACGACTGGATCCTGACGATTGGCGGCGATGGCGCGGTTCAAGAGGCGCGGCTGAGATGGAACGACCTGCTTGACCTGCCGCAGATCGGTGTCCTGGCGGTTTGCCAATGCGCGGGCAACCGCCGCGGTCTGTCCGTTCCGCACGTCGCAGGGGTCCAATGGGGCGACGGTGCCATGGGCTGCGCCGAGTGGCGCGGCCCGCGATTGAGCGACATCCTGAAGGCGGCGCGGATCAAACCCGGCGCGGTCGAGATTTATGTCGGAGGGGCTGACGTGCCGCCGGTGCCGGGGCCGCCGGCGTTCCGCAAGAGCATCCCCCTCGCGAAGGCCAAGGACGACGACACGATCGTCGCCATGGCCATGAACGGCTCCCCCCTGCCCTTGCTCAACGGCTATCCGGCCCGGCTGATCGTTCCGGGGTGGACCGGCACCTATTGGGTTAAGCATCTCAACAGCATCGAGATCAGCACGACTCCGCTGGCCAATTTCTGGATGAAGACCGCCTATCGGGTTCCCGCCGGACTATTCCCGGTGCAGCAGCCTTTTGCCTCGCAGGCGTCGGAAACCTCGGAACCCATCACCGAAATGGTGGTCAATTCGATTATTGCCGATCCGGTCGAAGGCGGCGAAGTTGAGCGCTCGGGATTCACGGTCAGGGGGGTGGCATGGGATCGCGGGACGGGCATCAGGCGGGTCGAGGTTTCGCTTGATGGCGGCAAAACCTGGCTGGACGCTCTGCTCGATCGTCCGTTGGGTCCCTATGCCTATCGCCGCTTCAGCCTGGACAGCGGCTTCATGCGGCGCGGTCAATACCGGCTGGTGAGCCGCGCCACCAGCAACGCCGGAGAGCGGCAATCGGACGTCCTGAAGGCGAATCCGGGCGGGTACCATAACAATGTTCCGCGCGGGATTTCGGTGACCGTCACATGAGATTCGGCGTGGCTTTCATCCTGGCGCTGTTGTTGTGTCGCGTAGCGGTGGCGGCCGATGCGCCAACTCCGCTCAAGCCCGGGGAGGGCGCGGAGGCGGCAACCGGGTACTGCAACGCCTGCCACACCTCGGACTATATCATCATGAACAGCGTGTTTATGTCGCCCGCGGCCTGGAAGTCCGAGGTGGCGAAGATGCGCGCAGCGTTCGGAGCACAGATCGACGACGGCGTGGCGGCCAAAATTGCGGCTTACCTGGCGGCGAATTACGGGGTGGCAGCGAAGCCGTAGCAGCGCGTCAGCGCGCTGCCCCTCGCAGCGGCCGTGCTGAAAGGGGCGCTTTGAGGCCAACGGCCGGCTACCTCGAAAAGGTTACGGTCCGGATGCGTTATGGCGGATTATGAGACGTTGCTGGAATAACTGGCTTGGTGCCTGGAGCGCGCTGGCGTAAGCTAAGATACGGATTGTTCGCCACCCTTCATGTCACTGGAAGATGGTGCGGTATGTTTGCTCCGAAGATCGCCCGCGGCCAGCCGGCGATGCAAGCGAAGCCCAAAGTTCCGCTTACCGGGCGTTTTCCCGTCAATGAACGCGTTCGCGGATCGCAACGAAGTCCGGGCGAGGCGGCGGCGCCCGGGTACGGACCGCCGGCGCCGATCGGCCTCGGGGCTGGCCGGGAGCCGCCCGAGATGGGTGACCAGGGTCGGCGTGCCGCATGGAGTTTCGACCGGATTTCCATCTCGCCACCGGATCTCGTCGCGACCGGATCGCAACCCGGAACCCGGCAGAGACAGCTCGCGGTCGGGCGGACCGACGATCCGCAGGAGCAGGAAGCGGACCGCGCGGCTGACGCGGTCATGCAGAACCGAGCGCCGGCGACGGCCGTTCGGCCGGCATCGACCGCGACGGACGCGGCGTTTGCGGCACCCGACATTGTCCATGCTGCCATGCAGTCCGGGGGGAACCAACTCGGGGCGGAGCATCGCCGCTTCTTCGAGACGCGCTTCGGGCATGATTTCAGCAATGTCCGGGTGCATAGCGACGCCGCGGCGGCCGCCGCGGCGCAGGCGATCCAGGCACGCGCGTATTCGATCGACGAACACATCGTGCTCGGCGCCGGTGCCAATCCGGAAGCGGCGGAAAGCCGGCACCTGCTGGCGCACGAACTGGCGCATGTGGTCCAGCAATCGCGAGGCGCAGGTGCCGGCATTGTCCGGCGTGTGCCTCTCGGCAAGTCCATGGCGGCCCCCGTCGAGGACGAGAAAACCCCGGACGAGTCCGCCGTTAAGGTCAGGCAACTGGATTACGCGTTCATTTTCGCGCACGACGCCTTTGGCAATGACGCCAGGCGATTCATCAAGACATTCTATCCCGGTTACCGGTTGATCGAGGCCCGTTCGCTGGAGGGCATGATCGACAGACTGTGGGAGGACACCAAAGACGCCTCGGAGACAAATCGCTTCAGAGTCCGCCACTTGATCATCGTCAGTCATGGCATCGCCGAGGGGGTCATGACGTCGGTCAACCTGACCGAGAGCGGCAAGGCGACGTTCACATACCCCGACATGGTCAAGCTGCAACAGGAGGTCAAAGACGGCCTGCACAAGCAGATGGCATCTCGCCGGGAGGCGGTGATCAGCCGGGCGATCGATGAGAATACGGACATCGAGATAAAAGGCTGCCGGATCGGCCAATCGGAGGGCTCGCTGACCGCTTTGCGCTCATTCTTCGGGGGCGAAGCGTCGGTCTCGGCGCCGGCCACGTATCAGGGATTCGATACGGTGAAGGTGCCCGGGCCGGTCTTCAAGGACAAAGACTCCGCCTACGACGCTCTGTTGGGAAGCCGCATCGACCTGCCTGAAAAACTGGTCTGCCGGCCGGACGAGACCAAGGCAGCCTGCATCGACCGTAACTTTCCCGGCGGCCTCATTCCAACCGAGTTCTTCGTGGTTTCGGACAAGGACCACGCCGGCTTCAAGGCGATCGACGCAAAGGTCAAATCCGGCAAGGAATCCGTCGCACAAGGGCAGGCGGAGGCCGAACCGCTGAAACATCGCGACCCGTCCGCGGCGGATACGCGCACATCCCTGCCGTCGGCCCTCGGCCAGGTTTCGGTTGAAGACTCGCTTTCGATCCCGGACATCGAAAAAGCCGCCAAATGGCATCTAGACCATTATACCAAAGAAACGGCTTATGTGCTGGTTGCCTTGCGCCGTGCCTGGACAAGAAAGCACCAGATAACGAACTCCATGGATCCACTCGAAGGATTGCCGCCGGAGAGCATATTCGGCGATCCCAACATCGTTGGACCGGATGCAAGCCATTTCCCTGGGCCGACCACCGCCGTAGACCCGTTCATAACCGAGACGCTGGAGAAACCGTCCGAGGTTGAGGCGAACGAAAAGGCGGCGCGAACCCCGGGCGAGGATCAGATGCCCGAACCCGATCCGGCGCCGGCGGCCGATGCAGCGCGCGCGGACGGTCAAAGCGCCACGCCACCCGCTGCGCCTGTCCAGGGGCCGCGCGGCATGGTGCTGCCGGAGGACACGATCCACGCGCTGCCCCCAGCCAAAGTCCTACCGCCAGGCCCTGGCGCGGATGCAGCGCCAGCGAAGGCCGCCGAACCGCCCGCCGGCGGTGCAAAAGTCGAGCCTGCCCCGTCAGCAACTGCGGAGATACCGGGCCCGGCAAAAGCTCCGGTTGATCGCGGCACCCCGACGCCGGCGCCCGCGCCGATTACGCCGGCGCCTGGCCCGAGCCTCGATAAGCCCGCGGTCGTGCCATCGCCACCTGCGCAGCAGGGCAAGGCCGGGCAAAAGCCCGGGCCGGCGCAACGCCCCAAGGCCGGGCGAAGCGCCAATGCCGGACGCGCCGCGGTTCCGGACAATGGCGACATGGTGATGCCGGAGGACAGGATCACCGTGTTGCCCATGCCGACGCCGGCGCTGGATGCGGGTTTGTACAAGCCTTTGGGGGGGAAGGACGAAATCGCCCTGGTTGTGCGCGGCGAGTTCGCCCGTCAGTTCGAAATAAAGTTCGAAAAGCAACTCGGCTATCTGAAAGTCAAAAAAGCCGTTGTCGAATTCAACGGCAAGATCGACTTCAAGGGCGAAGGCAAAAAAGAACTCCTGATCGGCGCACTTGGATCCCTGGCGAGCAAGCCTGGCGAATCCGTCTCCCTGGGCGGCGATAAGCTGGAACTGACGGCGAAAGCCGAAGACAAGGGAACCGGTGTAACGGGTAAAGTAAGCGGCGGACTGAACATCGCCGGTCAAGGGCGAACCAAAGGGGATCCCGGGGAGGCCGTCACCCGGCGAGGGATGAAGTCGCAGTTGTACCTGGGTTGTCAGGTGGCATGGGGGCCGATCGCCCAGGAACTCAAACTTGTCATCCTCGGCATCGACGAGACCAAGACCGGCACCGACATGTGGACGGTGCTTGGCATCGATTGGTCGCCGCTCCTGGTGCAGGGCGATTTCGACCTGCCGGTCACCGACGGAACGAAAGTAAAGTTCAGCGGAACGGCCAAGCTGACTATATCGGCGGAGCCGGACTGGCCGAAAATCGCTGCGCGCCTGGCTCCGTTGATTGGCCGCGGCGTGGCGACCGAGGGCGCCATCGTGGCGGGGGGTGCATCGGCCGCGGCCGCCGGGGGCGCGGCGGCCGGCGTGGGTGGAGCGGAGGCCGCGGCCGCGGCGCCGGTCGTAGCGGGACTTGGCGAGATCGTTATCGTTTCGGGGTTCGCTGCCGGGATCATCGTGATGATCTACAGTTACTTCAAAACTATACAGGACATCGAGGATCTGAAGGAACTGCAACGTGCCTCCGATGCCGGTGTCGCCGATTTTGCCGGTGGCTACCTGGCGCATCTTGGGATCGGGGTCAGCACCGGCAAAGGCCTCTTGGCCAGCGAAGGCGCACGCCTCGCCGAGATCAACCTGACGGCCCGGATGGCGCGCGCGCAGAGGTTCCTGGCGGACAAATACCCGACTGTCACATTGAGCAACGCCGATCTGCGCGGGGCGGTACTGGGCGGCATCGCCAAAGATGCCAAGAGTTGGCGGAAGGCGGTATACCTGACTTATGAAACCGCGATCCGGACCGCGTTTTTCAAGGCTTGGCGGGAAAAAATGGGCGAAAGAACAACCCCGGCTCAGGTGTTGAATGCGCGCGCCCGGGCCGGGGTATCGAGTGTCGATCTGGCCGATGATCCCGATTATGCCTACATCAACGCTGTCGGCTCGAACGCCGCGCAGGGAATGCGCTTGCCGTCAAACGTCCGCTGAGGCGATGTGCAAGGTGGTCCGGTGCAAAGCCGGATGAGGGCGACGACACTCGTGTCCCGGTTCGCCTGCGCCCCGTCTATCGAGGACATGTTCGGGTAGATTTCCTCACCGATCCGCTGTGAGCGTGGAAGGCTCGCTCTGGCTGGCGGGGAGCCAGCCAGAGCGAGAACCAAATAGACTTTGGGCCGGTTCGCAGGGCCACATCTCCCGCGGAGCACGAGCCACGACGAAGCGAGGGAGGTACCCAATCGCCCCGCTCGGTCCAGCCCCTACCGCGTGGGGCGCGGCGGGGTCTGGGTGTAATCGTAGAAGCCGCGGCCGGTCTTGCGGCCGTACCAGCCGGCTTCGACATACTTCACCAGCAGCGGACACGGCCGGTACTTGCTGTCGGACAGCCCGTCATACAGCACCTGCATGATCGACAGGCAGGTATCCAGCCCAATGAAGTCCGCCAGTTCCAGCGGCCCCATCGGATGGTTCGCACCCAGCTTCATCGCGTCGTCGATCGCCGACACCGGGGCCACGCCCTCATACAACGCAAACACCGCCTCATTGATCATCGGCACCAGGATGCGGTTGACGATGAACGCCGGGAAGTCCTCGGCCACCGCGCTGGTCTTGCCCAGCTTGTGCGCCAACGCCTTCACCGCCTGGAACGTCGGTTCGTCCGTGGCGATGCCGCGGATGATCTCCACCAGTTTCATGACCGGAACCGGGTTCATGAAGTGCATGCCGATGAACTTCTCCGGCCGATCGGTCGCCGCGCCGAGGCGGGTGATCGAGATCGAGGAGGTGTTCGACGCGATCAGGGCGGACGGCTTCAAATGCGGGATCAACGCCTTGAACACCACCCGCTTGAGGTCTTCCTTTTCCGTCGCCGCCTCGATCACGAAATCCGCGTCCGAGAGCGCCGCGTAGTCGGTCGAGGTCGTCACCAGAGCGAGGGCGTTGTCCCGCTGATCCGGCGTGATCAACGAACGGCGGACCTGGCGGTCCAGATTGCGGCCGAGATTCGCCTCGGCCTTGGTCAGCACATCCTGCTTGATATCGACGATCGTGACCGGCAGGCCGGCGATGGCGCAGACATGGGCGATACCGGTGCCCATCTGGCCGGCGCCGATGATGCCGACCGACCGGATATCCGGCGTGTCGATGGCGGTGAACCCGGCGGTTGGCTGGACGTCACTGGACATTCACGAGCGCTCCAATTCCGCTGCCAGTTCCGGCAGCGCGGTAAACAGGTCAGCAACCAGGCCGTAATCAGCCACCTGGAAGATGGGCGCTTCCTCGTCCTTATTGATCGCGACAATTACCTTGCTGTCCTTCATCCCGGCAAGGTGCTGAATGGCGCCGGAAATGCCGACCGCAATGTACAGGTCCGGCGCAACGATTTTTCCGGTCTGGCCGACCTGGAACTCATTGGGCACGAAGCCGGCGTCGACCGCGGCGCGGGAGGCGCCAACGGCGGCACCGAGCTTATCAGCAATCGGCTCGATAAGCTTGAAGTTTTCTCCGTTCTGCATGCCGCGCCCGCCGGAGATGACAACCCGGGCGGCGGTCAGCTCCGGCCGCTCGCTCTTGGACAGTTCGGTGGAGACGAATTTGGAAAGGCCGGGCAGGTCGCCGACGGTCACGGCTTCGATCGGCGCGCTGCCGCCCTCGGCCGCGACGGGGTCGAAGCTGGCGGCGCGGACGGTGATGATTTTTTTGCTGTCGGACGACTTCACCGTCGCCATGCCGTTGCCGGCATAGATCGGGCGAACGAACGTGTCGGCATCCACGACATGCGCGATGTCGCTGATCGGCTGGAGGTCCAGCAGCGCGGCGACGCGCGGCAGCACGTTCTTGCCGACGGCGGTGGTGGCGGCCAGGATGTGCGTATAGTTCGGTGCCAAAGCGACCAACAGCGCGGCTGTCGGCTCTGCCAGCAGGTGGTCCAGCGCCGGATTGTCGGCGACAAGCACCTTGGTCACGCCCGGCAGCTTCGCCGCCGCGGCCGAGGCGCCTGACAGGTCAACGCCCGCCACCAGCACATGCACATCGCCCAGGGCGGATGCGGCGGCCACCGCGCTGCGCGACGGCTGCTTGATGCCGGCATGATCGAATTCGAGAAGGACCAGGCTCGTCATCGTCAGATCACCTTCGCTTCAGTCTTGAGCTTGCCGACAAGTTCCGCCACCGTCTTGACCTTGACGCCGGCCTTGCGCTTGGGCGGCTCCTCCACCTTCAGGACGGTCAGCCGCGGCGTGACATCGACCCCCAGATCGGCCGGCTTGACGTTGGCGATCGGTTTCTTCCGCGCCTTCATGATATTCGGCAGCGAGGCGTAGCGAGGCTCGTTCAGCCGCAGATCGGTTGTGATGATCGCGGGAAGGTTCAGCGCCACCGTCTCCAGCCCGCCATCGACCTCACGCGTGACGGTGGCGATGTCGCCGGCGACCTCGACCTTGCTGGCGAAGGTGCCCTGCGGCCAGCCGAGCAGCGCGGCGAGCATCTGGCCCGTGGCGCTCATGTCGTCGTCGATCGCCTGTTTGCCGAGGATAACGAGCTGCGGCTTTTCCTGCTCCACGATCGCCTTCAGCAGCTTGGCGACGGCCAGTTGCTGCAATTCGTCGGTGCTTTCCACCAGGATGCCGCGATCAGCGCCCATCGCCAGAGCGGTTCGAAGCGTTTCCGAGCACTGCGGAACGCCCATGGAGATGGCGACGATCTCGGTCGCGACGCCTTTCTCCTTCAAGCGGACGGCCTCCTCGACGGCGATTTCATCGAACGGATTCATCGACATCTTGACCCCGGAGGTCTCGATGCCGGAGCCGTCGGTTTTCACACGGACCTTGACGTTGTAGTCAACAACCCGCTTGACGGGGACGAGTATTTTCATGGGAAACCGGACCGCTTCCTTGGGACGTTGGTGGACGCGGATGTAAACGGCCGGGGCCCGTCTTGGTGGCGAGCCTCGCCTGTTCGCACCTGCAAAAGGGGATGCGGACCATATTCACGCGGTTTCCCGGTGTCAAACGACTCCGGTTGCGGGTCAGGACCGCAGTAGGCTCATCATGACGACCAGCAGGACGATGGCGCTGGCCTGCAGGATGACGCGCCAGCGCATCAGCTTGTTGGACCGCTGAGGGTCAGGTTCGCGGACCATCCCGAGCATGCCGGCAATCAGCACGCCCAGCGTGGCCAGAAGGAGGATACCAACCAGGACCGTGAGAAATGTGTGCATGGAGGGATACTAAGGCGATGCCCAAGAATAAGCGAATCGGGCGACTGACTTTGGCCCGTCATGGCCCGGCTCGTCCGGGCCACCCATCGCGGCAGGCTGCTGGTATAGGTGGCCCGGACAAGCCGGGCCATGACAAGGAGGGAAGGACGCCCGACTGAAGCGGTAATTGTTGAGCGTCGCCTAAGCAGAGCGAGTGATGCGGGTCCAGCGGCCGGGATGGCGGACTGGGCTCGGCACGCTCTTACCGTTGCGGGGATCGCCGTTGGACGAGTGAGCGCCTCGTTCCAACGGCGACAAGGGCATACCCGTCGGGGTAGGCCCGATCGTCATGACCCGATCAAGCGTCCCGGCCAACACCGGTGCCCCCGCAGTGCCTGAAAGATGCCGGGCATGCGGTGGACTTCATCGAAAATGACGAGTTCATCGGCGTGCGCAGCGAGGTAGAGTTCGGGCTCGCTCAACCTGGCCCGGTCGGCGTCCGATTCCAGATCGAGGTAGAGCGATGGCCGGGTTGCGCCAATCTCAAGCGCGAGCGTCGTTTTGCCGACCTGATACGGACCGAGCAAGGCAATGGCGGGCAATCGGTCGGGCAGATGGATGAGGCGAGACGTCAGCGACGGCCAATCATCCTCGCAATCCTGGAGATAGACTCCAGGATTGCGATTTACATGTTGACCGGGCTGGCCCCGTCCAGCTTGGCGCCGAAACAGGGAGTGCAGGCACCATTAAGGGCGGCCACGACTGCTTCACTGAGGCTCGCGCCGGGCGATCGGGAGTGACGCGACTCGACGGGATCTGGTTATCGTCGTCGATAGCGGGGTAGCCGAACCTTCGGGCAGTGCGGCGGCCACGGCATAGGGGGACAGAGCGATGCCGGATGGTGCGGATCTTCAACTGATTGAGGGCCGGGCGGGCCGCCGCGCAGGGCGCGCGAAAGCGTTGCGCGCCGATGGCGCGGCGACCAAGGTTGGCCGCAAGAAGCGGAAGGCGGCTAAACAGCCGAAACTGTCGCGCATCCAGCCGCCCGAGGGCGTCTCGCTGGATGAGTGGCAGCGCGGACTGCGGCGGCAGTTCGGGCGCGACCAGGTCTTCGGGCTGGAAAATATCGGCGGCGAACCGATCTTTTCCGAGTTCCGGGTCAGCAACCCGGCATCCCGGTCCAGCTATCGCGTCGCCATCCGCGGTCTGCTGCCGGGCAGCAACTATTGTTCCTGCCCGGACTATGCGACCGGCGACCTTGGCACCTGCAAGCATATCGAATTCACCCTGGCACAGCTTGAGAAGAAGCGCGGCGCCCGCTCCGCGCTGAAGCGCGGCTGGCAGCCGCCGTATTCCGAGTTGTTCCTGCGCTATCGGGGACGGCGCGGCGTCCATTTCAGGGCCGGATCGGATTGCCCGGCTTCGGTGCTGCGGGCCGCGTCCGGTCTGTTCGATGCCGGACAGGACGGCCTGCTGGCGGAGGAGCGCTTCGACGCGCTGGAACCGTTCCTGCAACTGGCGTCGGAGGCCGAACACGAACTGCGCGTCTATGACGATGCGCTGGACTTCATCGCCGGGCGGCGCGACGCAGAACGGCGCGGCGCAAAGCTCGCCGAATTGTTCCCCGGCGACGGGTCCGCCCCCGGTCTGGCAGACTTGCTGAAGGCGCCACTGTATCCGTACCAGGCCGAGGGGGCGCTGTTTGCGGTGCGCGCCGGGCGCGCGCTGATCGCCGACGACATGGGCCTGGGCAAAACCATCCAGGCCATCGCAGCGACGGAGATCCTGGCGCGTCATTTTGGCGTTGCAAAGGTTCTGGTGATCTGCCCGACCTCATTGAAATACCAGTGGCAGAGCGAGATCTCGCGCTTCACCGGCCGCACCGGCGGGGACGCGCCACGTGTCATCGCCGGCGGCCGGGCACAGCGGCAAAAGGAGTACGCCGCTGAAGATTTCTGCAAGATCACCAACTACGAGAAGCTGCAGCCGGACCTCGACCTGATCGCCGCCTGGGCGCCGGACCTGGTGATCGTGGATGAGGCGCAGCGCGTGAAGAACTGGAACACCATCGCCGCGCGCGCGCTGAAGCGTATCGACAGTCCTTACGCCATCGTGCTGACCGGCACACCGCTGGAGAACAAGCTGGAGGAACTGATCTCCATCGTGCAGTTTGTCGATCAGCATCGGCTGGGGCCGACCTGGAAGCTGCTGCATGAGCACCAGGTGAAGGACGACAGCGGCCGGGTGACCGGCTACACCGGTCTGGAGAAGATCGGCCAGACTCTGGCGCCGGTCATGATCCGCCGGCGCAAGTCTGAGGTGTTGCTGCAACTGCCCGGGCGAACCGATCAGAATCTGCTGGTTCCGATGACGGAAATGCAGATCAAGTTCCACCAGGAGAACGCGGAAACCGTCGTCCGTATCGTCGCTCGCTGGCGGCGGATGAAGTTCCTGTCCGAGGCGGATCAGCGGCGGCTGACCTGCGCACTGCAGAACATGCGCATGTCGTGCAACAGCACCTACCTGCTCGATCAGACATCCGATCACGGGGTCAAGGCCGACGAACTCGGGTCGTTGCTGGACGGGCTGTTCGTCGATCCCGAAGCGAAGGTCGTTGTGTTCTCGCAGTGGACGCGCACGCACGACATCCTGATCCGCCGGCTGGAGGCGCGCGATATCGGCTATGTGAGCTTCCACGGCGGCGTGCCGTCGGAGCAGCGCATGGCGCTGGTCGAGCAGTTCCGCAACGATCCGGCGTGCCGCGTGTTCCTGTCCACCGATGCCGGCAGCACCGGCCTGAACCTTCAGCATGCCTCGACGCTGGTGAACATAGACCTGCCGTGGAACCCGGCGGTGCTGGAACAGCGCATCGCCCGCATCCACCGCATGGGCCAGACGCGGCCGATCCAGGTGATCAATTTCGTTTCCAAGGGAACGATCGAGGAGGGCATGCTGTCGGTGCTGGCATTCAAGCGCTCACTGTCCGCCGGCATCCTCGACGGCGGCAGCACGGAAATTTCTCTGGGTGGCTCGCGCCTGACCCGGTTCATGGAGGAGGTCGAAAACGTCACCGGCCGGATGGGCGAGGGTGAAGCGGTGCCACCGGCTGAGGAGGTGGCGAATATCGTTACGGCCGAAGGCGCCGCGGACGATGACTTCGATGCGCTGGTCGTCGCCGATGCGATGGCCCGGTCTTCCGGAAAAGCCCCGCCGCCGCCGGCAACCGATCCGTGGCAGACGCTACTGCAGGTAGGCGTGCAGTTCGTTTCGGCACTGGCATCGGCCGGCGATCCGAAGGCGCCGGCACATCCCTGGGTCGAGCGCGATCCGGCTACCGGTGCGCAAAGCCTGCGCATGCCGCTGCCGCCACCGGATGCCGCTCTGCGCATCGCGGACGCACTGTCGATGCTGGCGGAACGGTTACGGGGATCGTCCCGGTAAACGATCCCGCACTGAAATAACGCTGGAGAGAGACTGATTATGCAACCACCTCCCGCCGGTCAGTTCCGACGGGAAAGCATGGCCGTGACCGCCAACAGACCGAGCCACAACAGTGGTAGAACGACGCGCCGGACCAGCCCGGGTTCGCCCCAATCCTTTGGCATGCCGGGTTTGAGTTGACCCGCCCGCGGCTTTCGTGGTCGTACGCGCCGATGATACGCGCGTTGTTCATCCTCATCTGCTTTCTCGTGCTGATCCCGGGCATCCCGGCGGTTGCGCAGACGCCGCCGGAGCAGGACGCGCCGGCGGCACCGGCACCAACACCCGCGCCCCCCCCCGCGCCACCCCCCGCGCCGGCGCATACTCCGCCCGCGCCGAGTGGCATCTCGGCGGATCAGGCGCGCACGGCGCTGGATGTGCTGAACGATCCGGCCAAGCGGGCCGCTTTCGCCGCCACACTGGGCGCGATCGTCAAGGCTCAATCCGCCCAGCCGGGCGCGCCCGCGGCGCCAGGCAAGCCCGCCGAACCGGCTGCACCGGAAACCAAGGTGCAGGGGATCACGATCCCGCTGGCGCCCGATAGTTTGGGCGCCCAGGTGCTCGTCTCAGCCTCCCAATTCGCCAGCAAGCTAGGCGACGAGGCGCTGGATGCGCTGGATACCGTGCAGAGCCTGCCGCTGCTGTATGGCTGGGCGGTCGTTATGGCGACCAATCCCGTCGCCCGCGACCTGCTGGCGGATGTTGCCTGGCGGGCCGCTCTCGCCCTGGCCGTCGCCGCGGCGGTCGAATACGCGCTGAGGCGGGCGCTGCGCAGGCCGATCGGCAGGTTGGAGGCGCTCGCCCCGGCGAAAACGCCTGACGAACCGGACGAGCCGGCCACTCCGCTGCCGGAGGAGGAGGAAGCCGTCGCCCGCGCCGAGGCGGGCGACATCGAGGCACCGATCGCCGATCGGCGGAAGCCATCCGCCTGGGTGTTCCTCCGCCGTGTCCCGCTGGTGATAGGCCGCCTGCTGCTCGAACTGGTTCCCGTGCTGGCGATCGCCGTCACCGGGCACCTGTTCGCCGCCTCCAGCCTCGGCGGCCAGACCGTCAGCCGCCTCATTATCCTGGCGGTGATCGATTCCTATGCCGTCTGCGAGGCGATTCTGTCCGTCACGCGGATGCTGCTGTCGCCCGGCGCCTCCCGCCTGCGGCTGTTCCATTTGGGCGACGACACCGCCGCCTACCTGACGCGCTGGACCCGGCGTCTGGTTCTGATCGCCGTGTTCGGCTACGCGATCGGGGAGGTCGGGCTGCTGCTCGGACTATCGGACGTGGCGCACGATCTATTGCAGAAGTCTGTCGGCCTGGTGCTGCACATTTGCCTGGCGGTCATCATCGTTCAGAAGCGCCGGGCCGTGCGGCGGTGGCTGCGCGCGCCTGACGGGGCCGCTGGCTTTATGCCCATGGCGCGCAACCGTCTCGCGGCCGTTTGGCACTGGATCGCACTGTTCGTGGTGGCCTCGATCTGGCTGGTTTATGCGGTCGAGTTGCCGCATGGCTATGCCGAGGGGCTGCATTACTGCGTCGTGACCGCGCTGGTGCTCATTGGCGCCCGCATCACGCTGCTGGTTCTGCTGGGCGCGGTTGACCGGTTCATGCGGCCCGCCGCCGACTCGGCAAGTCCGTTTCCGTTGATGGAACACAGGCTGCGGGTCTACCACCCGGCGGTTTCCCTCGCCTTGCGGCTGGCGGTCTATATCCTGTGCGTCCTGGGCCTGCTTCAGCTTTACGGCCTGAACACCTTCATCTGGCTGGTCGACAGCAAGCTCGGCCTGCGCATCCTGTCGGCGGTCGGCACCCTGGTGGCGACGATCGTGCTCGCGTTCGGCCTGTGGGACTTCGCCAACGTGGGCGTGGAGCGGCATCTCGACCGGCTGCAGCGCGAGGCGCAGATGGCCAAGTCGGCGCGGCTGCGGACGCTGCTGCCGCTGCTGCGCTCCAGCCTGCTGATCACCATCGCGGTCGTCGCCGGACTGACCATCCTCAGTGAGATCGGCATCAACATCGCCCCGCTGCTGGCCGGCGCCGGCATCATCGGCGTGGCCATCGGCTTCGGCTCACAGAAGCTGGTGCAGGATCTGATCACCGGCATCTTCCTGCTGCTGGAGAACGCCATGCAAGTCGGCGACACGGTGACGGTGTCCGGCCTGACCGGCGTGGTGGAGGCGCTGTCGGTCCGCACCATCCGCCTGCGCGCCGGCGACGGATCGGTTCACATCATCCCGTTCAGCTCCGTCACCAGTGTCACCAACGTCAACCGCGGGCTGGGGAACGCGTCCGTGAATGTCAGCGTTAACTATGACGAGGACACCGACCGGGTCTGTGCGGAGCTCAAATCGATCGTCGCGGGCATGCGCACGGATCCGGCGCTGTCGGCGATGATGCTGAGCGATTTGCAGCTTTGGGGGGTCGATAAGGTGGATGGCGCGTCGGTGACCATCGCCGGACAGATCGTCTGCACCGATTCCGGCCGCTGGGCGGTGCAGCGGGAGTTCAACCGGCGGATGAAACGGCGCTTCCAGGAAATCGGGATCAGGGTCTTCAATCCCATTCAGACGGTCAGTTTCTCGGCGTCGTACCCGGACGGCGCCCCTGCCGGAAAGGCGGACGACATTGGACAAGCTCAGGCCGCTAACTGATTCGATCCGCGCCGGCGGTTACCGGTTCGTCGAGGCCGCGGAGATGCGCGCCCTGCTGGAACAGGTCGGTCCGCTGACCGATTGGGCGGCGTTCGCGGAAAGTTGGGACGATCTCGGCCCGGATACCTACATGGCCGACGGCGGCCGCTACCGGAAGCGGCGGCACGCGGTGTTTTCGGTAAGGGCCGAGGGGATCGTCCGCCGGGCGGCGCAGCCGCACTACCAGAGCCGCGACTACAACACGCTGAATGGCGGCATCGAGCGCTGGTTCGAGCCGGTGGCGGAGAGCATCGGCTCGGGTCCGGTGCTAACCACGGTGCTGACCTTTTGCCGCGACCTGTTCGACCGGGTGACTCCGGCGGATGCCTGGCATGTCGAGGTGCATCAGTTCCGCATTGAGGCCCGCACCGGCGAGGCGGGGCGGCCGACGCCCGAGGGGATGCATCGCGATGGCGTTGACTACGTGCTGGTGCTGCTGGTGAGCCGCCTTAACATCGCCAGCGGGGTGACCTCGGTTCATGATCTGACGGGGCGCGAGCTGGGGCATTTCACGCTGAGCCGGCCGTTCGACGCTGCTTTGGTGGACGATGCGCAGGTGATGCACGGGGTGACGCCGGTGGAGCCGTTGGACCCGGCGGAAACCGGTCACCGCGATGTGCTGGTGGTGACATTTCGGAGAGAGTAGGAGACGCGCCGCAAAGAGCGACAGGCGTATGGCGAGCAAAGCCGGGCTTGCCAAGGTCGCGTGCCCGCCCGGGGACGTTGCACCGGATCGATACCCCCGGTTCAGCGATACCGATAAACGATCGAATCGAGTGACCCACCTCCCGTCCTGGGTTGGCTTAGCTGTGCGGCTTCCAGCATTGCTGACTCGCCTCACCATCGACGCTTAAAATTCCACTTCCGAACATCAGCGTCACCGACATCGCGACGCCGGTCTCATCGGAAACCTCTGACGCCCTGACGCCGCGATCATCGGCAGTATGAAAGAACTCCACTTTTTGATGGACTGGCTCACTTGGTGTCAATGCACAGCCGAGCCCGGGTTCTACAATAAGACTTCTGAAATCCCCGTCGCGATACAACACCGTGCACTGCACTCCTACGGAAGTAATCAGGACTGTACGATTTCGCTCATTGACCCGAATGATTTCCTGTGCACGCTCGCTCGGCATAATATCTTTGCATCGGAACATTTCTCCGCCGGCCATTTCGGCTTGTTGCTTCAATCTTTCCTGGTCCGCGGCGTTCCTGGCTGCAACGGCTTGTTCGCGACGCACCTGTACCGGATCATAGGGCTTTCTGCACTCGCCGAACTCATCATCGTATTTGAGGCATATCACCTGTCCGTCACGGGTGAATTTGACGATGACTGCACCACTGGAACCTCCGGCATTCGAATACATGCCACGAATCTGTATACTCCCGTCGTCGCCGTCGTAGAGCCATCGCCGCGCACCATGCATGCTGCCTTTTTCATATTCGTTGTATTTCCAACCTACCGAATCATCCGACACGATTTTGTCGAGCAGGGCATTGTAGTCTCCGGACGACGCAGCAGCCACGGGCTTGGCTGGCTCCCGGCGGGTTGCTGCGGCCTGCGCTTGCGTATCAATGCGCTGAGGCAATTTGGAAGCTACGGCTCTGACATCCATCTGTTGAAATTCGGCGTAAGTATTCGGAAGCGCACCATTCTGTATGAGTATTTTGTAGGCTGAGTATGAGGGCAGTTGGTCCCACAACTCCCGGGCTTTCGCCCGGTCGCGATCGACCCCGAGTCCATAGGCGTAGAGAAGTCCAAGTTGGGCGAAGGCGCCTCCGCGATCTCCGGCAATCTCGCACCCTCTGTCGTCAAAGATCACCGTGTTGATGGCTTTCTGATACCAATCGGCCGCCCGGGAATAGCTTTGTTGGACACCGAGCGCATTTTGATAGTAATAGCCCAGCCTGATCCGGGCATCGACAAGACTGTCGACATATTTCCGGTCGATCACATCAAGCCATGGCGTCGTCGCGGGAAGTCCGGCAATTCCCGCTATATCGTCGTGATCAATTCGCTGAAACAGGCGCAAAGCTTCAGGAAAATTCCGCGCGCGGTCTGCCGCAACCGCTTGTCTGTGTGCCTCGCTATCGGGTTCCTGGATTCGTGCGAGGGGAACTGCATTGCGAGATCGTTGACAGTCCGCACCGGCCAATTGCGACGTATGTGTGCCGTATCGCACCCGGTCTTGCGCTGCGTGCGCGGAACTGTTGAACCAGCAACCGACAACGCCCGCAACAGCCGCACTTAAAACATGAGTGGCGCGAAGAGTTTGCATGCCAACACTACCTGCCAGTCAAACGACGAGTGACCTGCATGGCAATTTACGCCATCCTCGTGCCAAGATCGATCCATCGCCGAAGAGTTTGCGGCAGTCATCTCAACTATACGTGATCCGGGTCTCCAAAGCGCTTTCAGACTGCCGCCCGCGAGGCCGGACCAATAACGTTGCTGGTATGCTACTACCGCTCCCGGTCACCGGGAGGTCGCTGCTCGTTACGCATACGTCGAGTCCCTCGGGCTTCCCGGCAATCTCCGTCGCGCCATAAAGGCAGTTCTCCGCAGGGTCACCTACCGCTCCACCATCCACCCCGGGCCGATCCGCCGCGCCTCCGTCACCAGCGCCGCGGTCAGTGGAATGAGTGGCTCTCGCTGCGGATACACCAGCCCGATCGTCGGTGGCGGCGGCCCTGGCGGTTCGGCGATCGGGATCGCCCGCACCGGCCCGGGCAACCCCATCGTCTCCGCCAGCACCGCCGGCATGACGCTGGCCCAGCGGCCGGTCCGCACATGCGAATACAGCAGTACCATCGAGTTCGACTGCAACGTCGGCGCCGGTTCCACCCCCGCCTCGCGCAGCCGCCGATCGATGATGCGGCGGTTCTGCATGTCGGGGGTCAGCAGGCACAGCGGCACCCCCGCCACCTCGGCCCAGGTCACCTCCGTCCGCTCACCCAACGGCCGATCGGCGGCGATGAGAAGGCAGTAGCGCTCGTGATACAGCGGCACGGCGCGGGCGCGGCCCAGCGGTTCGTTGTCGACGTAGGTCAGCCCGGCCTCGATCTCCAAATTGTCCAGCATCGTCAGGATTTCGAAGGAGTTGCGCGACAGAATGGTGAACAGCACCTCCGGATGCGCGGCATGCAGCGGAGTCGTCAGCGCCGAGACGATCGGCAGCGCCGTCGGCACCGCGGCGATGCGCAGATGTCCCGCCAGGCCGCGCTTCAGCGCCTGGATTTCACCGCGCATCGCCCGGTAATCGCCGACGATGCGCCGTGCCCAGTCGAGCACGCGCAACCCCTCCGGCGTGAACCCGATGAAGCGGGATTGCCGTTGCACCAGCAGAACGCCAAGCCCTTCCTCCAGGCTTTTCAGCCCGGCTGACAGCGTCGGCTGGGTCACCCCGCAGGCATCGGCGGCGCGGCCGAAATGCTGTTCCTTCGCCAGCGCCAGCAGCATGTCGAGTTTGTCGATCATTATTCCAGTCCGTCGTGACAGCGACTCTCCGGCCGCCCCTCGCCTTCATGCCGGCGAAGCCTGGCATCTACAAACGAAGGCTTGGATAGTGCCCCTACCGCCAGCACGACGGCGGAAGTCGTCCACTACTCCTCGCCCGGCGCCGAAACGAAGACCTGACGGTTGCGGAAGGATATCCAGACCCGCCGCCCTTGCAGGAACTGCTCGCCGATAAGCGCGTCACCGATGCCGGCCTCGGACAACTGGATAGCGATCAGCGGGGCGATCTGCAAAGTAGGCCCGATGCGAAGCTGCCTGAAGCGGTGGACATAGGCGGTGGCCTCGTTCGGCCCGACGCCACGCTGGCGGATTCTGGGATCGGTTGCCAGCGTCTGCTCGTTCAGGCCCATCCGCCGCGCCATGTCCGCGCCGATGACGTTGCGCCCTGCCCCGGTGTCCAGGATCGCCATGCCCGGCACGTTGTCCAGTTCTATCGGCAGCAACAGGCGGTCTTTGCGTGTGCCGATGCCGGGGATTTCCACGGCCGGCTCCTTCCAGGGCGGCGCGGCTTGCGGACATAGCCGGGCGCGATACAGCGTCAGCGTGCCGTGCGGCACGTCGATATCCAGGTCGAACGCCAGCAGGATGTCGGCCCCGAGCAAACCGTCGGCGTTCAGCCCATGTTCGCTTTTGAGGGTAAACGTGCCCACCGCGACCCGCTCAACCGGGAAATGCACGCCGCCCAGCACCAGACGATCGAGGTCGGCGTCCATGGTGACGGTGTGGCCGCCGATGCCGAGCGAATGGGTGCGGTAGCGCGGGTCGTGCGGCAGGCCCAACCGTTCGGCCGCGGCGTCGCTGAGCGTGGTTCGCTCCGCCCCGCTATCGATAACAAGGTGGACCCACTTGCCATTGATGCCGGCCGGAACCACCAGCAGATGGTCCTGCACCTTCAGCGGGATCTGCGCGATCAGCGACAGCGAGCAGTCGGCAGCGGTCGGGGCGCAGCGCGACAGCAGAAGCAGCAGGACGAGGCCGAACGTGCGGCGGAAAAGCATGGGCTGGGCACCTTCGGTCTCGAGTCGCGGGGAGACCATGGCACACGCGCCACGTCGTTTCCAAACCATTTCATTGACGCACGGCGGACGAATGCCCCCGATTTGTCGCCGCTGCGCCACCGGTGCTAAATCGGCCATCCCAACCAGGAGAACCCCATGGCCAAGGCATACTGGATCACCACTTACCGCGCCATCAGCAACCCCGACAAAGTCGTCGCCTATGCCAAGCTCGCCGGCCCCGCCATCGCCGCCGGCGGCGGGACGTTCATTGTCCGGGGCATGCCGGCGAAGATCTATGAGGCGGGCCTGAACCAGCGCACCGTCGTCATTCAGTTCGACAGCCTGGAACAGGCCGCCGCCATCTATGACAGTCCCGCCTACAAGGCCGCTCTGGACGCGCTCGGCGACGGAGCCGAGCGCGACATGAGGCTGGTCGAGGGCGTCTGATCAGCCGGTAATATACTCGCATTTGAACCCGTCGCCCCACCGCTTGATGTACCCGCGGGACGGCGACGGGAAATGCGCGAAGCAGCACTGCGTATCCGTATCGCAGTAGGTCTCCAGGAATTTTCGCCGCGTCGCCGAGCTTTGGATCGGATCATAATCGATCCGCATCGCCAGATCGGTCCACTTGGCCTGCAACGGCGTGTGGATCAGGTCGCCGGTGATCACTGCGTCCCTGCCGCCCTTGCCAAGTGTTACCGCGTAATGATCGATGGTATGGCCCGGCGTCGGGATCAGCGAGACGACATCGCTCAAGGAATGATCGCTGTTGATCAGTTCGCAGCGCTTCGCCTCGACAATCGGGATGACGCTGTCGAGTATGGGGGGCACGGTCGCCTTGTCATTCTCCGCCAGCCAGAAATCCAGTTCTTTCTTCGAGAAAAGATACCGCGCGTTCGGGAATGTCGGCACCCAACGGCCGTTCTCCAACCGCGTGTTCCAGCCGACATGATCGACATGAAGATGCGTGCATAGAACGAAATCGATGTCGGCGACGGTCAGCCCGACTTCCGCCAGCCCCCGCATGAACACGTTGTCCGTTTTATTATGCCATAGCGGCCGCAGCGGACGGTCCTTATCATTGCCGATGCAACTATCGACCAGAATAATATGCCGGCCGGTGCGCACGATATAAGACTGGAAGCACAGCACCAGACGGTCCTGGTCGTCCAGCGCCAGCGGGTCCCGCATCCATCTCCGGCTTTCGTCCAGCCGCTCGGGCGTCAGCGTCGGCAGAAACTCCAGTGCCGGCGTGAAGCCGCACTCCATCTCGATGATTCGGTGGACGGTCATGTCCCCAAGTTTGAAGGTGGTGGTTGCCATTCGGTTCGCTCCCCTATTCCAGTGGCAGCACTCTGACACTAACCGGCGACGACGTTCACCCGCCGGCGCAGCCGCCACGTCATGCCGACGGGGGTCGGCATCCACGCCTGTCGCTTGAACAAACGAAGGCGTGGATGGCGGGCCTGCGCCCAAGACGATAGCGGCGGCCTGCCCGATGGGTCAAAGTCAATGCCAGGCGATATAACCCCGGTTCGGCGGACCGACAAACCCCGCTCAGCCGATGGACATCAAGCTGGCGTTGCCCCCCGCCGCGGCCGTGTTGGTGGAGATCGAGCGCTCCTCCAGCAACCGGTTCAGATCGTAGTCGCCGGCCGCCTGAACCTGGACCAGCGGTCCGTCGCGTTCGGCCAGGCGGCGGTTCAACGCGATCATCGCCTCGGCATCGCCCTCGAACAGCACGGCACGCAGGTCACGCACGTCATCAATTGTCTCGACCGTGTCGATCCGCCTGGCAAGCCCGGGCGGGAGGCCGGCGAGACTACTGCGCGCCGGGTGGCTGGCTTCCAAAACCACAGTATTTCCGGTGGCGAGGATGGCGCCCACCTGCAGCAACAGCCCCGCCTCGGTTACACCGATGGCGGCGACCCGTCCGCGCGGCCGCAGCGCATAGACATTGCGCTCGCCCACCGGACCGGGCAGCTCCATCGTCAAGCCGAGAGCGGACCGCGACTGGTACCCGGCGCAGCGTTCCGCCTCGGCCGGGTGGCCTTGCGCCCGCAACCAATCCGCATAGCCCGCCGCCATCCCACCACCGGAACCGTTCAGCGGCGTCCCCCGTGGCGCGCTGCACAGCCGCGCCAGATACAGCGGGCCACCCGCTTTTGGGCCGGTGCCGGACAGGCCGCACCCGCCGAACGGCTGCACGCCAACCACCGCGCCGATGATGTTCCGGTTGATGTAGATGTTGCCGGCGTGCACCCCTTCGGCCACCCGCGCTATCGTCTCGTCGATCCGGGTGTGCAGGCCGAAGGTCAGGCCGTAGCCCGTCGCGTTGATGTCTTCGATCAGGCGGTCAAGATCTTGCCGGTGGTAGCGCAGGACATGCAGCACCGGCCCGAACACCTCCTGCCCGGCGTCGGCGATCCGGTTGATCTCGATGATCGCCGGGGCCACGAAGGTTCCATGGGCAGTATCGGCGGGAAGCGGCAGAGTCTCGATCCCGTGCCCGCGCGCCCGCATGGCCCGGATGTGCTGCTCGATCCGGTCCCGCGCCTCCGCCGAAATAACCGGCCCGACATCGACGGACAGCCGATCGGGATTGCCGATCTCCAATTCCGTCAGGGCGCCTTTCAGCATCGACAGGATGCGGTCGGCTGCATCTTCCTGAAGGCCGAGGATGCGCAACGCCGAACAGCGCTGACCGGCTGAGTCGAAGGCCGACGCAATCACGTCGGCAACCACCTGTTCAGCGAGCGCCGACGAATCCACGATCATCGCATTCAGCCCGCCGGTTTCCGCGATCAGCGGTATCGGCTGCCCCGCCGCCGACAGCCGGCGCGCGAGCTGCCGCTGGATCAGGCGCGCCACCGCGCATGAGCCGGTGAACATCACGCCCTGCACCCGCGCATCCCCGATCAGCGCGGCGCCGACATCGCCGTCGCCCGGCAGAAGCTGCAACACGCCGGGAGGAATGCCCGCTTGGTGCAGCAGCCGGACGGCCTCGGCGGCGATCAGCGGGGTTTCCTCCGCCGGTTTGGCCAGCACCGTATTGCCGGTGGCAAGAGCGGCAGCGACCTGGCCGGTGAAGATCGCCAAGGGAAAATTCCACGGCGATATGCAGGCGATCGGCCCGAGAGGCGTTCCACCGGCCTGATTGGCGTAATAACGCAGGAAATCGACTGCCTCCCGCACTTCGGTGATCGCGTTGGCAAAGGATTTTCCCGCTTCTCGCACGATCAGCCCGATCAGCAGAGGCATGCGCGCTTCCATCGCATCGGCGGCACGCCTCAGGCATACGGCCCGCTCCATCCCGGCCCACGCAGGAGCAGCCGCAACCGAGATTGCCAGCGCCGTTTCGACCTCGTCCCGCGTCGCCTCCCGCACGAATCCCACCACATCCCGCCCATCGGCCGGGTTCACGCCGGGGCGTTGCGGTCCGGATCCACTGCCGGCGGTCCAAACAACAGGTTGGGCCACCGCCGCGGCCAACGCGGCCAGGCTGTCCTCGTCCGTCAGATCGAGACCAATCGCGTTCGGCCGCTCCGGCCCGTACAGGTCGCGGGGCAAGACGATGCGCTCATGCGGCGCCCCCGACGGGTTCATCGCGCGAACAACCGCAACCGGATCGGCGATCAGGTCTTCAACCGGCACCCGGGCGTCGGCGATACGGTTCACAAACGAGGAGTTGGCGCCATTCTCCAGTAAACGTCGCACCAGATAGGCGAGCAACGTTTCATGCGACCCGACCGGCGCATAAATCCGGCATGGCCGCCCGAGTTTGTCCGGGCCGACGACTTCGTCATATAGCGGTTCACCCATGCCGTGCAGGCACTGGAACTCGTAGTCGCCGAAGCGGAACTCCGGCCCGGCCATTTCCATCACCGCCGCCACGGTCTGGGCGTTGTGGGTCGCGAATTGCGGAAACACCGCATCCCGGGCGGCCAGCAGCTTGCGGGCGCAGGCGAGATACGAGACGTCGGTGTGCAGCTTGCGCGTAAACACCGGAAAGCCGGCCAACCCGTCGACCTGGGCGCGCTTGATCTCGGTGTCCCAATACGCCCCCTTGACCAGGCGCAGCATGATTCGGTGCCCGGTTCGGCGTGCCAGATCGACGATCCAGTCGATCACGAAGGGGCACCGCTTGCCGTAAGCCTGTACTACGAAGCCGATGCCGTTCCATCCGGCCAGGTCCAGGTCCAGCGCCAACGCCTCCAACAAATCCAGCGACAGCTCCAGCCGATCGGCTTCCTCGGCATCGATGTTGAGACCGATGTCGTAGCGCTTGGCCAGCAGCGCCAGGCCTTTCAGGCGCGGCAGCAGTTCGGTCATCACCCGGTCGCGCTTGGCGCGGCAGTAACGCGGGTGCAGTGCGGAAAGCTTGATGGAAATTCCCGGCCCTGCGTAAATCCCCCGCCCGGCGGCGACGCGGCCGATGGCGTGGATCGCGGCTTCGTAGTCCGCCAGGTAGCGCGCGGCATCGGCCGCCGTTGCCGCAGCCTCCCCGAGCATGTCGTAGGAGTAGCGGAACCCGCGCGCCTCCGGTCCGCGGCTGTTGCCCAGGGCCTCCGTGATCGTCTGGCCGGTGACGAACTGCTCGCCCATCAGCCGCATCGCCAGATCGACCCCTTTGCGGATGAGCGGCTCGCCTCCCCGCTTGATCAACCGGGTCAGGGCGCCGGACAAGTGTGTCTCGTTCGCCGTGGCGGTGAGGCGCCCGGTCATGACAAGTCCCCAGGTCGCGGCATTGACGAACAGAGACGGGCTTTGACCGGCATGGGCGCGCCAGTCATTGGCGGCGATCTTGTCACGGATCAGCCGATCGCGGGTGGCGTTGTCGGGGATGCGGAGAAGTGCCTCCGCCAGGCACATCAGCGCTACCCCTTCCCGGCTGGACAAAGCGTATTCGTGGATCAGGCCTTCGACGCCGCCGGACGGGGACTTGCCGCGCAGCTGCTCGACCAAGCCGCGGGCGGTGGCGGCGATTCGGACGGCGGCGTCCGGCGGCATGGCGGCCAGGTCGAGCAGCGGCGGCAGGCAATCGGGCTCCGGCCGGCGGTAGGCGGCGGTGATCGCGCTGCGGAGCGGCGATTGCGGCTGCACGCCCGCCACGAAGGTCGCGAATGGCCTCCGGTCCCTCAGATCAGGCCTCCGGCGCTGGGTCGATCATCAACTATAGATCGGGTCGGGCACGCGCTTGTAACAGGGCCGGGATTGCGACGAATTTGATAGCGTGCGGTGTCTTACGACAGCTTCGACAACGCCCGGTAGACCGTGTTGCGGGACACGCTGAGCCTGCGCGCTGTTTCGCTGATATTGCCCATGGTCTGATGATGCACCGCCCGGATCCGCTCGTGCAGCATCTCCCGCAGCGGGTGCGCGACGGTCGGCTCGTGCGCCACGGCGACGGAGCCGCCGACGGCTTCGGCGTCGATGCGATTGGGCGGACCGCCGAGCGTCAGGCGCGTCAGCGTGCTGTGCAGCTCGCGGATGTTGCCGGTCCACGCTTGATGCCGCAGCGCCGCGATGGCCGCATCGTCAATCTGCCAGTCGGGCGCGATGGAGTGGAGCAAATGCCGCGCGATGGCGGCGAAATCGTCTCGTTCGCGCAGCGGCGGCAACGTGACCTCCACCGTGTTCAGCCGATAGAACAGATCGGCTCTGAAACGACCGGCGGCGATGGCGTCGGTTAAATCGACGTTGGTTGCGGAGAGCAGCAGCACATCCGCCCGCCGTTGCTTGCCGCCGCCGACGGGGCGCACCGTCCAGTCGTCGAGCAGCCGCAGCATCATTGCCTGCAGCGGCAGTTTCATTTCGCCGATTTCGTCGAGGAACAAGGTGCCGCCGTCGGCCTCCAGCACCAGGCCGGCCGCGCCCTGGCGTCTGGCGCCGGTGAACGCGCCTTCCGAGTGGCCGAACATCTCGGCTTCCGCCAGGCTTTCCGGCAGCGCCGCGCAATTGACCGGAACGAAGGCGCCGCGCCTGCCGCTGGCCTGATGCGCATGGCGGGCGAGTTGTTCTTTACCCGTTCCGGTTTCGCCGCGCAGCAGGATCGGCAGTTTGCGGCGGGCGGCGGCCTCCACCCTGCTGACCGCGGCGGCCACGGCCGGATCGTCTGCAACGAAACCGGGTTTCGGCGGCGGCGGTTGCGCCGGCATGGCGACCGGACGAATGACGCGCACATTTTCCAGCCGCGCGGCGAAAACGCTGCCGACACGATCCTGTAGCCTGAGTGTCTCGTTGTTGCGGCTTGCGGTCAGCAGATCTTCGAAGCGGGAACTGAACAATTCCTCCAACCGCCGACCGCGGGTCGTTGGCAGGCCGTGGAGTAGCGCGCGGGCTTGCGAGTTGGCGGCCAGGATCATGCCACCCGGATCGAGCGCCAGCAGCCCGGCGCTGAGGGTGTGGAGATATTCCGCCCGGCTGTGCAACGCGATCAGCACGTCGGTGCGGTGACATTCCCGGAACAATCCGTTTTCGATCTGCGTGGCCGCCATCGACACCAGCGCGCGGGTATGGGTCTGGCGCGAGCGGCAGTCGGACGAGGCATCGAGCACGCCGGCCAGCGCACCCTCGGCATCGAACACCGGCGCCGCCATGCAGGTCAGGCTGCCATGGCGGGCGAAGAAATGCTCGGCGCCGTGCACCATGATCGCCTTGCCGGTTTGCGCGACGGTGCCCAGCGCGTTGGTGCCGCAGTTCGTTTCGGTCCACAGCGTGCCGGGACGGATACTGGTGGCGGCGGCGGTGTCGCTGAAGCTCGGGTCGGTGATGGTATCGAGCAACATGCCGTCCGCCGCAGCGAAGGCGATCATGAAGTTGGTACCGGCGATCTGGTGATAGAGGTTGTCCATTTCGCACAAAGCGAGGCGACGGAGCAGGTCGCGGCGTTGCCGGGCTTCGCGCAGCGTCGTTTCGCCCACAGTTTGCAACGGCGGCGGGTTGTCCGGGTCCAACCCCGCGGCGAGGCAGCGTGTCCAGCTTTCGGCAATGGATGCCGGCAGAAGATCATCCGGCGCGGCGCCGGTGCGTGCCAGGACGGTGCGCGCGCGGAACAGGCGGTCCTCGGTTGAGAGCAGCATGCGGATTGGGTCCTCCCGTTATGCCGGTATTTGTTCCGGTTCAATCTTTGATCATACGGTGTTCCGTGGGGCTGCGTTCGTCAACTCTTCGACTGTTCCAGAACGGAACACCTGCGCCGGACTGCACTGTTGCGAGGCGCAACAGCGCAGGGTTTGCCGTGATAGATAGAACAATAGGTTAGCTGTTGGCACGGCGGTTGCTGACCTTCCTGCGCAAAACCAAAACGCCAGGGAGGACGCGCCATGAAAGCTGCGGTGCTGCACGCATACGACGAGAAACTCGCCGGCCCGGAATTCGTGCGCTATCAGGACGTACCCGATCCGAAAATCGAGAAGCCGACGGATGTTATCGTGCGCATCGGCGGGGCGGGAGTCTGCCGCACTGATCTGCACATTGTCGAAGGCATCTGGCGCAGCAAGGTCGAGGTGCAGTTGCCCTATATCATGGGCCACGAAAACGCCGGCTGGGTCGAGGAAGTCGGCAAGGCTGTTGAAAGCGTGAAAGTCGGCGACGCGGTGATCTGCCATCCGCTGGTGACCAGCGGGCATTGCCTGGCGTGCCGCCGCGGCGACGACATGCACGCCACCGACAGCCGCTTTCCCGGCATCAACGCCAACGGCGGATACGCGCAATATCTGGCGACCGGCGAACGCAGCCTGATCAAGCTGCCCGGCTCGCTGACGCCGAAGGCTGTCGCGCCCTACACCGATGCAGGGCTGACTGCTTACCGCGCCGCGAAAAAGGCGTCCCGTCATCTGCTGCCCGGCGAATATGCCGTCTGCATCGGCGCGGGCGGGCTGGGCCATATCGGCATCCAGGTACTGCGCGCCCTGTGCGCGGCCGAAATCATCGTGGTGGATCAGTCGGACCTGGCGCTGAACCTGGCGAAGGAATGCGGCGCCCATTACGTTGTCAAAGCGGACGGCAATGAGGTTGAGAGCGTGCTGGCGCTGACCGGTGGCCATGGCGCGGAGGCGGTGATCGATTTCGTGGGCGAGGGCAGCGCGGTGGCCAAGGGCATCGCGATGACCCGCAATGGCGGGTATTATT
This sequence comes from uncultured Rhodopila sp., assembly GCF_903915725.1. Taxonomy (GTDB): domain Bacteria; phylum Pseudomonadota; class Alphaproteobacteria; order Acetobacterales; family Acetobacteraceae; genus Rhodopila. The sequence continues at coordinate 65,442 of NZ_CAIWTY010000110.1, forward strand.
ACATTGTCGGCTATGGTGGCAAAATCGACCTGCCCACCATCGATATGATTACCACCGAAAAGACCATCGTCGGCAATCTGGTTGGCACCTACCCGGAACTGGTTGAGCTGATGGCGCTGGCGGATCGTGGATTGGTCACGCTGAGCACCAAGGAATACCGGCTGAGCGAGGCCAATCAGGCGCTGCTTGACCTGCATCACGGCAAGATCAAGGGCCGCGCCGTGCTGGTGCCATGAGCGCGCGGCCGCTGCTTGATCTTCTGGGTGCTCGCTGGCGGGTTGGCGTGGCCGCCGCGGCGGTCGCCTGGGACGAAGTCGCCGGTTTCGCCCTGGGCGACGGCACCTTGGCGCTGGTGCCGCCGTCCTGGGAGGGCGGGCCGGTGCTACGGCCACGTAAGGATGGCGGTGTGGAACTGGTGCCTTTGACAGTTCCCGCCCCGCCCGCGGCCCGCGTGCCGGCGCATCGCGGCGCCTGCCTGGCGGTTGTTGCGGACCCTGACGGCGGATTTCTGAGCGGCGGAAGCGACGGACGGGTCGTCCGTGTGATGCCCGACGCGGAGGTGCGGGCGCTGGGGCATCTCGACATCGCGGTGTCGCTGGTGGCCGCCGGGCCGGGCGGTTGGAGAGCCGCCGCGGTCGGCCGGAGGGTGCATCGATTCGGTGCCGACGCGTCGCGGATTGAGGCCGGGGGTTCTGTCGCGTCGCTGGCTGTTGAGCCAACCGGCGCGCGACTGGCGATTGGGCATGCCGGTGGGATATCGCTGTGGGCGGGGGGTGGTTTGCCTCGGGTCCTGCCGGCGCCCGGAACGCTCGGCGTGGTGTGGAACAAGGAGCGTGCGGGCAGTTTCACCGGCGACGGAACGGTGCATGCCTGGCAGCCGCCGGAAACAATCGCGCTTGGCGAAACGGTTTCCGCCATCGCCGCTTCGGGTGATGGATTCATCATTGCGGTTGGCGGCCGGGTGCTGCTCTGGCGTCCCGGGGAAGAACCGGTGCCGTGCGGTGTCGCCAACCAACAGACGGTGACCCGCATCGCCAGTCATCCGCGCCGGGTCTTGATCGCCGTCGGCTATGCCAACGGGGCGGTTTTGCTGTGCCAGCCGGACAGTTCCTCGCTGCTGTTCGTGCGCGCCGCCGGCGAAGGGGCGGTGACGGCGCTCGGATTTTCACCAGGCGGCGATCATCTCGCCATCGGGACGGAGGGCGGGGAGATCGCCGTGCTGGCGACACCCGATCACCTGTTCCGCGACGCTACGAGGGCAGCATGACAGAGGAAGATCAATCCAAGGACCGCTATTTCGAGCGCGTCGGTGAACTGGCCGAGGAAATGATTGCCGCCCATGGCAAGGACTTCACCATGGGCACGCTGGTGCTGGCTGCGCGCTTTATCGTCGAGGGCAAGCCGCTGGTGCGGCGTTCGGAAGCGAAACAATGATCGCTGCGGCGCAGCATGTCGCAGCGTGCGACAGGTGTCGCATGCACCTGTCCCAAAATGAGACACTGTATTATGCTGCACTTGCTAACGATCAGCAGAAGTTCAACGGTTATATCGTTAACATTGTCTGGCATAGAATTTGCCAATGGCTATTCTGGCCGGGCTGGACTACACTCAGTATCGGCCGCCGTAACGACCAAGAAGGAGACATTTAAATGCCTGATGGTTTGACCTTAAACAAGATCGTCGCACAGCGCGGAATCAGTATCGGCGAAGCCACCCGCCGCGTGGCGGATCTTGGCTGGACGCCGAGCTATGTCCAGGAAGCAATGACCTTCCCGACCGACTACAAGATCAAGAAATCCCCGCGCGATCCGATGAAGCAGGTGCTGCGCTCCTACTTCCCGATGCAGGAGGAAAAGGACAACCGGGTTTACGGCGCACTGGATGCGGCGCTGCGCGGCGACATGTTCCGCAACGTGGAGCCGCGCTGGGTGGAATGGATGAAGCTGTTCCTCGCCATCATCCCCTTCCCCGAAATCTCCGCCGCCCGTTCCATGGCCATGGTTGGCCGCCTCGCCCCCGGTGAGGAACTGCGCACCGGCTTCGCCATGCAGATGGTCGATGAATTCCGCCACTCCACGATTCAGATGAACCTGAAGAAGTGGTATATGGAAAACTATATCGACCCGGCCGGGTTCGACATCACCGAGGCCGCGTTCGGCCGCTGCTATGCCACCACCATCGGGCGTCAGTTCGCCGAGGGTTTCGTGACCGGCGATGCGATCACCTCGGCCAACGTCTACCTGACGGTCGTTGCGGAAACCGCATTCACCAACACGCTGTTCGTGGCGATGCCGTCGGAGGCCGCGCGCAACGGCGACTATGCCTTGCCGACGGTGTTCCTGTCGGTCCAGTCGGACGAAAGCCGGCATATCGGCAACGGCCATTCGTTGCTGATGTCGCTGATCAACGATCCGGACAACCACCAACTGCTCGAGCGCGACCTGAAATATGCGTTCTGGCAGAACCACGCCATTGTCGATGCCGCCGTCGGCACGATCGTCGAATACGGCACCACCAACCGCGACAAGAACAAGGAAAGCTATGCCGAATTGTGGCATCGCTGGATCTATGAGGATTACTACCGGACCTACATGCTGCCGCTGGAGAAATACGGCATCAAGATCCACCACGACGATGTCGGCGCGGCCTGGGACCGCATGGTCAAGAAGAACTATGTCCATCTGACCGCGCAGTTCTTCTCCGTCGGCTGGCCGGTGAATTTCTGGCGGATCGAGGCGCAGACTGAAAAGGACTTCGAGTGGTTCGAGCATAAATATCCGGGCTGGTACGCCGAGTTCGGCGATTACTGGAAGTGGTATGCCAAGCTGTCCACCCCGGGCGAGAAGGCCATCCTGTTCAACGGCGATGTGGGCTACAGCTACCCGCACCGTTGCTGGAGCTGCATGGTGCCTTGCCTGATCCGCGAAGATTTCTGCTGTGATGAGGTTGACGGCCAGATCTACACCTATTGCTCCGAGATCTGCCGTTGGACGCACAAGACCGCGTTCGCGGCGGAATACGAGGGGCGGCCAACGCCGGCGATGGGCCGCTTCAGCGGGCGGCGTGAGTGGGAGACCTGCTACGATGGATGGGATGTTGCCGACGCCATCAAGGATCTTGGTTTCGTCCGTTCCGACGGGGAAACCCTGATGCCGCAGCCGCATCTGATCTTCGATGACAAGAAGATGTGGAAGCTTGAGCATCTGCGCGGCGACAAGCTGGGCAGCCCGCTGCAGGCGTTCCGCAAGCTGACCCCGGAAGCGCGCGAAGCGGCGGTGGCTGAGTACCGCAAGGGCTTCAAGATCAATCCGATCCACTAACAACGAACCGGGCGGAGGCCGGAGTTCCGGCCTCCGTTCACTTTGGATGGGAAGCGTCATGTCGGACAAGGTCCATCGGGTCCGTTTCGAGCCAGTCGGTGTCGAAATGGATGTCAACGAGGACGAAACGGTGCTGGATGCGGCGTTCCGCCAGGGCATTTCGCTGGCGCATGGCTGCAAGGAAGGTCAGTGCAGCAGTTGCAAGTCCCTGCTGATCGACGGCGACATCGAGCTGCTGAAATATTCCACCTTCGCGCTGCCGGACTATCAGAAGGACACCGACCATATTCTGCTGTGCCGCACCCTGGCCTACAGTGACATCACCGTCGAACTGCTGAACTACGACGAAGACCTGATGCGGCGCTCGATCGCGGTGAAGACGTTCAATGCGGCGGTGACCGGTATCCGGCCGCTGACGCATGACATCCGGGTGCTGGAGATCGAACTGGATGCCCCGCTGCGCTTCTGGGCCGGGCAATATGTCGATCTGACCATTCCGGGCGCGGATATTACGCGGTCGTTCTCGATGGCGAACACGCCGGGCGAACAGAGCCGGCTGAGTTTCATCATCAAGCGCTATCCGCAGGGTGCGTTCTCGGCTTTGCTCGATGGCGGGTTACAGGTCGGGCAGCGCCTGACGGCAAAGGGTCCTTATGGCACCTGCTTTCGCCGCGAAGACCGTTCCGGGCCGATGCTGCTGATTGGCGGCGGGTCGGGCATGTCGCCGCTGTGGTCGATCCTGCACGATCATGTCGAAAGCGGAGAAAACCGGCCGATCCGCTTCTTCTACGGTGCCCGCACCCGGGCTGACCTTTTCTACCTGGAAGAATTCTCCGCGCTGACGGCCCGGCTGCCGGATTTCCGTTTCATTCCGGCCTTGTCGCATGCGGAACCCGACGACCTCTGGACCGCCGAAACCGGGTTTATCCACGACGTCGTCGCCCGCACCTTGCGGGTGGAGGGGTTGGATGGCGACATCGATGCCTATTCCTGCGGCCCTCCGCCGATGATCGACGCCGTTCTGCCGGTATTGCAGATGGCCGGCGTGGAGCCCGAACGAATCTACTTCGACAAGTTCACACCGGCTGTCCGTTAGCCGCAACAACAGGGAGACCACGACAATGAGCGCAACACAAGAACCCGTAAAATCGGGCGCCGCGGGCGCCGCGGTATTCGCAGGTTCCGACAGCCGTCGTTACAACTACTACGACCCGAAGGGCCGCAAGGCAACCCATTACGAGGACATGACGGTTGACGTGCAGCCGGACCCGAAGCGGTATTTGCTACAGGACTGGATCATCAGCTTCGCCGACGGGACGCCGACATATTACGAGGGCTGGACGCAGCTCAAAAGCAGCGACTGGCACAAATACCGTGCGGTGGACCAGGAGTGGGAGCGCACGCATTATCAGCGACAATCCACCATCGTGGGCATGCTGAAGAACGTCATCGAGAATGGCCGCCGATCGGGCGCTCCGGCACGATTTGACAAGGCGTGGGTGAAGGTGTTGCAGGATCATCTCGGCGCCTACAAGCACGCCGAGTTCGGGCTGGGCACCTCGACGATGCAGGCGCAGCGCTATGGCTACACGCAGATGATCAACAACGCGATCCTGACGAATTCGTCCTACAAATTGCGGTTCGCGCAGGACCTGACGCTGTATCTTGGGGAAATTGCGCTGGATATCGAGGGCTTCGATCTCGACTCCGGCAAGACGCATTGGCTGGAGGATCCGATCTGGCAGGGCACGCGCAAATCCATCGAAACGATCATGGGGGCCACCGACTATCTGGAGCAGTATTTCGCCACCAACGTCATCTTCGAGCCGCTGATCGGCGAATTGTTCCGCAGCGGCTTCGTGATGCAGATGGCGGCGGCGCAGAACGACTTCATATCGCCGGCGATCGTCTCGGCGGCGGAAGGCGACTATGAGCGCAACCTGGCCAACACGGTTGAGCTGTTCTCCATGCTGGTGCAGGATCAGCAACACGGCGAGAAGAACCGGCAAATTCTCGTGAACTGGGCGCAGACCCATGGCGCGCTGGCGGTCGAGGCGGCGAACCAGTTGCAGCCGATTTGGTCGCAGCCGCGCGTAAAGGTGGCGCAGTTTGCCGATGCCTTCGACCAGGCCAAGAATCGCCTGCGCGCCATAGCGGCGGAAATTGGTTTCGATGTCCGGCCGATCATCGGCGGCTGACCCCATCAGGAGAATCGTATTATGGTTCAATTGCACACCGATAACATCTTCAAGTCGATGAAGGACATGAAATTCGAGGAAACCATCTCGCATGAATGCGGGGTGACGATGAACGACAGCGTGGAAAGCCGGGCGATCGCCGAGGTGATGGCGGAAAAGCCCGGCATCCGGGTCACCTATTTGCCGGCGATGATCCGCATCGACGGGGAGGGCAAGATCGAATTCAAGATGCCGGAGATCAGTGAGGCGCTCGGGCGGGAGATGACGCCGTATTTATTCGAAATCTGCACATCCACCCATTACGGCCGGATGGTGATGGTTGACGACGAGACCGTCGTGCTGTTCGGTGACATGACGGAAGCGCTTCAGTACATCGAATACTAAACCAGTCCGGAGGGAACAAAGATGTATCGCACGCAAAGCGGCGAAGAGATTTTCATCATCGACGGCCACACCCATAACTGGAATGCCGCGAAGGAGAATATCAAGAACATCCATGGCCAGCAGTTCATCGACTGCTTCTACGGCTACCACTCGGTGCTCAGCCCGAAGGACCAGGTCTGGCCGAAAGAAAAATTCGACAATTACGGCGCCGAGCAGATGTATCGCGACCTGTTTGTCGATGGTCCTGATGACATGGCGATCGTGCAGTCCACCTATCTGACGGATTTCTATAACACCGGCTTCAACACGATCGAGCGCAATGCGGAGATCAAGGCGCTTGCGCCTGACCGCGTCATCGTCAACGGGGCCTTTGATCCGCGGGACGGTGAGGCTGGCCTGGACGCGCTGGAAGCGGCGGCGGCAAAATACAAGCTCAAGGGCGTCAAGCTGTATACCGCGGAGTGGCGGGGCGACAGCCGCGGCTACAAGCTGACTGATCCGATGGCGTATAAGTATCTGGAGAAGGCGGAAAAGCTAGGTATCAAGAATATCCATATCCATAAGGGGCCGACGATCATTCCGCTGGATAAGGATGCGTTCGATGTGGCGGATGTGGATCATGTCGCGACGGATTTCCAGAACCTGAACTTTATTGTGGAGCATTGCGGCCTGCCGCGGCTGGATGATTTCTGCTGGATCGCGGTGCAGGAAACCAATGTCTATGGCGGCTTGGCGGTCGCGCTGCCGTTCATCCACTCGCGCCGGGATTATTTTACCAATGTCATCTCCGAACTGCTGTTCTGGCTTGGGGAGGACAAGCTGCTGTTCGGCAGCGATTACGGGATCTGGACGCCGAAATGGCTGGTGGACCAGTTCATGGCGTTCGAATTGCCGGATGAAGTGAAGCAGGCCAAGGGCGTCGATCTGACGTTGCAGGCGAAGAAGAAGATCCTCGGGCTGAATGCGGCGCGGCTGTATGACATCGACATCGAAGCGCAGAAGCAGAAGATTGCGGCGGGCGCGCGCGAGAAGGTCCACGCGTGAGCCTGAACGAGACCGGGCGCGAGGCGGAGGTCCGCCGCGCGCTCGACCGCGTAACGGATCCGGAACTCGATGAACCGGTGACGGATCTGCGGTTCATCGATCGCCTGACGATATGGGGCGGCGCGGTATCGATCGGGTTCCGGCTGCCGACGTATTGGTGCGCCGCGAATTTCGCATTCCTGATGGCGGATGACATGCGGCGGGAAGTCGGCGCGCTGCCTTGGGTGAAGCATGTCGAGGTGACGCTGGGCGAGCACATGTACGCTGACAAGATCAACCACGGTCTGGCGCATGGGCTGTCGTTCCGGGATACGTTCGGGAATGATGCCAGCGCGGAACTGGATGAATTGCGCCGGACATTTCTGGTGAAGGCGTTCCAGCGGCGGCAGGAGGCGCTACTGCGGTATTTGCTGAAGTACCCGGCACCGCAAGGCGTGGATGGCGGGCCTGCGCCCGCCATGACGAAAGTGCAAAGGCCATCGCCGGCCATGACCGAAGGGGCGGCCCCGACGCGGGCCATGACACCCGAAACGCTTGTTGCGATGACGTTGCCGGCGCTTAAAGCGCTTCCCGTCGACCCGGAAGGCGACCAAATTCGCAGGCGCTATCTCGATCGCCGCCACATCTGTGCCGCCCCGGGCGAACCGCTGGCGTTCGTGGACGCGCAGGGTGAAGCCATCGGCGCGGAAAGCCTGCACGGCTATCTCCAGGCGCTCGGGCGCGTCACCATCAACGCCGAGTTCAACGGCGCGCTGTGCCGCGGCCTGCTCGCCGCCCGTTTCAACGAAGACGGCGAACCGTCACTGGCGGATTTCGCCCGCATGCCCGGGACCGCATAATGCCGAAAATGATGCTGCACGACGACGCTGCGCGCAAAGCACTCGGCCGCGGCGTCGCGCAACTCGCCAAAGCCGTGCGCGGCACGCTCGGGCCGCGTGGCATGAATGCGATCATGGACCGCCCCGTCGGCACGCCAATTATTTCCCGCGACGGCGTCAGCATCGCCGCTGAAGTGGAACTGGAAGACCCGTTCGAGAACATGGGCGCGCAGGTGGTGCGCGAGGTCTCGATGAAGACCAACGAGGTCGTCGGCGACGGCACCACCACGGCGACCGTGCTCGCCGACGCCATGATCCAGCAGGGCCTCGCCGCGCTCGACTCCGGGGCCAACCCGGTCGAGCTGGTGCGTGGCCTGGAACTGGCCGTTGACCTCACCATTACGGCGCTGCAAGAGTCCGCCACGCCGCTGACCGGCAGCGAAGAACTCAAAGCCGTTGCGGTGATCGCCGCCAACGACGCCGCGCTCGGCGCGCTGGTGGCAGAGGCGCTGGAACGCGCCGGCCCCAACGGCATCGTCAGCGTCGAGTATGGCAGCACGGTCGAAACGACACTCGACATCGTTGACGGCATGGCGTTCGACCGCGGCTATCTGTCGCACCACATGGTCACGGATGTGGAACGCATGCAGGTCGTGCTGGACAATCCGCACATTCTGATGACCGACCTGAAACTGCTGACGCAGGATGAGGTCGCGGCGATCCAGGCGGTCATTGCGGACACAAACCGTCCTCTGCTGATCATTGCGGAAGAAGTGGCCCCGGCCTGCGTCATCAGCCTGCTCGGCAGCCACGAAAAAGGCGGTCCGCGCGTCGCCGCGATCCATCCGCCCGACTACGGCCACTGGCGCAAGTCGATGCTGGAGGACCTGGCCATTGTCACCGGCGGCCGGGTGATCGCCCGCGATCTGGGTGGCAGGATCGAAAACATTACTCCGCGTGATCTCGGCTCCGCCAGGCAGCTGCGCATTTCGTCCAACCAGACAGTGATCAGCGCCGGGGGCGGCGATCCGGACGCGGTTGCAGCACGGCGCCAGCAGGTCGTGCGTCAGGTAGACCTCGCGCCGCCGAATATCGAGCGCGACAAGCTGGAGGAGCGGCTGGCGCGGTTGGCCGGCGGCACGGCGATGATCATGGCGGGCGGCGCCACGCCGGTGGAACAAAAGCGCCATGCCCAGTTGATCGAGGACGCCATCCACGCCGCGCGTGCCGCGGCCGAAGCCGGGATCGTTGCGGGCGGTGGCACCGCACTGCTGCAAATCGCCCCCGATCTGGACGACCTGATCGACCGCCTGTCCGGCTCCGAGCGGATGGGCGCGGCAATGTTGCGATCCGCTCTCGAACAGCCGCTGACGGCGATTGCGCTGAACTGCGGGCTGGATCCGGCAACGGTTGTGCAGCGGGTGAAGTCGTCACAACGCGGCTTCGGGCTGGATGCGCGTTCGGGGAAATTCGGCGACCTGATGGCGGCGGGCATTGTCGATCCGGTCAAGGTCAGCATCACCGCGTTGCGCAACGCCGCCTCGGTCGCGGCGCTGATCCTGACGACGCAGACGCTGATCGCCAAGAAGCCGGAGTACAGCGATCCGACCGCGGGTGTGGCGCTGGGCGGGGGCGCGGAGAAATTGGGGCGCGCCTGACGTTGAACCGCTGATCCGCGCATCACATATCGCTGAAACAGCCGCGCGCCAACAAGCGGCGTCACAGGGAGTTTCGGCACATTGTTGCGCAACCCGCCGAGAAAGCCGCCGCTGGAAGCGGGCGATACCATGCTGGCCTGGGAACGGTTCCTCACCGGGGAGCCGGAGGCGGCCGCCCCGCTGGGCAATTATGTCGTTTCCTCATGGCAACGCAGTCTTCAGTTGGGCGTCGATCCGACGGGCCGCGCCGCTCCGTTTGCCGCGCATGGCGACGCGCTGCATCTGCTGCGGGAACGCCACCACGATCTGCGGTCTGCCGCGACCGGGGTGTTCGCAGAGGTCTCCGAACTGCTTGCCGGATCGCATTCGATCATGGTGCTGACAGACGCCAACGGCGTCGTGCTGGATTCCGCCGGAGACGGGCGGACGCTGGAGCAAGGGCTGGGCATCCACCTGATGCCCGGCGGCGACTGGCGGGAGGATGTTGTTGGCACCAACGGCATCGGCACGGCGCTGGCGACCGGCCGCCCCGCGCAGGTGCATGCGGCGGAACATTTCTGCGAGGGCATCAAAAGCTGGACCTGCGCCGGGGCGCCGATATTCGAACCTGGAACGAACGACATCGTCGGCGTGATCGACATTTCCGGGCCGCCTTCGACCTATCAGCGCACCAACCTGACGCTCGCCGTCACGGCCGCGCGGCAGATCGAGGCGGCGCTGGGGGAACGCGCGGCGCAGGAGAGGATGCGGCTGCTGGAAGTCTGCCTGCAACGGATTTCCGGCAGCGACGCGGCGGGCCTGATCGCGCTCGACAGCGCCGGGCGGCTGGTGCATGCGACCGGCAGGATCCCTCCGTCCATCGGCATCGGCGAACGCGTGCCGGGCCTGGAACGGCATCTGCCGATAGAGCAATGGGCGGCCCGGTTGCCGGACGGGTGGCGACCGGAATGGCTGAACCCGGTGTCGTTGGATGGCCGCGCCATCGGCGCCGTGCTGGTCATCCCGGACAAGCCACGCTCCATCGCCGGGCGGTCGCCGCATGCCGGGTCGGAGGCGGACCCCGCACGCAACAGCTTCGAGCACATCATCGGCCGCGGTGCCGCGATGTCCGCCGCCGTCAACCGGGCACGTCAGCTTGCCGGGCGCAACGTGCCGGTGCTGATCGAGGGCGAAACCGGCGCCGGCAAGGAACTGCTGGCGCGGGCGATCCACGACGATGCCGACGGGCGGCGCCCGTTTATCGCCTTCAACTGCGGCGCGGTGTCGAAGGAACTGGTTGCGGCGGAACTGTTCGGCCACGTCGCCGGCGCGTTCACCGGCGCCACGCGGGAGGGGCGTCCGGGCCGCTTCGAACTGGCGCATCAGGGCACCCTGTGCCTCGACGAAATCGGCGAGATGCCGCTCGACCTGCAGCCGGTGCTGCTGCGGGTGCTGGAGGAAGGCGTCGTCTACCGCGTCGGCGACACGCATCCGCGGCGCGTTTCCGTGCGGCTGATCGCGATGACAAACCGCGAGCTGCGGGCGGAGGTCGAAGCCGGCCGGTTCCGCCGCGACCTGTTCTACCGGGTCAGCGTCACCTCTATAACGGTGCCGCCGCTGCGCGAGCGGGTGGAGGACGTCGATTTACTGACGGAACACTTCAACAGGCAGCTCTCCACCCGCCATAGCCTGCCGATGTGCCGCTTCGGACCGGGGGTGATGGAGGCCCTGCGGGCGCATTCCTGGCCGGGCAACGTGCGCGAGCTGCGCAACCTGATCGAGCGCCTGCTGCTGACCAGCAGCGGCGAGACGGTCACTCCGGACGGTCTGCCGCCGGAATTTGCTGCGGCGGAGACGGCCGAACTTTCACCGGCCAGCCTGATCGAGGCGGAACGCGATGCGATCTCGCGCGCGTTGCAACATGAGCACGGCAATGTGGCCGGGGCTGCGCGGCGGCTGGGGATCTCGAGAAGCACGATCTATCGAAAAATGAACCAATACCGCCTGCATGCCGGTTCATGAGGCATCCGGCAAGCGCGACCAGGTGACGCTGCGGCAGAGCAGACCGAACAGGATGCAGCCCGTGGTGGTCAGTCCGCCCTGCCCGACCGTCACCGTCACCTCGTAGGTCCGGCCGCGTTTCGGATCATAGGCTGTTCCCGCAAGCCGGCTATCGGTTCGCGGCACGAGCTGCATGATCAGACGATCGCCGATGGCCTCTCCATCGCCAGGGTCCCTGATCCAGGTGTTGATGGCGCACATATCCTTGCCGCATGGCGCGATCCGAACCCGGGCGTTGCCGTCGCCGCGCTGCCACACGCCGGTCGGGTCCGGTGCGGCGGAGGCGGGAAGTCCCGATGCAGAAATGCCGGCTGCGATAAATATCGCCTTCATCAAGCTGTGCCGGGGCATGGCGCATCCTGTCAAACTGAAGATATTCTTGAATTACGCCGCGCGGCGCATGGCGGATCACCGATTGGCGGGTATAAGTCCGATTACATACCGCTTAAGGAACCGCGCCTGTGATCGTCTACGGCCTGACCTACCTTGCTACGGCAATCATTTTCCTCGGCATCGACGCGATCTGGCTGTCGGTGGCGGGTGGCCTGCTGTATCGGCCGCTGCTCGGTCCGCTGTTGCGGGATGATTTCGACCCGGCCGCGGCGGTTTTGTTCTACATCCTCTATATCGCCGGACTGCTGGTGTTCGCGATCACCCCGTCGATTCGCGACACCGGGTGGCGATCGGCGGCTATTCGCGGCGCCTTCTTCGGCCTCGTCGCCTATGCGACTTACGACCTGACCAACCAGGCGACGCTGAAGGGCTGGCCGGTGACGATCACGATCGCCGATTTGGTCTGGGGCACGACGCTTTCGGCGGTGGCGGCCACGCTGGGCCATGCCGTGGCGATCAGGCTGCGCCGTATCAGGTGGCTGGCGCCCTCCGGCGAGTAAGGCCCCCGCCCTGCCGGCAACGGCGCTGCTTGACAGGCTCCGGTATTACATGACGGTAATTCGCAATCGATCCCGACTTGTGGGGGTAAACGCGATGGCCGTCGAGCTTCCGACCGACTACAAACCCTCGGAAACGGAGGAATTCCTGAACCCGAGGCAGCTCGAGTATTTCCGCCTGCGTCTGGAAAAGCTGCGCGCCGATCTATCGCAGGAGTTGTCGGTCATTTCTCACCCCAAGTCGGAGGAAGGCGGGCGTGAAGGCGATCAGGCCGATCAGGCGAGTGCCGAGACCGAAAGGGATTTGGAGCAGATCAACCGCGACCGGGTGCGCGTCCTGCTGCGGCAAACCGAGCAGGCCCTGGCCAGGCTGCAAAACGGCTCGTTCGGATACTGCGAGGATACCGGCGAGCCGATCGGCCTGAAACGGCTGATCGCTCAGCCGACGACGTCGCTGTCACTGGAAGCGCAGGAAGCGCGGGAGCGCAGGGCGGGAAGGTGACCGCGGTCTTCACCGGGCGCAGGTGAGCAGCGGGCGGATTTGCGCGATTCGCTGCTCGATGACCGCGGCGCGCTGCCGCAGATACGGGGTTGGTGAGGCGGCGGACCACCCCAGCGGCTTCGGCAGGACGCTGGCGAGTTGGGCTGCCTCCCGCGGCGAAAGCTCGGACGCAGGTTTGTGGAAGAATGACCGGGAGGCGGCCTCGGCGCCATAGATGCCGGGACCGAACTCGACGATGTTCAGGTAGACCTCCAGAATCCGGCGCTTCGGCCAGAGCATGGCAATCTGCGGCGTCAGCCAGGCCTCGACGGCCTTGCGGACGGGGTCGCGGCCGGGCCACAGCAGCAGGTTCTTGGCGGTCTGCATGGTGATGGTGCTGGCGCCGCGCGGGCGCTCGCCGTCCTGCCAGGCCTCATATTGGCCGCGCATGGCGGCGGCGTCGAAACCCCAGGCCTCCTGGCAGAACAGGTTGTCCTCGGAGGCGATGACGGAATCCGCCAGGGCGGGCGCGATCTGCTGGAGCGCAACCCACTGCTTGTGCAGGCCGTAGCCTTCGATCAGGCGGATCGCCATCAACGGTGTCAGCGGTGGCGGGATGAAGCGGAACGCGGCAATCAGCGCCAGCGGGCCGGCCAGCGCAATCAGCACTGCAAGCAGGAGCCGGGACCGGAGCCGCCGGCGCGATCGGTTGGCGAACGGAAGTCTCACGGTTGGGCGATCCGGGCCTGCTTTGCGTCTGCGGGACCACCATTATACTGCCCGGCAGAAACAAAAAGGGGAGGCAGCGTCATGACCAGCAGCGGCCGCGTCGTATTCAGCCGCATGGATGAGGTTATCTTCGGCATGCCAGCCGCCAAGGCGGTAGCCGAATTGGCGCGCCGGGCGGAGGCGCGGCGAGTGTTTCTGATGGCCAGCGGCACGCTGGAGCGCGAGACCGGGGAGATCGGCTTGGTGCGGGAGGCGCTCGGCAACACATGCGCCGCGGTGTTCAACCGGATGCCGCCGCACACGCCGCGCAAGTCGGTCATCGAGGCGGTGGAAATGGCGCGGGATGCTCGGGCCGACCTGATCGTGACGGTGGGTGGCGGCTCTGCCAAGGCGGTATCGCCGAGGCGGCGATGGCGACACCCTGGGTGCCGCGCAATCCGCGTCCCATCGGCGGACCCGCGCAGGTGCGGGAGATTCTGGAGTTGGCTGCCTGATCCGCGGCTATATCCACGCCTTTCGCCGCGTCAGGCATGCCGCCGCTTCGTCACGGTGCGCGGAGGCGCACCATCCACGCCTTGCGGTGGCGATCGGGGCAAAGGCGTGGATGCCGACCTTCGTCGGCATGACGAGGGGAAGCGGCGGCCACCGGGCGCCATTTTCACGCCTATGGACCTTCGCCTGCCATGTCGGCAGCCGATGGGCTAGTGGCTCGCGCCGTTCGGGGTGCGCGCGGCGGCCTCCTGCTGGTAGCGCTGGGTTGCGGCTTCGACCGCCTTCATGTGGATCTCGGCCAGTTCGGGACGGGCCGCGCGGGCGCGGGCGGCGGCGTCTTGCGTAGACATTTGCCCTTGCCAGCGCGGGAAAACATTGCGGGCGATCAGGTCGTAGCTTCTGCGTGTGGCATCGAAATTGGCCCAGTTATGCGCCAGCATCAGGTAGGCGCCGAAACCGCCGTTAGATTGTTTCCACAGGCGATCTATTTGCGCGTTCACCATGTCGGGTGTACCGATCGCCCCGAAGCCGGAATCGTTTATGAAAGAGATCATTTCTTTGACGTTGGTTCCGGGCACCGACATTTGCGGGAATGCGGCGACGGCCTGGAGGTAATCGAACCAGTGCTCGATACCGAATTCCACGTCGCGGTAAGCCTGCTCCATTGTTTCGGCGCAGTGGACAAGGCCGACAAGACGCCATTTGTTGCGGTCTACCCGGGTCTTGTAGTGGGCGGCCTGGGCTTCCATCACGTCCCAATGCAGCGCCAGCGCATCGAAACCGGCAGCGGTGGTGGCGCCGATGGACAGCAGTCCGACGCCGTGCATGCCGGCGAGTTTCGGGCCGGTGGGTGAGGCGACGGCCGGCACGGCGATATCGAACAGCGGGTTTGAATAGGGGCGGAGATGCAACCGCGCTTCGTGCAGGTCCCATCGGTCATTCTTGAATGTGACGGGTTCCTCCGTCGTCAGCAGCTTCATGATCACGCCGAGGCCGTCTTCGAGCAAAAGTCTGGTCTGGCTCTGCGAAATGCCGATCATGATGCCATCGCTGGGGAGCGATCCGGGGCCGACGCCGAGCATGACACGGCCGCGGGTCAGGTGGTCGAGCTGGACGATCCGTTCCGCTACCCAAAGGGGATTGTGGTAGCTGACGCTGACGACCCCGGTGCCGAGTTTGATCGTCCTGGTTCGTTGCGATGCCACCGCGATCATGATTTCCGGACTGGCGCTGATTTCGGTGCCGGCGGAGTGATGCTCACCGAACCAGGCTTCGTCGTAGCCGCAACGGTCGAGCCATTGAATGAGTTCGAGGTCCTGCTCCAGGGCGAGCGTCGGGTTGATGCCGGATTTGTGGAACGGTGCAAGAAAAATGCCGAAACGCATGCGATGGCCCATCTTGGATGTCTCCCGTTTTTTGAAGTCGGTGCAGCGTAGGGCCCCTGCCCTGCCCGTGACAAATTTCGATCCGGGACCTAGGCTGGGGGTCAGGGAGGCATCGTGCATGGCGACAAAACCTGTTCCAATTCCGGACGAGACCAGTGCGCCGTTTTTCGACGGCGCGCGCAACGGACGGCTGATGCTGCAATATTGTTCCGCCTGCGCTCGCTGGAGCTTCCCGGTCCGCGAACGCTGCCCGCATTGCTTCTCCGCTGCGCTTGAATGGCGCCAGGCGAGCGGCCGGGGCAGCCTGTATACTTTCACCATCATGCACCAGGTGATGAATCCCGGCTTTGCCTCGGCGGTGCCTTACAATATAGCCCAGATCGATCTTGCCGAGGGGGTCCGCATGACCTCCAACATCGTCGATGCGCCCAATGACGCCCTGCTTATCGGCATGCCGCTTGAAGCCGTGTTCGAAGAAGTCGGCGAAAACGTTTGTCTGCCGAAATTCCGTCCGGTTGCGGGGTGAACTTGCATGGCGAATCAACCGAAAGGCGCTATCGCCGGGCTGGGCGTCACGCCAACGGGCAAGATCTATGGCCGCCGCGCGGTCGATTTCGCCGCCGAGGCGATTGCGCTCGCGCTTGAGGATGCGGGGCTGAACAAATCGGATGTGGATGGGCTGCTGATCAACGCCAACCTGCCCGGCGACATGGATGCCCGATCCCAGATGGCGCTGGGCTTCGAGAACCTGACGCTGATCAACGTCATGAGCGCGTACGGCTCCACCGCCGGCAGCATGATGCAGTATGCCTGCATGGCGATCCGCGAGGGCCTCGCGAACGTTGTCGTCCTGGTCTATGCGGATGCGCCGCTGTCGGCGACCCGCGGCGCCGGCCAGTCCTATGCCGGGCCGCATCGTTTCCCGCTTGCCGGCATGAACGGGCTGCGCGCCGCCTACGGCAATTTCGGCGCGAATCCGGAATATGCGATGGCCGCTCGGCGGCATATGCACCTGTACGGCACCACGACCGAACAGTTCGGCGCCATCGCCGTTGGCCAGCGCGCCTGGGCACAACTCAGTCCTTGGGCGCAGATGAAGCAGACGATGACGCTGGCGGATCACCAAGCGTCACGCTTCATCGCCGAACCGCTGCGACTGCTGGATTGCTGCCTGGTTTCGAACGGCGCCGTCGCGGTGATCGTGACGTCTGCCGAACGGGCGCGCGACCTGCGGCAGCCACCGGTCAACGTCCTGGGCTATGCGCAATGCGCGCCCGGCGACAATCTGCAGACCGACCGCCATCCGGCCGTCGAAACCGGCGCGAAACGGTCCGGTGAGATCGCGTTCCGGATGGCCGGCATCAGCCGCGACGACATCGGCACCTGCCAGCTCTATGACTGCTATACGTACACGGTTCTCGTTACGCTGGAAGATTACGGCTTTTGCGCCAAGGGCGAGGGCGGACCGTTCGTTGCGGATGGAAAACTCGGCCCCGACGGGGCACTGCCGACAAACACCGGCGGCGGGCAGCTTTCGGGGTATTACATGTGGGGGTTCACGCCGCTGTCGGAGGCGGTGGTGCAGGCTCGCGGCCAGGGCGGCGCCCGGCAAGTGCCGCGCAACGATTACGTGCTGGTCAGCGCGAACGGCGGCATCCTGAATTTCCATTCAACGATCATTCTGAGCCGCCACGCCTCCGGATAGGCAGTCATTCGCTGGCGTCCCATCTGCGAAACGGTCTGCTATCCACGCTGCTGCCGCGGCGGCGCTGCGGACTCCGGCGGTGTAGTGATCCACGCCTGGCATCATCAGGTACCGCACGGGCACCCGTTCGCGGCACAGCCGGCGGACGAAGTCGTTCGTCAGCGACGGAACGATGACCGGGTCCTTGTCGCCCTGCGCAATAAACACCGGCACCGCTGGCGGCCCCGGCTGTGCGGCGTTCTCGGTCAGCAGCTTACGCCATTGCGCGTTCGGCGTAACCGGCGTGCCCCGGAGCGGCGCGGAATCGGCCAATAGGCGTGCGAGGTCGCGGCCACTCTCCAGGCAATCCTTCGCCGTGGCCGAAATCGCCGCCTCGGTCGAGGGCGGCACGATCATGTTCGGGTCCAAACCGAAGGCCCGGGTCCAGGACCAGACTGCATAGGACAGCAAACCACCCCACAGCGGATCGTCCGCCGGTCGTTCGATCAACGCGGCGACGTCGGTGACCGGAGCCGCCGCGGCGGCGCCGACGAGTTGCAGGTCGGGCGAATACCGGGCAGCGATAGCGGCGGTGAACAGCGCGGCATGGCCGCCCTGCGAATGGCCCCATACCGCGAAACGATTGCTGGCGTGCGCGCCCGCCAGATTGCGCGTGGCTCGCACCGAATCGAGCGCCGCCCGCGCCTCGCTATTGCCCACCAGGTAAGGGTGAACACCGGGGCCGCCCAGCCCGGGATAATCAGTTGCGACAACGACATAGCCCGCCGCCAGGAACGCGGCCAGGCCCTGGATCTGCGCGAATGGACCGGGACCCGAACTCGGCGCGCAGCCCGGGGCAACACCGGTCGTGGGATGCAGCCAGGCCAGAACCGGACGGCCCCCGGCGGCCGGAGCCGCAGCCGGCACGATAACCAGCGCCGAGACCACGATCGACGTCCCATCCGGCGCCGTCGAGGCATAGAGCATGCGGCTGGCCACGGCGTTGTCCGGGGCGCCGGGGAAAGCTTCGACCTGCAGGACGTCACCGGGACGCGTGTGCCGCGGCGCACCGCAGGCCACCAGCAGCGCAATGATCAGTAGGTAAACCCAGCGCATCATCTCAGCCCGCCAGCAGCGGGAATGTTACGCCAATTGCCCAGGCAAAGGCGATCGCCGAGGCGATGCCGGCCACCAGCGGATGCCGGGTCCGACGATACACCCAGTCGCTGATCAGGCCGTAGACGACGAAAAACACCACTATCAGGGGAACGATAATGATCAGGAAGAACAGCCGCTCGAAATCCAGCGCGACCGCGATGGCGAGCGACACGATGAAGGCGAACTTGGCCGCGACATAGCCGCCGCGGGCCGCCTGCTCGCCGCGGGTCAGCCATTCCGTGCTGAGAAAAAACGCCAGCGTGCCGATGAGCATGGCGGCGAGCAGCGTTACCCGTCCGGGCGACGGCAGGAAGGAGGTGAAGTTACTGTCAATCGCCCAGAACAGCAGGCCCACGGCGTAAAACGTCACCGCCGCGCTGGCCGCCAGCAACCGCGGCACCGACGTGCCGGATGGGGCCGCGCGCCGGTGCAGCAAAGCCAGGCCGCAGGCGGTCAGCAGGCCGTAGACCAGGAAATGCACGGCGAGATAGTCGGCCACCAGCACCGGCAGGAAATGCGTCGGGAGCACGCGCAGCAGCAGCGGCGTGGCGATGGTGGGCACCAGCAGCACGGGAAACAACTGGCGCCAGCGCAGCCCGGCACCGGCGCTCCGCCTCGCCACCACCGGCAGCAAACTGGACAACGGCCGGGCGAGAACCACGATCCCCGCCAGCAGCAAGACGATCCACGGCCCACGCGCGTCGAGATAGGGGGCGCCCGGGCGGGTCACGCCGAAGGTCTGGTCGAGCCAGGCCAGCGCCTCGGCCATGCTCGCCTGCTTATAGAGAATGCTGATATGTTCGGCGTAGGGACTGAACGTGGCGCGCCTGGCCGTGCCGGCGGCGAAATCGCCGTAGGTGGTGCCGGCCACGGCGGCCTCCGGGCTGATGGACAGGCCGACGGCCCGCAGCGCCTCGGCTTTCAGCATCCCCTCCCATTGGCCCGCAATCACCAGCAGGTTGCGCGGAGTGTCGGCGGTCACGGCGGGGGAGAACATCGACACGGCGATGGTCGCCGCGATCTTCGGGTCCGCCTGTGCCACGCGCACCACGATATCGCTGGCCATGGAGTGGCCGAGGATCGCCAGCCGCCCGTCGCCCAGGGGGCGCGCGTAGGCAACCACCTCGGCCGTCTGCGCGGCGAGCCAGCGCGTGGCGCCGTCTATTTCGGTGATGCTGCCGCCGAGCGGGCGGGGATTGCGGCCGTGGCCGAGGAAATCGAAGGTTACGGCGATATAGCCGGCGCGCGCGAAGGTCGCCGCGAAGGGCTGCATCAGTTGCTGCGAGCCGGCGAACCCGTGGGCGATGACGACCACGGGGGCGGGGCGGTCCGGGGTCAGCCGATACACCGTGGCGGGGGTCTCGCCGATGCTGATGTGCCGCACCTCTAGCCCGGCAGTGGTGGCGTGCAGGTGCCACAGCGATACGGCAATCGCCAGCACGCACAGGAACGCCAGGATCGGGTTGAGCAGACGCTTCAGCACGCGGGCGGGGTCAATCGGTCGGTCATGGTCCTGGCACGCGAAGTCGGTCTCAGCGGGACCGGAACGGAAGCTGATCGGCACGGCATATGCGGCTCATTCGGAAAATGTAAAGGGAGACCGATTGGAGCGTCGGCGGTGGGACGGGAAACGGGAGGGGCTGAACATCGCGTGAACTCACCCGGCGCAATCGCATAACCCTATTCCTGACACCGTTGCGCCCAGCCTGTGCCGCGCCCGCCCCGTTATCCTCCAACATAGGAGGAGAAGACATGCGCAAGGCTATGTTGTTGGGTTTGGCGCTGCTGGGCGCCATAACGGCCGACGCATCGGCTCAGCCCGTTGGCTCGGGACCGGCAGCCGTTCAGCCGGTGTATTGGGATGGGGGCTATTGCGGCCCTGGCTGCCGGGAGCATCAGTGGCGGCGGCATGAACGCTGGGAAGCGCGGCGTTACTATTGGCATCATCGCCATCGGGAAGAACAGCGTTACGGCTATTACGGATATCCTCGATACTAGAGTTGGTGGAATCGAACCATGCGTGCAATTTTTGGTCTACTCCTGCTGATTTTGGCGGCCGGATCGGTGTCAGGGTGCGTCATTGAAGAACCGGGCGGCTGGCATCACCATCATCATTACGACCGGTATTGAACAACGTTATACCAGTCCGCCGTGACGGCGACTATCCGGCCGCGCCGCCCCGTCATGCCGACGGAGGTCGGCATCCACGCCTTTTGCCCTGTATAAGCACAGGCGTGGCTGGCGGGCCTTCGCCCGCCATGACGGTCGATGGGCCGTGCCGATGTGTCAACCTCAAGGCGGACTGGTATAAGACGCCATGTTACCCGCGGATAAAACTACAGCCGCCCTCCGCCATCGGCCGGAACGCCTGGTCCGCCGGTGTCGAGGACAGCACGTTGAACACGTCCCACGGCCCCTTGCTCTGTGACGGCTTCTTCACCTGGAACAAATATCCGGTTGTCAGGAACCGCCCGTCCGGCCGGATCGACGCTGTGCCGAAACAGTCATCCTCGGTTGGATTTGCCTTCATCCAGTTGATCGCATCCAGCCCCGAGGTCTTCGCCTTCTCCACTCCGAGCGCCGCCACCGCCTTCAGGTAGTGCGTCGTGGCGGAGTAGCAGGTCGCATGCAGATCGCTCGGGTAGTTGTCGGGAGTCTTCGGCAGAAACCGCCTGGTAAACGCCCGGGTCCGGTCGTTCAGATCCCAGTAGAAAATTCCCGGCAGCAGCAGTCCCTGCGCTATTTGCAGCCCCATCGACTTGGCCTCGGTAATGAATCCAAGCAGCGCCACGATGCGGATGCCCTGATTGCCCAGACTGAATTCGGCCGCCTGCTTGACGCAATTCTCCATATCGCCGCCGACATTGCACAGGCCGATCACCTTGGCGCCGCTGGCTTGCGCGGACAGCAGAAAGGAAGAGTAATCGGTGGTGCCGGGAAACGGATACGCCGAAGCACCAAGAACGCGTCCGCCATTCGCCGTGATCAGCCTGGTGACCTGGTCCTCCAGCGAGTGGCCAAAGGTGTAATCCGCGACGATCAGGTACCAGTCCTTGCCGCCGTCCCGCAGCACCGCGCTGCCGGTCATGTGCGGGCCGAACCAGCTATCGGGCGAGAAATGCACGGCGTTGGGATTGCAATACTTGCCGGTCAACTCGACCGATGCCGCACCGCTGATCAGCAGAGCCTTGTTTTTCTCGGTCGCCACACGGCCGACGGCCAAGGCGATCGCGGTGTTGTTGACGTCGGCGATCGCATCGACGCCGTCCCGGTCGAACCATTGCCGGGCGATGCCCGACCCGACATCCGGCTTCTGCTGGTGATCTGCCGCGATGACATCAACGGTGAACCCGTGCGCGGATGGTTTGAAGTCCTCCACCGCCTGCTTCGCTGCCAAAACGGTCGTGGGGCCGGAGTTGTCTCGATACTGCCCGGACAAATCGGTCAGCACCCCAATTCGAACGGTTGGAGTCGCGGCGCGAGCGCGGCGGCCGAGGGTAGCGGCGGCGGTGGCGCCGGACAGGGCAAGGCGGCGGGAAAGGCGCATGGGCGTTCCTAAAGCTGCGCGCAGGGTTTCGGTTGGGGCGAGCACCAATCGATCCGAGAGCTATTGAGTGGCCGATCAGTCGGCACCCGGACCGTACGCTCAAGGCCCGGGCCGATCAAGCCGCGTCGGATGCCGGTCCTGTTATGGATGCGGACATCAGCGGAGACAGGTTACGGGGGAGCCTGATCTGGAGCGGGCGAAGGGATTCGAACCCTCGACCCCAACCTTGGCAAGGTTGTGCTCTACCCCTGAGCTACGCCCGCGCTCCGATCAGGCGGCGGGTTCTAGGCGGGTTCGCCGCTCATTGCAAGCACCTAAAATTTGCCCGGCTTCCCCCCAATCCCGTCCCCCGGCTAAGCTGGCCCCAACCAAGCCGAGGAAACCAAACCATGCGCCAGATGACCCTGGTCGGCTTCCTGCAAGCGCAGAACTGCACCAATTTCGTCGGCTCCTGGCGCCACCCGCTCGCCGCCCCGGACTTCACCTCAGCGGAATATTACCGCCGCATCGGCCGCGTGCTGGAGGCCGGGAAGTTCCATCTCGGCTTCTTCGATGATCGACTCGCCATGCCCGACCTGTTCGGCGGCGACCATGCCCATACCGTCGCCAACGGCATACGCTGCGTGAAGCTCGACCCGCTGACGGTCCTGACCGTGCTCGGCATGGCGACCGAGCGGCTCGGCCTCGGCGCCACCTGCTCCACCACCTATTTCGAGCCGTTCCACGTCGCCCGCGTCTTCGCCACGCTGGACCTTGTCACCGGCGGACGCGCCGCCTGGAACATCGTCACCTCGATGAACGACGGCGAGGCGCTGAACATGGGCCACGCCTCGCACGGCGACCACGACCGCCGCTACGACCGTGCCGACGAGTTCATGGAAGTGGTGATGGGTCATTGGGACACGTGGGAGGACGGCGCCATCGTCGCCGACAAGGCGACCGGCCTGTTCGCCCATCCGGAGATGGTTCACCGCCTGGACCACCAGGGCGACTTCTTCCGCTCCCGCGGGCCGTTCACCGTGCCGCGCTCCGCCCAGGGACACCCGGTGCTGATCCAGGCCGGGCAGAGCGGCCGCGGCCAGCGCTTCGCCGCGCGCTGGGCGGAGCTCATCTTCGTCGCCTATCACCGGCTGGAGCAGGCTCGGCGCGACTATGGCGCCTTCAAGGCGGAGGTTGCAGCCGCCGGGCGCGACCCGGATAAAGTCCTGATCTGCGCCGGCATCTACCCGGTCGTCGCGGCAACCCGGGCCGAAGCGGAGGACCACGCCGCGCTGATCGACTCGCTGCCGAAGGAAATCGACAGCCTGTCGCTGCTGTCGGAAATCCTGAACTTCGATTTCGCCAAACAGCCGATGGATGAGCCGTTCACGCAGGAGCAGATCGATAGCTGGACCGGCGTGCAGGGCATGCGCGACCGCATGCGCCGCGAACTCGGCGATCGGCTGCCGACTCCGCGAGATTTTATCAATATCACCCGCCGGGGCACGTTCCACGACCATCCACGCTTCATCGGCAGCCCGAAGGATGTGGCGGACGGGTTGGAGGAATGGTTCTCGACCCGGGCCTGCGACGGCTTCGTTGTGGCGGCTTCCCACGTGCCGGGGGCTTATGAGGACTTCACCCGACTGGTTGTCCCCGAATTGCAACGCCGGGGGCTGTTCCATACCGAGTACGCAGGCGCTACGCTGCGGCAGAATCTTGGCCTCGACCGTCCGGCGGTGGGGGCCTGGCGATAACTCAGGGAGACGACCATGAAGCTGTTTTACGCGCCCGGCGCCTGTTCCATCGGCATCCACATCCTGCTCGAGGAGATCGGCCTGCCGTATGACTCCGAGCGGGTGAACCTGCAAAAGGGCGAGCAGTACCAGCCGCCCTACACCGGGGTGAACCCGAAGTCGAAGGTGCCGACTTTGGTGCGGGATGACGGGTCGGTGCTGACGGAGTATCCGGCGATCGCGTATTGGCTGGCGCGGAAGAACCCCTCGGCCAGGCTGCTGCCGGAGGATCTCGACCAGCAGGCGCGGGTGCTGGAGCTGACCGATTACGCGGTTGCGACGATCCACATGCAGGGCTTCGCCCGCCAGTTCCGCCCGGCCAATTTCACGCCGAACGCGGCGGATGAGGAAACGGTGAAGGCGCGCGGCAAGGAGATCGCCGAAAAGGGGTTCTCTTTGCTGGACAAGGCGCTGGCGGGGAAGGACTATGCGGTGGGGGCGTTCTCTTTCGCCGATACCGCGATCTTCTATGTGTCGTTCTGGACGCAGCGTGTCGGCATCGTTCTGCCGCCGGCGGTTGCGGCGCATTTTGCACGGATGACCGCCCGGCCTTCGGTCCAGAGGGTGCTGCAACAGGAAGGGCTGGCCTGAGCCGATGAGCAATCCCCCTTTGACCGTGCATCCCGTTGCGTTCTGGTTCCTGCGCCATGGTGAGACCGACTGGAACGCTCAGGATCTCGCCCAGGGGAATGTCGATGTGCCGCTGAACCAGACCGGGCTGGCGCAGGCCCGGTCCGCCGCGCTGCTGCTGCGGGACAAGGGTATCCGGAGCATTGTCAGTTCGCCGCTGTCACGGGCGAAGGATACGGCGGATATCGTGGCGGCTCAGTTGGGTCTGCCGGTACAGACGGATGACGCGCTGCGGGAGGTCGCGTTCGGCGTGCAGGAAGGCAAGCCGATGTCGGCGTGGTTCGCCGCCTGGGTGGATGGACAGTTCACGCCGGATGGCGGGGAGAGTTTCGACGCGCTGACGGTGCGGGCGGTCGGGGTGATCAACCGGTGTTTGGTTCGGCCCCCGGTGGTGCTGGTGGTGGCACATGGCGGGGTGTTCCGGGCGCTGCGCGGGGCGATGGGGCAGGAGCGCCACGTGCGGACGCGGAACGGGGTGCCGGTCTGGTGTGAGCCTCCCGTTGGGGCGGGTGGGGGTTGGACGATTACGTATATGGATTGAGGGGAGCGCAAGTCCACCTGGGGATCAAGGGGCGGCTTGGCTCCAGGCTGACCTTGAGCGTGCATCGAAATGCACCCTACTCATCTCTTGCAGTATCAATTTCAAGTCGTTAATGTTTCCACCGATTCCGTACCGGCGGAGTGTGATAACAGCGAACGGTCGAAATGCATATTGCGATTGACGATACCTATGGTCCGGTTGGAGCGACGGCATCCCTGTATGTAAATTCTTACATGATTGGCCGATAGAAAGCGGAAAATTGAGCAATGCGTCATAGGTCAGCGCGTTGGGAAAACTGACGACGATATGAACTTTGTCGTTGCAGGATTTAGTTTCCGAAGGAAACGCCCCGGCTCTCAATAATGATATGTAGAAGTCTCGACTAAACCTGACAGTTGGGGTTCAATCGGTGGGGCAAAGGTTGCCCGGTGTGTCGGCTCGCAGGGAGGCGGAGCCGACCGAAGAGCCGACACACCGGGCGGGCAAAATCGGAGCGCCCGCTATGACA
>NZ_CAIWTY010000111.1 GCF_903915725.1 uncultured Rhodopila sp.
CAGATAGCCCAGCCCCGCCGCCAGAGCGTGATCCGCCACATCGTCGGGGCTGATGACGGTGGTGGCGGCCAACCCCGCCAGCAGCAGCGGCAATGTCAGCACGTCGGGCAAGATCAGCGTCCGGAGGTCGATCCACGCCGCCGCCAGCAGCGTCCACCCCAGCAGGCACCCGAACCACAGCTCGATTCCGGTAGCAGCGGTCGCCGCCCAGACGGCAACCCCGACGGCGGCCAGCTCGATCGCGACAACGAACGGCTCGATGGCGTGTCCGCAGAAGCGGCATCGTCCGCCGTTGAGCCCATAGCTGAGCAATGGGATAAGATCCCTCGCCCCAAGCCTGTGGCCGCAATGATCGCACGCCGAACGTCCTATCGCGACGGGCCGGCCCGCCGGCAGCCGGACGACCAGCACACCCAGGAAACTGCCAACGAACGGGGCAGCCAGAATCAACAGCAGCGCCCCGGAGATCATACGAAGGGCCATACGGTTGGAACCGGAGGCGCGATCACCTCCGCCGTCATGGCGGGCGAGGTTCGCATAGGCGTTAAACTAGTCTGCTTTCGGGCCGGCTGGCGTCCCATCGTCATGGTGCGCGAAGGCGCACCATCCACGCCTTTCGGTGCATCACCCGCCCAAAGGCGTGGATGCCGACCGCCGTCGGCATGGCGGGGCTTATGCACGATCACGTCCATAGTCCGAATCTGATCGCAGCCGACGCTGGCAAACAGATGCTGTAATAGGAAAGAAGTCTTGACACCAATCCACAACCCAAGGTAGAACTTCCGCGGCAGCAGGAAGGACCGGCCAGCATGACACAGACCATCGCGGACGAGGACGACACACTCCATCCCGTTGATATCCTCATCAACGTCATCGTCACCCTGCTCGCGCCGATGTTCATTGCCGGTACGGACGGCAATATCGGCCATGCCCGCGTCGCGGCGCTCGAAACCGTCCATTCCTACTGCGCGCAAAATCACGCCTCCCTGATGGCGGTGGCGAAGATCATCAGCTTTGGCCTGGCCACCCTCGGTTCGCTCAGCCTGTCGATGACGGACGATCTCTCCATTCCGATGATCCTCCGCCTGCGCGGCAACGCCAACGCCCTCGACCGCTCATCCGATCGCAATGAACGCGCGCTGAAAACCTGGCAAACGCTGCCACCTGCCAAAGCACCAACCAACGGTTTTGACGAGGCCAAAGTACGTGCCGGCGTGGCGGAAGCGGTTCGGCGCTCGGCGGAAGTCCGCACCGCGCCGCAGCACGCCTCGGCACAACGCGCCGAACCAGCCTCGCCGCCACGCGAGCAACCCTCCGCGCCGCCGCGCGAGCAACCCTCCGCGCCGCCGCGCGAGCAACCCTCCGCGCCACCGGCCGCCGAAGCCGCTCCGTTTCGCGTCCAATGGGCCGCGGCAATGGCACAGGTGGCCGCCGAGGAACTGGCCGAGGCTGCCAACCCCAACCTGCCGCCCGATCAACGCCGGGTGGCAACCGCCCGCGCCGCCCTGCTCAGCAACAACGCCAACGCGATGCTATCGGGCAAGACGGTGGAGCGGCCGAGACCAGGCGACCTCGACTGGGCGAAGCGGCCGCCGCCGGGCTGAAGGCGCCGGGACGATCTCGCGTTACCGAGCAGCCGACGGCGTATACCGCCAGACACTCGCGGGCGGGAAATTCAGTGGTGTCCATGCCTCGCGTTTGGCCGCCAGCCGGTGATGCCGCGCCGGCAACGGCGACGTGACGCAGTAGCTGTAGTGCAGGAACCCGCGCCCCGGCGCCACCGCCTCGATGGCGTCGATAAACCTCTGCTGCTCGGGTTTGGGCAGCAGCACCAGCGGGATGCCGCATACCACGGTGCCAATGCGGCCATGCCAATGCGCCGGAATCAGCGACGACAGTTCGCGGGCATCGCCCTCGATCACATTGACGCCCGGAAGCACGCGCCGCAGATGCTGCACCATGTCGGGGACGATCTCGACCACGAACAGCCGCTCCGGCGGAAGGCCGCTGCCCAGCAGCGCCTGCGAAATCACCCCGGTTCCGGCGCCAAGCTCGACGATCACCTCGTCGCCGCTGCGCCGGGTCTGGCGAACGATGCGCTGGCAGAGCGCGTTCGATGATGGAACGATTGATCCCATCTGCAAGGGATTGGCCATCCAGCGTTTGAAGAACATGGCCGGGTTGGCGGTGGAGCGCTGGACTGCCGCGGGTGCCAGTGCAACCTGCGCGTCAGATGACTGTAACATTTGTGTCATGGATGTGTCATTTTCCGAGATTATGCCTGCAACGTGATGGCCTCTACCGGAATCTGAGACGCTCGGGAACCCGTAATCCGATGGTAAAATCCGCTGCCCCGGTTTCCTTTGATCTGTGCGGAACGTCGGTTATACTCACCGCAGACCGACGCTCGTTCGCCGGCGGCGATCAATCAGGGGCATGATCGGCATTGCATGACAGCGCGTATTCTGATCGTCGATGACGTGCCGGCTAACACGCGGTTGCTCGAGGCAAAGCTCGCAGCCGAGTACTACCAGATCGCCACCGCGCGTGATGGTTTTGAAGCCATTACAAAGGCCAGGGCATGGCAGCCGGACCTGATCCTGCTGGATGTCATGATGCCGGGGATGGACGGCTACGAATGCTGCCGCCTGCTCAAGGACGATGCCGTAACCTTGCACATCCCGGTGGTGATGGTGACCGCGCTCGGCGAACCCGGGGAGCGGCTGCGCGGACTGGAAGCCGGAGCGGATGATTTCCTGACCAAGCCGGTCGAATACGACACGCTCATGACCCGGGTCCGCAGCCTGGTGCGGCTGAAGCGGCTGCTGGACGAATGGCGCGCCCGCGGCGATACCGCGCGGGCGCTGGGGCTGACAACCGATCGCGCCCTGATCCCGTCGATCGCCGGTGCACGCGCTCTGATCGTCGACGACTGGGACCAAAGCGGGCAAGTGATTCAGGATTCCCTGACGGAAGACGACGTGGTTCCGGCGCTCGCGCGCAACGGTGCGGATGCGATCACGATGACGAACGCGATTGCGTTCGACCTGATCGTGATCAACATGACCATGACCGGCGAAGACCCGCTCAAGCTTGTGTCCGCGCTGCGAGCGGCCGATTCGACGCACGAAACCCCGGTGCTGCTGGTCGCCGAACCTGGCGACAAGGACCGCATCCTGCGCGCGTTCGAGCTTGGGGCCAACGACTGGCTGGTGCAGCCGATAGACAGCAACGAACTGCGCGCCAGGGCGCGCAACCAGATCCGCCGAAAATTCTACCAGGATCGGCTGCGCTCGGACCTCGGAACCGCACTGGAAATGGTGCTGACTGACCCGCTAACCGGCCTGTACAATAAGCGCTACCTCGAGCGCCATCTGGCCGGCCTGATCGAATCCGGCAAGGGCCGCCACCTCGCGATCCTGATGGTGGATGTCGACCACTTCAAGTCGGTCAATGACGTCTTCGGGCATGCCGCGGGTGATCGCGCGCTGCGGCAGATCGCCGACTCGCTGCGTCTGAACACCAGGGTGTTTGATTCGGTAGCCCGATACGGCGGTGAGGAATTCATCGTCGTAATGCCCGGAACAGGACCAGAAGAGGCCATCGCCGCGGCGGAGCGGTTGCGCGCCGCCGTCGAAGCGATCGAATTCTTGCCGGTCCCGGGGACACGCTCACCTCTGACGGTGAGCGTAGGGGTTGCCTTCACGCCGGCCGACGCAGGTCTGCCGGAGATCCTGCTGAATGCAGCGGACGCCGCCCTGTATCAAGCCAAGCGCAACGGCCGCAACCGCGTCGAAATCGCCCAGACAGCGGCAGCTACTTGATCTTGGCTTCCTTGAACGGTACGTGCTTGCGGACGACGGGGTCGTATTTGTTCAACTCGAGCTTGTTCGTCTGGGCGCGCGCGTTCTTTTTCGTCACGTAAAAAAATCCGGTATCCGCGGTGGATACCAGCTTGATCTGAACAGTGTTCGATTTGGCCATAAGCCTGATCCTTGTAACGGGACGGAACGTATTGCCCGCCTCATGAGGGGCGGCAAAATGCTCAGAAACACCCCGCGGGTCAAGGGTTTGCTTGGCCGGGGGGGCGGAATGGGGTCCTGCGTTGCCGCCGGGTCGCTGCCACCCGCAATGGCCCGCGCAATCTGGTTGGCGCTGTCGCCTTATCGGCACGGCCCCTCGACCGTCATGGCGGGCGCAGGCCCGCCATCCACGCCTTTGTTTGTGCAAGCAAAAAGCGTGGATGCCGACCCCCGGCCTTCGCCGGGGCATGCTTCGTCGGCATGACGATGTGCCCGGCCGGAGAGTCGATCTCAACGCGAACCGGTATTATACCACCCGGTGCAGCAGCGGTTCCCCGGCCACGACACGGCGGCAGTTCTCCGCCGCGAGCGCAAAACTGCGATCGAAGGTGCCGATCGTCAGCCAGCCGATATGCGGGGTGAGGACAACATTCGGCAAGGACAGTAGCGGGTCCCCGGGCGCAAGCGGTTCGGTCTCGAACACGTCCAGCCCGGCCCCGGCGAGGCGGCCCGATTCGAGTGCCCGGATCAGCGCCGGCTGATCGACCAGGCCGCCCCGGGCGGAGTTGATCAGGATCGCGCCTGGCTTCATCCGGGATAGCGCCTCGGCGTTGATCACATGACGGGTTTCCGGCACCAGCGGCAGGTGCAGGCTGACAATATCCGCCTCCGTCAGCATCCGGTCCAGGGGCCGGTACTCCGCGCGCGCGCCGGCTACCCGGGTCCGGGCGTAGTAGATCACCGGGCACCCCATGGCCGCCAGCATTGGCGTCAGGATCTTGGGGATGGCGCCGAAGCCGATCAGCCCGACGGTGAGGCCGCCAAGTTCGTTGATCCCGTCCTGCAAGCCGGCATCCGTCCAGGTCCCCGCCCGCAGCCCGCGGTCGAAGGAGGGGATGCGGCGGAGCACCGACAGCATCAGCCCGAGCGCCAATTCCGCCACCGCCCGGGCGTTGGTGCCGGGCAGGTTGCAGACGGGGATGCCACGCTGTTGCGCCGCCTCCAGGTCGATCGTGTTCACGCCGACGCCGATCTTCTGGATCAGCTTGAGGCGAGGGGCGGCGGCAATCATGCCGGCGGTGCAGGGCTGTAGCACGTGCCATAGCACCTCGCAGTCCGGCAGCAGGCGGTTCAGGGTTTCGGTGTCGTCCTCGCGGCAGACCGAGACACCCAGCCGCGCCAGCCGTGCGGCCAGGTCCGGCCCGGCGGCGGCATGGTAAACGATGTTCACGCCGGCGACCGTCCCAGCACCGAGCCTCCGGCGAAGCGGGCCTTGCCGCCGAGGGCTTCCTCGATCCGCAGCATCTCGTTCCACTTGGCCATGCGCTCGCCGCGAGAGAAGCTGCCGACTTTCAATTGCCCGGCGCCCCAGCCGACGGCGAGGTGGGCGATGGTGACATCCTCCGTCTCGCCGGATCGGGCGGAGACGATGCTGGCGTAGCCGCATTCCTGCGCGACGCGGCGGGCATCCAGCGTCTCGGTCAGGGTGCCGCGCTGGTTCGGCTTCAGCAGCACCGTGTTCGCCGCCCCCTTCGCCGCCGCATCCCGCAGCCGATCGGCGTCGGTGACGAGGAAATCGTCGCCGACGATCTGGATGGTCGAACCGAGGGCACGGGTGATGGCGATGAAGCCGTCGGTGTCGTCCTCGGCCAGCGGGTCCTCGATCGACAGGATCGGGTAGCGCGATACCCAACCGGACAGCAGGGCGATCATCTCCCCGGTGGACAGGTCCTTGTGGTCCAGCGCCAGGGTGTAGCGGCCGTTCCTGCCGAACTCCGAGGCGGCGACATCGAGCGCAATGCCGATCTGCTCGCCGGGGCGGAAGCCGGCTTTTTCGATGGCGGCGACGAGGGTGTCGAGCGCCTGTTCGTTGGAGGCAAAGGCCGGCCACCAGCCGCCCTCGTCGGCGACTCCGCGCAGATTGCCGGCTTCCGCCATCAGCTTGCCGGCGGCGCGGTAGACCTCGGCGGTCCAGTCCAGCGCCTGGGCGAAGCTTTCCGCCGCCGGGCACATGACCATGAAGTCCTGCACATCCACCCGGCGTCCGGCATGGGCGCCGCCGCCGAAGATCTGAATTTGTGGCAAGGGGACCAGCGCCGCATCGGAGCCGCCGAGGTGGTGATACAGCGGTTCCCCCACCACCGCCGCGGCGGCATGGGCGGCGGCCATCGATACCGCCAGGGTGGCGTTGGCGCCCAGCCGGGTCTTGTTGCGGGTGCCGTCCAGCTCGATCAGCCG
This sequence comes from uncultured Rhodopila sp., assembly GCF_903915725.1. GTDB lineage: Bacteria > Pseudomonadota > Alphaproteobacteria > Acetobacterales > Acetobacteraceae > Rhodopila. The sequence goes on from NZ_CAIWTY010000111.1 coordinate 6,261, forward strand.
CTCATCCAGGGCTTCCTGGTCCGCCGCGTCGAAGCCGACCAACGCGTGGGCGATGATGGTGTTGACATTGGCCACCGCCTTGCGGACGTCGTAGCCGCCGAACGCCGCCCCGCCGTCGCGCAGGTCGAGCGCCTCATGCGACCCGGTGGAGGCGCCGGCCGGGGCGATGGCGCGGCCAACGGCACCGCCTTCCAGCAGAACATCGGCCTCCACCGTCGGGCGGCCGCGGCTGTCCCAGACGCGGCGGGCGTGAACGTAGGCGATTCGCGTGTCGGTCATCAGGCGACCTCCTCCTGCCAGGCGCGAGCCACTGCGGTCAGGCGATCGGGTTGATCCGTGAGAAGCCGCCGGGCGACCGTGCGGACCCGCTCGCGATCCGACTCCATTGTAATGTATTCGACCGGCGACTTGCCATCCACGCGTGCAAGGAACAGTGCCGGGAGCAGATGCGCGGCCCGGGTCTCCAGCGCGGCTGGCGGTTCCCATTTGACCCGGCGGAGGTAGGCCGCCGTCATCGCCTGGAAGCTGTCCAGCAGCGCGGCGCGGCGGGCCGGGACCCAGAGGCATTTCAGCATCAGGTGGTTCAGGCAGAAGGCGAGATCGAAGGCCGGATCACCCCACCAGGCGCACTCGGCGTCCAGGAAAACCGGCCCGTCCGGCCCGCACAGGATGTTCTTCGGGCTGACGTCGCCATGCACAAGGGCATGCTTGGCGGCCAGGGTCGTCTCGGTCAGCGCCTGCATGCGTGCGGCCAGATCCGGGTGCGCCCGGCCGGTGTGGATCAGGTACGGCTCCAGCCGGATATCGTGGAAGATCTGGTCGGTTGGGAAGTCGGCGGCCAGGGACGGACGGGCTGCCGTCGCGGCATGAATGCGGGCCAGGGTTGTGGCGACCGCGGCGGCGAAAGCCGGTTCGACGATGCCGTCCCGCAGCCGCGTTTTCCACAAGGGATAGCCGTCGGGTGGCAGATACTCCATCGCCAGGGCGCCGGTGCTCCCGTCCTGGCCCAGGAGAGCGGGCGCGGCTCCCGGCACGGCCTTGTTGGCGACCCGCATCCAACGGGCCTCATACTGGTTGCGCTCAACCGGCGCCTGCCAGTTGGCTTTTACCCGCAGCTTCGGCAGCGCCCGCTTGATGCAGATCGGACCCTCCGGCAGGTCGATCCGCCAGATGTCGGACGACACGCCGCCGGCCAGCGGCTCGCCGAATGGCGCGGGACCGTTCAGGAGCCGCATGCGGTCCAGCGCGGAGAGGATATCGGCGGGGAGCGTTTGCCTCATCGGCGGGACACTACCGCGTTGCACGCGACGGTAAAGCCGGGGCCCCGGATCATTTTCGCGCCGCTGCGGTATCAAAACCGTCCGCGGGGCGCTACATCGGACGGCATCCATGACGCCAGACGAGACAGCCGGACAGGGTTTCGCGAACGAGCGGTGGCGTGCCTCGGTGCCGGGGCCGCGCGGCCGGCGGGTGCTGCTGATCGCCGTCACGCTGTCGGTTCTGGTCCATCTGCTGCCCTTCGCCGTGGTGGCGTTGATGCCACCGCTGACGCCGGTGAAAGCCCCGCCCGAAGCCCAAGGCGAAGTCGAGCTGCTGATGGTGGAGCAGAAGGGCGCCGCGCCGAGCCAGGCGGGGCAGCCCTCGGATGGCAGGGACACGCCGGAGGCTGCCAGGCCCGCGGCAAAGGCGCCGGACAAAGCCGACACGCCGTCGGCAGCCAAGCCGATGCCCCCATTGCCGGCGACGGATGCGGCCGGCGAAGCGGTTCCGCCGCCTCCGTCCGCCGCCGCTGAAACGCCGCCGGCACCCCGGGCCTCGCCCAGTCCGCCGCCGAAGCAGGAGGCGCTGACTTTCAACTTCGCCGGCACGGACAGCGACACCAATGCCCGGGTGGTGTCCGGCCATGTCCTGCCAGCCATGCCGGATGACCGGTTCCGCAACCGGCCGCCGCCCTACCCGCTGGAAGCCGCGATGCGGCGGGAGACCGGCTCCGTCCTGGTCCTTATTCATGTATCGGCGTATGGGCTCGCGACCGGCGCCGATGTGGTGGAGAGCTCGGGGTCCGCGCTGCTGGATGAGGCCGCCCTCGGGGCGGTGCGGAAATGGCATTTCCATCCGGCGATGAGGGAAGGCCTTGCGGTCCCGTTCGACATGCCGTTCCGTTTCGTGTTCTCAGCCAACTGAGGGTGTCCATGGTGCGTATCGATCGGGTGACGACGACGGGTGGCGACGCGGGGGAAACCTCCCTGGGCGACGGCTCGCGGGTATCCAAGACCGATGTGCGGATCGAGGCCATGGGCGCGGTCGATGAGGCGAATGCCAGCATCGGCCTGCTGCGCACCCAGACCAGGACCCGGCCGGACCAGGACGCAATGCTGGCACGCATCCAGAACGACCTGTTCGACCTCGGCGCCGATCTCTGTGTCCCCGGGGCCTCAGCCGATCGGCTGCGGCTGACGGAGGCGGTGGTGGGGCGGCTGGAGGCGGAGGTGCGGCAGATGAACGCGTCCCTGCCGCCGCTGACCAGCTTCATCCTGCCGGGCGGCACGGACGCCGCCGCCCACGCCCATATGGCCCGGGTCGCGGTGCGGCGGGCGGAGCGGGCGGTGGCTCGGGTCGATGACCTGAACCCGGTCGTGCGCCGGTTCATCAACCGGCTGTCCGATCATCTGTTTGTTTTGGCACGCGTATTGAATGGCAACGCGGCCGAGGATGTGCTGTGGGTGCCGGGCGCCAACCGGTAGCGATACCGCATCCTCTTGACAGCCGGAGGGCGCGGGGTTTGGCATCGCGCCTGCTGATACTGAAAGACCGCCTGTGCCGCAGCTTTCGCTCCATACGCCGATTGGCGATCTGACCGTGGCCGAGGAAGACGGCGCGATCGTCGCCCTGGATTGGGGCTGGGGCGGCGACCAGCTCCGGACGCCGTTGCTCGACCGGGCCGAGGCCCAGTTGCAGGCCTATTTCGATGGGGAGCTGACCCGCTTCGACCTGCCTCTGGCGCCGGCCGGCACGCCCTATCGCCGCGCGGTGTGGAACGCGCTATGCGACATCCCGTATGGCGAGACCCGCAGCTACCTCGACGTCGCCGCCAAGGCCGGGGGCAGTGCCCGGTCGGTTGGCCAGGCGAACGGACACAACCCGATCCCGCTGATCATCCCCTGCCACCGGGTGGTTGCCGCCACGCATCTTGGCGGCTACTCCGGCGGTGACGGATTGCCGACCAAGCGCTGGCTGCTGGCGTTGGAAAATCCGAACCTGACACTGCTCTGACCCAATTTGCCGCATGGAGACACGATATGACCAAGGCAATCCGGATCCACACCAATGGCGGCCCCGAGGTGATGGTGTGGGAGGATGTCCCGACCCCCGAGCCCGGACCCGGCGAGGCGCTGATCAAACATGCGGCCATCGGCCTGAACTTCATCGACGTCTACTTCCGCTCCGGCCTGTACAAGGCGCCGAGCCTGCCGCTGATCATCGGCCAGGAAGGTGCCGGAACCGTTACCGCCATCGGCGCGGGCGTAACCGATGTCGCCGTCGGTGATCGCGTCGCCTATGCCGGCCCGCTCGGCGGCTACGCCACCGACCGCGTTATCGCGGCCGATCGGCTGGTGAAGCTGCCGGATGCGATCAGTTTCGAGACCGGGGCGGCGATGATGCTGCAGGGTCTGACCGCGCAGTACCTGATCCGGCGCACCTTCGTCGTGAAGCCCGGCGACACCATCGTCGTGCATGCCGCAGCCGGCGGTGTCGGGCTGATCCTGTGCCAGTGGGCCCGGCACCTCGGCGCCACGGTTATCGGCGTGGTCTCCAGCGAGGAGAAGGCCGAACTGGCGCGGGCTAATGGCGCCGCCCATACCGTCGTGGGGCACGCCAAGCTGGCCGCCGAGGTCAAGCGGATCACCGGCGGGGCGATGGTGCCGGTGGTCTATGACAGCGTCGGCAAGGACACGTTCGGCGCGAGCATCGACTGCCTGGCGCCGCTGGGGCTGATGGTGAGCTATGGCAATGCGTCCGGGCCGGTGCCTCCGGTCGATATCAGCACGCTCGGGGCGAAAGGCAGCCTGTACCTGACCCGTCCCACCTTGGCGACCTATACGACCAAGCGCAGCGACCTGGAGCGTATCGCTGCCGAATTGTTCGAGGTCGTCGGCAGCGGGGTGGTGAAGATCCAGGTGAACCAGACCTTCGCGCTGAAGGATGCGGGGCTGGCGCATGCGGCGCTGGAGGCCCGCAAGACGACGGGAAGCACGGTGCTGATCCCGTGACGGCCCGGATACGCAACGGTTCTAACCTGGCGGATAGTTGAAGGCTGTGTTGAGGTAAGTAAAGCGTGTAGTTGCGTTGGCGCCAGTAGTCATTAGGTTTGCCCTGGCTTCTGCCTTCTACCGTTCGACGAGTCCTCATGCCAACTATTTCATATCCACTGAAGGTCATGCCGATGGGTGACTCGATCACCCAGGGCACCGTGCCGGGAGGCTATCGCGCCCCGCTCTATGACCTGCTGACCACCGATGGATACGACATCTCCTATGTCGGCGACCAGAACACCAACAACGGCGGCGGTCTGCCGGCCAATCAGGACAACCACGAGGGGATCCTGGGTGATACCAGCGTAAGCCTGAAGGCCGAGATCGACAGCACCGGCATCATTCAAAGCAGCCAGCCGAATGCCGTCCTGCTGCTCATCGGCACGAACGATGTCGGCCTGGGCGGGACGATCCCGGGGACCGATGTCAACATCGCGGCGCTGCTGGACGACATCATCAGCAACGACCCGACGGTGCATATTTTCCTGGGCACCGTGCTGCATCGGGCGGATGACGGCAGCGGCTGGGTCTCCACCTTGAATGCCACCTTGCCCCCGATCGTGGCGGCGCGGGCGGCGCATGTCACGCTGGTGGACACGGCGTCCGCGCTGACCGTCGCGGATCTCGATTCCGGCGGCATACATCCATTGCAGGAAGGCTATGCCAAGCTGGCCACGGTGTGGAATGCCGCGCTCGTATCGTACTACGGCGCGCCGGCGCTGGGGCTGACCGTGCAGGACACCTCGGTCAACCAGCCCTTGCCGGCGGTCGCGCAGAGCTATTCCGGGCCTGTCATCGGTCCGTCCAATGAGTATATCTCGGTAAGCTCCGACAACCTGAACATCAAGGCCGCCACGCCGAACTGGTTCATCCATGCCGGCGGCGGCAGCGACGGGATCACGGTCAGCAGCGGAACCAACGTGCTGGACGGCGGCGGCGGCTCCAACTTCCTGATTGGCGGCAGCGGGGCCGACACGTTCTATGTCGATGACCGCAGCCCGAGCGCCAATGTGTGGTCCTCGATCGTGAATTTCCATTCCGGCGACAACGCGACGATCTGGGGCGTGACGCCGGCCGATTTCGCACTGACCTGGCTGGCGAACCAGGGGGCGGCGGGGGCGACCGGGCTGACCGGGGTGTTCGTGTCGCACACGGCCGGACAGCAGGAGGCGGCAATCACGCTCGCGGGGTATACGCTGGCGGACCTGTCTAACGGTAGGCTGTCGGTCAGTTACGGAACGACGGCGAGCCTGCCGGGCGTGCCGGGGAGCACCTACATGACGATTCACGGGAATTGAGGTCGAAAACCGAAGCAACTCGGGCTTTTCATCGTTGCGTTGGTCTACGTCAGTTCGGAAATTCTCTTCAGCCGCGCAACCTCCATTTCGAAATTGATTTGGGCGGCGACCTTTGCCACCTCCAGAATGTCGTGGGACGGGGCGAGACCGGTGTTCGACCGCATCCAGATAACGATTTCAGCGAGATGCCACAGGCTTGGCTCGCCGATGATCGTTGGTGTCGGAAACGCATCGTGCGCGGTGGAGCCCGCCATTGCATACTTACGCATGTTCTGGCGGCTGAAGCCGAAAATGTCCGCCATTTCGGTCAGTCCGACAAGATCCGGACCGGCCTGAACAAGCGCCGCGCCGGGAATCGCGGTTTGTACGTTCCGGATGGCAGACCGAAGCGCGTCCTCGGCGGAGTTTGCCGAGCGCGTGAAGTCCAACCCGATCATGCCGAACCGGCCGACTCCGACCGAGGCATCGTCACAACCGGCCTCGAACAGCGCATCCAAATGCCGCTCCGGGTCATCGTCGCGCCGAGGAAGAGTGAAGTTCAGCATGAACGAGTAGCTATTCATCAACCTCTCCCCCCGATTCGGTTTCACCGCCCTCACCGGACAGAGTTCGTTTCATGTAGATGCAGCCCTGGACCGCGCGGCGGATTTGTCGCGCCATGTCCTCCGGGACGCGCGGTGTGCTCCAGACGGACTTTTGGCAAAATGTACCGCACCGGCATGCCTTATCGTTCCATGGTCATAGAATCTTTCCCCACGCATGCCCTGACAGCCGAACAACTATCCAGCCGTTCGTCTCGGCGAAGACCAGAGCGGTTTCGATCTCCTCGGATGGATGTTTGGCCCGCCGTTTCTGTCCCATCCGAAACTCGGGCTACAGATTATCGGCGATGGGTCGGTTGTCAACTGACAACCAGTCATAAGCGCGAGTTTGAGACAAAATGATCGTCCGTTCTGCGGCAGGCACGGCCGGAATAGGCAGAGGTCGCCTGTTAGCAGAACAACATTAATATTTCGTTAACGCGCAGTGGTTCTGCCGCACGCGACGACCCGCCTCTACCCCGCCCCCGGCAAACCCATCGCCCGCCGCATGAACACCCGCTTCACCGGCCCTAGCCGATCGACGGCGCCGATACCCAGATCGCGAACCGCCCGCACCAGCCGCCGATCCGTGCTGAACAGACGATCGAGTTGGTCCGTCATGCCGAACATCAGCAGGTTGTCCCCCCGTCGCACCCGCTGATACCGCGCCAGCAGCTCCGGACTCCCGACATCGGCGCCTGCGTGAAAAGCCTCGATCACCAGATCCGCCAGTTCGATCGCATCGCGGAACCCCAAATTCAGCCCCTGACCGGCGATCGGATGCACCCCGTGCGCCGCGTCCCCCGCCAGCGCCAGCCGCGTATCGATGTACCGATGCACGATCATCGCCGACAGCGGATACGACCACCGCCGCCCGACCGCCCTTATCGCGCCCCAATGCCCGCCCAGCCGCCGCCCGAGTTCGCGCGTGAACCGCGCATTGTCCAACGCCATGATCGCCGGGACATCCTTGGTCTTCTCGGTCCAGACGATCGCCGACACATTCGGGGAACCCCCCGGTTCGGCATCCGCGCTCGGCCCCATCGGCAGGGCGGCGAACGGACCGGCGGGCAGGAAGTGTTCCAGCGCGAGGTCGTTGTGCGGCAATTCATGCGCAATGGCGCAGACGATGCCGCTCTGGTGGTAGGGAATCCCGGTCACCGGGATGCCGGCCTGAACCCGCAGCGGCGAGTTCCGGCCCTCGGCTCCGACGACCAGACGGCAGGCGATCTGCGTCCCGTTATCCAGCCGCACCACCGCTCCCTCGGCGGATCGTTCAACCGTGGCCTTCGCCGGAGCGAACACATGCAGCCCCGGCTGCACCGGGAACCGCGCGTTCAGCGCCTTGCGCAAGGAGCGCGCCTCGACCATCCAGCCGAACGGCTGCGGGTCCTCGGCCGCCTCGCGGTGATCGAAATGTACATGCAGCCGCGACGGCGGCCGCCCGACGCGGCCATCGGTGACGCGGATGTCCCGAATGGGGTTCGGCGGCACGTCCAGCACGTCCCACAGCCCGGCATCATCCAGCAGCGTCCGCGCGCCGGCCGCGATGGCATAGGCCCGGCCGTCGAACGCGGGATTCTCCATTGGCGGCAGCGCGGCGTGATCGATCACCGCCACACTCACCCCCGCGGCGGCCAAACGACAGCCGAGTGTGCCGCCGACGGGGCCGGCACCCATGATACAGACCTGAACGGACAGCATGTTATTTACCCCGGCGGTTGGCCAGTGACCTGTTTAACCGGCTCATTCCAGGTGGAAGCCGGCGGCGGCGGACCGGCGCCCGGGTTCCACCGGCCGGACTTCTTCAGGGCGTCGGCGACTTCCTTGGGCATGTAGGTCTCGTCATGCTTTGCCAAGACCTCCGAGGCGCGGAAAACGCCGTCCGGCTCCCGCGTGCCGAGCACGATCACGCCCTGACCCTCACGGAACAGGTCGGGCAGGATACCTTTATAGACGACCGGCACATCGGCCGAACCGTCGGTCACCTTGAATCGCACCCCGGCGGAGCCGGTGGCGGAGGTACGCTCGACCGTGCCCTGCTCGACCAGCCCGCCAAGGCGAAGCTGCCGCCCGGTATGGTCCGACTTGGCGAGGTCCGTCGGCGAGACAAAATACACCAGGTTGTCGCTGAACGCCGTCAAGGTCAGCGCCGCCGCGGACCCCAGCCCGAGGCCGCAGGCCAGAATCAGAACCAGACGTTTGTGTTTGCGGGTCATGCCTCGCCTCGATTGCGCCGCGGGTCGATCGCATCCAGCCGGCGCTGCGCCCGGCGCGCCCGGAACACCGCGTCCGTCGCCAGGATGATAGGTGTGCCCAGTGCGATCACATAGGCGGCGACGATGAAGGGCAGGTGGGTCACGACAGCGCCTCCTGTTCCGACGCGGACGAGGCCTTTGCCATCAGCAGCCCGCGGATCCGCCGCTCCATCACCGCCGCCCGGGTGCGGGTGACGACGATCGCGGCGAACAGCAGGGTGAAGCCAATCGCGGAGAACAGCAGCGGCCACAGCATGCTGGGGGCGATCGTCGGCGCTCCGGTCAGGCCGATGGAGGCCGGCTGATGCAACGTATTCCACCAATCCACACTGAATTTGATGATCGGCAAGTTGATCACGCCCACCAGCGCCAGGATCGCTCCGGCACGATAGCCGCGGGTCGGATCGTCGAACGCCCGCACCAGCGCGATATGCCCGAGATACAGCAGCAGCAGCACGAACACCGACGTCAGCCGCGCATCCCACACCCACCATGCGCCCCATGTCGGCTTGCCCCAAAGGCTGCCGGTCGCCAGGCACACCGCGGTAAACGCCGCCCCCACCGGCCCCAACTCGACCGCCGCCAGATCGGCCAGCGGATGCCGCCAGACCAGCGAGATGAAACTGCACACCGCCAGCGAGAAATACCCGGCGGAGGCCAGCCAGGCGAACGGAACATGCACATACATGATGCGCACGGTGTCGCCCTGCTGCCAGTCGGACGGGGCGAAGAACACGCCCCAGATCAGCGCGCCCGCGGTCAGCAGAATGCCGGGCCAGTACAGCCACGGCAGAACCCGCCCGGACAGGCGCAGAAACTGGCCGGGGTTGGCGAAGCGATGCAGCACATGGCCCGAACGGGGCGAGGCGGCGGATGAGCGAGTGTCCACGGATGTTCCTTACCCTATCACTTCAGCTCACGAAAGCGTCGGCAGACCAATTCCGATCGAGCAGTCCGGCTGCGTGCAGGATCCGCGCAACGGCAAGCCACCGAGCATGCATCCTCAGACGAAGTTGGGACAACCGTCGACTACAAGCGCGGCCAAACTTCGTTGGCGTCACAGCTTAGGAACGAACGTTGGTGAACCCGGCCTCAACGATCGCGGTTGCATTCATACGTGCTATGACACGAAATCCGTGATGATTGCTTGACATTCGGACCGTTTGCCATCCCGCATCGGGCTTACGGCACTCCACCAATATGCGGTCGCCTGATATTTTGTCTCCGGGCCGCGTGCCGTGCCATGGGTTCGGCATTTCAGACTTTGGCGATTTTCCCATCGGCCTCGAGCTCTGCGATAAGATGCGATGCACGATCGTAATCGATACGCAACTCATCAGCAACGTCCGATGGGTAAATTGTCTGGCCATGCCTTTTTTCGAAGAAGGCCTTAATGAGTGTCTTGGCATGGGCATCGGTAACGCGGCTACGCCGCGGCTTGGTTTGCTGTTGCAAATCAGCGGGGCGTTTCTGCGCAGCCACGAGAGCAGTCAGGCTTTCGACGGCAACTTTAAGTTGTGAAACCTCGGCAATTAAGGTTTCAATGCGATATTGAAGGCCTGGGCTATGGCGGAAGGGATCGGTCTCAATAATGAGCGCCTCGGGCTGTGCGCTAAAATGCTCGTAGATTTGCGGTCGTCCTACGCCGACCGGGTTTGTGATGATCGTCAAAGGTCCCGAGAACGTTGTTGACATAGCCACTTCAATTCCCTGAAGCCGACGGCGGGACGCCAGAGATTTTGAGATCATTGATAAGGCGGCCCATCAGTTCATGCACGGATGCCAACGCGGGTAAGGCCATCGCAAGTCGCAACACGACCGTTGCAGCCGATTGGTCGTTCGGGTTCGCTCCGACCGAAAAGCATCGAAACTTGGCGACACCGTTGAGAACAACGACGCTGGCTACGCCATCAATGTAGATTTCCGGCGTCCCATCCGGCGATAGATATGTGTCGATAGCAAGGTTTTGCAGGGTAGGCGCGAGCGCACGGGACATTTTTGCCGGGGTTGCGACCTCCCCCCGGGTTCGTGCCGACTGCCGCTTTGCCATTTGCCTCTCGGCTCCCACTAACCCAGGCTAAACACGCCACTTTCGTATCGAGGACGATGGCTGCTCGGACGATCTTTGCTACCGCACAAAAACCGGTTTATCAGAACACCGGATGTGAAGGATTGGCAATAAAATGTGGCCCGCCCCGACTCCCCTATCAAGGATATTTATTTCAGGAGTCAAGCGGATTCTCGCTTCTGCCGGAGCCAGGAGCCATAACGATTATCATCTCCCCTCGCCATTGAACAAATCCCGCCCCCGGTGACAAGATCGCGCCGCGGCACGGCGCCGGGCTGGAGGCTGGATGACTGGCTATTGGTTGGTGAAGTCCGAGCCTGATGCGTTCTCATGGGACGATCAGGTGGCCAAAGGCGTCGAACCCTGGACCGGCGTGCGGAACCATACGGCGAAGAACAACCTTAAGGCGATGAGGTTGGGAGATCGCGCATTTTTCTACCACTCCAACATCGGCAAGCAGATCGTCGGCATCGTCGAGGTGGTGCGGGAAGCCTATCCCGACCCCACCGCCGAAACCGGCGACTGGGTCTGCGTCGACATGAAGGCGGTGCGCCCGCTGCCAAAAGCGGTCACCCTGGTGGACATCAAGGCGGACCCGAGCCTCGCGGACCTGCCGCTGGTGCGCCAATCCAGGCTGTCGGTGATGCCGATTTCGAAACCCCATTGGGACAAGCTATGCCGGATGGGCGGGTGGAAGCTTTGATCCAGGGCAAGATGCGGGCGCTTTGCCGAGTCGAGGACATTCCCGACAATGGCGCCAAGGGCTTCCCAGGCGCCGAGGGCCGCTTCACCGGGTTGCTCGCCGTCCGCCGGGGCAGCGACGTTTACGTCTACGAAAACGCCTGCCCGCATATCGGCACCCCGCTGGATTGGATACCCGACCGGTTTTTGTCCGTGGACGGACGATTTATTATCTGCGCCACGCACGGTGCCGAGTTCACAATCAGTAGCGGAACGTGTATCTCCGGTCCGTGCAAGGGCGATCGATTGACATCAATCAATGTCGAGGTCCGCGATGGCGTGATCCATGTCGCGCCCGGCGTTTGAAAGCGCCGCATACCGGTGTGGCTATCTAGGGAAGTAAGGAAACAGGTCCGTGACAGAATTCGCTCACACCCATGATCAGGTGTTCCCCGTCCGCTCGGATATTGCGGAAGGCGCGCATATCAATGCCGCCGCCTATCAAGCAGCCTATGAGCAGGCGGCGAGCCATCCGGAAGCCTTCTGGGCCAAGGAAGCGCAGCGCCTGGAATGGATCAAGGCGCCCACCAAGATCAAGAACACCAGCTTCACCGGCGACGTCTCGATCAAGTGGTTCGAGGACGGCGTCCTCAACGCCTCCGCCTCCTGCCTCGATCGGCATTTGAAGGACCGGGGCGACCAGACGGCGATCATCTGGGAAAGCGACGACCCGAACGTCAGCAAGCACATCACGTATCGTGAACTGCATGACCAGGTGTCTCGCCTCGCGAACGGCATGAAGTCGCTCGGCGTCAAGAAGGGCGATCGGGTGACGATCTACCTGCCGATGGTGCCGGAAGCCGCGGTGGCGATGCTGGCCTGCGCCCGCGTCGGCGCGATCCACTCGGTGGTGTTCGGCGGGTTCTCTCCGGACAGCCTGTCGAACCGCATCCAGGGTTGCGACTCCAACCTGCTGATCACGGCCGACGAGGGCCGCCGCGGCGGCCGCACCGTGCCGCTGAAGGCGAATGCGGACGCGGCGTTGGCCTCCTGCCCGACCGTGAAGAACGTCATCGTCGTCAAGGTGACCGGCGGCAAGGTCAACCTGACCCCCGGCCGCGACCACGACTACACCGAACTGCTGGCGGCGGCCTCCCCGAACAACACGCCGGAGCCGATGAACGCGGAAGACCCGCTGTTCATCCTGTACACCTCCGGCAGCACCGGGCAGCCGAAGGGCGTGCTGCACACCACCGGCGGCTACATGGTATGGGCCAGCTACACGCATGAAAACGTGTTCGATTACCACAAGGGCGAGGTCTACTGGTGCACCGCCGATGTAGGCTGGGTCACCGGGCACACTTATATTGTGTACGGCCCGCTGGCCAACGGCGCGACCACGGTGATGTTCGAAGGCATCCCGAGCTATCCCGATGCCAGCCGCTTCTGGCAGGTGGTCGACAAGCACAAGGTCAACATCTTCTATACTGCGCCCACGGCGATCCGCGCCCTGATGCGCGACGGCGAGGGTCCGGTGCAGAAGACCTCGCGCGCGTCGCTGCGGATCCTCGGCAGCGTGGGTGAGCCGATCAACCCGGAAGCCTGGCTGTGGTATTACCATATCGTCGGTGCGGCCCGTTGCCCGATCGTCGATACCTGGTGGCAGACCGAAACCGGCGGCATCCTGATCAGCGCGCTGCCCGGTGCGACCGCCCTGAAGCCCGGCTCCGCAACCCTGCCTCTGCCCAGCGTGAAGCCGCTGCTGGTGGATGGCGACGGCAAGGAACTGACCGGCGCGACCGAAGGCAATCTGTGCATCAGCGACTCCTGGCCCGGTCAGATGCGCACGGTGTACGGCGACCATGAACGGTTCAAGCAGACCTATTTCTCGACCTTCCCCGGCCTGTATTTCACCGGCGACGGCGCCCGGCGCGATGCGGACGGGTATTACTGGATCACCGGCCGCGTCGATGACGTGATCAACGTGTCCGGTCACCGCATGGGCACGGCCGAGGTCGAAAGCGCCCTGGTCGCGCATCCGAAGGTCGCCGAGGCGGCGGTCGTCGGCTTCCCGCACGACCTGAAGGGCCAGGGCATCTACGCCTACGTAACGTTGAATGCCGACGAGGAACCCACGGAAGCGTTGCGCAAGGAACTCGTCGCCTGGGTCCGCAAGGAAATCGGCCCGATTGCCTCGCCTGACGCGATCCAGTGGGCGCCGGCGCTGCCGAAGACCCGCAGCGGCAAGATCATGCGGCGCATCCTGCGCAAGATCGCGGCGAACGAGACCGACGGGCTGGGCGACACGTCCACGCTGGCCGATCCGGGCGTGGTGACGGAGCTGGTGCAGAACCGCGTGGGGTAGGTTGGCTTCCGGCTGACGTCCCATCGTCATGGTGCGCGGAGGCGCACCATGACGCCTTGCGGTGCCGGTTTCGGCAAGGGCGTGGATACCGACCTTCGCCGGCATGACGGCCGGCTTGTCGGGGCAGTCGCCGCCCGGCGCGTGCATAGAAAGGTGGACCGGATCAGCCGGGCCATGCCGATAAGGGGCCAGCACCGTCCCACCGCATGAGAGCGTGTTTTACAATTATTCACTATCCGACCCAGTAGACCGGTCTTCTAACTTTTGATACATCTCTCGGGTATGTTTCAGCCCGCAACCAGTAATTCTCACTGGCGCCCAAATCTCATTTACTCGATGATACTCTGAGATGGGGGTGTATGACAGGCGTGCCGGGCCGGTTAGGCCGTGCGCGTCTTGTTGCCATACCCCAAGCGTTTGGACGCACTGAGATAAAGGTGGTGGGTATGACGGAGACGACCCGAATCGTCCTGCGTGCGGTCGGCCGCGCACTGCGCGCCGCCGCGCTGGGCGTGGTTATCGCCGCCCCGGTCGCCGCCCGAGCGCAAACCGCGCCTCAGGCAGCCGGAGTCCCGGTCTCGGTCGAGAAGGTCTCCCGCCAGGATGTGCCGATATGGCTGCGCGGCCTCGGAACCGTTCAGGCCAACTATTCCGTCCAGTTGCGGGCCAGGGTGGACGGCACGCTCACGGACGTTCCGATCAAGGAAGGCCAGGACGTCAAGAAGGGCGATTTGCTCGCCGTGATCGACCCCCGGCCCTACAAGGCCATTCTGGACGCCGCCCTCGCCAAGAAGCAGCAGGATCAGGCACAACTCGCCAACGCTCAGGCGGACCTTGCCCGCTACGCCTCGCTGGTGCGGAGGGATTTCGCCTCCCGCCAGCAACTCGACACCCAGCAGGCGACGGTCAAGCAGCTTGAGGCCGCCATCGCCGGGGATGAGGCGCAGATCGAGACGGCGCAACTCAATCTCAGCTTCTGCTACATTACCGCGCCGTTCGACGGGCGGATCGGGCTGCGCAATGTCGATCCCGGCAATGTGGTCCATTCGGCCGAACTGGCGCCGATCGTGTCGGTCACCCAGGTCCAGCCGATCGCGGTGACGTTCACTCTGCCGCAGGACAACCTGCCCGCGATCACCCGGGCGATGGCGCAGCACGCTCTCGACGTCGTCGTTTATGCCAGCGACAACAAGACGGAGCTTGACCGCGGCGTCCTGCTGACCCCGGACAACACCATCGACCCCACGACCGGCACGATCAAGCTGAAGGCCACCTTCGCCAACCGGCAGCGCGCGCTCTGGCCCGGCCAGTTCGTCAACGCAAGGCTGCTGCTGGGCACCGACAGCAATGTCGTGGCCGTCCCGGCGACCGCCGTGCAGCACGGCCCGGACGGCCTGTTCGTCTATCTTCTCGGGCCGAACAACACCGTCGCGGTCCAGCCGATACAGGTTACCCGGCAGGAAGGCGGCGTCTATGTTGTCGCCGCCGGGCTGGAACCCGGAGGCACGGTCGTGACGGCCGGCCAATCCCGCCTCCAGGCCGGCACTCATGTCGCCGTCAGGGAAGCCGCTGCCGAACCGGCCAGGTCAGGCAGCTAGGGGAAGGTCCGCGCCATGAGCATCTCCACCCCCTTCATCCGCCGGCCGGTTGCGACCTCGCTGCTGACCGCCGCGCTGGTTCTTGTCGGCCTGGCCGCCTACCCGTTCCTGCCGGTGGCGCCGCTGCCGCGCGTCGAGTTCCCCACCATCTCCGTCTCCTCCAGCTATCCCGGTGCCAGTCCGGAAACCATGGCCGCCACCGTGGCGCAGCCGCTGGAAAAACAGTTCGCGCAGATACCCGGGCTGGCCCAGCTCACATCGGTCAGTGTGCTGGGCCAGTCGCAGATCACGCTGCAATTCGACCTCGAACGCGACATTGATGCCGCCGCCGGCGACGTGCAGGCGGCGATCAATGCCGCCAGCGGCCAGTTGCCCAAGGCGCTTCCCTCGGCCCCGACTTACCGCAAGGTCAACCCGTCCGACTCGCCCATTCTGATCCTGGCGGTGCAGTCGGACGAGGTGCCGCTGATCGACGTGGACGAGTACGCTGACGTCGTGCTGTCGCAGCAATTGTCGCAGATCTCCGGCGTCTCCCAGGTGCTGATTGGCGGCGAGCAGAAGCGCGCGGTGCGCATCCAGGTCGATCCGGCGAAGCTCGCGGCCATGGGCATGACGCTGGAGGATGTCCGCGGCGTCCTGGTCAACGCCACGGTCGATTCGCCGAAGGGGACCGTCAATACGCCGAACCAGTCCTTCGCGGTCTACGACAACGACCAGTTGACCAAAGCGGCGCAATACGATGACGTCATCCTGGCATGGCGCAACGGCGCCCCGGTACGGGTGCGCGACATCGGCCGGGCGGTTGACGGGCCGGAGAATCAGCTTCTGGCCGCCTGGCAGAACGGCAAGCGCGGCATCCTGCTGGTCGTCTTCAAGCAGCCCGGCGCCAACGTCATCGACACGGTGGAGAAGATCAAGGCCGCGCTGCCGCATCTGGAGGCGTCGATCCCGCCATCCATCCACGTCAACGTCATCATGGACCGGACCCTGACGATCCGCGCCTCGGTGGCCGACGTTCAGTTCACCCTGATCCTGTCCATCACGCTGGTGGTGATGGTCATCTTCCTGTTCCTGCGCAGCCTCTGGGCCACCATCATCCCGTCGATCACCGTGCCGGTGGCGCTTATCTGCACCTTCGCGGCGATGTATCTGCTTGGCTTCAGCGTGGACAACCTGTCGCTGATGGCATTGACCATCGCCGTCGGCTTCGTCGTGGACGACGCCATCGTCATGCTCGAGAACATCTTCCGGCATATCGAGGACGGCATGGACCCGATGGAAGCCGCGCTGAAGGGCGCCGGCGAAATCGGCTTCACCATCATATCCATCAGCTTCTCCCTGGTTGCGGTGTTCATCCCGCTGCTGCTGATGGGCGGCATCGTCGGGCGCCTGTTCCGGGAGTTCGCGATGACCATTACAGTGGCGGTGCTGCTGTCGGCGTTCATCTCGCTGACGCTGACGCCGATGATGTGCTCACGCTTCCTCAAGCATCATACCGGCAGCCACAATCTGGCTTACCGGGTGGTCGAGCGCTTCTTCGAGGCGCTTATCGGCGGGTATCGCCGCACCCTGGATATCGCGCTGAAGTTTCGCTTCGTCACCCTGATGGTGTTCCTGGCGACAGTCTGCACCACGGTCTACCTGTATATCATCATCCCCAAGGGGTTCTTCCCGGCGCAGGACACCGGCGTGGTGTTCGGCGTGACGGAAGGATCGCAGGACATCTCGTTCGGCCGGATGTCGGAGATCCAGACCAAGCTGAACGCCATCGTCATGGCGGATCCGGACACCTTCTCCTTCGGCGCCACGGTCGGGGCCGGTGTCGGCGGCCAGACCGGCAACAACGGACGCATCTATATCGCGCTCAAGCCATGGAATGAGCGCGTCGGCGGCAACGCGCAGCAGTATATCGCCCGGCTGCGGCCGAAATTCCAGGAGGTCGCGGGCGGCGCGGCCTACCTGCAAGCCGCGCAGGACATCCGTGTCGGCGGACGGCTGACCAAGACCGAGTTCCAGTACACGCTGCAGGACGCCAATTTCGACGAGCTGTTCCAATGGGCGCCGAAGGTGCTGACCAAGCTGCAGACCTTGCCGATGCTGCGCGACGTCACCAGCGATCAGCAGACCGGCGGGACCACCGTCACCCTGACGATCGACCGCGACAAGGCGGCACGGTTCGGCGTGCAGCCCCAGGTGATCGACGACACCGTGTATGACGCGTTCGGTCAGCGGCAGGTCACGCAGTACTTTAGCCAGGTGAACTCCTACCACCTGATCCTGGAAGTGACCCCGAGCGCGGCATCGGACGTGGAGACGCTGAACAACCTGTATGTCCACTCGAGCAGCGGCCAGACGGTGCCGCTGTCGGCCTTCGCGACCTGGTCCACGGCGCCGGTGCAGCCGCTGTCGATCAGCCATCAGAGCCAGTTCCCGGCGGTGACGATCTCCTTCAACCTGGCGCAGGGGGCGGCGCTGGGTCAGGCGGTCGATGCGATCAACGCGGCGGTGCAGGACATCAATACGCCGCTGACTGTGCAAAGCTCGTTCCAGGGAACGGCGCAGGCGTTCCAGTCGTCGTTGGCCAGCCAGCCCTACCTGGTCGCCGCGGCGGTGATCACGGTCTATATCATCCTCGGCATCCTGTATGAGAGCTACATCCTGCCGCTGACGATCCTGTCCACCCTGCCATCCGCGGGTGTCGGCGCGCTGCTGATGCTGATCCTGTTCCACTACGAACTGACCGTGATCGCGCTGATCGGCATCATCCTGCTGATCGGCATCGTCAAGAAGAACGGCATCATGATGGTGGATTTCGCCATCACCGCCGAACGCCGGGACGGAGCGACCCCGCTGGCGGCGATCCGTCAGGCCTGCCTGCTGCGGTTCCGGCCGATTTTCATGACGACGATGGCGGCGATGCTGGCGGGAATCCCGCTGATGGTCAGCAGCGGCGCCGGGTCGGAGCTGCGCCGTCCGCTCGGCTTCGCCATGGTGGGCGGGCTGGCGCTCAGCCAGATCCTGACGCTGTACACGACGCCGGTGATCTATCTGTACTTGGACAAGTTGCAGCATTGGCTGGCGCCGCGGCGCGCGCGGATGCCGGCGCTGGCGGCGAAGATGGGGGCGGAGGCGGATTGAGGGGGCGCCCGGAGCGCGCTACGTTGGCCGTCCCATCAAGGCGCGAACGGATATGTCCTCGACGTCTCGCTAATGAATGCCGGCCGATAGCCTCCCAAGTTCCGCGCTGCGCCACGGAAGCGTCGCGCGGACGAGGAAACCAGGCCAGCGGGACGATCAACTCCCTGCCGTCGGACAGCACGATCCGCAAAGCCGAGTCCGACACCTTGACGTCCGCCGAGCCGCTGATATTCCGCGATACTCAGCACGACGTGGGCGGGCCTGCCGCGATCGGTGATGAACACCGGGCCTTCCTCGGCCGCCTTTTTGGCGCGGCTGGTATCCTGGTTGAATTCACGGCTGGACAAGGTCGTGATCGTCCCGAATGCCTCAGTTTAGCAGCAGTACTGTAGCTAGGTTGCTACATCTCCTGTCGCCATCTCAAGAGTCGGAAAAGCCCTCCGTCACCACGTCCCGCCGCGAGCTGCATTGAAGTTGAACGCGCAGATATCGCCGATGATCGACCCCTGCATCGTCCCCTGCGACACCGTCCCGCTCATGGAATCCGGCCCCGACTGCGCGTTGAACGACCCGTCCGCCCCGATCGTCGCCGTGAACACGATGACCGGCTTCCATTCCGCCCCGGGCTGGCTCAGCCGATAGGTGAAGCTGTGACCCGTCACCTGCAGCGTGATCGGGTTCTCGTCGCCGCAGTTCATCGCGCCGCCGCGGGTGAGTTGCATCACCCCGCCATAGGTCCCGTCGATCGGCACGGGCGCGGCCTGAGGCAGCGCGGCAACCGGCGGAGGCGGGCTGCTGCAAGACGCCAATACGAAGGCGCTGAGGACACAAACCGCGGCCAGTCTGGGCATGGCAACTCCCGGGGGCATGAAACAACGATGGCGCGGAGCCTCGCGGCCGGCGCAGTCTCCGGCTTATGCCTTCCACTTCGGTATCAATGCCAGGAGCGCAGCAGCGCGACAATCCCCGCAAGCCGGCGGCGGAACCCATGTGACAATGCAATGAAGAATGGTGGGCGCGACAGGGATTGAACCTGTGACCCCCTCCGTGTCAGGGAGGTGCTCTCCCGCTGAGCTACGCGCCCCATTCGGGCCGGGAGGCAGTGTTTAGCCGTGCCCCAATCGCTCCGCAAGACGCGATTTCTGGTCCGCATGAAGATAAAATGCCAGCATCCAATGCGGGATACGCGTCCCGGAAGGCACTCAGCCCATGCATGTCATCGCCATCGGACGCTTGCGCAACGCTCCCGAAGCCGATCTGTTCGATCGCTACAATGGGCGGCTACGTCCGCGGCTGACCGTGGTGGAGGTGCCCGAGGCGCGCGGCGACCCGGCAACCGTCAAGCGCCAGGAAACGGCGGCCTTGCTTGGCGCTCTGCCACGCGACGCCTTCGCCGTGCCGCTCGATCTCGGCGGCCAGGTTTTAGGAAGTGAGGCCCTTGCCGGGAAGCTGCGGCACTGGTCCGAACTGGGCCGGCCGATCAGCTTCCTGATTGGCGGCGCCGAGGGGCTCGATCGGGCAATCCTTGCCCGCGCCGATTTCGTGCTGTCGCTCGGGGCGCTGACCTGGCCGCACTTCCTGGTGCGCGCCATGCTGGCGGAGCAACTCTACCGCGCACAGGCGATTTCCCTCGGCCACCCTTACCACCGCGCGGGCCGGCCGGATGGCGCGCCGTGAGCCGGAGCGGGCGGCAAACGCCGCTTGCATGATTCGCCGACTCGCGCCATGTCAGCGCCAGAGGATCGGGGAGAAAACCCCTCGCCGGAACCGGCCCTCGATCAGGTTCAGGAGGACTTATGGGTAGTTTTAGCATCTGGCACTGGTTGGTCGTGCTGGCGGTGATTCTCGTGCTGTTTGGTGGCGGCAACAAGATCAGCGGGTTGATGGGCGACTTCGCCAAGGGCATCAAATCGTTCAAGAAGAACATGGCCGAGCCGGACGACGAGTCGATGGAAGACAGCGCCACCAAAACGAGCGGCACGCTGTCCGGACCGGCTGCTCCGGCCGCCGCGGCGACCCGTGAGAAGACCGCCACTCACTGACGCAATTTGACATTAGCGTCATATAAATGGCGATGCCGCCTTGCGCGGGCACCCGCTGTCATTTAAGGCGTTAGCGTGACTGCTTGGAAGATCAGCATGCTAGACGGCCTGAATGCTGGGGTGGCGTGCGTGGAAACAGCTGGCGGCTTATGAATCACTCACTTCAGAAGACTGATGCGGCCGCGGCAGAGCGGTTCGTTCCGATTGCAGCCCTGGACAGCGCGTCCATCGTCGAAGCGTATCGGCGTTGGGCAGGCGTTTATGACACGGTGTTCGGCGGGATATCGTCCAATGGACGCATCCGTGCCGTTTCGATGGTGAATCGCCTTCCCGGCCTCGATGTGCTGGAAGTCGGTGTCGGCACCGGATTGGCGTTGCCCTATTACAACTCTGACAAGCGGATCACCGGCATCGACCTGTCGAAGGAGATGCTGCGCAAGGCGCGCGAGCGCACCCGCCGCGATGGCCTGGGCAATGTGCAGGCGCTGCGTGAGATGGATGCGGAAGCCACGGATTTCGAGGATGCGTCCTTCGATACTGCGGTCGCGATGTTCGTGGCCTCGGTGGTGCCCAACCCCAAGCGCCTGCTGGCCGAGATGCGCCGGTTGGTGCGGCCCGGCGGCAATATCCTGATCATCAACCACTTTGCTGCGGCAAAGGGTCCGAGATGGTGGTTGGAGCGGGCGATGGCTCCGGCTTCCCGCCGTTTGGGTTGGCATCCTGATTTCGCCATGGACGGAATTTTTTCGCCAGAGGATCTGACGCGGATCGAGGTTGAGTCCGTGCCGCCATTCGGGCTGTTCACGCTGGTTCGCCTGCGTACCTGAGCGCAACCCGCCTGCCCGTCCCAACCGTCATGTCCGGGGGCGTCCCATAGCTATCGGGATATAGCTATCAGGATAGGGTGCGTGGGGGCGACAGTTGCCACCTCATCGTCATGGCCGGGCGTGTCCCGGCCATGACGATGAGGGCCGAGGCGGTTCGGCAAAGTCTTTCTCTGCTCAACCACTTATCCTGATACTTGTGGGGATACGCCCAGCCAGGAAGAGTCACCGCGCTCCATCCGAACCGCGACCAACAACCAACTCCTGACTTTCCGCGGCGCTCCGCGTCGCTCGCAGTAGTGTGCTCAGCAAAGCACCCGCCCCGCCCCCCTCGGACCTTGATCGTACCCGGCGCGTCCGGTAGGCCAAGTTACGCCTCAGTAGCGTCCAGCTAACAAAACGGGATGGTGAACCGATGCGAATGGCAAGACGGCTTCTAGCTGTTGTGGCCTGCGGAATTCTGAACCTTTCAATCGCCCCCTACGCCGGCGCCCAAGGCGTGGTCGGGGCCCCTCGGCCCTGGGAAGTGGGCATGCAGCGGTCCTTCAGCCCGATCAAGGACCGCATCATCGACCTGCACGACCTGGTCCTCGCCATCATCACGGTCATCACGCTGTTCGTCGCCGCCCTGCTGATGTGGGTCGTCTACCGCTACAATTCGCAGCGCAACCCGACGCCGAGCCGGACCAGCCACAACACGATCCTGGAGATCTCCTGGACCGTGATACCGGTGTTGATCCTGGTCGTCATGGCTATCCCGTCGTTCCGGCTGATCTACTACCAGGACCGCACGCCGGACCCCGACATGACCATCAAGGTCACCGGCCACCAGTGGTATTGGGAATACAGCTACCCCGACCACGGTAACATCGATATCGAAAGCCGCTATGTCGGCGACGACGACCTCAAGCCCGGCCAGTTGCGCCTGCTCGACGTCGACAACCAGTTGGTGATTCCGGTCAACAAGAAGATCCGCATCCTGACCACCAGCTCGGACGTGATCCACAGCTTCTTCATCCCGTCCTTCGGCGTGCAGCGCTACGCCATCCCCGGCCGCACCATCGAAACCTGGCTTGAAGCAAACCAGATCGGCACCTTCTACGGAGAGTGCAACCAGATCTGCGGCCAGAACCACAGCCAGATGCCAATATCCGTTCGCGCTGTGTCCGAGGCCGACTTCAAGACCTGGGTGGACCAGGCCAAGAAAGCGGCCTCGATGACTCCACTCCCCAAAATCGCATCCAAGTGATCGCGACGGCGGCTTGAACGAGTGCCGGCGTCAAAGCCGGCTGATCAGCGGAGAAAAAATATGGATGCGACGACGACCGCAGCCGACCACCATGAGCACGGTCATCACCCGACCTTCGTCCAGCGCTGGTTGTTCAGCACCAACCACAAGGACATCGGCACCCTCTACCTGATCTTCGCGGTCGTCGGCGGCACCGTCGGCGGCACGCTGTCGGAGATCATGCGGGCGCAGTTGAATTTCCCCAACGATCACATCGTCAATTCGGGCCAGGAGTGGAACACCATCATCACCACCCACGGGTTGCTGATGATTTTCTTCTCCGTCATGCCTGCCCTCATCGGCGGCTTCGGCAATTGGTTCATTCCGTTAATGACCGGCGCGCCCGACATGGCGTTCCCGCGCCTGAACAATATCAGCTTCTGGCTGCTGCCGCCGGCTTTCGGGCTGATCTGCACCGGCCTGCTGATGGGCGAGTCGGGATCAGGCTGGACTCTGTATCCGCCGCTGTCGAACTCCACCTACGAACCCGGCATGGGGATGGACTGCACGCTGTTCGCACTGCACCTCGCCGGACTGAGTTCGCTGCTGGGATCGATGAATTTCATCGTCACCATCTTCAACATGCGCGCCCCCGGCATGACGCTGCACAAAATGCCGCTGTTCATCTGGTCCGAACTGGTGACGGCCTTTCTGCTGCTGCTCGCGGTGCCCGTGCTGGCCGGCGCGATCACGATGTTGATCTGCGACCGTAATTTCGGCACCTCGTTCTTCGACCCGGCCGGAGGCGGCGATCCGGTGCTGTTCCAGCATCTGTTTTGGTTCTTCGGCCACCCGGAAGTCTACATCATGATCCTGCCGGGCTTCGGCATCATCAGCCACGTCATCTCGACCTTCAGCCGCAAGCCCATCTTCGGCTATCTCGGCATGGTCTACGCCATGGTCGCCATCGGGGTCGTCGGCTTCGTTGTCTGGGCGCATCATATGTTCATTTCGGGCATCGATGTCGATACCCGCGCCTATTTCATGGCCGCCACCCTGATAATTGCAGTTCCCACGGGCATCAAGGTCTTCTCGTGGATTGCAACGATGTGGGGCGGTTCGGTGGAACTGAAAACCCCGATGCTCTGGGCGATCGGGTTCCTGTTCGTCTTCACCGTCGGCGGAGTCACGGGCGTGGTCTGCGCCAATGCCGGCATCGATGAGGTGATCCACAACACCTATTATGTCGTTGCACATTTTCATTACGTGTTGTCCCTCGGCGCCGTGTTCTCCATCTTCGCCGGATTTTATTACTGGATCGGCAAGATGTCCGGCCATCAGTATCCGGAATACTGGGGCAAGGTGCATTTCTG
Organism: uncultured Rhodopila sp.; assembly: GCF_903915725.1. Lineage (GTDB taxonomy): Bacteria > Pseudomonadota > Alphaproteobacteria > Acetobacterales > Acetobacteraceae > Rhodopila. The sequence goes on from NZ_CAIWTY010000111.1 coordinate 30,028, forward strand.
GATGACCTTCGTCGGGGTCAACCTGACCTTCTTCCCGCAGCACTTCCTCGGCCTGTCGGGCATGCCGCGCCGCTATCCGGATTACCCGGCCGCCTTCGCCGGATGGAATTTCGTTTCCTCCTGCGGCGCCTATCTCAGCGGCGCGGCGTTCCTGGTGTTCCTGTATGTCGTCTACCGCACCTTTACCTCGAAGGAGCATGTCGCGGACAACTACTGGGGCGAAGGCGCGACAACCCTGGAATGGACCCAGACCTCGCCGCCTGCGTTCCATACCTATTTGGAATTGCCTCGGATTTCCTAACGGGGATACCTGTCAGTGAGCGACGCGACATCATCGATGACCCCGGCGGCTGAGGCCGGGGTATGGGAAGCCGACTACCGGGACTGGATCGCGCTGCTGAAACCCAGGGTACTCACCCTGGTAGTGTTCACCGGCGCGATCGGACTGATCGTCGCACCCGGGCACCTGCACCCCGTGCTGGCGTTCACCGCGATCCTCTGCATCACGGTGGCGGCCGGTGCCTGCGGTGCCATCAACATGTGGTACGACCGCGATATCGACGCCATCATGCGCCGCACTCGCAAGCGGCCGATACCGGCGGGCCGCATAGAGCCGGGGGCCGCGCTGGGTTTCGGCATCACCCTGGCGGTCGGCTCGGTACTCATGATGGGCCTGGCAGTGAACATTCCGGCAGCGCTGATCCTCGCACTGTCGATTTGCTTCTATGTCTTCGTCTACACGATGTGGCTGAAGCGCCGCACGCCGCAGAACATCGTCATCGGCGGCGCCGCCGGAGCGTTCCCGCCCGTCATCGGCTGGGCGGCGGTCACCGGAACGGTCGATCTGGTGCCTCTGGTGCTGTTCGGGATCGTCTTCATCTGGACGCCGCCACATTTCTGGTCGCTGGCACTGTGGGCGAACGACGACTACCGCAAAGCCGGCGTGCCGATGCTGCCGGTGGTGGCGGGCGGGAGGGAAACCCGGCGACAGATCATGCTGTACACGCTGGTGCTGGTCCCGCTGACGTTGGCGCCATTCTTCATGGGCTTCAGCGGGCTGCCGTATTGCGTAGCCGCAACAGCGCTCGGCATGGTGTTTCTGCTGCGGGTCTATCGGGTGATGACTGATGAGCAGGATCAGGACGGACGCAGCCTGACGAACGACGCACCTGCCAAGGCAGCGTTCAAATACTCGATCTATTACTTGTTTGCACTGTTCGGGGCGCTTGCCCTGGACCGTTTGGTAGGCTGACCCATGGCAAATCCCCTCGTACCCGATGCAGAACGCCGCCGCCGCGGCCGCAGTTGGGCGATCATGATCGTCCTGATCGGCCTGTGCGCCCTGTTCTACGCGATCACCATCGTCAAGATGGCGCATCTCTGAATGCGCTCCGGGCGGCGCAATATCGTCACGGGCTGGGCGCTGGCGGCCGTCATCGCCGGCATGGTTGGGATGTCGTTCGCCGCGATCCCGCTGTACCGGATGTTCTGCGCCGCCACCGGCTATGCCGGAACCCCGAGCATCGGCCTCGCCGCAGCGCCCGGGGCCAGCGGACCGACCATCCGCGTTCGCTTCAACGCCGACACCAACCCCGCTTTGCCCTGGATCTTCGCCCCCGACCAGTCGGAGGTGAAGCTGAAGCTCGGCGATGAGCAGGTGGCGTTCTACCACGCCGCCAACCAGTCCTCGGAAGCTGTCACCGGCAGGGCGCTCTACAACGTGACACCGGATAAAGTTGGGAAATACTTTCACAAGACCGCCTGCTTCTGCTTCAACGAGCAAACGCTGGCCGCCAATCAGAGCATGGAATTTCCCGTCAGCTTCTGGGTCGATCCGGCGATCCGCGACGATCCCAACACCGCCGATGTGAAGGTGATCACTCTGTCGTATACCTTCTTCCGCTCTTTGGATGATGCCGCGAAGACCGGCGCCCTTACGAAGGCGGGTCCGCATGTCGGGCCGATGACGGCGGCGGAGGCCAAGCTTAAAGCCAACTGACCGCTTCGGTGCGGCAGCCGGGTCGGGGCGGTTTCCCCGTCGCTGTTTGAAATGGATGTGGCATGGACAGCGAAGCACAACACGCATCGGGCCCGCTGAGCACCGGGATCAAGCAGCCTTACTATCTGCCCGATCCAAGTCCCTGGCCGATCCTCGGGGCGCTCGGGGCTTTTCTGATCGTGTTCGGGATAATAATGGCCGCGCATTTCGGCAAATACCTGTACCTACAGCTCGGTGTGCTGATCGTTCTGGGCACGATGTTCTTCTGGTGGCGCGATGTCCTGCGCGAAGGCTGGGCCACCGGCGGCCACAGCGCGATTGTGCGCCTCGGCCAGCGCTACGGCATGGCGCTGTTCATCGCCAGCGAGGTCATGTTCTTCGTCGGTTTCTTCTGGGCCTATTTCAACTTCCTGATTTTCCCGGACACCCAGGGCAACGGCCAGACCGTGTGGCCACCCGCGGACGTGCACACCTTCGATCCGTTCCACCTGCCGTTCCTGAACACGATGATCCTGCTGCTGTCCGGAACGACAGTGACCTGGGCGCACCACGCGCTGATCGAGAACGACCGCAAGAACCTGATCCTCGGGCTGGGCCTCACCATCCTGCTGGGCATTTCCTTCACGGTATGCCAGGCGATCGAGTATTCCCACGCCCCGTTCAAGTTCAACGGCGGCGGCGTCTATTCGTCCACCTTCTTCCTGGCGACCGGCTTCCACGGTTTCCATGTCATGGTCGGCACGGTGTTCCTGACAGTCTGCTGGTTCCGCGCGCGAGCCGGACAGTTCACGCCGCAGAGGCATTTCGGCTTCGAGGCGGCGGCTTGGTACTGGCACTTTGTGGACGTAGTGTGGCTGTTCCTGTTCACCTGCATCTACTGGTACGGGGCCGGTCAAATCGCTCCGGAGTAGATCCGCTCCGGTGGCCGAACAGCGGATTTCGATACTGGAGGCGGCCTTGCGCTGCCGCTGCCCACGCTGCGGCAAGGGCAAGCTGTTTAAGGGGTTGCTGACGTTGCGGCCCGCTTGCCCGGTCTGCGGCTTGGACCTCAGTCAGGCGGATACCGGCGATGCCGGGGCCGTCGTCGTGATCATGGTGCTCGGTGTGATCGTCGTGGCGCTGGCGTTCTGGGTGGAGTTCCGCTTCGAGCCACCGTTGTGGGTGCACGCGATTCTGTGGCCCGCGGTGACCTTGCCGCTGGCGATCCTGCTCATGCGGCCGATGAAGGCGGCGCTGGTCGCTGCCCAGTTCCGGACCCGGGCGAGGGAGATGGGGCTGTGATGTACCTTTGGAGAAGGGGTGGCGACAGGCCTCGCCCTCCCGTCGTGCCGGCACAGGCCGGCATCTTCGCCTTTTGCCGCCGCGGGCACAGGCGTGGATGGCGGGCCTGCGCCCGCCATGACGGGTAAGTGTCCGTGCCGGCATGAGACCCGCCAGAAGAGCCCGCTTCCTCGTTCCCACCCTCAGCGCCCTGGTCATGCTAATGGTGCTGATCGGCCTGGGCACCTGGCAAATCTACCGTCTGCACTGGAAACAGGGAATCCTGGCCCAGATCGCAACCGCCGAAGCCGCCCCGCCAATCCCGCTTGGACCGAACCCCGCCCCCTACACCAAGGTGTCCGTCACCGGCCGCTTCCGCTTCGACCTTGCCGTGCAATACGCCTCCGAAGTCCGCGACACCCCGGCCGGGCCGGCGATCGGAACATACCAGATCGTGCCGTTGGAGCGTCCCGGCGCCCCGGCGATACTGGTCAACCGCGGCTGGATCCCCCAGAATCGGGACATGGCGCTGAACGATCCGTCCGGTGAGGTCACCGTCACCGGCTATGTCCGGCCCGGCGACACGGCCAGATGGTTCAGCGCGGCGGATGACGTTGCCGGGCGTCAGTTTTTCACCCTCGACCCCGGGGCCATCGCCCGCGCGGTCCAGAAACCCGATGTGCTGCCATTCGTCCTCGTCGCACTGGGTTCGGCGCCGTACAACATCTATCCGGCGCCCGCGGATCATCTGCCGCGACCGCCCAACAATCATTTATCATATGTGATCACGTGGTACGGGCTGGCGCTGGCCCTGGTTGTCGTGTTCGTTGTCTGGATGCGAAAGGCTCTGAGACAATGAAATCCGCTTACGAAAGACTAACCGACCGCTTCCGGATGATCGCCACCGTCGGGGAATGCATGTCCATGCTGAGCTGGGACGCCTCGGCCATCATGCCGCCGGGCGGCGGAGCGGCGCGCGGCGACCAGCTCGCGGTGCTGGCGGTGCTGGGCCACCAGCAACTCACCGCACCGGAGATCGAAGCCGATCTGGCGGCGGCGGACGCACATGGGGCGTGGGATGTCGCGAATCTGCGGCTGATGCGGCACATGTATCGCCGCGCCCGGGCCTTGCCGGAAAGCCTGGTGGAGGCTCAGGCCAAGGCCAACTCTGACTGCGAGAAAGTCTGGCGTGTGGCCCGGGCGCGCTCGGACTTCGGCCTGGTCCGCCGGCATCTGCATGAGGTCGTGCGCCTGACCCGGGAAGCGGCTGCCGCCCTCGGTGAGGCGCTTGAGCTGACGCCGTACGACGCGCTGATGGACGGCTACCAGCACGGTGTCGGCGCGGCCGATGTCGAGCCGATTTTCGCGGCGTATGAGACTTTCCTGGCTGATACGCTGCCTGAGGTCGAACGCTATCAGGCGACCCAGCCCCCGGCCATCCAGCCCGCCGGGCCGTTCCCGATCGCAAAGCAGGAGAAGCTGTGCCGGGAGATTGCCGAGCGGCTCGGGCTGGACTTCGAGCACGCCAGGCTGGACCAGTCGGCGCATCCGTTCTCCGGCGGCACACCCACCGACGTGCGGATCACCACGCGCTATCAGGAGGACGATTTTGCCTCCGCCATCCTGGCCGTCGTGCATGAGACCGGTCACGCCCTGTATGAAAGGGGGTTGCCGTCGGCCCACGCGCGGCAGCCGGTGGGCGAAGCCGCCGGCATGGCGACGCATGAAAGCCAGTCGCTGATCGTCGAGATGCAGGCGTTCCGTTCAGACCCGTTCCTGAGCTGGCTCGGCGGCCGGTTGCACGAAACATTCGGCGGCGCCGCGAAGCCGTATCGGCTGGAGAACCTTGGCCGTCTGTGGCGGCATGTCCAGCGGAGCACGATCCGTGTGGATGCCGATGAACTCACCTACCCGGCTCATGTCATCCTGCGCTTCCGGCTGGAACGGGCGCTGATCGCTGGGGATCTCGATGTCGCGGATCTGCCGGGAGCCTGGAACCAGGGACTTCAATCGCTGCTGGGGATCACCCCGCCGAACGATGCGGAGGGATGCCTGCAGGACATCCATTGGTATGACGGCGCATTCGGATATTTCCCGAGTTATACGCTGGGAGCGATGTCCGCGGCGCAACTGATGGAGGCCGCCCGGGCGCAGGTTCCGGGTCTGGACGACTCGTTTGCCCGTGGTGACCTGTCGCTGCTGCTGGCATGGCTGCGTACCCACGTGCACCAGATCGGCAGCCGTTTGGGTCTGAACGAGATTTTGCAGCAGGCGACGGGGCGGAAACTCGATCCGCTGGCGTTCGAGATGCATCTGCGCAGGCGGTACTTGGGACGGGAGTGACAGTTGCCGCCGGGCGGCACGGACGTTGCCACTGTGTCATGGCCGGATTTATTCCGGCCATGACAAAATGGGGACGGGCCACGCTTCACCTTTTCTGAGGCAACCCATCAAATCGTCCCCACCACCTTGATCTGCGCCCGCCGGTGAATCTCCGTCTGCGCAATAACCGGCGTGTTCAACCGGATCCGGTCCACGATCGATCGCACATGCGACCGGATCCGCCCGCTCGTCAGCAGCACCGGCCGGTTGCCCGCCTGCACCGCTGTATCCACCACGCTGCGCAACCGCGCCACAAACTCCTGCAGCTTGTCCTGAGGCAACACAAGCTGGCAATCGTCCGGCGGCCCGATCAGCGAGGAGCCGATGGTATCCTCCCACTCCGGCGACAACGGGATCACCGCGATGAAACCACCCGATCCCAGATGGCTGTCGCTGATCTGCCGCGCCAGGCGGAACCGCACATGCGAAACGATCGAGCCGACCGCCTTCGATGCGCTGCCGCAAGCCTCCTGTACCGCCTCCAGAATGGTCGGCATGTCGCGGATGGAAACCCGCTCTGCCAGCAGCGCCTGCAACACCCTCTGAAATCCGCCCACCGTTATGGAAGCCGGAACAAGATCGGCCACCAGCCGCTGCTGCTCCTGCGGCAGATCGGATAAGATTTTCTGAGTTTCCGCGTAGGACAACAGCTCCGCGATATTATCCTTCACCACCTCCCCCAGATGCGTCGTCAACACGCTCGCCGGTTCGACGATCGTGCAATTCATCGACCGCGCCGCATCCGCCTGGGCCGGAGAGATCCAGAACGCCGGCAAACCGAACGCCGGTTCCAGGGTCTTTTCGCCGGGCAAAGGAAACTCCCGCTCGTCCGGACAAATCGCCAGCATCATCAGCGGACGAAGTTCCCCCGTCCCGGCCGAGATGTCCTTCAAGGCCACCGCATAGTTGTATGGCCCCAACTCCATGTTGTCCTGTATTCGTACTGATGGCAGTACGAAACCCAGATCCGACGCCATCGCCCGCCGCAGCCCCTTGATCTGCTCCGGCAGCGGCTGCGACCCGTTGCTGACAAGGTCAAGCAGCCCGTACCCAAGTTCCACGCGCACCGGATCGAGCGAGGGAAGCCTCTCCCGCCCCGCTTCGGGATCGGCTGGCGGGGCGGGGATTTCAGCCGCCTCGACCTGCCGCTTGTTGAGTTGGTGCCAGGCCAAAACCCCTGCCAGAACCGCGATCGCCAGAAACGGCACCGTCGGCAGCCCGGGCAGCAGGGCCAGCAGGCCGATGGCGGCACCGGTAATGATCAGCAGACCGGGGCTGGAACCCAGCTGCCCGCTCAGAACCCCCTGCACCTTGCCGTCGGTCGCGCCCTTGGTCACGACGATACCGGCTGCCATGGAAATCAGCAGGGCCGGAATTTGCGAAACCAGCCCGTCGCCGATTGTCAAAGTCGCGAACGTCGAAAAAGCATTTTCCAGCGATATCTTCGTCCGCATCACGCCGATGGCGAGGCCGACGGTGATGTTGATGACGATCAGCACGATCGCCGAAATGGCGTCGCCGCGCACGAACTTGCTGGCGCCGTCCATGGCGCCGTAGAATCCGATCTCCTCCTGCAATTCCGCCCGCCGCGCCCGCGCCGTTTTCTCATCGATTTGTCCCGATCCCAGATCGGCGTCGATTGCCATCTGCTTGCCGGGCATCGCGTCGAGGTAGAATCGGGCCGATACTTCAGCGACACGGCCGGCACCCTTGGTGATGACGATGAAGTTCACCAGCAGGATCATGGTGAAGATGATCGCGCCGACGAGCACATCGCCCTGCATCAGGAACGTTCCGAACGCGGCGACGACCTGCCCCGCCGCGGTGGCACCTTCGTTGCCGTGCGACAGGATGAGCCGTGTCGTCGCCACGTTCAGCGACAGGCGGAAAATCGTCAGCAGCAGCAGCAAAGTTGGCAGGCTGGAAAATTCCAGGGCGGTCTTTAGCGACAACGAAACCAGCAGGATCAGAATCGACGCGGTGAACGACAACGCCAACGCGAAGTCCAGAAGGAAAGTCGGGACCGGGACGATCAGGATGCCGAGCAGTAGCATGACGCCAAGCCCGAGGCTGGCATCGCCGACCGGAATGCCCTGCCGGAGCCGCGAAAAGACAGAACCGAGGGAGTCGCCGATCATTTAGGACAACGCGACCGTCATGGCGGGCGCAGGGCCACCACCCACGCCTTTGTTTGAGCAGACAAAGGCGTGGATGCCGACGTTCGTCGGCATGTGGCACGGCCGGAGGGTCATTAGTCCGTTCGAGACGCCGGGCCGGGCGGCGTGAAGCCCTGCGAGGCGTAAAGCTGAAGTTTATTGCGCAGGCATCGTATCGAGATATCAAGGACCTCCGCGGCCCTGGTGCGGTTGCCACCAGTCATGATAAGTGTATCGATAATCGCATCGCGTTCGATCTGCCAAAGCGGCCGCCCGGCGGCCGCGACCGCTTGCCCGGCGACAGCCGGGACAGGTCGCGTGCCGGCTCCATCCGGTGGGAATAGATCCAGGCATTGACCACGGATTTCATTTTCCGTCGCCAGCACGATGGCGCGGTTGACCGCGTTTTCCAGTTCGCGGACATTGCCGGGCCAATGATACGCACGCATGGCGATCATCGAGGCGTCCGAAAACGAACGGAAACGCGGCGCCGACCGGGAATCGTATTTGCGCAGGAAATATCGCGCCAGCTCGGGGATGTCGTCCGGCCGATGGCGCAGGCTCGGGATATGCAGAGGGATGACATTCAGCCGGAAAAACAGATCCTCCCGAAATGTCTGCTTTTTCACCTCGGACTGAAGATCCTTGTTGGTCGTTGCTATGATGCGGATATCGACCTTCATCGGGCGCTGGCCGCCGACGCGGTCCACTTCGCGTTCCTGCACGGCGCGCAGCAATTTTGCTTGCAGCCGGAGGTCCATCTCACTGATTTCGTCCAGCAGGATCGTGCCGCCGTCGGCTGCTTCCAGCTTGCCGATTCGCCGGCCGATGGCGCCGGAGAAGGCGCCGCGCTCGTGCCCGAACAACTCCGATTCCAGCAGGTGATCCGGGATCGCCGCGCAGTTCAGGGCGATAAACGGGCCTTTGGCGCGGCCCGACGCGTTGTGGATGTGGCGGGCAATGACTTCCTTTCCCGTGCCGGATTCGCCGGATATCAGCACCGAGGCACCGGATTCCGCCGCCTGCCGCGCCCGCTGCAACACCGCCACCATGGCCGGATCGCAACAGATGAAATCATCCGCCGGATCGTGCCGCGCACGCACCGGATAGAACGGCGTGGCACTATCCGGCATGCCGGCCTCCACGCGGAACGACTCGGCGTCGAGGGTCATTGCCGCTCCGACTTGACGATCTCGGTCATGGTAATGCCCAGCTTCACGTCATCCACCATCACCACTTCGCCGCGGGCAATCAGGCGGTTGTTGACATAGATGTCGATTGCCTCGCCAAGCTTGCGGTCGAGCTCGACCACCGCGCCGCGGCCGAGCTTCAGCAACTGATTGACCTGCATCGTCGCCTTGCCGAGTACGGCACTGACGGTCACCGAAATATCGTAGACGGCTTCGAGTTCTTTCGGATAGCCGATCTCCGGCGCTTCGGCCGGTTCCGCGGGCTGGGTGGGGTCGGGGCCGGCCATAACGATGCTCCTTCATTGCGTTGCACTACTCGATCACCCGGTCGTCGCTGGCTGGGCTGATGTCGATTTCGCCGCGCGCCGCCAGGTCCTTGGCCATGTTGCTGATGGTGGCCTGGGCCTCTTCGACGTCCTTCATGCGAACCGGACCGAGGGCGGCCATATCGTCGCGCAGCATCTTCGCCGCGCGTTCCGAAAGCTGCGAAAAGAACAGCACCTTGATCGGATCCGGCGCGCCCTTCAGGGCGAGCGGCAGCATGCTCTTGTCGACCGAGCGCAGCAGCACCTGGACGGCGGGGCCGGACAGCCGCTGCAAATCGGCGAAGGTGAACATTTGCGCTTTCACCTTCTCCGCCGATTCGCGGTTGCGTTCCTCCAGCCCGGCGATGAACCGGGTTTCCGCCTTGCGGTCGAAATGATTGAATATTTCGGCGACCATGTGGTGCGCGTCGTTGGTGGAGGCGCGCGCCAGGTTGGACATGAATTCGGCGCGCAGGATGCGCTCGACCCGGTCCAGCACGTCGCGCTGGATCGACTCCATGCGCAGCATCCGCATGACCACTTCCATTGCGAACGAGTCCGGCAGCAGCGTCAGGACGCGGGCAGAATGGTCCGCCTTCACCATCGCCAGCACGACGGCAACCGTCTGCGGATATTCGTTCTTCAGGTAGCTGGCGAGCAGTTCTTCGCTGACATTGCCGAGCTTGTCCCACATCGTCCGGCCGGCCGGGCCGCGGATTTCCTCCATGATCTGGGTGACGCGGTCGCGCGGCAGCGCCTTCAGCAGGAGCGATTCGGTGCTCTCGTAGCTGCCCATGATGCCGCCGGTGGCATCGAAATTATCGACGATGTCGGAGCACAGCCGCTCGACGGTGTCCACCGGCACCACGCCGAGCTGGGCCATGGCGGCGGACACTGACTTGATTTCGTCCTCATGCATCATGCCGAACAGCCGGCTGGCATGTTCCTCGCCCAGCGCGAGCATCAGGACGCTGGCCTTTTCCAGCCCCGTCATCGCCCTGTTCGTCATTCCGGCCGGCAGGTTAGCCATTCCGCATCGCCACCCGAGGTCAGTTTCGCCCAAACTGAACCGCATCGGCCGCCGCAAGCGGCGGGACACGTCAGTGCCCCGAGTGTTAGACGGTAAGTCTTACTTTTCGGTTAACGGAAAGGCTGTCTCCTTCGGTTCCGGCGCATGGCGGCCTTTCCTGACCCCCCGCGGCCTGCTAACGTACACTTATGCTCGAACTCACGAAGGTTAACGAGGTGGTGGCCGGGGCAGCCTCGGCGGTCTTGCGACAGCGGACCGATGTCCGGCGCGTACTCAGCGAACCCGCCGTGGACGGCGATGGCGCGGAAGTCCTGCATATAACCATCGTTCTGGATGACGGTGGCGCTGAAAGCATCAGCGGCGACATGGCCCTGGACACCCTGGTCGGAGTGGAGCGAGCTCTGCGCGCCGCGAACGAAGAAAGATTCCCGATCATCGAATACGCTACCGAGGAAGAGTTGAGATCGATTGCCGATACTGAATCCTGACCATCTGTTCGAACAGACGGAAAAATTAATCGTTCCGCCGCCTGCCGGTCCTCCTCGTCAGGTTGACCTGAGGCGTGCGATTTCCGCCGCCTATTACGGTCTTTTCCACTTTTGCCTGATCGCGGCAGCGGACGAGTTCGTCGGCGTTACGCAACGCTCAACGAGCCGATACGCGCTCGTTTACAGGAGCGTTGAACATAAGGGTCTGAAGGAACTTTGTACAGAGACGCTCAAGCAAGTCCCGGTGGCGAAGTACCGACCCTATGTTCCGGCCGGCGGTTTCAGCTCCGGCATCCAGGAATTTTCTACCGCGGCAATAGAGCTACAGGGAAAACGCCACCTGGCCGACTACAACCCTATACCGCGTTACAAAACGTCGGATGCAAAGGTGGCGCTCAACACTGCCAGAAGTGCCGTGCACCGATTCGGGCAGGCCGAGCAGGACCATCGCAAGGCGTTCCTGACACTTCTCATATGTCCTCCGCGGTAAGGGCGCGAATTTGTTTCCGCGGCCAAGTTCCGGGAAAGGCCGGCACCGCCCCGCCTAAACCAGCTTCAACCCCTTCGCCGTCTTCAGCACGTCCTCGGCATGCCCGGTCACGCTGACCTTACGCCACACCTTCAGCACCGTGCCGGCCGCATCAATCAGGAACGTGCTCCGGTCAACACCCATGTATTGGCGGCCATACATCGACTTCTCGACCCAGACGCCATACCGCTCCGCCACCGCATGGTCCTCGTCCGAGGCCAGCGGAAACGTCAGGCCATACTTCGCCGCGAACTTCTCGATCGGCTTGATCTTGTCCGGCGACACGCCAACGACATCAAGGCCGACCTCTTCCAGCTTCGGCGTCGCCTCCTGGAAGGCGCAGGCTTCCTTGGTGCACCCCGGCGTATCGGCCTTCGGATAGAAATACAGGATGAACGGCTTGCCCTTGAAGCCGGATAAACTGACGGTTCGCCCGCCCGTCGCCGGCAGCGAGAAATCCGGAGCCGCTTCCCCTTCCGCAACACTCATCCGCTTATCTTCCCCACCTGGCGTTCAAAGACCGCGCGAACCTGTTGCGCGAGCGCATTTGACTTATGCAATAAGTCACTCGTGTCAACCGCCGGCATCCCCGCCGCGGCAGCCGCCCGCAGCAACGCCGCCGCCGAGGCCCCCGGTAGCGCCTCCTCCTTCGGCTGTCCCACCGTCAGACGCAGCATGCCCTGGATCGTGCGCCAGAGCCGATCGGCCCGGATCAGCAGGGCCGCATCCGGCCTGTGCAGGAACCCCGCATCGCTCAGCCGCTTCAATGCAACATGCGTCGTCGGGCTGGTGCGAAACCCGGACTCGCGGCTCTGAATCACCTGTAGCACCTGAGCGACGAACTCGATGTCGATCAACCCGCCCGGCCGCAGCTTGACGTCCCACGGGCCAACCGGGCGAAGATCCCGGGCCATCCGCGTGCGCATGGTGGTGGCGTTCTGCCGCACCCGCTCCGGTTCCTGGTCGCGCCTGATCGCGTCCTCGATCGCTTGCCGGACCCGCTTGCGCAGCGCGGGCGGTCCGGCGACGACGCGGGCGCGGGTCAGCGCCATGCGCTCCCACGTCCAGGCGTCCCAGTGGTGATAGCGCCTGAAACTCTCCAGCGACACCGCCAGCGGCCCCTTATTGCCGGACGGACGCAGCCGCATGTCGAGTTCATACATCTGGCCCTCGGCCCCCGGCGAGGTCAGCGCCGAGACGCACACCTGCACCGCCCGCACGAACCACGTGCTGACCGGCAGGCTGCGTCCGCCCCGGCTATCCGTGACCTCCGGCGGATGATCGTAGATGAAGATCAGGTCGAGGTCCGAACCCGCCATCATCTCCCGGCCGCCGGTCTTGCCCATCACCACCACCGCCAGCGCGCCGCCCGGCACCCGGCCGAAGCGCCGCCCGAAATCCGCCAGCACACGCGGCACCATCACCGCCAAAGCCGCGTCCGCCAGGGCGGAGCGCTCCCGTCCGGACGCATCGGCATCCAACCGCCCCTCCAGGGTCGCGACCGAGAGCAGGAAGTCGCGCTCTTTCACCGCCCGGCGCACGACCTGGATGGCATCATCCAGCCGGTTCGTATCAGCCAGCCGCTCACGCAGCATGCGTTCGGCATCGGCGATCTCGTCGTCCGCCAACAGCCCCTCCAGGGCGCTCGGATGGCGCGCCAGATGCTCGGACAGCATCGGCGCCGCGCCCAGCACCGCCGCGACCCGGTCCACCAGGGCGGGGTTGCGCTGGAACAGCGACATCGGCTGCACGCCGGCGGGCAGGGCGCTGATGAACCGGTCGAAGCGAACGAACGCCTCGTCGGGATGCGACTGACGGCCGAGCGCGGCCAGAATTGACGGTATTATGGTCGTCATCAACTCGCGCGCCCGGTCGGACCGCAGCGCCCGCACCCGGCCGGTGAGCCATTGCCGCACCGTCGCGACGACCCGGCGCGTGTCGGTGAAGCCAAGGCTTTTCAGCGCCTCGACAGTCCCCGGCGGGTCCGGGTCGTCGCCGCGGAAATCCAGCTCCGGTCCGGCCGCTTCCGTGCCGGGCAGGTCGGGCACATGCTCGAACACGGCGCGGTAGTTGCCGCGGACGATATCCACATGCCGCAGGAAGTCCGCCGCGAAGGAGGCCGCATCGGCGTAGCCCATGAAGCAGGCGATCCGTCGCACCTCCGCCGTGTCCCGCGGCAGCTCGTGGGTCTGGCGGTCGTTGACCATCTGGATGCGGTGCTCGACCTCGCGCAGGAAGCGATAGGACTCCTCCAACTGCTGCCGCGCCGTCTCGGCCAGGTGCCCGGTTTCCGTCAGCCGCTTCAGCGCCTGCAGTGTCGGCCGCATGCGCAAGGTCGGGTCGCGACCGCCCCACACCATCTGCAAGGTCTGCACCAGGAACTCGATCTCCCGGATGCCGCCCTCGCCCAGTTTGACATTGTGTCCGGCGATGCGCGCCACCGGATCGATGTCCTCCCCCAGCGCGGTCTGCTTCACCACGTCGATGCGGCGTTTCATCGCATGGATATCGGCGACAGCGGCGAAATCCAGGCCACGGCGCCAGACAAAGGGACGGATTGCCTCCAGGAAGCGGTGACCGAGTGCCAGGTCTCCCGCCACCGGCCGCGCCTTGATCATCGCCGCGCGTTCCCAGTTCAGGCCCATGCTCTCGTAGTAGATCAGCGCCGCATGCAGGGAGACGGCGGGCGGCGTGGCGGCGGGATCGGGGCGCAGCCGCAGGTCGGTGCGGAACACATAGCCGTTGGCGTCCCGCGCCTCCATCAGGGTGATCAGGTTGCGCGCCAAACGGGACGTGAACGAGCCGACGCTATCCGCCGCGCTGCCTGCCGCATACACAGGGGCAGTTCCATCGTAGATCAGGATGAGGTCGATATCCGACGAATAGTTCAGCTCCGCCGCGCCCAGCTTGCCCATGGCCAGCGCGACGAATCCGCAATTGGTTTCCGGCCGGTTCGGGTCGGCCAGCCGGATCTCGCGCGCAGCGTGTGCGCTGCGCAGCAGGTGCCGGATCGCCAGGCGCAATGTCGCTTCCGCCAGGTCGGACAGCGCGCCGGTGACGCTTTCCAATGGCCAGATGCCGCCAACATCCGCTATCGCGGCGATCAGGGCAGCGGCACGCTTCGCCTGGCGCAGCGCGGCGGCGGTCTCGGGCCGGCTCGAATCGGGGGATACATGAACCAGGCCGGACAAAACGTCCGCGAACGCAGCGTCCGGGCCGTCCGCCACGACGCGGCCGGTTGTGTCGTGTTCCCGAATGGTCAATTCGGCAAGGTACGGGCTGTTGCCTCCCAGGCACCGCAGCATGGGTAGAACGCCCGCGGTCGCCAACAGCCGCGCCTCGGCCTCGCCGAGCGCCTGGAAGCGTTCGACCAGCCGATCGGCAGCCGCTTCGTCGAACGGAGCGGGCCAGTCGGCCGGCAGGGAAAATGCGGAGTCGTTCATCGGGCAGGGAATCCTATACGAAATCTCCTCGTGTCGGCACTGGCCTCCCGTCCCGTCATGGTGCGCGAAGGCGCACCATCCACGCCTTTGGGTGCTGGTTGTGGCAAAGGCGTGGATGCCGACCTACGTCGGCATGACGGCTTCGCGTTCCCCGGGGTCACATAACCATCATGACCTTGCCAGCCCGGTGTCCCGCTACGAGTCCCTTTGCGTGCCGGCATTCCAGTGATCCGCCGCACCACGGGACGCGTCATCGTCCACACCTCCAGGCTTCTGCACCGCCTTCTGGTCACGGCGATCGGCTTTGTTGTCGTGGTCAGCGTGCTTTTGTCCGCCGCCGCGTGGCGGCTCTCGCAGGGTCCGATCGAACTCGGTTGGCTGGGCGATCGGGCGCGGGCGATCCTCAGCGACGAGTCGCCGCCGATGCGTGTCTCGTTCAGGACCCTGCTGCTGACGTGGGAAGGCTTCAACAAGGGAGTCGACTACCCTCTCGATCTCGACATCACCGATGTTGACATAACCGATGCGTCGGGGCGCCGTCTCGCCGCCGCGCCGCAGGCCCATCTCACGTTCTCCGCGGCAGCGCTGCTGCTGGGTCGGTTCGTTCCGCGCAGCATCGAAGTGGACCATGCCCGGATCGCCGTCGTCAGGGAGGCGGACGGAGCCATCGGCTTCGGCGGAAGCGCCGCGGACACCAGCGGGGAACCGGGGGACTTCCGCGCGCTGCGCGACCAGCTTGCGCGTCCCGCCGGCACCGATCACGGACTGCGCCCGGGCATCCTGGACCAGATCAGGCGGGTGCATTTCCGCGACGCCGAGGTGACCGCAACCGACCAAAAGACCGGCCTCGTGCTGAAAACCGCCGGAATGAATATCGACCTGATACGACCGGCGACCGGGCACGTCTCGGGCACGCTGACCGCGCCGCTCAGCCTGGGCGACGAGAATGCCGATCTGTTCGGGCATTTGGATTTCGTGCCCGGGGGGACCACGCGGCTTGATGTCAGGCTGTCGCCGTTCCGCCTTGCCGGCTTCCGCCATCCCTCGGCCGCCCTGGCGGTGACGGTGCCGGTATCGCTGGAGGCAACGGTGGATTTCGACGCCGGGTTCGGCGTCAGCCGAGGCTTTGCGACAATCCATTGCGGGCAGGGCGTGATTCCCGCCGGCAAGGGCGAGTTCCCGCTGTTGGACGGGGTCGTCAGCCTCGCCGCCACGCCGGATACGCTGACCATCCGCAGCGCCCATTTCAATGTGGCCCGCTCGGCGCAGGATGCGGCGGAAACCATCGACATCGGCGGCACGGTCACCCGTGGTTCGGACCGCATCACCGCCGACATGACGGTGGCGATCGACCAGATCGACATCGCCGATGTGCCGCGGCTCTGGCCCGTCGGAGTTGGCGGCGGGGCGCGGCCGTGGATCGTCGAGAACGTCACCGCCGGTCTGGTGCGACACGGCTCGGCCAGCCTGGTCGTCGAGGCCGACGACTCGCTGAATGGTGTCGTCCTGACCCGGGCGGCCGGCGACCTTGACGTGTCGAACGGCACGTTCACCTGGATCGACAACGTCCCGCCGGTGGAGCAGACGGAGGCGCATCTGCATCTGGTGGACCCCGATACGCTCGACATCACGGTGCCCTCCGCACGCCAGCGCATCCGCGGCGGCGGGCCTGACCTGTTGGTCAGGGACGGGCGGATGCGCATCACCGGGCTGTCTTACAAAGACCAGTTCGCCGACATCGTGACCGGGGTCGAAGGGCCGGTCTCCAGTACCTGGACGCTGTTGAAGGAGCCTCGGCTGCATCTGCTGTCCACGCATCCCATCGGGTTGAAAACCGCCGGAGGCGATGTCTCGGGCACGCTGACTTTCCAGTTCCCGCTGGAAAACAAGCTGACGATGGATGATGTGGCGATCCACGCCGACACGCATGTGAAGCGGGTTCGCCTGCTGGATATCGCCTACGGGCATGATCTCGAGGACGGGGCGTTCGACCTCGATGTCACCAAGGACGGCCTCACGCTGAAAGGCCGCGGCACGTTGGCGGCGATCCCGCTGACATTGACCGGCAGCATGGATTTCAACACCGGGGCGGCCGATCAGGTGGTGCAGAAGATCGTCGCCACCGGCCAGCCGGATGCCGCGCAGCTCGACGCGGCGGGGCTGCACGTCACCGATGTCATCGACGGGCCTGTGCCCGTGACGGCCGTGCTGGTGGAGCGGCGCAACGGCAATGGCTCGGTGACCGTCGAAAGCGACTTGACCCTGGCCACGCTGACGATGGGAACTCTGGCCTGGAGCAAGCCCGCCGGCTCCGCCGCCACTGCCTCCGCGACCCTTCTGCTATCCCACGATCGGCTCAGCAAAATCGATCGCATCACGGTGCGCGGCGACGATCTGCTGCTGACCGGTTCGGCGGAGTTCGCCGACGGGCAGATCCGGTCGCTGATGCTGGACAGGATGAAGCTTGGCGGTACCGATAGCCGCGGCGCGGTGCATTTCGCGGCGAACGCGCCGGTTGCGATCGTGTTGCGGGGCGGCCAGATCGACCTGGGCCCGAAATTGGCGGAAAAGTCGGGGGACTCGCCACCCCCGGGCGGCCCGACGACGCCGGCCTGGACGCTGGATGGCCGGTTCGACCGCGCGCTCCTGGCCAATGGCGAGCGGGCCGCCAACCTGCTGGTGAAAGCCGCCGGCGATGGCGAGACGATCCGAACGCTCGATGCCATCGGTGCCCTTGGGGCGAGTGCGGGATTTTCGGTCAGGATCGAACCCCGCGACGGCAAGCGGCACTTGCGTCTCAGCGCCAAGGACGCGGGAGGATTCCTGCGCGCAATGGACGTCACCCGGGTGATGCAATCCGGTCAATTGACCATCGACGCCGACTTTACCCGGCCGATCGGCTATCGCCCGCTGGTTGGTTCGGCCGATATCAGGAATACGACGGTGAAGAACCTGCCGGTGCTGGCCAAGCTATTGCAGGCGATCACGCTGTACGGGCTGGTTGATGCCTTGCGCGGACCCGGGATGGGCTTCACGCAGATCCTGTTGCCGTTCCAGTACGACGGCGCGTCGCTGTATCTGAACGACGCCCGGGCCTACAACGCGTCTCTCGGAGTGACCGCGAAGGGATCGATCGCGTTGTCGTCGGGCCGGGCGTCACTCAGCGGCACGATCGTGCCGGTTTATTTCTTCAATGCGATGCTCGGGCGGCTGCCGCTGGTGGGCAAGCTGTTCAGTCCGGAGGTGGGCGGCGGCGTGTTCGCCGCGCGATTTGGTGTGGAGGGGCCGATCGGCGATCCGAGCATCTCGGTGAATCCGGTCAGCGCGCTGACGCCGGGGTTTTTGCGCGGGATTTTCGGGGTGTTCGACAGCGCGGGGTCAAGCGGCCAACCGTCCGGCCAGCGGTAACACCCACCCGACTTATTGGGTAGAACAGCAATCAAACGCTTTTCGACACCGCCAGCGCGATTGTCCGCTGCGACACCTTTCCCTCATTGGGGCGCTTATAGTGTGCACCCTCCCGGGCCGGAGCGATCGCCCGGGCGACCATGCGGACGATGCGAGTCTGCACCTCGATCGCCCGTTCAAGCAGCACCCGGTTCTCCTCCGCCAACCCGGCCAGCGTCTGAATCGCTGGGGACCGCATGGCGGCAGGCGGCGCCTGCCGGGTCAGCTCAGCCAGCGCCGCCTCCTTGGCCGGCACCAGCGCCACCGCGGCGGGAAAATCCATCCGCTTCAGCGCAGCGTTCTCCCGCGCCAGCACATCAGCAAGCCGTTCCACCGAATCCTTACTCACTGCGTCTTGGTCTCCTGCATCCGCAGCATCGCGTCGTAGACCGGCTTTGCCAGTCCCAACCCGCCATGCGCCTCGATCTGCCTGGCGATCTCCTGCACCAGCATCGGCCGCCATGCCTCCTCGCCCGAGCCGCCGCCGAACAAGCCGTTCGCCGTGTTCACCGTATCGAACATCGGCTTCAGCAGCTCGCCGATGGCCATCGCCTCAAAATCCTGCGCTGCCTTGGCCAGCTTCGCCGGATCGGCCGGCACCGCCGGGCGTGACGGAGGCGCCGCGTTCGGCTGAGGCACCACCGGCGGCAGAGACAGCTTCGTCATCAGCGCACCTGCAGGTCCGCCTGAAGCGCACCCGCCGCCTTGATCGACTGCAGGATGCTGATCAGGTCGCGAGGACCGACGCCAAGCGCGTTCAGGCTGGCCACCAGGTCCCGCAGCGTCACCCCGGTATTCATGATGCCCAGCTTCCGGTCGTGCTGGTCGTCCACCTGGATCGAGGTTCGCGGCACCGTCGTGGTCTGCCCGGTGAAGATCGTCCCCGGCTGGCTGACTTCCGGCGTCTCGGTCACGCGGATCGTTAGGTTGCCCTGGGCGATCGCCACCGTGCTGATCCGCACATTGGCGCCCATCACGATGGTGCCGCTCGCTTCGTCGATGATGACGATCGCGGCGTTGTCCGGCTCGACGCGCAAATTCTCGATGATGCCCAGCGCCTCGATCGGGTCGCGGTTGGACAGGTCAAGCTGCACCGTGCGGGGATCGGTTGTGCGTGCAACATGCCCGAGCGCCCGGTTGATCACGGCGCTGATGCGCTGAGCGGTGGTCAAATCCGGGTTGCGCAGCCCGAGCCGCAATCCGCCGCCCTTGTCCAGGTGGAACGGAATCTCCTTTTCTACCGTCGCCCCGTTGCTGATCCGCCCGGATGTCGGCACCCCCCGAGTCACCGAACTGGCCGCCCCGCGCGCCGCGATGGCGCCGGTGGAGAGCGCGCCCTGGCCGACGGCATAAACCTCCCCGTCCGCCGCCAGCAGCGGCGTGACCAAAAGCGTTCCGCCGGTCAGGTTGGTCGCATCGCCCAGCGCCGAGACCGCGATGTCGATGCGGCTGCCGGAGCGGGCGAAGGCGGGCAGTTCGGCGGTGACCATCACGGCGGCGACGTTCTTGGTGGACAGGGCGGCGACCTGATCGCGGGTGTTGACGCCCAGGCGCTCCAGCATGCCGATGAGCGATTCCCGCGTGAATACGTTGTTGTTGAGCTTGTCCCCGGTGCCATTCAGGCCGACGACGAGGCCATAGCCGACCAACTGGTTTTCCCGCACGCCTTCGACGTCGGCGATGTCCTTGATCCGCACATCCGCGCGTGCTGCGCCTGCGAAGCAGAGCGACAGGAGCAGGCAAAGACCGAAGGCCAGGCGCATTTTGCGCACGCGTTCATCCTGAAGACGATCAAAGCCGGCGACGTCTCCCCGCGGAGACTATCCGAAGCGGTTAGCGCAATCCGTGTGCCAGCGTCCGCAGCGAGGAGTACAGCGGCTTTCGCGCCTTAGGCGGGGCGGCAGGTTTTGCCGATGGGCACGAAATGCCCAGTGCGGCGCGGCAAGTCTCGGTAAAGCTTCCCGCGCCTCGCTAAGAGTTTCATTTCAACGGTCTGACGTTTTCGCGCGCGCTCTTGGCGCGATGGTGCCGGGCGGCTATAAGCCCGCGCGTTCCCTACCCGAAATGGGCCGGGCGCTCGGCCTTCGGTCGCAACTAAAAGGCTCGCGCGGACGGATAACCAGGAAGCATACGCGAATGATGACGTCTCTACCCCCTGATTATCGCCCCAGCGAGGACGAGGAGTTCATGAACCCCGTCCAGGTCGAGTATTTTCGCCAGAAGCTCCTGCGCTGGCGTGCCGATCTGTTGCGGGAGGCGGACGGAACCCTGGCGAGCCTGTCGCAGGGCGGCATCCATGAGGCCGACATCACCGACCGGGCCAGCGTGGAAACCGACCGCGCGCTGGAGCTTCGCACCCGCGACCGGGCGCGCAAGCTGATTTCCAAGATCGACCAGGCGCTGGTGCGGATCGAAGTCGGCACGTACGGCTATTGCGAGGAAAGCGACGAACCCATCGGCATCCGCCGGCTGGAGGCCCGGCCGATCGCCACCATGTCGATCGAGGCGCAGGAGCGGCACGAGCGGATGGAGCGGGTGCACCGCGACGACTGATCGCCCGGCGCGCGCTGTCCCCTCGGAACTGCGGCCGGACCGTAAGGCCGGCCCTCAGGTTCCCCCGATTGTTCGGCACGGTAGGTGCCCCGCTTGGGGCCGATCTCCAAGGTAGCTCGTAGCCCGTGGCCGTGAGGGCGTCTGTCGTCAGCTACCCGGGGTCCGGTAGTACCGCGACCAAAAGTTCGATCCAGGGCGCCCGGCCGGACTGCAGAGCCGCATCCGCCCCGACGGGTGATGGATTTTTGGCCTGTGTCAGGGCACCATGGCTACATGTATCAAGATCTGCGAACAGCCATCAGCGATGATCTCGGCGCCGTCGAGGCCATCGTTCGGTCAGCATATTCCCGCTACGTGTCTCGCATCGGGCGAGAGCCGGGACCAATGCTCGACGACTTTGAGCGACTGATCCGGGACGGCCGTGTCCATGTCATTGAGCGCGAAGGGACTATACAGGGCATTCTCGTGCTGATACCGCAAGAAGACGCGATGCTTCTGGACAACGTCGCGGTTGCCCCATCTGCACAAGGTCTGGGTCTCGGCCGCAAGATGCTGAAATTCGCCGAGGCTGCCGCGGTCGACGCAGGCTACCGCTTAATCAGGCTCTATACCAACGAGGCTATGACGGAGAACATCGAACTCTATACCCGAATTGGCTATTCCGAGACGCATCGGGTCGAAGAAAAGGGGCTGCGGCGGGTCTACATGACCAAACCTGTTGGCCGAGTGATCGCGCAATGAGCGGGCTGATAACCAGTGTTTAATGCACAGGCCCGAAAACCCCAAATTAACTAAGGCGACGCCCAGGACTTGCCGCTTCAGTTGGCCGTCCTTCCCTCTCCGTCATGGCCCGGCTTGTCCGGGCCACCTATGCCAGCAGCCCGCCGCGATAGGTGGCCCGGACAAGCCGGGCCATGACGGTTTGTGGGAGCCGTCCGGCCGAAGCGATCATTCTTGGGCGTCGCCTGACGGCGATCACGTCGACCGATGATGACCGAGCAGCCATGCAAAGGCACGCCGTACAAAAGCTGCGCCGTCTTGTGACGGCAGATCCCCATGCGCAATCAGCACACGCTCGATCGGCCAGGCGAGAACCCGATCGAGTGCCGCTCGCGCCGCGCCACGGTCGAGGAAACTCGCGCGCCAATCGCGCGGCGCGCTGGGATTTGGCGCGACGATCCCACCAAACCGGGCAAGCACACCACGCCATCCCTTGAACCAGTCGCGGGGAAAATTCTGGATCAGATCGGCGAATAGGACGGTGTGGCTGTGACGGTGAAAGAACACGACCTCAGTCAGGTAAAAGCTCCCGTGCAGCACAACCTGGTCGATGTCCACTGCCCACTCCGGCTCAGGGGCCTCGGCCAGCGTGGCGTCGAACGCGAGATCCTTACGCTTGCCCCGCAGTCGTGGCGACGCGTAGAGGCGTGCCTCCGGGTATGCGGACTTCCATTCCGCGAGAAAAAGGTGGTGCAGTGCGTTGGGGGAGACAAGGCAGCGGACCGGACCGAGCATGTCGATCGAAGCCCGCAGCGAGACCGAAAGTGCAACGGGCGACCAAACAAACAGGCTGCCGTCAGAGAGCCGGATCACCGCCATCCGCGTGGGATAGGGGAAGCCGTAAAACGAAGCGACCGGACCGTCGGCTATCCAGATCTCGCATCCGAATTGCAGCAGCAAATCGCTCATGTGACCATCGCCCGTTTTGTTCACGAGAGTTGGCGACTGCCGAGTCGTGGGTCAATTCACAGACAGACTTTGAGGTTGCGCCGGCTTTTTCGATCTTGATGCATCTCCGCCGCGAACGGACCGGCCGAAACCCACCCATTGCTGCCGTAGTAGGGGCGCCGATCGGCAAAGGCTCCGGCATCCGATCGGGAAGATCGGTCACGCTGATCATCGGCCGCGCATGCCCGGCTCTTTCGTATCCGCCGCGCCGTGTGTACCATCCCTCCAAAGGGAGCACGGCCATGGACCAACCAACCCTGTCGCCGCGGCAAGCGGCGTTTCGCGCCGATTTCCGGACCCGCATTGCGCCGGCGTATTCCGGATGGGCGCATGTCGCCCTGATCTTCACCCTCGGCGCCGCCGCGATCTGGTATTGCGCCAGGCAGATCGCCCACCCGGCCTGGTACGAGTTCCTGGTCATCCCCGTCGCCTTCTGCCTCTCCAACGTGTTCGAGTGGTGGATCCACCGCTACGTGATGCACCGCCCGGTCAAGGGACTGATGGGCATCTACAGCCGCCATACCCTGAACCACCACCAGTTCTTCACCGATGTCGAACCGTCCTTCGACACCTCGCGCGACTTCCGCATCGTGTTCTTCCCGCCCTATGCCCTGGTCGCGTTCATGGTGTTGTCGCTGCCGCCGGCCGCCTTGCTCGGGGCGGTCGGGCTGCCCAATGCGGCGTGGCTGCTGCTGATCACCAATGTCGGCCTGTATCTGAACTACGAGCTGTTCCACTATTGCTGCCACGTGCGCGACGATCGGCTTGTCCGGCGCATCCCACTGGTGAACTCGATCCGGCGGCATCACATCGCCCACCACGACCAGGGCATCATGATGGAGCGGAACTTCAACCTGACCTATCCGATCGCCGATTGGCTCTTCGGCACCTCCGACCTGAGATGCGGCCTGCTGAAACATATTTTCAACGGCTACGACACCCGGACGGTCCGCGGCGACATCAGGCGCCCCCGAGGCGTCGCGGCCGAATGAGCCAGCCGCACCTCAAGTCCGGCAAGGCCAGCCTGATCGGCGGGATCGTCGTTGGCCTCGCCAGCTTCGTGCTGTGGACCGCCATTGCCCGCGACCTCGGCGCCGATACCGCGCCCTGGCTGGCGGCTGGGTTCGTCGTCTCCGCCGCCATCGGCGTCTGGATCCGCAAAGCCGATCTGTAGCGCGATCGTGTTGACCAACAAATAAGGGGCGAAGCGTGGCGGCCGAAGCAGACACCTATGATTACATCGTGACCGGAGCCGGTTCCGCCGGCTGCGTGCTGGCCGCCCGGCTGACCGAATCCGGCCGCTTCCGGGTGCTGCTGCTGGAGGCGGGTGGCGCGGACTCCAACCCGTGGATTCACATTCCCATGGGCTACGCCAAGACCTTCGTCGATCCAAAGGTGAACTGGAAGTTCGAGAGCGAACCGGAAGCGGAACTTAATCACCGCAGGATGTATCAGCCGCGCGGCAAAGTGCTGGGCGGCACCAGTTCCATCAACGGCATGATCTACATGCGCGGCAACGCGGCCGACTACGACCAGTGGCGGCAGCTCGGCAATGAAGGCTGGGACTACGACTCCGTGCTGCCGTATTTCCGCAAGGCCGAGGACAACGAACGCGGCGCCGATGCCTATCACGGCGCCGGCGGACCGTTGCGCGTCTCCAACCAGCCATATGAGTGGGAAATCGCCAAAGCCCTTCTGGAAGCCTGCCAGCAGGCCGGCATTCCGTTCAATCCGGACTTCAACGGCGCCCGCCAGGAAGGCTGCGGCTATTACCAGACAACAACGAAAGACAAGCGCCGCTGGAGCACCGCCGCCGCCTATCTGCGCACCGCCCGGAAACGCCCGAACCTGACCGTCCGGACCAACGCCCATGCCACCCGCGTGCTGTTCCAGGGCAGCCGCGCGACCGGGGTCCAGTTTCGCACGCGGAAAGGATCGGCGGTCGCATACGCCGGCCGGGAGGTAATCGTCTCCGGCGGCGTCTACGGTTCCCCCCAATTGCTGCAACTGTCCGGGATCGGGCCGCCCGCGCATCTGACCGACATCGGTATAGACGTTGTGCATGACGCCCCCGGAGTCGGATCGAATCTGCAGGACCATTTCAATACCTTCTGCACCTATCGAATCTCGAAAAACCTTTCACTGAACGCGCTGCATTACAGCCTGCCGCACCGGCTGGCGGCGGCGGCGCAATATGGTCTGTTCCGCTCCGGCCCGATGTCCGGCAACGGCATGTATGTCGGCGCCCTCGTGCGTAGTGACAAACGTCTTGATCGGCCCGATCTGCAGTTGAATATCTCAGCCTGGAGCACGGTGGATCGCACGGCGAAAGGCGTCATTTCGCATCCGTTTCCGGGGATTTCCATCAGCCCGGTGCATCTGGCGCCCGAAGCACGCGGAACGGTTCGCCTTCGCAACGCCGATCCGCTGGCGGCACCGGAGATCAGGTTCAATTTCCTGCGGAGTGAGAATGATATGCGGGTCATGATCGCCGGTGTGCGCATCGCCCGCAGCATCGCCCGGCAGCATGCGCTGCAAAAGCTGATAGTGGCGGAGACCGCTCCGGGCGTCGCAACCCGCACCGACGAGGAGATCGCCGCCGACGTGCGCCGCCGCGGCGTCTCCAACCTGCATCCGGTGGGAACCTGCGGCATGGGCCGCGGTGCGATGGCGGTGGTTGATCCGCGCCTCCGGGTGCATGGCCTGGCAGGGCTGCGAGTGGTCGATGCGTCTATCATGCCGGTGATCGTTGCCGGCAACACCAACGCCCCCGCGATCATGATCGCTGAAAAAGCCGCCGATATGATCCAGGAGGATGCGCGGCTGGGGTAGCTACTACCAACCTCGGTCGAGAGTGGCTGTCGGCACGGGCGGTTCATTCGTCATGGTGCGCGAAGGCCCGAGATCCACGCCTTTTGTCGCGGCACGCACCGTAAGGCGTGGATGGTGCGCCTTCGCGCACCATGACGGAGAGTCCCCGTCGCCTGCCATGGCGGGAGCGTTCCGACCCGATAACGAAACTACGCGACGATACCCATCGCCGGCTCCGCATCCGCCGCGCGGTAATGCGGCATCACGTTCAGGCTCACCACAATCGGCCGATGATCCGACGTCTCCCGCAGCAGCGCCTTCGCATCCAGGCACGCCACGCCGCGGATCAGGCAGCGGTCGATCCGCAGCGGAACCATGTCACCGGCGATGTGCGTATGCTCGCGCGGGCCGACATCGCGAAACCCGGGCAGCAAAGCGGGTCCGATCAGATTGTAGTCACCCAACACGGCAGCCCGATAGGGCAGCACCGTGGCGATCCGCCGGAGTTGCCGCCGGTTCAGGATCTGGCCGTGCGATAGATGCACGTTGGCGATCGTGATGCTTCCCAGGTCGATGATCTGGCAGACGCGATTGAACATCGCGCCCGACTGAAGCGGCAGCACCAGCGGCCATGAAGGAAGCGGCACCGGACTCCAGACCCCAAGGCCATGCACGCGCCCCGGGAGGAGATCCCGCTGATACTGACCGCCCACCGCACGGGTCAGCCCGTCCATGTCCTGCGTCACCTCCTGCATCAACAGAAGGTCCGGATGCTCCCGCCTGATCAGCCGGACGACATCGTCGAGTGAGGCCCCGGTCAGGCGGAGCAAATTCCAGCTGATGACTTTTATCATTTCACACTGTAAATGGAGCAATCCGGCCGATAACGCAACCAGGAAGTCTGCATGGCTGTCCTCCCCGTGGCGTCATCGGCCCACGCTCACAGGTACGGAAGCATCAGTCGCGCCCCTGCATCGCGCAGCCGCACGGGAAGCGAGCGGGATTCAAGCTCCTGTTGCGTCAGGGCCGGACCCCGAGCCCGCTGCATCAGTGCCGAAAGAAATGCCGCCAGATCGCCATCATAGACTTCGAGGCACAACTCGAAGTTCAGACGGAACGAGCGGATGTCCCAGTTGCAACTGCCGATAAGGCACCATTGGTTGTCAACAACCATGATCTTGGTGTGATGGAAGGGCGGCGGGCTGCGCCAGATGCGCACGCCCTCCTGTAGCAGCGGCCCGATATTGGCGCGGGTCGCCCAGTTCACCATCGTGTGATTGCCCTTTTGGGGAATGATCACATCCACCGCCACGCCCCGCATCGCCGCCAGCGACAATGCGGTGTTCATCCGCTCATCCGGCAGGAAATACGGGGTCATCACCGCGATGCTGGACCGCGCGCAGCCGACAGCCTGGAGCGCCGCGAACTCCACCTTCTGGATATCCTCGTCCGGCCCGGAATCGATCACCCGCGCCGGAGCGCCGCTGCGAGCGGGGATCGCCGGCGACCAGACGGCATCGTCGAGATCTTCGTTGGTGACGAAGGCCCAATCGTCGGCGAAGGCCTCGGCAAGCTGGGCAACCACCGGACCCTCGATGCGAAAGTGCAGATCCTGCACCGGGTGCCGCGGACGGGTGGCCATGACGTTCTCGTCCGCGATGTTCATGCCGCCGGTGAAGGCGATCACTCCGTCGATCAGGAGGACTTTCTTGTGTGAGCGCAGGTTGAGGAACGGCATGCGCCAAGGCAGCGGGGAATGCATGAAGCGGGCGGCGGTGACGCCATGACGGCGCAACCGGTGATAGGCGCGCGACAGCAGCCAGCCGCCGCCGATGCCGTCGATCAGCACGCGAACCGCGACGCCGCGCGCCTTGGCCTCGGTCAACGCCTCGATGAAGCGTCCGCCCCACAGGTCGTTGCGGAAGATATAGGATGACAGGCCGACGCTGTGCTGCGCCGCCGCGATCGCCGCCAGCATGGGCGGATAGGCCTCGTCGCCGTTCCGGTAAGCCTGCCAGGTGGTGCCTTCAAGCAACGGACGACCGGTGATGCTGCCGATGCCGCGCGCGAGCGATTCGAAATCGGCGCCAAACCCCGCCGGCACCGCCTCCGCCGCGGCTGCGGCCTCGTCATCCTGTGGCCGCAACTGCCGGGCGCGGCGCTTCACCCGATTGACGCCGAGCAGCGCATAGGCGACCGCCCCGGCAATCGGCGCGAACCAGACCAGGCCGATCCAGCCGACGGCGGAGGCGACTTCGCGCTTGGTGAGGAGGATGTGGATGGTGACCCCGAGGGCGAGCACCAACCCGATGGCCAGGGTCACATCGGCCCGGAGGTGCAAAAGGTCTCGCCAGATATCATTCACGGCGGCAGAAGGCTTTCTTGACGGGGGCAACAGGCATCGCGGTGCATCATGTCTGACCGATCGCCTGGTCCAGGTCCTGCCACAAATCCTCGACCGCCTCGATCCCGACCGACAGCCGCAGCAAATCTCCGGGAATCGGCGACGCCGGACCTTCCACGCTGGCGCGGTGCTCGATCAGGCTCTCCACGCCGCCCAATGAGGTTGCCCGTTTCCAAAGCCGGACCTTCGCCGCCGCCGCGATGGCGGCCTCGGTGCCGCCTTTGACTCGAACCGACAGCATGCCGCCGAACCCGCCCTGCATCTGCCGTTTCGCCAGATCGTGCCCGGGGAAGCCGGGCAGCCCTGGATACAGCACCGCTTCCACGCCGCGATGCGCCGCCAGGCGCTGCGCCAGTTCCAGCGCGGAGGCGCTCTGCCAGAGCACGCGCGGAAACAGCGTGCGCAGGCCGCGCTGCAGCAGCCACGACTCGAATGGCCCGAGCACCGCGCCGTTCTGCACGCGTACGGCCCGGACCGTGTCCCACAGCGCGTCCTGCCGCGCGGTTGTCAGGCTGCCGGCCAGGACGTCGGAATGGCCGTTCAAATACTTGGTAGCCGAATGCATGACGATGTCGGCACCCAGCGCCAGCGGCTGCGACAGCACCGGCGTCGCGATGGTGGAATCGACCGCAAGCACCGCTCCGGCCTGATGCGCAATCGCGGCCACCGCGGCGATATCGGTCACGCTCCATAGGGGGTTGGCCGGCGTCTCCGCCCAGACCAGCCTGGTCTCGCCGGGCCGCACGGCCGCCTGGACCGCCGCCGCATCGCTCATGTCGGCGAAGTCGATGCGCAGCCCCCACTGCGTCGCGAACCCGGCGAGCCAGGAGCGCAACGCCCAATACATCACCTGCGGCACGACCACATGCGCGCCGGGCGCCAGCGCCAGGAACACCGTCGTCGCCGCGGCCATCCCGGAGCCGAACAGCAGGGTTTCCGCCCCGCGTTCAAGCTGCGTCAGCGTCTCGGCGGCGCTGGCGTCGGTCGGGTTGGCGACCCGCGAGTAGCTGTATCCGCGCGTGTAGGTCAGGTCGCCGTTGCGCTCGAACGTGGTCGCCGGAAAAATCGGCGGGATGATGGCACCGGACACCGGTTCGATGTCTCCGGCCGCCTGGGCGGCGATACTTGCGGGGCGGCGATCATCTGATGGCATGTCACAAGCTCCGTTCGGGCAGGAAGCGGGACGGCGAGATCACGTCCCCGGTCCAGGTGTAGATCGTCAGCAGCGGTTCCTCCGCCGTCGTCATGGCATGCGGGATGCCGGACGGGTGCAGGATGAAATCGCCGGCTCGCCGCTCTTCAACGGTCGCACCGGTGGTCCACAGCGCCCGCCCGGAGATAATGTGATACAGCTCCACCGCCGGATGAGCGTGCGCGGGATACATGGTGTCCGGAGCGATCAGCACGAAACCGAGGCACAAACCCGGATACCGCAGCGGTGCCTCCGGCCCGATAATCTCCACCCAGGCCAGACGATCTTCCAGCCCCGGGCGGGACGGGTGCGGCGCATAGCCGTGGCGCCAGGGCAGCAGCGGTCCGCTTTCCGCTAAAGCAGCCAGATCCCGAAAACCCTCCAGCGCGGCGGCGAGATGCCGGATGGCCGGGTGGTGCGTCGGCGGGGCTGGCGATTCGGCCGTCTCAGCCAGCGCGATCAGCGGATCGACCCGGCGCAACTCCGCCCCGATAGCGTCCGTGCGGCGGATGCCCCGCCGCAGATAGCGCCGTGCCAGAAGCGCCAGCGCCTTCATGCCGGCTCGGACAGCAGCGCCACGAAAGTATGGGCGATCCCGGTCCCGGAGCCGTGCAGCGCGAGTGCCTCGGTCGCCGTCAGCCGCTTCGCCGCCAGATCGGCTTCGATATCCAGCGCCTCCCGGCCGGCCTGTTCGGGGTCCAGCCCGGCGAACGCGGCCTGCACGTCGGCGACACGATAGAAGTGGAACGGGCCGAGGCCCTCTCGCTCCATCGCCACATAGCCGGGGATATACTCGTCCGGGCCGGCCTGCTTCTTCCAGCCATAGGTCAGCAGGCGTGCGGCATAGCCGGAAGATGCCGTCAGGTCGAAGAAACTGGCCAGCGGAATGCGGGCGCCGATGGTGGACAGCACCGCGCCGCCGGGGTTCAGCATTGGCCGCACTTGCTGCAAGGTCAAATAATGCAGCTCCAACAGCCGCTGCCGGACGAACGCCGGCATCGCCTCGCTCCGCGACCCCAGGTATCCCGCCGCGGTCTGCCTGTCCGCCAACCGCGCGGGCTCGGCGATGGGCGTGTTGGGCAGGTTCTCGTAGACAACGTCGAACCGCGGCTTGCCGCCGGCGAGCGGGCCGAGCAGGTCGCCGGTTGCGGCGGTCAGCGCGATAGTGGTGCCTTCGGCAAGGTTCGTCACGATGTTGCTCCGGGCGGCCGCGACGATGTCGGCAAACACATCGGTCACGGCGATGATGCCGGAGCCAAGAATCTCCACCGCGCCCAGCGCATCAAGCCCGCAGCCGGTGCCGATGGAAAGGAAACTCTGGCGCCGGGCCGCCGGGCGGGTGCGGGCGAGGATGTGAAACGCCGGCGCGGCAACGCTCGCCAGCCAGTCCGAGTCCAGATCGTCCAGGGATGGGACGAAACAATGCTCGGACAGCCCGATACGCAGCGTCGAGGCGATCCGGTTTGGCGTGCCGAGGCGGAAATAGCGTCGCGCGTCGACGACAAGCGGGCTTGCGGTGACCATCGGCGGGTTGTTTCCCATACCGCAGGCCGGGACGCCAGCGCTGGCGTCTTCCGGCTGGTTTTTGTTGTGGTACGGCGGTATGGGGCCGAAACAGGCCAATCAACCGGACCATGCCGCTCAGCTTCACCCTGGATCCGACCGAACCCGAGCCGCTGTTCCTGCAGATCGCGGCGAGGCTGAGGGCAGCGATCACCGGCGGCCGGATGGTAGCCGGGACCCGGCTGCCGTCCGTGCGCGCTTTGGCCGTGCAGCTTTCGGTCGCCACCGGAACGGTAGAGGATGCCTACGCGCTGCTGCGCGCCGAGGGCGCGATCCGGACCCGGCCTTCCGCCGGGACAGTGGTTTGCGGTTCCGCCGGCACCCGGATCGAGGTGCCGGAGCATACACCGTTCATGTTCCCCCCTGGTTCGGCGGCCGAACGGGCGGACCCGCTGCCGCTACAAATTGGTCTGCCCGCTTTGGACGATTTCCCGGCGCGCGCCTGGTCCAAGTTGATGGTTCAAACCGTCCGCGGGGTGCTGCCGAACCAATTGGCGGACCCCGACCCGTGCGGCCTCCCGGAGCTGCGCCGGGAAGTGGCGGCCTATCTGGGCCGCGCCCGTGGTGTCGCCTGCACGCCGGAGCAGGTGCTGATCACTGCCGGCTACCAGGGCGCCCTCGCGCTGGTTCGTAGCGTATTGATGAAATCCGGCGATCCGGTCTGGATTGAGGACCCGGGCTATCCGCCGGCGCGCCAGGCGCTGGAAGCCGCGGGCGCGCGGGTCGTACCGGTACGCGTCGATCACGACGGGATACGCGTCGCTTCGGGCAAAGTGGCAGCACCGCGGGCGAGGTTGGCCGTGGTAACGCCGACGCATCAGTACCCGACCGGAGCAGCGCTATCCCTGCCCCGGCGGATGGAGCTGCTCGCCTGGGCGGCCGAGGCCGATGCCCGCATTCTGGAGGACGATTACGATAGCGAGTTCCGCTATGCCGGGCGGCCGTTGCCGGCGTTGAAGAGCCTCGATCGCGGGCAGCGCGTGCTCTACGCCGGCAGCTTCAGCAAGGTGCTGTTTCCGGCGCTGCGGCTGGGATACCTGGTGGTGCCGCCGGAACTCGCGACCGCGTTCGTCCGTGCCGCCAGGCTGCTGACGGCTGGACAGCCGCCGCTGGAGCAAAGCGCCGTCGCGGCGTTCATGGCCAGCGGCCAATTCGCCCGCCACATCAAACGCATGCGGATGCTGTATGCCGAAAGGCGGCAGGTTCTGGCCGCGGCGATGGAAGCCGGCGGGGTAACGGTGGATACGCGTCCGGGGGGAATGCACCTGCTGGCGCGCTTCCCCGGCGCGGATGATGACAGCACGCTCGCCAAGCGCGCCGCGGCAGCCGGGCTGGGGCCGATAGCGTTGTCGGGTTTGACCATGGCGCATGACTGCGGGCAGGGGTTGCTGCTCGGCTTCGCCAACCTCCCCGTCGCGGAGGCGGAAACCGTCGTTGCGCGCCTGCTGGCGGCCATCGGGTTCAGCAGGCCGTGACGGCGATGTGCCCGGCCGCGCCATAGGGTACCAACTCGCCATCCCGGGTGATCACCGTATAGCCGAACGTCCGCGCCGTCGCGGCGATGATCCTGTCGGCCGGATCGGCTGGCGCGTCACCCGGCAGCAGCGCCGACGCGATCAGCACCGCGGGCGACAGCGAGGCGAGACGCACCCCGGGCAGGCCCAGCAACGTCTCGAACCAGATGTCAGGCGAGCGGTTCAGGGTGATCCGTTTCTTCCCCACAAGGGTAGCGATTTCCCAGGCGGTAATCGGCGAAACAAAGATCCCGGCGCGCGCGATTTGGGCCTGCCGGATCGTCTCCCGGCTGACCGCGGACATCGGTGCCCCGTCCATCAGCCAGATCGCCGCGCAGGTATCCAACAATACAGGACGACTCATGACGGGCCCCTTCAACGAGAACCCCGTCATGACCGCAGCAACCGGTAAACGAATGGCTAAAGCTCAGCGTCCCAGACTTCACCAGTGCCGGAGGTCAGGTCCGTGCCGGGCGCCACGGTCACGCTGCCCCGCATCGCGCCCCACAGGTCCGCCGGTTCATCGACAATCGGAACGATCGCGGCGACCGCATGATTGCGTTTGAGCAGGACGACGGGGCCGGTCTTCCCCTGCGCCACGTCGTCGATCACCGCGAGGCACCGGGCCTTGAAGTCGGTGACGGCGATGGTGGCTGTATCGTCCTGTGCATATGGCATCGGGCTTCTCCTGAAGTGGTCCATATCGTATGGTCTACTTCACCGCAAACAACTCCGCGTGAATTCAGGTGGCCGCCAAAGCCCGCTCCATGAGCCGCACTGAATGAACCGCCTCCCGCCCCGCCAAATCCCGAATCTGGTGCCGGCACGACGTCCCATCCGCCACGATGATATCGTCCGCCGCCGCCGCCCGCACCGCCTGAAGCAAACCGCCTTCGGCCATTGCCCGGGATGTCGCCTGAGTCTCCTGCTGGTAGCCGAACGTCCCAGCCATGCCGCAGCATGACGACGCAATCGGCTCCGCCGACAGCTCCGGAATCCGCCGCAGCATGGCCAGCGTGTCGGGAAACACGCCGAACGCCTTCTGGTGGCAGTGGCCATGCACAAGCGCCGTGCCGGGCATCGGCTGCAGCGCCAGTTCGGGATTGTGCGCCGCGATGAATTCGCTCAGCAACATCGCCCGAGCCGCAAACCGGTCCGTCTCCGGCCCTGGCAGCAACGACCGAAACTCATCCCGCAGCGTCATCAGACACGACGGCTCCAGCCCCACGATCGGCAGGTCCAACGGCATATGAGCCATCGTCCGCCGGGCCTCCGCCCGCGCCTTGTCCACCATGCCCGCCGCCAGCCAGGTGCGCCCGCAGCACAGCGGCCGCCCGCCGATCTTCGGCACCATCGCGCGATATCCCCCCGCCGCCAGCACCTTCAGCGCTGCGCGCAGGTTCTCCGGTTCGAAATACCGGTTGAACGTGTCGGCCAGCAGATACACCTCGCCGCGCGGCGCCGCTTCGCCGTCGCGGAACCGGTCCCGGCGCCAGCGCGGCAGCTTCCGGTTGGCGGAGATCCCGACAGCGCGCTGCATCAGCCAGCGCAGCGGCGGCAGGTGGTTGCGCAGATTGGCCAGCATCGGCAGGCGCGACACATACGGGGCATAGCGCGGCAGGTCCGCGACCAGCACGTCCCGCCATTTCAGGCCGACACGCTCCGTCCGCGCCGCCGTCACCTCGATCTTCAGCTTCGCCATGTCGACGCCGGTCGGACATTCCCGCTTGCACGCCTTGCACGACACGCACAAAGCCATCGCATCGGCCATCTCATCGGCGGCCATCGCGTCAGCCCCCAACTGCCCGGTCAGCGCCAGGCGCAGTGTGTTGGCCCGGCCGCGGGTCAGGTGCGTCTCGTCGCGCGTCGCCCGGTAGCTCGGGCACATCACCCCGGTATCGAAGCCGCGGCAGGTGCCGTTATTGTTGCACATCTCCACCGCGCCGAGCATGCCGCCGGGATGGTCTGACCAATCCAGCTTCGGCACGAAATCGCCGGCGGGAGCGTAGGCCGGACCGTAACGGAACAGCGTGCGGTCATCCATGCGCGGCGGATGCACGATGCGGTTGGGGTTCAGCAGTCCGATGGGGTCGAACGCGTCCTTCACCGCCTCGAAGGCGCGGACGATACGCGGGCCAAACATCGATTCGTGAAATTCGCTTCGCACCAGTCCGTCGCCGTGCTCGCCGCTGTGCGATCCCTGATACTCGCGGACCAGCGCGAAGCATTCCTCGGCGACGGCGCGCATGGTGCGGACATCCGCCGGGTCCTTCATGTTCAGCACCGGCCGCACATGCAGGCAGCCGACGGAGGCATGCGCGTACCAGGTGCCCCTGGTGCCGTGGCGTTCGAACACCGCGTTCAGCCGTTCCGTGTAGTCCGCCAGGTCATCCAGATCGACCGCGCAGTCCTCGATGAAGGAGACCGGTTTGCCGTCGCCCTTCATCGACATCATGATGTTCAGCCCGGCCTCCCGCACCGCCGCGATGTCGGCCTGGAACGCCGGATCGGTTGCCCGCACCACGCCGGGGTGGCCGAGGTCGCCCATCAGCGCTTCCAGTTCCGCCAGCTTCGCCAGCAGCGGAGCGTCCTCGTGCCCGTGGAATTCGACTATGAGAAGGCTGTCCGGCTCGCCCAGCAGCATCCGGTCGATCGTCTTGCGGTAGATCGGGATGCCGCGGCCGAGGTCGATCATGGTCCGATCGACCAGTTCCACCGCCTCCGGGTCCAGGCCGACAATGTACTTCGATGCCTCCATCGCGGCGCGGAAGCTGGTGAACTGGCATATGCCCAGCATTTTGCGCGGCTTGACCGGGTGCAGGACCAGTTCGATGGCGGCGGAAAACGCCAGCGTGCCCTCCGATCCGACGAGCAGGCGGGCGAGGTTGTCGCGGCCGTTCGTCCGGGCCGCCGGGGTCAGCGCATCGATATTGTAGCCGCCGACGCGGCGGAGTTGCTTCGGAAACCGCGCCGCGATCTCATCCGCCTCGGCCGCGCCGAGCGCTCGCAGGCGCTGGATCAGGTCCACGATCGATGCGGGCACCCGATCGCCGGGATTGTCGGGCGTCGCGCCGAAGCGGTGCACCGAGCCGTCCGACAGGATCGCATCGATCGCCCGCACATTGTCGGCCATCAGCCCGTAGCGGATGGATTTTGCGCCGCAGGAATTGTTGCCGGCCATGCCGCCGATGGTGCAGCGGGAATGCGTGGAGGGATCGACCGGAAAGAACAGTTTTTCGCCCCGCAATGCGGCATTCAGATGGCCCAGCACGAGGCCGGGTTCTACAAGCGCCGTCCTCGCCTCGGCATCGACATGCAGGATGCGGCGCAAATGCTTGGAGCAGTCGATCACCAAGGCCCGGTTGACGGTCTGGCCGCACTGGCTGGTGCCGCCGCCCCGCGCCAGAACCGGAACGCCCTCATCGCGGGAGATCGCCATCGCCGCAGTCACGTCGTCGATCGTCTCAGGGATGACGACCCCGACAGGCTCCATCTGGTAGATCGAGGCATCGGCGCTGTAGCGGCCGCGGCTGTGACGATCGAACAGCACCTCGCCCTTGATGTTGCGGGCCAGGCGCATCGCGAAGGCGGCGTTGTCCGGGATGATCGAGTCGGTGAAGGAGGCGCTCATGGCGGTGGGTCGACCCTTGTAGGCCTGCATCAATGGCAAAGCCGCGGATTAGCCGCAAGCACCGGCTGTCGCGAATCGTCCGTAACAAGAGCAGTGCCGTTCACTGCCCGCCATGGCCCTCTCGGGGTGCCTTACGCAAGAAAGATGTGACACGGTTTTTCACCGATTAAGGGCACGGATTACAAGGAGTTCGAGGCCAGGCGGCACTTTGGGAGGCTGGGGGCGGCAATGGCCGATCAAAGTCGAGGCACGGTAGAGCCGGGATTTCAATCGGTGTAATCTGTGCCCTTAATCGGTGAAAATCTGTGTAAATCTTTGTTTATTCACCACCGGACTTGATTATTAACAGCCTGAGGGATGCCATCCTCCGCCAAATCTGTCAGATCTTCTTGAATAACGGGCTTTTCGGCTTATCTACGCCATCCTTTGCCGTTAAAAACCGCTCGGTAAAGATATGCTTCTCGAACAGCCGCCCGCGCATCAGCGCATTGACCGACGCTTCGATCATCGGCGGCGGTCCGCACAAATACGCCGTCTGCCCCTCGAACAACCCACCGAACAGGCGTTCCGCGACCTCATGCACGAAACCGCGCTCGCCGCGCCAATCGCTGTCGTCCGGCTCCGCCGACAGCGCCGGGACGTAACGAAAATTCGCATGCCGCTCCGCCAGCGCCGAAAATTCTCCGTCACCATAGAGATCAGCCTGACTTCGCACCCCGTGTACCAGGCTTATCGGTGCCGTGTATCCGTTCGCGAGCAAATCGAGGATCATCGCCCGCGGGCTGGAAACCCCGGTCCCGCCGGCCAGAAACAACAACGGCCCGCCGCGCGAGACCCGAACGAAAAACCGCCCGTAAGGCCCGGTGAAAGATAGCTTGTCGCCGATCTTCAGCGTCCGATGCACATAGCCGGTCCCGGCCCCGCCGGGGACCAGCCGTATCTGCAAATCGATATGCCCATTCTTATCCGGCGGATTGGCGATCGAAAACGGACGCGATCCATCCACCCCCGGAAAGGCCAGATTCACATACTGGCCCGCCTGAAAATCGATCGTGTCGCCCGACAACGCCAAACGCACGCCCTTCACATCGTGCGTGAGATCTTCAAGCGCGATGACCGTGCCGGTGAAATCCCGCACTGCAATGCGTTGCTGATCCGGTTCCTCATCGATATCCGCCTCGATCGTGACATCGCTCAACAGCCGCGCGGTGCAGGCGAGGGTCTTACCCTCGTTGCGCTCGAAATCCATCAGCGCGAAGCCCGAGGCGTCTGCGTGATCCACCTCGCCATCGACGACATCGACCTTGCAGGTGCCGCACAGCCCGTGGCCGCAGGCATGGGGTAGATACACCCCGGCCCGCAGGCACGCATCGAGGATCGTCTGCCCATCGGCGACGGATATTGTTTCGCCAATTGGCTCGATGGTCAGGGCGTGGCTCATGTTCAGCTCGCGGAGCCAGCCCAACCGTTCAGGCCGGGAGTCCAGAATCGCACCAGCGATTTATGGCCCAAGCCGTTCGCCTCCAGCGAGGCCGAGAAATCCGGTGCTTTCTTCCCGCCGTCGATGTCCCAGACCACTTTGTCCCACACGATGTTCGCGGCATCCGGATGGGCGGCGTAATAAGGCGTGATCACCTCACTGACCAGCGCGCCGAACGGCATCGCCAGCGGCAGGGGAAAAGCCAACGCGGAACAGAAGGAAAGATGTTCCTCCCAATGAACATAGATCACGGCGTTGCCGTGGAATTTCTCCGGCGCATCCGCGGTTTCGATGCGGTCCGCGTAGTCAGGGACGATTGCGGTGACTGTCATGGTATCCTCCCGATGAGGCATGGCACAATCCGGTGCCATGCCCGTAATGATCAGACGGCTTTGCGGAGCTTTTCCGCGTGCCATTCGTTCCACAGCGCCTCGTCGGGCGAGCCGACGTAATCCATGTTGTCGGCGCCGACATTCATCCGGTACCAGGCCAGCACATCCGGCACCGTCGCGCCGCCGCAATTGCCCTGGAAGATCTGGTGCACCGGCAGCCAGGCCTGCACGAACTTGTCCGGCTCATTGTCAAAAATGTCTTTGCAGCCGTCGGAGCAGAAATGGTACTTCTGGTCTTTGTAGGTGCTCGACCGGAAGGCAATGGTCGTCGGATCGCCCGGCTCGGTGTAGCCCATCGGAATTTGGCAGCACTGGCAAAGCTGCGGCAGCGCGTTGTTGTAGAAGCGCTTCCCCTCCTTCTCCAGCTTCGCCCACAGTTCCCAGCGCGGCCGGTAATACTTGTCGAACGTGTCGGGATATTTTGCCGACAGCCAATCCAGGTGTTCGGCGTCCGGCATCCAGGTGTGGAAGCCTGCGGCATGTGTGTACTGGTAGAAGATTGCCCAGTTCTGATGCGAAATATGCTCGGCTTCCGCCGTAGCGACATCAGCGTATTTCGGCACCTTCAACCCGTAGCGGGCAAGATCGGTGAACAACGAGCCGCCGGCCTCGGTGAAATAGATCTCCCAGGCTTCCTTCCAGGACATCACCTTCTTCGGCAGCATGTAGTCCATCATCATGGCCACCAGCCCGAGCACCCGGTGCCCGCGCCAGAACCACTTGTCCACCCATTTCTGCACAATCGGCAGGTTGTCCGGATGCTGCTCCAGCAGGAACTTGATGACCTCGATGCCCAGCGTCATGTGGCGGCTTTCGTCCGACTGCGCGGAGAAGCCGAACGTCACGGTGGACATGTCGCCGTTATACGCCGCGCCCGACATGAACGGCACGAACAGCAGGTTGGTCAGCAGGTATTCGAACGCGAATCCGATGGCGATCATGAATTCGAACGGACCGGCGGTGCGGGCATCGTCGAAGAACGACTTCGGCACCGACAAATACCAGACCCGGTCGTGCATGTGACGGAATTCCGACAGCCCGTCGAAATACTTGTTGTAGTGGCTGATGGTGTGGATCTGCGTCTGCACGTGGCGCAGCTCGTCCAGCGACTGCATCTGCGCCGCCACCCGCGGGCCGACGCCGCGCAAATGCCGCCCGGCAAAGGCGAAGCCGCGATGCGCCTGGTATTCCTCGGGCGAAATGCCGGTCAGGAACAGCTTCAGCACGTTGATGTAGCGCCCGTCCGACACGCCGGTCTGGCCGTTGTTCTGCGCGAAGCTGTCGAGCACGGCGTACAGCTTGCGCTCCTTTTCCGCCTGGAATTTCCAGTAGGTGTCCATCGTCAGGCGGAACGGATCTTCCCAGGCGGACCAGTCCTTGATCTTGATCCCCTCGAACCTGTCGTAGGGGAAAACCTTGTCCATCGGCTGGTAGGTCGTTTCCCAATCCAGGCCGCGGGTCATGTGCGCGTAGCGCTGCTTCAGGCCGAGTTTCTTCGCGCCGCTCATGGCTTATCTCCTCCTGTTAGGTTCAATGCCGCCAGCTCAGGGTGAACTGATCGTCGTCCTCATCGAGATTGCCCGCCATCGAAATCAAAACCAGATGGATCTCCTGCGGGTCCCACGGGCGGCCGAGACGCTCCTCTACCGAGGCGCGGTTGATGACAATCGATTCGTCGCGGTCGAGCTTGACCGCGCCTGTCATGTTCAACACCCGCACGCCGGTGTTGTCGGCAAGGATCGATTCAATGATCGGGCGGGCATCGTCGTTTAGCATGAGCGTAATGGATGCGACCTGGGCCATGATATGTGTCCTTCGTTCAGATCGCGAGGCCGAGGGCGCGTGCCCGGGTGCGGGCTGTTTCGCCCGCGGTATCCGCCGCCTTGCCTTCGTCGCACAGCAGCGCCGCCGACAGCGTCCGCCCCGAGACGACGGCGCGGTCGATCCAGTGCGCCGCCCATTGCGAGACCAGCGCGCGATTGGCGCCGGATTCCGCGGCGACCGTCCTGACGACGCTGTCGCTCCAGCGGGTTTCTTCCGCCTGCCAGTCGTTCATGAACTCGGTCAGCATCGCCACGGTCAGCACGCTTTCGGCCCAGGCGGGTTCGGCCAGGCGATAGACCAGCGGGAACAGCACCGCGTTGATGCCAATCGTTTGGGCGACGTAAAGCTGGAACCAGTCGCGCTCGACGAAGCTGTCCTCGATCAGTTGCCGCACGCCCTGCCAGGCCGGGTCCTGCAGCCAAACCACCTTGGCGGCATCGAGCGAAGTTCCGGTCTGGCCATCCAGCGCAAGGCCGATGCGGCTGATGATCTGCGCCATGCCGAGATGGTCGCCGGCCGAGAAAATGCATGGCCCGGTCACCGCCGTGCCATATCCGCGCTGGCATATTTCCGTCATGTTCATGTTGGCACCCCAATGCAGATGGCGCATCGGCAGCAGACCGCGCTGGATTCCGGCGCGGCCGGTGTCGGACAGTTTCGTCAACAGGCCGCGTTCCTCGACGAAGACGAAATTGCGGTCGACCGCCTGGTTCATATTGGCGCGGGCTATGTTATACGTCGCATAGTAATACTGGCGCGGATCGAGCGGCTTGTACCAGTCCTCCATCACCACCGCGGTTTTGCGGACGTCGTATTGCCACAGATCCGGCTCCCACAGCGGCTTGTAATGGAAGTTGTGCGTGGGCTGGATGTCGAAGGTGCCTTCCTGATAGCGCGTCGCCGGCTTGTCGCCGCCGAGGCGCCGCGCGACATGGCCGAAAGTCTGCCGCTTCGGCTCGAAGTCCAACGTTTTTATTTGAATGGTCACCATGTCCTCCTTGCGGGCTACGGGAGCCCGCTCGTTACTTGGTTGGCTGGCGCAGTAATCCGGGTTGGCCCGCCCGCCAGGCCAGACGATCGAGATCGACTGAGACCTCATCTGCGGGCGGCAGGCGGATGGCTTTGCGGTCCTTGGCGAAATCTTCGAAGGCGGCGAATGGCAAGATCAGTTCGACGGCGAGATCGCCGTCGCCGAGCGAGTATTCAAACTCGATATACTTCCCCAGGCGCACGCCGAGCACGCGGACATAGGCCTGATCGGGGTTTGCAGATCGTCTGGCTTCGCCGGTATCCGGTGGCTGTTGCGCAGCCATTTCCCCCTCCTGTCGCGCATCGTTCGCGAACGTGGTGTTCAAGCGCACCACTTCGTTGGACGTGGCTTATCACGCAGCACGAAAATGCTGTCAACAGGAATTTCGAGATTCTTTACACGCCTAAGACGCCCGGACCCCCTCCACCTTCGCCAGTACCCGGTTCAGCACCGCCACCGTGCGGTCGATGTGCCGCGACCCCAGCAGGCAGGCCAGCTCGACATCCCGCGCCAGCGCGGCCTCGTGCAATGCCCGATGCTCGGCGTGGATATCCCGCGGCACCACGGGATTCACCAGCGCGATGCGGCGATACCGTTCCGCCTGCTGATACAGAATCGCGTGCATATGCTTCAGCCACCGCGACGGGCACGCCGCGATCATCGCCAGGTGGAACTCGCGGTTGCGAGCCTCCCATTCATCCTGATGCGCATCGGCGTGTTCGAGCAGCTTTTCCTCGACTTTGGTCAGGCGATGGAAGGCCGCGACCAGCCCGGCCTCCCAAACATCATCGCCGAGCCGGATCGATTGCCGCATCGCCTCGACCTCCAGCATCTTCCGCATCGCGGTCAGATCAGCGAAATCTTCCAGGGAGATCGGCGCGACCCGGAAGCCGCGCTGCTCCTCCGACGTCACCAGCGCCTCGCCGACAAGCCGGGTCAGCGCCTCCCGCAACGTACTCGCGCCGACGCGGTAGCGCTGGCGCAGCATCTCGAAGCGCAGTTTCGTTCCGGGCGCTAATACACCGTTCAGAATATCGTGACGAATCGCCCCATAGGCGGCCTCGACGATGCTTCTGGCCGCGACCACCTTGGGCGCGTCCATCGCCTCCGCGGTATTGAGGCTGCTGTCCATTCCCGTCCAATCCCTGGCGACAGGCGGTTACCATCGCATGAGCCAACGTCACGCGACCGATAGCAGACCTAGCGACCGGCCGGGATTCCTACAAGCACTACCGCATGTCATGAACGATAATTTGCCGATCGGCGGAGGTTCCAAAAAATCTCGAAATTATAGTTGACAGGTCCGGGGCCTTGTCCGATAAGGCCGACAACAACGCTGGCGCCTTCTGGTTAAGCCGCGTTAAGAGGGGAAAAAAGGAACGTCAGGTGGGCGAGCAAGCTGCCTTATCAGTGATAGACGAAGCCCGAACGCCGGTTGCTGCAGCGCAGCGATTTACCATCACCGTCGAAGGCGCCGGCACAGCGACCTGCTACGCCTCCGAACGCGTCCTGGTCGCCCTGGAGCGCGCGCAAGGCTTCGGCCGCCTGAAGGGCTTGCCGCGCAAGCTTCCCGTCGGCTGCCGCCGCGGCGGCTGCGGTGTCTGCCGCGTCCGTGTCCTGTCAGGCGACTATCAGGTCAGCCCCATGAGCAGGGCACACGTTACCGAAGCGGACGAAGCGGCCGGGATTGTCCTGGCCTGCTCTATCTATCCGCTGTCGGATCTTTCGTTGCGGTTCGAAACACCGGTCCGCGCCGATGCCGCCGATCCCGAAACGAGTCAATTATAGGAGGAAATACAATGGCTCTGACAGGTGTACTTCGACCGGGCTTCACTCAATTGCGCGTGCTGGATATGCAGGCATCGATCGAGCACTATACGAAGCGCATCGGCTTCCATCAGGTCACCGAAGGTCCCGATGGCCGCGTCTACCTGAAGTCCGCGGATGAATTCGATCACCACAGCATCGTCCTCCGCCGCGCGGACCGCGCCGGTGTCGATATTACCGCCTTCAAGGTGCGCCAGGATTCCGATCTCGATGCGTTCGCGGGCCGTATCGCCGATTACGGCTATCCGGTCGATCACGTTGCGGCCGGGGATCAGCCCGGCCTCGGGCGGCGCATTGGCTTCCGCATCGCGTCGGGCCATCGCATCGAGCTTTACGCCAAGGCCGATCAGTCCGATCCGAAGCCGGCGCAGCACAATCCGGATGTCTGGCAGGTGGAACCGCACGGCATGCGCGCCCGCCGCTTCGATCATTCCCTGCTGTATGGGCCGAACATCGAGGAAAACCTCGATTTCTTCGTCAAGGTGCTGGATTTCGAATGCGCCGAGCGGGTGGATATGCCCAACGGCCTGCTGGCGATCTGGCTGACCGCCGGCATGAAGGCGCACGACATTGCGTTCGTGAACCATCCGGAGCCGGACAAGCTGCACCATGTCGCATTCGAACTGGAAAACTGGAACGACGTCGGGCATGCCGCCGACGTGCTGACCCGGTATGACATCTCTGTGGATATCGGGCCGACCAGACACGGGATTACTCGCGGGCAGACGATTTACTTCTTTGATCCCTCGGGCAACCGCAATGAAGTTTTCGCCGGCGGTTACACGTACTATCCGGACCTGCCGACCCGCACCTGGGATGAGACGCAGGTGGGCAAGGGGATTTTCTACTACGAGCGGGCGATGAACGAAGCCTTCCTCTCGGTCGTCAGCTAGACAGGAACAGTCGGGCGATATGTCATGACGATTTCTCGCCCGCTTGCCACGATTACGGCCGCGGCGGCGCAACGCGCCGTTGCGGCCGCGATAGCACACGGCGCCGGACGGGGCGCCGCGATTGTTGCGGCGGTGGTCGATCAAGCCGGCGATCTGGTTGCCTGCATGCGGGCCGACGGGGCGTTCTCCGCCTCGGTGGATATTGCCCGCGACAAGGCGTGCACGGCGGCGATCTTCCGGCTTTCCACCGATACCCTGTGCGCCGCCCTGGCTCATAACGAGGTGCTGCGCCAGGGAATCGCCCAGCGTCCCGGGGTGATCCTGTTCGGCGGCGGCTTGCCGATAACAGAGAACGGACAGGTCGTCGGCGCGATCGGGGTTTCCGGCGGCTCCGAAGACGATGACAGGGCTTGCGCCGCGGCCGGGGTTGCCGCACTGGATACGGAATAGAAATGCAACCTGGCCGCCCATGTTTATCGTCATGGCCCGGCTCGTCCGGGCCACCTATCGCCGCACGTGCTGGAATAGATGGCCCGGACACGCCGGGCCATGACGATTGGTGACAGGGTCGTCGGCCAACTTCAAAGGAGTCCGCCTATGAACGTTCATTCGTTGCAGCAGCCG
The DNA here is from genome assembly GCF_903915725.1 of uncultured Rhodopila sp. Classification (GTDB taxonomy): domain Bacteria; phylum Pseudomonadota; class Alphaproteobacteria; order Acetobacterales; family Acetobacteraceae; genus Rhodopila. The sequence goes on from NZ_CAIWTY010000111.1 coordinate 73,723, forward strand.
CGCGGTGAAACCCGCGCCAGCGCCCGCCGCGACGCCGCGCACTTCATCGGCGGCGCGTTCACCCAAGGAACGACGGGCAAAAGCTGGGAAAACTTCTCCCCGGTCGATGGCACACTGATTGGCCGCGTCCCGGAAGGCGGCCGCGCCGAGGTCGATGCGGCTGTCACCGCCGCCCGCGCCGCGCTGAATGGTCCCTGGGGCAGGATGACGGTAACGCAGCGCACCGACCTGCTCGGGGCCGTTGCGGATGAAATCAATCGCCGGTTCGACGAATTCCTCGAAGCCGAGTGCCTGGACACCGGCAAACCCGCCAGCCTCGCCTCGCACATCGACATCCCGCGCGGCGCGGCGAACTTCAAAATGTTCACCGACGTCGTCAAAACGATCGGCACCGAGTGCTTCGAGACCCCGACCCCCGACGGCACCGGCGCGCTGAACTACGCGCTGCGCCGTCCGCGCGGCGTCATCGGCGTGATCTCCCCCTGGAATCTGCCGCTGTTGCTCATGACCTGGAAGGTCGGCCCTGCTTTGGCGCTGGGTAACACCGTGGTCGTAAAGCCCTCGGAAGAAACTCCGCTGACCGCAACATTGCTCGGCGAGGTCATGAACACCGTCGGCATTCCGGCCGGCGTCTACAACGTCGTGCACGGCCTCGGGCCTGACTCGGCCGGCGAGTTCCTGACCCAGCATCCCGGCGTCAACGGCATCACCTTCACCGGCGAAACCCGCACCGGCGAGGCGATCATGCGCCAGGCCGCGCACGGCATCCGCCCGGTTTCCTTCGAACTCGGCGGCAAGAATGCCGCGCTGGTGTTCGCCGACGCCGATCTCGACAAGGCGATCGAGGGCACGATGCGCTCGGTGTTCGCCAATTGCGGCCAGGTCTGCCTCGGCACCGAACGGGTCTATGTCGAACGGCCGATTTTTGAAACGTTCGTGGCAAGGTTGAAGGCCGGGGCGGAAAGCCTGCGGTATGGCCGGCCGGAAGACCCGGCCACCGGAATCGGGCCGCTTATCAGCAAGGAACATCAGGGCAAGGTGCTGTCCTATTACGCCAAGGCAGTCACCGAGGGCGCAACGGTCGTCACCGGCGGCGGCGTGCCGGAACTCCCCGCGGACCTGTCCGGCGGTTCATGGGTCCAGCCGACGATCTGGGTTGGCGCGAAGGACGACGCGGCCATCATCCGCGAGGAAATCTTCGGTCCCTGCTGCCACATTCGCCCGTTCGATACGGAAGAAGAAGCCATCCGGTTGGCCAACGACACGCCGTACGGCCTGGCCGCGGCGGTGTGGACCGAAAACCTGTCCCGTGCCCATCGCGTTGCGTCGAAGATGGATGTCGGCATCTGCTGGGTGAACTCCTGGTTCCTGCGCGACCTGCGCACCGCGTTCGGCGGCGCCAAGGCGTCAGGGATCGGCCGCGAGGGCGGGGTGCACTCGCTGGAGTTCTACACCGAAATCACTAACGTTTGTGTGAAGTTATGAAGATCCAGGGCCATCAAGACCAAACCCAATATCGTCATGGCCCGGCTTGTCCGGGCCATCTATTCCAGGACGTGCGGCGACAGATGGCCCGGACAAGCCGGGCCATGACACAAACGTACCTGCGTGCGCCAACCGCCGAACCCACAGGAACCCAACCATGACAACCTCCGATGCCGTCCGCGAGGCGGCCGATCGGCTCGATGCGGCCGCGCGCAGCGGCGTCCCCGGGGCGCCCATCCGCGACCTGTTCGCGGCAAACGATGTCGTGGCCGCCTATGCCGTGCAGGCCGTCAACACCCACCGCGCCCTCGCCGAAGGCCGCCGCCTCGTCGGCCGCAAGATCGGCCTGACGTCCGTTGTCGTGCAGAAACAGATGGGCGTCGGCCAGCCCGACTACGGCATGCTGTTCGCCGACATGGCGCGCGGCGACGCGGAAGACATCGCCCTGGCCGACGTGCTTCAGCCCAAGGTCGAAGCCGAGATCGCCTTCGTCTTCGGCCGCGATCTGGACGACGAACGCCTCACCGTCGTTGACCTGATGCGCGCCATCGACTTCGCGCTGCCCGCCATCGAGATCGTCGGCTCCCGCATCGCCAACTGGGACATCCGCATCACCGACACCATCGCCGACAACGCCTCCTCCGGGCTGTATGTGCTCGGCTCCCGCCCGGTGAAGCTCGACGCCTTCGACCCCCGCCTGTGCGGCATGGTGGTCGAGAAAGCCGGCGAACCGGTCTCCGTCGGCGCCGGAGCAGCCTGCATGGGCTCGCCGCTCAACGCCGCGCTGTGGCTCGCCAAGGTCATGGCCCGCGCCGGCTATCCGCTGCGCGCCGGCGACACCATCCTGTCCGGCGCGCTCGGCCCGATGGTCCCGGCCCAACCGGGAGACGTGTTCGACGTGCGCATCGACGGCCTCGGCGCCGTACGTGCCGCCTTCGCCAAGGAATAATCCATGAGCAAAGTGAAATGCGCGATCATCGGCTCGGGCAATATCGGCACCGACCTGATGATCAAGATCATGCGCACCTCCAAGAACCTCGAGATGGGCGCGATGGTCGGGATCGACCCGGCCTCCGATGGTCTCGCCCGCGCCGCAAGGCTGCGTGTGCCGGTGACGCATGAGGGCATCGAGGGCCTGCTGCGGATGCCGGAATATCGCGACATCCGCGTGGTGTTCGATGCGACTTCTGCGAAAGCGCATATCAGCAACAATGCCCTGCTGCAGCAGGACGGCAAGAAGGTCATCGACCTGACCCCCGCCGCCATCGGCCCCTTCACCATCCCCGTCATCAACGGCGACGCCAACATCGACGAGCCGAACGTCAACATGGTGACCTGCGGCGGTCAGGCAACGATTCCCATGGTCTACGCCGTGAAGCGCGCCTCCACGCGGGTCGTCTACGGCGAGATCGTTGCTTCCATTTCCTCCAAATCCGCCGGTCCCGGCACCCGCGCCAACATCGACGAGTTCACCGAGACCACATCGAAGGCTATCGAAGTCCTCGGCGGGGCGGAGCGCGGCAAGGCGATCATCATCCTCAACCCGGCCGAACCGCCGCTGATCATGCGCGACACCGTCTTCACCCTCAGCCAGGGCGGCGACCGAGGGGAAATCGAGGAATCCATCCTGAAGATGGAACAGGCCGTGCGCGCCTACGTCCCCGGCTACCGCCTGAAGCAGAAAGTCCAGTTCGAGGTCATCGGCGACAACGCCCCCATTCGTATCCCCGGCATCGGTCTCGTCTCCGGCCTGAAGACAACAATCCTTCTGGAAGTGGAAGGTGCGGCCCATTACCTGCCCGCCTATGCCGGCAACCTCGACATCATGACCTCCGCCGCGCTGGTCAGCGCCGATCACTGGGCAGCCAAAGCATTGACGAGGGAGGCCGCGTAATGGCCCGCGCGAACAAGAACAAGCTGTATGTGCAGGACGTCACCCTGCGCGACGGCATGCATTCGATCCGCCACCAGTACAGCCTGGACAGGGTCACCGTGATCGCCCGGGCGCTGGACGAAGCGCATGTGGACTCGATCGAGATCAGCCACGGCGACGGCATCACCGGCTCAACCTTCAACTACGGCTTCGGCCGCCACGACGATGAGGAATGGATCGGCGCCGTCGCGGATGTCTGCTCGCACGCCAGCGTCGCCGTGCTGCTGATCCCCGGTATCGCCACGGTGCATGATCTGAAACGCGTCTATGCGGCGGGTGCCCGGTCGGTCCGCATCGCCACCCACTGCACCGAGGCCGACGTCTCGCGCCAGCATATCGAGGCGGCGCGGGCACTCGGCATGGACACCGTCGGCTTCCTGATGATGGCGCACATGGCCGAACCCGAGAAGCTGGTCGAGCAGGCCAGGCTGATGGAAAGCTACGGCGCCGAATGCGTCTACGTGACCGATTCGGCCGGTGCCCTGCTGCCCGACAGCTACACACTCCGCGTCACCGCCCTGCGCGACGCACTCCGCCCGGAGACCGAAGTCGGCGTGCACACCCACCACAACCTCACGCTCGGCGTCGCCAATGCCGTCGCCGGGATCGAGGCCGGCGCGGTGCGGGTCGATGCGTCGCTGGCCGGCATGGGCGCCGGCGCCGGCAATGCCCCGCTGGAGGCGCTGATCGCGGTGCTCAACCGCAAGGGGATCGAGACCGGCTGCAACCTGTTCAAGCTGATGGACGCCGCCGACGACCTGGTGCGTCCGCTACAGGATCGCCCGGTGCGGGTGGATCGGGAAAGCCTGTCGCTCGGCTATGCCGGGGTCTATTCCAGCTTCCTGCGCCATGCGGAGAACGCGTCGAAGACCTACGGCGTCGATACCCGTGAGATCCTCACCGAACTCGGCCAGCGGCGGATGGTCGGCGGCCAGGAGGACATGATCATCGACGTCGCGCTGGATATTCTGAGCAGGCAAGGACAAGCCGCATGACCAGTCTTTCGGAACTCGCGGCCATCGTCGACGAGGCCGCTCGTACGGCCACTGCGATCCCTCAATTGACCGACTCGCTGCCGGGGCTGAGCGTGCAGGACGCCTATGCGATCCAGGCTTTCTCCATCGCCCGCCGCCGCGCCCGCGGTGAGCGGCGCACCGGCTACAAGATGGGCCTGACCTCGCGGGCCAAGATGCAGCAGGTCGGCGTGTCTGAGGTCGTATGGGGTCGCTTGACTGATGCGATGCGGCTGGCGGAGGGCGGCGAACTGTCTCGTGCGCGCTTCGTCCATCCGCGGGCGGAGCCGGAGATCGCCTACCTGATTGGCAAGCCGCTGGAGGGCGAGGTGTCCGCGCTGGAAGCGCTGAACGCGGTGGAGGCGGTCGCTCCGGCGATCGAGATCATCGACAGCCGGTATCGCAACTTCAAGTTCTCGCTGTCCGATGTGGTGGCCGACAATTCGTCGTCGTCGGGGTTTTTCGTCGGATCCTGGGCGCCTCGGTCAACGGACGTTGGCAACCTGGGCATCGTGATGGACGTCGATGGCCGCCCGGTGCAGATCGGGTCATCCGCCGCGATCCTGGGCAACCCGATCCGGTCGCTGATCTCGGCGGCCAGGCTGGTGACCGCGGCGGGCGAGCGGCTGGAACCGGGGGACATCGTGCTGGCCGGCGCCGCCACCGCCGCGCATCCGTTGACTCCGGGCGAGTATGTGCGCACCAGCTTCCAGTCGCTGGGCATTGTCGCATTCAGTGTTGCCGCGTAAGGAGGAGCTTCATGCCGATCGTAGAAATCACGCTGATCGAAGGCCGCAGCGATGAGGCCAAGATCAGGTTGCACGCGAAAGTCACGGACGCCATCATCGAGGCCATCGACGCGCCGCGCGAGTCGGTGCGGATTATTCTGCGCGAAATACCGGCGCTGCATTTCGGTGTTGGCGGGGTGGCCAAGGGAGCGCCGAAGCCGGGCTGACCGGCCGCGTGCGCACCCGTGACAGCGACTCTCCAACCGCGCCGCTTTGTCATGCCGATCACCGCGTCCAGCCCGGTGACAAGCTCCGGCCGGCATCTACGCCATTTATTTGTGTAAACAAAAGCGCGGATGGCGGGCCAGCAGTTCTCATTTTGGGCTGCCACAGTGCTCCCTCGGGCCTTGATGAGCTTTTTCGAGCCATCACGGTCCCAACGGCGGTGGCCGTGTGAACGCCAAAGTAGCGAGAAGCTCATCCCACGATTGAAAGACAAGGTA